>JAGAZZ010000049.1 GCA_017939155.1 Alphaproteobacteria bacterium | reverse complement strand
TAAAGCAGACTATGATGTTGAAACGTTTGGTTTGCAGGCAATGACCGGTTATGAAATGAGCGTAAACGGTTTGGCTGTAACGCCGGAAGCCGGGTTGCGTTATGTTCATATCAAACAGGATAGTTATAAAGACTCTGCTGAGCAGAAAGTTTCTGGCAACGATAGCGACATCCTGACCGGTGTTATCGGGGCTAAGCTCAGCAAAAAATATGAGCTGAACAACGGTATGAACCTCAAACCGGAAGCAAGAGTTGCCGCAACATACGACTTGATGAACGATGATGTTAACTCGGTTGTAACGCTGGCTAACGGCTCGGCATATCAAGTTAACGGTAAATCTCTTGACCGCTTCGGAATGGAGTTTGGCGTTGGCGTAACCGCGGAAGTTAACGACCAAGTCGAACTCTCACTCGGCTATGAAGGCAAATTCCGCGAGGACTACCAAGACCATACCGGACTGATTAACGCAAAGTATAGATTTTAATATTTAACATTCCTTTGTTAAAAAGCGCTTCGGAAGTAATTTCGGGGCGTTTTTTTTATTGACAAAAAAGTTTTTATTTAGTATTTAAAAAGGGTTTTAAGTAATTTTTATGTCTAACAATTAATATTTTAAAATTATGGAAAGTAAAAGTTTTTGGCAGAAGTTTGGCTTCTGTTTGGCTGTGGTGATTATTGTCGGCTGGGTCGGAGTGTTTCTTTTCTTGAATTCGTCAAGTATTGCGCCTCCGGGGACAACAGCGGCAAAAGTTACCTTAGGGACGGTCAGCGATACGCCGTATCAAGGGTTTTTCTTCAGGGCTCCGTTTTGCTCGGATGTTGTTTTGGTTAACACCAAACAGCAGGCCGGACGATATAAGAGCTCGCAGATTAAAACAAGGGATATGCAAACGATTGGTCTTGAGTGCACGGTGATTTATCAGGTTAACTCTGAGAGAGTTCCCGAGATTGTTAAAAACGTGGATGTACAAAAGATTGATTCGGTTGTGTTATTTCCGCGTCTTGCAAGCGCTTTACAAGAAACAATCGGCAAAAATGATGTCTTGCTTTTGGTTACCAAACAAGAAATGGTGCGCGAAGCGACAAAATACATTTTGGCTGATTTGTTGTCAACTGACGGGTATGTTGAGGTGAAGGAAGTTTTGTTCTGTAATCCGAAGTTTTCTGCTCAATTTGAACAAGCAATTGAGGATAAAAAGAAGGAAGAACAGCTTTTGGAAATTGCTAAGATTCAGACCTTAAAAGTCGAGGAAGAGGCAAAACAGCTTTGGACTTTGGCAGAGGTTGAACTCAAGGCACTCAATCAGAAAAAGCGGATATTGACCAACCCGCTGATTGCCAAGTATGAAGCCGTTAAGATTTTGCAAAAATGGAAGGGCGATGTTCCTTCAACGTTAATGATTTCCGGAGAAGGGACGGCTGTTCCGGTTGTTCCAGTTCAGGGCAATGTTAAACCTTAAAAAATTGAAGTTATGGGAATTTCTATTGTTTGGCCTAGTTTTTGGCTGACGGCGGCGCTTTTTGTCGCTTGTCTGGTGTTTGTTTTGCAGTTCTTCGGAAAAAGCAAAGTGAAGATGACTTTTCGCGACAGTATACTCTTAAATGTCAAATTGGTTGACATTTTAGGTTTGGTATTGTTTTTTATCATGTTTGTCAGCACACTTTATTTGATAAATTGTTGCAAATTTGAGACATATGATATGTTTGGTCGTGGTTGTTGTTATTTTCTTTATTTTGTGTTTTTAGCTTGCGCCTTAACGTTGGCAGGAGCAATGGATGGTCAATCGTATGATAAATGTTTACCGATGTCTTTCTTTTGCTTGGCTCCTGTTACGGGTTCGGCTCTCGGATTAATATTTATGGCTATTCTCCATTTTTCGTATATGTGGTATATGCTGGGCATTTTAGTTTTAGGCGTTATACTGGCATTGTGGAGAGATTATATTTATAAGTATGGGGACGACACTAAGTACGGTCGTTCTTCCTGGCTTCACTGGTAATAAAAAGACCTCATTGCTTGAGCAATGAGGTCTTTTTTGTTAGAGAAGAAGCCGGCGAAGCGTTTTTTTAATAAAAACAGCGCGGATAACGAGGAGTTATCAAGCGCCGTTTTTTATTGATTAAGATTCACCGCATTAAAGCGATACCATAATGTTGATTATTTGCCGAACTTATCAGAGGGCAAAAATCAAAACGCCGTTTACAAAAATTGTAATCATAGCTGTACATTTTTTAGTTAGACAATCCGTTAACACTCTCTGATATATATTGTTTTTGCGGGTATACTTATTGTGGTGAGGGTAATAATAGGCAGAAACTTATAAAAACGACTTATTAGTATAATATAAAAAGCCTGTTGTCAATGCGTAAATAAAATTTAAAAAGAGGGGAAAGTGTTAATTGAGGGTTGAATGTTTGGTTCGGTGGCTTCTTTGATGTATTTCAGAGGGACGGACTGAATGATGATTAGTCGGTCGCCGGATTGATAAATAGTGTTTTCTATTTTGTCTTTATAATCAAGCGGATTCATATCTTTGGGGTTAACGGTTGCAAATTGGTCGGTTAAGAGAGCAGGCTGTGGGGAGGCTTGTTCGGTAGGGATGTTTGGTTGCGATGAAGCTGTATATTGCGCCGGTGTTGCTATCGGTTCCGGAGCAATATAGCCGAACGGGTTAGGCGCATCTTGCGGTTGGGTAACAGTTATCTCGTTGCGTCCGCCTGAGGGGGCGGCGGCAGAACCGGTGATTCCTGTCGGCATTGCGGGGGAAGCATTGATAATTAGTGAGCTTAACAATAGCGTGAACATTTTTTCTCCTTTTTGTTTCAGATATAATATGATAAGAGAAAATTTGTAGCATAGGAGGCAAAAAATATCGATTCGTCTTTAAAAGTGCGTTTTTTTGTCAAAATGATTCAATCTGAATCGCAGCAAGGGATTTAAAAGATAAAAAAGTGAAATTTTTTTGATTTTTTGTGCATTTTTTTGTTGCAAAGTTAAAAATTATATGCTACAAAGGCAACGCAACAAATGTTAAGGAAGTGTTAACTTTCTTGCGAAACAAATATAACCCATAATGCGAGCCAATTGTTGCAAAGGCTTGCAGAAATTTTTAGATGGCAGATTCCATTTTCGGAGTTTTTTGCCATTTAGTTATAGGAAAAGTGTTAAAATGATGGATACACAAAACATAAGAATCCGCCTCAAGGCTTTTGACCATCGTCTTCTTGACTTGTCAACCAAAGAGATTGTTCATACAGCTAAGAGAACCGGAGCAAATGTCAGAGGGCCAATCCCTCTTCCAACCAAAATCGAGAAGTTTACGGTAAACCGTTCTCCTCACGTTGATAAAAAATCTCGCGAGCAGTTTGAAATCCGTACGCACAAAAGACTTCTTGATATTGTAAATCCTACACCGCAAACTGTTGATGCTCTGATGAAATTGGACTTGGCAGCCGGCGTTAATGTAGAAATTAAGTTATAATTTTAATGTTGGTTTTTGAAAGATAAAATCAACCTATTGAAAAGGAAAAAATAATAATGCGTACTGGTCTTATCGCAAAAAAACTTGGGATGACAAGAATTTTTGAAGCAGACGGCACCCATGTACCGGTTACGGTTTTGGCTGTTGAAGGACTTCAAGTTGTTAATGTCAGAACAAATGAAAAAGACGGATATAGCGCTGTTCAATTAGGAACAGGTGCTGTTAAGGCGAAGAATGTTTCTAAGCCGATGAAAGGATACTTCACCAAGGCTAAAGTTGCCCCAAAGAAGAAAATTGCTGAATTCAGAGTTTCTGAGGACTGCTTGTTGTCTGTTGGTGACGAATTGTCTGCCGAGCACTTTGTTGCCGGTCAATATGTTGATGTTTGCGCTACTTCTATCGGTAAAGGTTTTGCCGGTGTTATGAAGCGCCACAACTTCGCCGGTTTGGAGGCTACGCACGGTGTATCTATTTCTCACCGTTCGCATGGTTCTACCGGTCAAAGACAGGACCCGGGTAAGGTATTTAAAGGCAAGAAAATGGCTGGACACATGGGTGATGAACGCGTTACCGTTCAGAACTTGAAGGTCGTTTCTGTTGATGCAAACCGTGGTTTGATTATGGTTAAAGGTGGCGTTCCGGGAGCTGAAAATGCTTGGGTTCGTGTTACCGATGCCATTAAAAAAACTGCAGATGTCAAATTGCCGATGCCTGCCGGTTTGAAAAAGGTTGATGAACCTGTTGCAGTTAAAGCTGAAGAAACAGCTGATAATGCATAAAGAGATTAAGGAATTTTGAATATGAAACAGGACATCTTAAATTTAAATAATGAGAACGTCGGAAGCATTGAATTAAATGATGCTATTTTCGGGCTTGAAGTTCGTGCCGATGTTTTGCACCGCGTTGTTAATTGGCAGCTTGCTATGCGTCAATGCGGTAATCATCAGACCAAAGGCCGTTCTGATGTTGCTTTGACACCTGCAAAACCGTTTAAGCAAAAAGGTAGCGGTAATGCTCGTCAAGGTAGCCGTAAGGGTACCCAATTCAGAAAAGGCGGTATCGTTTTTGGTCCGGTTGTCAGAGACCACTCTCATGACCTGACTAAGAAATTTAGAAAATTAGGTCTGAAAACAGCTCTTTCGGCGAAAGCTAAAGAGGGTAACCTCATCGTTATTGACGAGGCAAAGCTTTCAAGCACAAAAACAAAAGATTTGATTGCCAAATTGAATGTTTGCGGTTTGAATAACTGCCTGTTTATTGACGGTAAGGAAGTTGATGTTAATTTTGCATTAGCCAGCCGCAATATTGCCGGTGTTGATGTATTGCCGACAATCGGTGCTAATGTATACGATATTTTGAAAAAAGAGAAGCTTGTATTAACAAAAGAAGCTGTTGCTTGTTTGGAGGATAGATTACAATGAAAAAATCAGAAAATACAAACAATGTAACTGCAGCTATGTATGATACATTACTTCGTCCGGTAATTACTGAAAAGTCTATGACGTCATCTGAGAACGGCAAGGTTGTCTTTATGGTACCGTTGTCTGCTACAAAAGATGAAGTTAAAGCCGCTGTTGAAGCTATCTTTAACGTTAAGGTAAATAAAGTAAATACCGTTAAACAAGCCGGTAAGGTTAAACGCTTTAGAGGTTATGAGGGCGTTCGCTCTGATTACAAAAAAGCGGTTGTTACGCTTGCCGAAGGTCAAAATATTGATGTTACAGCAGGAATTTAGTCATGGCTTTGAAAACATTTAAGCCCGCTACTCCAGGTCTTCGTCAGCTGATTATTGTTGACAGAAGTGAGCTTTATAAAGGCAAACCTGAAAAGAGTCTGACCGTTGGTTTGACCAAAACCGGTGGGCGTGATAATTTCGGACACGTTACAAGCCGTAAAATCGGCGGTGGTCATAAACGCAAATTGCGTGTTATTGACTTCAAACGTAATAAATTTGATTGTGAAGCAACTGTGGAGAGAATCGAATATGACCCTAACCGCACATCTTTCATCGCTTTAATTAACTATGAAGATGGCGAAAAGGCTTATATTTTGGCTCCGCAAAGATTAAAAGCCGGCGATAAAGTCGTTTCTTCCGAGAAAGCTGACATTAAGCCGGGTAATGCAATGCCGTTAAAGAGCATGCCGGTTGGTACGATTGTTCACAACGTTGAACTTAAGGCTGGTAAAGGCGGACAACTTGTTCGTTCTGCCGGTTGCTATGCTCAGGTTGTTGGTAAAGATGCCGGTTATGCACAGTTGAAGCTTTCTTCCGGCGAACTCAGAATCGTTCGCGAAGAATGTTTGGCTACGGTTGGTGCAGTTTCTAACCCAGATAACCAAAACGTTTCTTTGGGCAAGGCCGGTCGTACAAGATGGTTGGGCGTTCGTCCGGTTACGCGCGGTGTCGCTATGAACCCTGTTGACCACCCGCATGGTGGTGGTGAAGGTCGCACATCTGGCGGTCGTCATCCGGTTACACCTTGGGGTAAACCAACTAAGGGTGCTAAAACTCGTTCTAACAAGAAGACAGATCGCTTTATTATGAGATCTCGTCATGAAAACAAAAAGAAATAAGGAGGTAAACTGATGACTCGTTCCGTATGGAAAGGACCTTTTGTAGATGGTTATCTTCTTAAAAAAGCTGATGCAGCAAGAGCATCTACTCGTAATGAAGTGATTAAGATTTGGTCTCGTCGTTCCACAATGTTGCCGCAATTTGTCGGCTTGACATTTGGCGTTCACAATGGTCACAAATTTATTCCGGTACTTGTTACTGAAGAAATGGTTGGCCATAAGTTCGGCGAATTTGCTCCGACGCGTACCTTCTATGGTCACGCTGCAGATAAAAAAGTTAAGAGAGGTTAATTATGGGAAAAAGTAAAGATACAAGAAGACTTGCCGATAACCAAGCTATGGCTATGGACAATTCTATCCGCTCCAGCTCTCGTAAGTTAAACCTTGTTGCTCAGTCAATCAGAGGCTTAAGCGCTGAGAAAGCTGTTGCTGAACTTAGCTTTTCTAAGAAAAGAATTGCAAAAGTCGCTTTAGAAGTATTAAAATCCGCTATTGCTAATGCTGAAAACAACCATAAGCTTAACATTGATAAGCTTGTTGTTGCGGAAGCTTATACCGGCAACGGCATTGTAATGAAACGTATGCACGCACGCGGCAAAGGTAGAGGCGCAAGGGTATTGAAGCCTTTCTCCAAGTTGACGATTGTTGTTGCAGAGCGTGGGGAGTAAAATAAATGGGACAGAAAGTAAATCCTATCAGTCTTCGTTTAGGTGTTAACCGCACATGGGACTCTCGTTGGTATGCTGACGAAAAGTTCACAGATTACCTCCACGAAGATTTAAAAATCAGAAAATTTTTGAAAGAAAAGTTGGCTCAGGCCGGTATCAGCAAGGTTGTTATTGAACGCCCTGCCAAGAAAGCAAGAGTTACTATTCATTCAGCAAGACCAGGTGTTGTAATTGGCAAGAAGGGTCAAGACATTGAGTTGTTAAGAAAAGACATTCAAAAGTTGACCGATTCTGAAGTTCAATTAAACATCTTGGAAGTCAGAAAGCCGGAACTGGATGCTCAGTTGGTTGCTGACTCTGTTGCTCAACAGTTGGAAAGACGTGTTGCTTTCCGTCGTGCGATGAAGAGAGTTATGCAGTCTGCTTTGCGTTTAGGTGCCGAAGGTATTAAGGTTTGTTGCTCAGGTCGTTTAGGCGGCGCTGAAATTGCCAGAACCGAATATTACCGTGAAGGCAGAGTGCCTTTGCACACTCTTCGTGCTGATATTGACTATGCTACTTCAACAGCTCACACCACATACGGTGCTTGCGGCGTTAAGGTTTGGATTTACAAAGGTGAGATTATGTCTCACGATCCAATGGCACAAGACAAGAAATTGGCTGAACAAAAGTAAGAATGAGGTTTTAAGATGTTAAGTCCAAAACGTACAAAGTTCCGCAAGCAGCATAAAGGCCGTATTCATGGTCTTGCTAAAGGCGGTTCTGAATTAAGTTTCGGTTCATTCGGTCTGAAAGCTCTTACACCGGAGCGCGTTACCGCACGCCAGATTGAGGCTGCCCGTCGCGCTATCACCCGTGAAATGAAGAGAGCCGGAAGACTATGGATTAGAATTTTCCCAGATGTTCCTGTGTCAGATAAACCTGCCGAGGTTCGTATGGGTAAAGGTAAAGGTGCTCCTGAATTTTGGGTAGCAAGAGTTAAACCCGGACGCATTATGTTTGAGATTGGCGAAGTCGATGAAGACACCGCCCGCAGAGCATTTGCTTTGGGTGCAGCAAAATTGCCGGTTAAGAGCAAATTTGTTAAACGCTTGAATTCTGATAATGGAGAAGCATAATGGTAAAAATCAAAGATTTGAGAGCTATGAGTGTTGATGAATTGGAAAACAGACTCGTAGAATGCAAGAAAGAGCAATTGAGTTTGCGCATTCAGCAGGCTACCGGTCAATTGACAAACACATCAGCTATCTCTAAAGTTCGTAAAGAAGTAGCTCAAATCAATACGCTTTTAACAGAGCGTAAGAAGAATAGTTAGGAGAAAAACAGATGCCTAAAAGAATTCTTCAAGGTGTTGTAGTAAGCGCAAAACAGGATAAAACTGTCGTAGTCAGCGTAGAGCGTCAGGTTATGCATCCTGTTTACAAAAAAATCGTGAAAAGAAGTAAGAAATTTGCTGCTCACGATGAGAACAATCAGTTCAAAGAAGGCGATATTGTTTCGATTGTTGAATCTAAACCTTATTCGAAAACCAAGACTTGGACTGTAATCAGTAATAATGAAAATGCCTAGATTGTGAAGGAATGAATTATGATACAGATGCAAACCAACCTAGATGTTGCGGATAATTCTGGAGCGCGTCAGGTGCAGTGCATTAAAGTTCTTGGCGGTTCCAAGAGAATGCATGCTTCCGTCGGTGACATTATTATCGTTTCCGTTAAGGATGCAATGCCTAAAGGGCGTGTAAAGAAAGGTGATGTTCAACGTGCAGTTATCGTTAGAACAGCCAGTGACATCAGACGTAAAGACGGTAGTGTTATCCGTTTTGACAGCAATGCAGCTGTTTTGGTTAACAAAGACGGTGAGCCAATCGGCACCCGTATCTTTGGTCCTGTAACCAGAGAGTTGCGTGCGAAAAAATTCATGAAAATTATTTCTTTAGCGCCGGAGGTTTTGTAATGACCAAAATGAAAATTAAAAAAGGTGATAAAGTAATCGTTATTGCAGGTGATGACAAAGGCAAAACCGGCGAAGTTTTAAAAGCTATGCCGAAAGAGGGTAAAGTTGTCGTTCAAGGTGTTAACCTTGTTAAAAGACATACCAAACCCAGCCAGACAAATCCCGGCGGTATTGTTACTAAAGAAGCAGCTATTCAGGTTTCTAATGTTTCTGCTGTAACTTCTGAAGGCAAGCCCTCTAAGGTTGGCTTCAAGGTTGTTGACGGCGTTAAGAAACGCGTTGCCCGGAAGACCGGCGAAGTAATCGATAATTAGGAGATAGATTGATGACTAATTTTGAAACATTGTATAATGACGTCATTAAGAAAGCTCTTGTGGAAAAGTTCGGTTACAAGAACCCGCATGAGATTCCGAAGTTGACGAAAATTGTCTTGAATATGGGCGTCGGCGATGCCATCACAGACAAGAAAAAACTTAATAACGCTGTTGAAGAAATGGCTTTGATTGCCGGTCAGAAGCCGGTTGTTACCGAAGCCAGAAAGTCAATTGCGACATTTAAGCTCAGAGAAGGTATGCCGATTGGCTGCAAAGTTACGCTTCGTTCTGATAAAATGTATGAATTTTTAGAGCGTTTGATTAACATGGCTTTGCCGCGCATCAGAGACTTCCACGGTATTTCGGGGAAGAACTTTGACGGTAGAGGAAACTTTGCTTTTGGCATTAAAGAGCAAATTATTTTCCCTGAAATTAACTATGAAAAAGTTGAACAGGTTCGTGGTATGGATATTGTTATCTGCACAACCGCCAAGACGGATGAAGAAGCTAAATTTCTTCTGACATCTTTCAACTTGCCATATAAGAAATAAGCGGAGATTTTACTATGTCAAAAACAAGTTCAGTATACAGAAACTTGAAAAGAGTTAAGATGGTTGCAAAATATGCGAACATCCGCTCCAAGTTAAAAGCCATTGCCGATGATAAGAACGCTCCTGAAGATGAAAGATTTCAGGCAACTTTGAAATTGGCAGCGTTACCGCGTAATTCTTCAAAGGTTAGAGTTCGCAACCGTTGCAAGATTACGGGACGCTCTCGTAGTTATAACAGAAAATTCGGTGTCAGCCGTGTTGAATTAAGAGACATGGCAAGCTTCGGCGAGATTCCGGGTTTAGTAAAATCAAGCTGGTAAGGAGATGATATTATGTCTATGACTGATCCTTTGGGCGATATGCTCACACGCATTAGAAACGCACAAAGAGCGAAGAAAAGTGATGTTGTATCACCGGCCTCTCGCCTGCGTGAAAATGTTTTGGAAGTTTTGAAAAGAGAAGGTTACATTGCCGGATTTGAGAAGGTTAATGTTCGTGCCGGAATTGATGAACTTCGTATTCAATTAAAGTATTTTGAAGGTACAAGTGTTATCACTGAAATTTACCGCGTTTCCACACCGGGACGTCGTGTATATTCCAGCGTAAAAGACCTGCCGAGAGTTTATAACGGTTTGGGAATTTCTATCGTTTCTACCCCTAAAGGTGTTATGAGCGATAACGAAGCCCGCAAAGCCAATGTCGGCGGCGAAATCTTGTGCCAGGTATTCTAGGGAGAAAACGGATGTCAAGAGTAGGTAAATATCCAGTAATTGTCCCGGAAGGCGTTAACGTTTCGATTAACGGAAATGTTGTTAACGTTAAAGGAAAATTAGGTGAATTAAGCTTTGCTTTCGATGATTCTCATGTTAATGTTGAATTAAATGAAGGTAAGGTTGTTGTAACACCGCATTCTCAGAGCCGTACGGCGAGAACATTGTGGGGTACAACGCGCGCACAAATTAACTCTTTGGTTAAAGGTGTCAGCGTTGGTTACAGCAAAAGCATTGAATTGTTCGGTGTCGGCTATAAAGCCCGCATGGATGGCAAAAATGTCGTTTTGACATTGGGCTTTTCCCATGATGTACCGTTTGAAACCCCGAAAGGCATTACAATTGCTTGCGAAAGCCAAACCGTTTTGAAAATAAGCGGCGTTGATAAGCAGTTGGTTGGCCAAGTTGCGGCAGAAATTCGCAAATACAGAAAACCTGAACCTTACAAAGGAAAAGGTATCCGTGTTGACGGCGAATATGTACGTCGTAAAGAAGGCAAGAAGAAATAGGATGTAAAGCAATGAATACACCAAAAAAATTATATGAAAGAAGAAAAGCTCGTGTTAGAACGGCTTTGAAGGCTGCTGCAAATGGAAAGATGAGATTATCTGTATTTCGCAGTGGTAAGCATATTTATGCGCAAGTTATTGATGACGCTAAAGGTGCAACAGTTGCTTCTGCTTCTACCTTGGATAAGGAAGTAAGAGCCAATATTGCGAAGTCTTCAAACATTGAAGCTGCTCAATATGTTGGCAAAGTTGTTGCCGAGCGCGCTGTTAAAAACGGCGTTAGCGAAGTTGTGTTTGACCGTGGCGGTTATGTTTATCATGGCCGTGTAAAGGCTTTGGCAGATTCTGCCCGTGAAGCCGGATTGAAATTTTAGGAGGTTATCATGGCACAATCTTTAGAACGCCACAATAATAAGGCAGACAAAAAAGAAGAATTGGTTGAGAAACTCGTTTTCGTAAACCGTGTAGCAAAAACCGTTAAAGGCGGACGTACAATGTCTTTTGCCGCTTTGGTAGTTGTTGGTGACCAGAAAGGTCGTATCGGCTTTGGTTCCGGCAAGGCTGCCGAAGTTCCGGAAGCTATTGTTAAAGCAACAAACGAAGCTAAGAAGAATATGGTTCGTATTCCGCTTCGCGAAGGCAGAACTCTCCATCACGATATTGCTGGTCGTTTCGGCGCCGGTAAAGTGGTTTTGAGAACAGCTCCTGCCGGTACCGGTGTTATCGCCGGCGGTCCGATGCGTGCAGTATTTGAAGTATTGGGCGTACAGGACGTTGTTGCAAAGTCTTTGGGTTCAAACAACCCTTACAATATGATTAAAGCTACGTTTGCAGCTTTGCAGGGCATTAACAGCCCGCGTATGATTGCAGCAAAACGCGGCAAAAAAGTCGGTGATATTGTAAGCCGTCGTGAGAACACTTCTAACGTTAAGATGGATAAAGAGGAGGCTTAATTATGGCTAATAAAAAGACAGTTAAGGTTACTCAGGTAAAGAGTTCCATCGGACATGGCAAAGAGCAGATTGCTACTTTGAAAGGTCTTGGCTTGAACAAGGTTGGCAGAACTTCTGTTTTGGAAGATACGCCGTCCGTTAGAGGTATGATTAACAAAGTTGCTCACCTCATTAAAGTTGAAGAATAATTGACTAAGGGCTGAAAGGGGCGGAATTTCCGCTCCAGCCCCAAGCATTTGAGGCGAGCCCGAAGCAAAGAATTTTTAATTTTAACAGAGTTAAATATAAAGGTGAAGAAAATGAAACTTAATGAATTAAGAGATAACGAAGGCGCTACAAAAAACCGTATCCGCGTTGGTCGTGGTATCGGTAGCGGCAAGGGTAAAACCGGCGGTCGCGGCGTTAAAGGTCAGAAATCTCGTTCCGGCGTTTCCATTCACGGTTTTGAAGGCGGTCAAATGCCTGTTTACCGTAGATTGCCGAAACGTGGTTTCAAGAACCCGTTTGCAAAAACTTTTGCTGTTATCAACTTGGATACTATCCAGAAGGCAGTTGATGCCGGCAAATTAAACGCTAATGAAATTACGAAAGAAAGCTTGCTTGCTTCTAATGTTATTTCAAAAGAGCTTGACGGTGTTCGTTTGTTGGCAAGAGGTGCTTTAACTTCTGCTATTAACATCACTGTTGATTCTGCTTCTAAAGCGGCTGTTGCAGCTGTTGAAAAAGCAGGCGGCAAAGTTACGGTTAAAGCTTAATTTAAACGTCTTGCTGCATAAGGGTAGAAAGGCAGAGCTTCGGTTCTGCCTTTTTTGTATATTTATCTTGCAATTTTATTTTTTTTACACTAAAGTTCTGTTTAGATACGTGAAAACGTATCTAGGGCGTCGAAAACCCTAAATTCTAACGGTCGTGGTGCACCCGACTTGAAAAATTGTGCCGATGTCATACCTCAAAACGGGGTGGATGTCGGTGAATAAGGCTCTGCCCAAATAAGCCGAGCCGTTTTGTTAGAGTACGGTTTTCGAACATCCGCCCGCCTTTTGGTGGGTTTTCTTTTAACTATTTTAAAGGATGTTTGAAATGAAAAAAACTTTATTACTTGCAGGGGTTTCCTGCTTATTTTCAGCACAAGTAAATGCTTTGGAAGTTAAACCTTATGTAGGGCTTGATGTTGGGGGCTCTCACGCGGAATATAATGGACTGTTTGAGGCGGCTGACATTGATGAAAATTTTGTTGTCTCTAATCTTAATTTGGGTTTGAGATTTGAAAAATATTTAGGAATCGAATTTTCGGCACAGGGTTCTTCAGAAGTAGATGCAGGCGAAGCTGATTTTTCTTATAGTAGTGTTAATGCTGATGTTTTGGTTTATGCTCCGCTTTATGAAAAAGCAGAATTGTTTGGTTTAGCTGGCGTTGGTTATTATACGTTTGATTTGAAGAATGATTTAGGACATGATTATGAATTACATCTTCAGAATAATGAAACTGCTTTTAGGCTTGGTGGCGGTATTCAGTATAATATAAATGAAAAGTGGGCTGTGCGTGGTGCGGTAAGACATGTGTTTATTGATAATGATTATATAGACACTATTACTGAATTTACGTTAGGCGTTCGATACAACTTTTAATTGTGTTTGGCAGGTTGGACAGACCTGCCTTTTTCTATGTAAAATTTTAAGGACTTAGATTTATGAAGAAAATATTGTTAATGTTAACTTTTGGCATATTTGCCGGTATGTTAAGCTCTTGTGCAACCATTATTCGCGATAATAGTCAAGTTGTGCCAATTAATGCAAGTACTGAAAAAGTGGATATTAAAATTACGAACAAGAAAGGAATAACTATTTTTGAAGGACAAACACCGACGGTTGTTAATTTAAAGACATCTTCTGGCGGGTATTTTGACCCAGAAAAATATACAGTTATTGCATCTAAAGATGGTTTTGTGACACAGACACAAGTTATTGATTGGAATGTCAGTGGTTGGTATATCTTCGGAAATTTAGCAATTGGTGGGCTGATTGGCTATTTGATTGTTGACCCATTAACCGGAGATATGTATTATTTGGATGAAGACCCTGTTCATTTTAATATGACGCCGATTAAGTAAAATGGTTGTTTTGCTATAAAAAATAGTTTTCCTCTCTTAAGTAAAGCCCTTTATTAAGGGCTTTACTTTTAAGAAGCGGGATTGTTGTTTGTGTGGAGGGTTTGGTAGAAAGGGGGGATTTTGCTTAGTTTTGACAGGTAGGGTTAGTCGCTTAAAAATGTCCATTGCGGGGCGGAGAGCAGGAAGTTTAAGCGTGTGCAGATATTTTTGCCCAGATTAGGATTATTTAACGTTTGGAGGAGCTTTGGGGTTTCGAGCAATAAATTGTAGCGATTGGGCGTTTTGAGGTCTTTTATACATAAATAAGGGAGATTTTGGGGACGAGCAGCATTTGTTTGTTGCCAATTATAAGCGTTTCCTTCGTATATTTTATAAGGTAAGTTTGGACAATTATAGAGGGAAGAGGCATTTTTTATAATCGGGTCTTTGATTTTTTCTTTTTGCCAGTTAGGATAATTTTGAATAAGCGTATAGCAGGAAATTGTGTCATCCTCGGGGATATTTTCTTCGGCTTTGAGCGGGGAGGGCATCATATAGCATAGAGCCAGTAAGGTTAGGGTTGATATTTTGATTAAGATGAATTGCGTTTTTTTCATAAGAAGTTTCCTCCAAGTTAAATAAAAACCACCAAAAAGGTGGTCGGGAAGTTCGCAAATCACATATAACTAAATGACCCTTAAGCCTTTAAAGTCTGGGACTTCTGGACATACACTTAAAGCTCCCCGACCATTTTACAGTCGGGGATATATTCATTAAGGGCGCTTAAAAAAGTGTCCTTAATTTACGATGTCATATCCTAACACCGAGTTATATAAAGGCTTGCGACAGCCCGTACCGCCTCCGGTACTGACAGATGAAAATATCTGCTAAGGGTATCTTATATATAATCTGTTATTTTGTGCAAGTCTTTTTGTTAGTCGTTGGTATAAAATAAAAAACGGGGAAATGGGACGGCGTTATTTGATTGACAGGGGGTGAAAAATATGATATAATCTTAATGTTTACTAAGATTATTGTGTTTTATAGATTTGAATATTGTTCTTTAGAGTTTTTTCTCTATCGGGTAATTTTTTGGGTTTTGGCACTTAGTTTTGGTGAGCCATCGACGGGAAACTCTTGTTGATGTTTTTAACAAATTAAATTTTTTTATTTTATGAAAACAAAAAAGAATTTTAGCGAATGGATGTTAGACATCTTCGCTGCAGTGATGGTTAGTCTTTTTCCTACGCTTTGCGTAAGGAAGTTCACGAAAAAAAGTAACAAAAACGCTAAAAAGTTCCTGCCCGGTGCAGAAAAGGAGCTCAAGGCGATTGAAAAGCTGGCGTTGTCTGCTGAGGAGCTGACAGCGAGAGTGTGGTCGAAAGACACAAGGATTGCGCTTATCAAAAATCATACTCGGGCGCTCCTCAATGATGTGTCGTCTGCTGAAGAGCTTGAAGCTCTCTATGCAGAGCGTGCTGCGGTTGTTGATATAACCAAAGCCATGAGGGCTTACACGCCGTCAAAACAACTTTTACTAAAGATGCTTCATGACGAAAGTTATAAGCAGTTTATGTTGAAAGTTGTTGAGGTCTTTCCTGCAGTTGTCAGTCAACTGGAAGCGTGGGAAATTCTGGGCGTTAAGAAAGACGAACCCTATAAGGGAGCGTCTTGGGACTTTGCCTGTGTCCTGATTGAGAAATTGCCGAGGACTTGGGCAGTTCCATTTCTGATGGAAGTGCACAAGATTGCGCCCAGACAGCGCAATGAGGAGGCTTTGTCCATTTGGCAGCAGGCCTTCGAGGAGGCTTTCAAGCTTAAGCTCGATGTGTCCAAGCTCATAGTCTTTATGAGCGTGCTGAATAAGGAACAGTATCTGCGTATTGTCACACATTATGACAAATACGAGGACTTTGCACCTTATTTCAAGGTGTTGTTCTGGCAGCTTGTAAAGTATCTGGACGGAACGTCGTTTAACTTGGCGACGGGGGATGTTCAGATGTTTACAGGTGACACAACAGACGCCTATTGGCGCAGAGAGGCTTTTCGCTGGCTGAAAATCGGCTATCACTTGGCAGATAATCAATCAATTTGTAGTGTTATCTTGGATAACCTTAAGGAGATTGAGCGTCGGATTGATAAGGCTGTTTTCGCTCAGCTTTGCGAAAGAATCTCGGGAGCTGTGACCGATGAGTTGCTCAGAAAAGCTTTTAAGCTTTTGCCATCTGTGCCGGAATATCGGAGAAATCTCTTGGCTCAGGCTCTGATATTTGACCGCTATGTCGGCACGTTAGAGATGTTTTATCCCTTTACAGGGATGCCGGAGGAAATGGTTAGCCGAGCTATTGATAGCTTGATTGAGTACGATAAGTTTCCGGTTGAGCGAATGGCTGAGTTGCCTGCTGATTTGCAAATAGACGTGTTTAATAAAATGGAAACACGCGCTCAGATTGCGACCATAAAAGGTCATTTGTCTGACTATTTTGCAGATGAGAAGGCGATGAAGCGCTTGCAGCCGAAAGCAGAGCTTGTCCTCTTTGAGTTGAGTGACTATTATCGTGAGCAAAAACTTGCTTATATTCAGCTTTTTAAAATGGCTGATGAAGTGTTTGTGCAGATGGTAAAGTCTTGCAATGTGGACAAGCCAGACCTGTTGGTTGAAGCTCATGCTTCTCGCTGGGGCTTGACAGAGGCGCAGTATGTTGCTCTGTTGCAAAGCAGAGTCAAATATGTAGCGCCGTTGGTTAAGCGCTTTGTCGGCAAAAGTGAGGCAGAACTCGCCTTGCTTGCCTTGGACGCTAAGGCGAAAAAGGAGAGCGAGGCTAAGGAACAATAAAAAATGTGGGGTGACGTGATGTCACTCCATATTTTTTTGAGAATTTGTGTGCTTTGCACGAGTTATGGATTACCACGCCCTTGTGTGACTTACGTCACGGGGCTCGTAATGACTCTCAGGGGGAGGGGTGACGTGATGTCACTCCATATTTTTGTTTTTAAAGGGGAAATTTTATGATAAAGTTTTTGTTTTAAATAAAATAGTTATTGCATTTTATCAACTTTTGGTATATTTTATTTTCAAATACATCTTTTGGTAAAATATGCTTAAGGGGAGGATTATGATGGCGAAAGATGCAGAACATATTTTAGAAAAAAGACGATGGCGAAGTGACGTGTCTTACTATCACTCGGTAGATTTAAGACTTAAGGAGGACGATAGTTGTGACGTTTTGTTGTCTGACAGCCATAGTATTTTATACCATTATCCGAAGAAAGAGAAAGCAAAATCAAAGACGACAAGAGAAGAAAGCGTTTTGCCGATACCGGAGATTTATTTGTAAAACTTTATATGTAGCTGTCGGTTTGTAGTTTGTATAGATGGTAGAACGTTCCTTGTTTATTTTTCAAGAGTTCTTTTTCTGTCCCGTTTTCAATGATTTTGCCTTTTTTGAGCACGACTATTCTATCCATATTTTTTAAGGTGGAGAGGCGGTGGGCAATGGCAATCACGGTTTTATTTTTCATCAATTCTTTTAGGGCTTTTTCTATCGCTTGTTCGGATTCGCTGTCTAATGCCGAAGTGGCTTCATCAAGAATTAATATCGGGGCGTCTTTTAAGATTGCCGCGGCAATGGCAATGCGCTGACGTTCACCGCCGGAAAGCTTAACGCCGCGTTCGCCGACAACGCTGTCATAGCCTTTGGGCATTTTTATAATTGTATCGTGGATGTGCGCCAGTTTGGCTGCCTTAATCACTTCTTCTTCGCTTGCTTTGGGGCGGGCAAAACGGATATTTTCCATAATGCTACGGTTAAAGAGGCAGGGTTCTTGCGAAATAAGCGCAATGTTTTGGTGCAATGAAAATTGCGTGATTTTCGCAATGTCTTGGTTAGAGATGAGGATTTTCCCTTTATTGAGGTCATAAGCGCGCAAGATGAGGTTAATGAGCGTACTTTTTCCGGAGCCGGAAATGCCGACCAAACCTATTTTTTCATTTGGGGCGATAGAAAGGTTGAGATTTTGAAATACCGGCTTGTCTGAGGTGTAGGCAAAGGTGAGGTTTTTAATCTCGATATTATTCGTCTTGATTTTAAGTTTCTTCGCATTCGGGGCGTCAACAACATCAAACGGGCGGTATAAAAGGGTAAGCGCGTCTTTTATTGAGCCAAGACGCTCTTGCAATTGGGAAAATTGAAAGCATAGGTCATAAGTTTTTTGGTCTATGCGGTTAATCATTGTAGCGCAGAAGATAATACTTTCAAGAGAAAGAGGCGAATTGAGGTAAGACCATAAAATGACGCCAAACTTTGCAATAAAAAAAACAACTGAAATGAGGGTAGTGAACATATTGATTCTTCCACCTTTTTGGTCAGTAGATTTTTGGGTGCGCAGTTTAATGTTTAGCTGTGTTAGTAGTTTTTTGCGTTCGTGATAAAGGGCGGCCGTATTTTTGACAAGCCTTGCGTTGGCGATACTGTCTGCCAAAATGCCGGTGATTTTGCTATTTTCTTTGGCGACTTTTTGAATGAATGGCGCAAGATTTTTATAGAGATTATAGTGGATAGATTGTTCTATCAGGCTTAAGAGCATAATTAAGATGCCAAGTGTGGCATTAATGTTTATAAGCAAATATGCCGTTGTGATTAAAAACGCGAAGTGCGGGAGATAAAAAGTACGAAGATTGCCAAAGAGCTGAAACATCCCGAATGTCAGGTCGCCGGTTTTGACAAGGATTTTGCCGCTTTGCTCGGTGTTAAAAAAGCGGGCGGAGTGTTTGTGCGTGTGGCAAAAAAGTGTGTTGTGCATCATGCGCTGATAGCGGATTTTCATTCGGGCGTCTACATAAATGCGTAAGCCATGGATAAGGTCTTGGCTGATGTAAAGCAGGGCTGAAATAATTAAACAAGTGATGACGGTGGAGGACAGAGCGTCTTTAGGGGTTAAGCCGATGATGGCGATGATTTTGGCATAATACAGCGCGGCAAAAGAGGAAATTGCGGACGGGAGCATTGCCAACAAAGAAGAGGCTATGAACCAAAACTTGTTGCGGCGGATGAGCGAAAGGAAAAAATGCCAGATATTCATTAGTTTTGCTCCTTGTTTGTTGTATTTGCAGAGAGGTAACCGTCAGTTTGCAAACTGTAAAAGTGTTTAAAGCGACCGTTTTTCTTTTTTAAGAGTTCTTGAGGGGTGCCGTCTTCTTTGATTTCGCCATTTTCGAGCACCAATATCCTATCCATTGCACGCAGGGTGGAGAGGCGGTGGGCGATGGCGATTACGGTTTTGTTTTTCATCAGGTTTTCAAGTGCTTTTTGCACCATAAATTCTGCTTCGCTATCAAGCGCGGAAGTTGCCTCATCCAAGATGAGAATCGGTGCGTTTTGCAAAATGGCGCGGGCAATGGCAATGCGCTGACGTTCGCCGCCGGAAAGGAGAATGCCGCGTTCTCCGACAATGCTGTCATAACCTTTGGGCAGATTTAAAATGGTATCGTGAATATGGGCAAGGCGGGCAGCTTTAATAATTTCTTCTTTGCTTGCTTTGGGGTTGGCAAGTTGTAGGTTTTCAAACAGCGGGCGGTTAAACAAGGTGACATCTTGCGGCACATAGGCGATATTTTTATGCAGCGAATATTGCGTGACATCAGCGATGTTTTGTTTTCCGATTAGGATTCCACCGACTTCAGGCGCGTACGAGCGCAACAACAGGCTTATCAGCGTGCTTTTGCCGGCGCCGGACAGCCCTACAAGACCTACTTTTTGATTAGGTTTGATGGTAAGGTTGAAATTTTGAAAGACGGGCTTTTCTTTGACATAGGCAAAATTGATGTTTTGGTAGGTGATGCTGTTATCCGTTACTTTGAGAAGGACGGCATTTTCTTTGTCTTTAATCGTAATTGGTTTATAAATCAGTTCCAAGTTGGTGGAGAGTTCGCCAAAAGATGAGGACATCTCAATTGTAAAGTCATTCAGGCTTGCTATGCTTTGTGAAAGCATATGGATTGCGGAAAAGGCAAAAAAGGCGTTCGCAAGTGAGAGTGTGTCTAACGCTGTGAAGTATAAAATGGCGGTGTAGCAGGAAATGGTGAAAATACTTTCTGCTAAATCAAGACTCATCTGGCTGGCGCCGCGTTTTGTTTCGCAATCGTATGTGGTGCGGAGGTATTTTTTGAGGAGCTTATAAGCATTTAAGCGTTCATTGAAAATTGAGCCGGTGTAGCGGACGAGTTTGTAGTTTGTGAGGCTGTCAACGGTTTTAGCTGTATATTCACGCTCTAACGTGCCGCGTTGTTTCCATATTTTTGCGATTGTCGGAAATATTTTCTTTTGGAGAAAATAAAACGGTATACAAATGATTATAAGCGTTATTCCGAGTTTGGGGCTTGCGTAGGTGATGATGCCAAGTGCAAAGAGAAAGTTTATCAACGGGCGGATAAGGCGAAAAAGCAATTCGGATGTAATACTTGATACAGTACCGGAAATCTTGTTGACAGCCGTAGTGATACGCCCGGTCATTTCATCGTCAAAATAGGAAGTTTGGTGAGCGTGAACAGTTTTAAAAAGGTTTTGCAACAGGGTGGCGTTTAAAACATTACGTGCCATATTGTTATAAATCCGCACGACATATTGATTGAGAGCTTGCAGGGTTTTAGCGATTGCAAAAACGATGAGCCAAAAGATAATGCCATGTAAAACGGCTTCTTTGGTCGGTTCGGAAAAGCAACCGATGAGGCGTGAGGTGACATAAGGGATGATGGACAGGGCAATCGAGGAGAAGATAAAGCTAATGGCGAAGATGATATAAAGCGGTTTGTGTTTGCTTAGCGTTTTAATAATAAGGTGGCGAAAGTGCATTAATAATTCCTTTAAATAACTTGATAATGTGGGGAATATATCACATTTTGGGGCTTTAAGCAATAAAAAAATGTGGGTGGAATGTTTTTTTTATTGTGGTTTTAGAGGTGAATTGTATGTTGAACGTATGATGAAAAAAATTGTTATTGCATTGTTGGTTTTGATTGTGGCAGGAGCCGGGTGGTTTTATCTGTCACGGCTTGATTATTCTAAAGTTGTGTTTGTGTTGCCGTCATCAAAGAGGGCATCTTCGCCGTATTATTATAAAAAGGACGGCGATTTCTTTTTGGCGGACGACCTCAAAGCGGGGTTTGAGAAGCTTGGCTATACGGTTGAATACCGCTTTCGGGAAGATTATGAGAACTTAAAACTCGGCAATGCCGGCAATGTGCTTTATTTCAAGGGGTATTATAATTTTGAGCATTTGCCGGAAGTTAAAAATGATGGGCGCAAGCGTGTTTTGTACCTCTATTATATTGAGGGGCTTCATTTAGAGATTTTAGATGAAGTTGATGTGGTGGCGAGCGCTTCGAAAAAATTTATTAAAGAAATTGCTGAGCCGAGGGGAAAACTTTCGGTTTTTGTGCCGCAATTTACCAATCCGGAACGGTTTAAGATTGGAGAAAAAGAAGCAGACAAAGCTTATCCGGTTTTATTTGTCGGGTCTAACCACAGCGGGTTCGGGCGGACATCAGTTGACTATGCTTTGCTGGCTAAAGCGCCGTTGAGTGTGTTTGGCAAGTTTTGGGAGAAAAGTTTAGATGCGTCCATTTTAAAGAGGCAGTATATTGAAAATGATGAATTGTATCGGTATTATGGCAACGCGGGAATTGTGCTAAATGACCATCGGGAAGATATGAATTTTTATGGGTTTGTTTCTAATCGGATTTATGATGTGACAGCGTCAGGCGGGTTTGTGCTGACGGACTATCTGCCTGAAATTGAAGAGATGTATGGCGATAGTGTGGCGACATATAAAGACTATTATGAGTTTAAGGAAAAACTAGAGTATTATCTGAAACACCCCGAAATCAGGGAAAAAATGGCGCAAAAAGCGCGGGAAATTACGTTGAAACAGTTTACGAATATAAGAGCGGCAGATATTTTTGACGGTATTTTTAAAAATATTCAAAAATAGCGGTCTGAGCGCTTGATTTTTTTAAATCAGGACACTAACTAAAGTATTAGTTATTTAATAAATTTATAAGGAGCAGTTTATATGCAAGTTAAACCTTTACGCGAAAACGTTTTGATTAAACGTGTGGAAGAAGAAAACAAAACCGCCGGCGGGATTATTTTGCCGGATACGGCAAAAGAAAAGCCGAGCGAAGGTGTGGTTATTGCCGCGGGCGAGGGACCGAGAACACCGGACGGAAAAATTTTGCCGATGAGCGTTAAAGCAGGCGACCATATTTTATTTTCTAAATGGTCGGGAACAGAAATTAAAGTGAACGGCGAACCTCATTTGATTATCAAAGAGGGCGATATTTTGGCAATTGTGGAAAGATAATTGAAAGGATTTTTAGATTATGGCTGCAAAGGATATTAAATTCGGAACAGACGCCAGAGCAAAAATGCTTAACGGCGTGGAGATTTTAGCAAAAACAGTTAAGGTAACTTTAGGTCCGAAAGGTCGTAATGTGATGCTTGACAAGTCTTACGGTGCACCGAAGATTACCAAAGACGGCGTGTCTGTTGCTAAAGAAGTTGTGTTAGCTGACAAGTTTGAAAATATGGGCGCTCAGCTCGTTAAAGAAGTAGCTCAGAAAACAGCTGACAAAGCCGGTGACGGTACAACAACCGCAACGGTTTTGGCCGAAGCGATTATTAAAGAAGGTTGCAAAGCCGTTGCCGCCGGTATGAACCCGATGGACTTGAAACGCGGTATTGATATGGCAGTTGAAGCGGTGGTTGAAGATGTGAAGTCCCGCTCTAAAGAAATTAAAACGTCGGAAGAAATTGCACAGGTTGGCACAATTTCTGCCAATGGCGATAAGAGTATCGGTGAATATCTGGCGCGCGCGATGGAAAAAGTCGGCAACGACGGCGTGATTACGGTTGAAGACGCTAAAGGACTTGAAACCGAATTAGACGTTGTGGAAGGTATGCAGTTTGACAGAGGGTATTTGTCACCTTACTTTGTAACCGACGCGGACAAGATGACGGCGGAATATGAAATGCCGTATGTTTTGTTGTATGACCAAAAGATTTCTAATTTGCAGGCAATTTTGCCGGTATTGGAAGCGGTTTTGCAATCAGGCCGTGCGCTTTTAATCGTTGCGGAAGATATTGACGGTGAAGCTTTGGCAACTTTGGTTGTTAACCGTATCAGAAGCGGTTTGAAAGTATGCGCGGTTAAAGCTCCGGGCTTTGGCGACAGAAGAAAAGCCATTTTGCAGGATTTGGCGGTTTTGACCGGCGGTCAGGTTATTTCTGAAGAACTGGGTATGAAACTTGAAAACACGACAGTTGATATGTTAGGTACGGCAAAACGCGTGATTGTTTCTAAAGACGATACAACGATTATTGACGGCAACGGCGATAAGGAATTGATTGAAGCGCGCAAGACCCAGATTAAGAAAGAAATTGAAAAGACGACTTCTGACTATGACCGTGAAAAATTGCAAGAACGTTTGGGTAAACTCTCCGGCGGTGTGGCAGTGCTTCGTGTTGGCGGTTCTTCGGAAGTTGAAGTTAAAGAAAAGAAAGACCGTATTGATGATGCGTTGAACGCAACTAGAGCTGCGGTTAAAGAGGGTGTGGTTGCCGGTGGCGGTACAGCTCTCTTGTATGCAACCAAAGCTTTGGCGAAAGTTAACCCGACCAACCAAGACCAAAAAGTCGGCGTAGATATTATTCGTCGTGCTTTGCAGGCTCCTATCCGCCAAATTGCGGAAAATGCGGGTGTTGATGGCGCTGTTGTTGCCGGTAAGCTGTTAGAAGGTAGCGATTATAACTATGGTTATAATGCGGCAACAGATGAATATACCGATATGATTAAAGCCGGTATTGTTGACCCGACCAAGGTTGTTCGTACAGCTCTTCAAGACGCGGCTTCCGTTGCAAGTTTGTTAATCACGACAGAAGCAATGGTTACAGAAATTCCTGAAACCAAGGAATGCGGCTGCGGCGGACATGGCGCTGCCGGCGGTATGGGCGCCGGAATGGGCTTTTAATCAAAAAGCGTTTTAGATAAAGGGGCTGAGAAATCAGCCCCTTTTTTGTGTGTTTCATAATTAAACAGATGATTAGAATTTGTATTCAATACCAGCGTCTATACTGAACGCTTTGTTATCGCCTGTTTCTTGTTCTAACATACCATATAAGGTTATATCCTTGTAGGTATAATTAACTTTTGCCGAAAAGACGGCTCTGCCATCATCCTCTCTGCCGACTATTTTGGTTTTTCGGTTCATCCCGTGCAGACGAGCCTCAAATCCTTCATCTCCATCGGCAAATTCAACATAGTAAATGCCGCCGATTTGTATTCCGAGTTTGCTTTTTTCATCAAATTCGAATTCTTTTGAGAGATATGCGCCAAGTCCGCCTTCAACTGAAAGTCTGCTATGGCTTTTGGCTGTAAGTGCTCCTTCTTTGTTTCCTTCAGAAAAGCCATCTTCATAAGTGTTTAACAGGTTTAATTCGGCTAAGGGTTCAAACATTACGCCATGTCCAAGGTCAATCTTATGCCGGATTTCATTGCTTAAGCCGATTTGGAAGCTGTTTATATCTGCCGAATATGTAGAAAGCGGCGTTTTTCTGTCATACGAGCCATCAGAATAACCGGCATATAATTTAGAATACCAGCTTGTTTTGTTTTGGAAATTGTGTCCGATTGGAGCCCAAAGACCAAATGTATTGCTTTTGCGTTTTGAACCGTTGTCATAATCGCTTTTTAAGTTAGCGATACTTGCACCCAAGCCATAAACCAAACCGTTGTCGCTTTTTGTTTTGACCATTCCGTAGGCGGCATTAACTCTCCCATCGTTTCCGAGTAATGTTTTCTCTGCATCTCTTGAAATGTCTATATATTTATACCCGCCGATATAATTTTCGTCCGGCTTGTTAAATAAATTATCATTAAATTGGCGACTTAAATGATTATATACTAATTTATCTTCCACTTCAAACAAAGGCAAGACATCATTTCCGGTCAAATTATGTGCGGCTTTGTTTATACCGGTTGTTGTTTCCTCTTTTTTTAACACATCAAATATTTTTTGACTATTTTTTTCTTGATAGTTATTTTCAAAGAAGTTTGCTAAGTCAGAGCGCTTGATTAACTCGTTAAAAGATGTTCGCTCCAACACAACGTCATGACCGCCGTTATCGTTTTTAACACTTTTGGCTTTGAACATTGCTGATTTAGAGTTAAGTTTTAAGGCTTTAACATCTTTAGCCTGCAATGCGCCGCTGAGCTTATATTCATCTTCAAAGCTTCCCATAACCAGATTTTTGGAAACACCTAAATTTCCGATGAATCTGTCTGCAAAAAAGCGTCCGCCGTTTCCGAGTACAACTTCGCCGCCCATCTCGTCAAAATCAGCTACAGCACGAGCGGTTCCTTTGGCATAAACATCTAAGACATTGCCATTTTCGGTGATGCTGTCCGGTGAGCCATTAAACATAATAGTTCCGGTGTTTTCCAATGTAGCACCTTTTTCAAGATAAATTCCTTTTCCGGCGCCAGCGTTTTCTATTGTAATTGTGCCGCCGTTTTCAACATAAGCTCCGCTTTCAGCATAAATGCCGTAGGCAGTGCCGCCGGTTGTGCCGGTGGGATTGTGTTGTACGCCGTCACTATCAGTATAACTGCTTCTGTAAATATGAATATTACCGGTGTTATAGACTTTAGAATTACTTTCTCCATATATACCGATAGCGGTGCCACTTCCTAAATTGTTAATATTAATATCGCCGGAGTTTGTGATGGTGGTGTTTTGACCGCCCCGCATACCGGTTGCCGTGTTACTACCGGTATTGACAATATTAATTTCCGAGTGTGAGCCATCTTTGTTGATATTGGAAACGATGCCTTTTTCATCTTTTTCAGGGAGGTACATCCCATAAACTCGTCCGTTGCCAAAGTTTTCAATATTGATTTCTCCGGTTGCCGTTCCATTAGGGGTTCCTTGTTCGTTTACACCACCGTAAGCCATCGCGTTAAAGAGTTGCTGTCCGCCGTACATTCCGTAAACATCACCATTGCCATCTTGACGGAGGTTCATTGCACCGGTTACGTCATCTCCGCCTGAAGAATACGCATTAAAAGCAAACCAACTGTTTATGTTTCCGCCACCTGCACCGGCTCCGGGAATATTGTCTTTATTAACCATCATACCGTAAATATCACCATTGCCGGTTCCGTGTAAATTGATATTACCGATTACTTTATTGCCGAAAAACGGAGAAACGGCATTTGTTGCGGCGACATAACCGCTTATGCCATAAATATCGCCATCACCCGTAATGGAAATATTACCATAAGCTTGTCCTCCGTAAACCGCATAAGCATTATACGCGCGGACATCGCCGAATACGCCGTAATTTGCGCCGCCGCCTATGTGGGTTATATCAATATTGCCGTAGGATATACCATTATTCCATCCTGACGCGTTAATAGCTTCTTTATATTGCGTGATGTCGGTAATTTGCGAATAAAGCCCGTAAACATCACCGCTTCCTTGGTTGGTGATTTTTATATTTCCGGTTCCGCTTGGTATAGGATTGGTATCACCATTACTGTTATGTCCGACAACATAGGAGTTGAAAACTTCAGCTTCTCCACCATAGCCATACATTCCGTAAACGTTTTTATCACCGGTATTTTTTAGGACTATTGAAGCTTCGTCATCCGGATATTTGGGGGAAGAATAAAGGTTAAATACTGATTCTTTGTTAGATTTTATGCCATACAAATCTTCGTCAGGGTTGGGGTTTTCTATGTCAATATCATCAGCAATGCAGAGGTTTCCTACTAAGTGCGTGTTTTCAGGGCAAGTAATGGGAACGCATTTATTTCCCTCAAGCCTTTGTCCGGTGGGGCAAACGCAATCATTACCGACAAGGGTGGCTCCGTCAGGGCAGATAATCGGTTCACAGGCAGTTCCGTTCCAAACTTCTCCTCCCGGGCAAGAGATGTCGGGAACACACTCGTTTCCTTCTAAATGCGACCCATCAGGGCAGGTTATCGGGCGACATTCGTTACCTATGAGTTCTTGCCCCTCGGGACAGGTTATCGGGTGACATTCGTTGCCGATGAGCTCTTGACCTTCAGGACAGATTATTTCGTCGGGGTCATCAGGAGTGTTGTTTTTATGGTCGCTTGAAGAATCATCGTCATCGTCCCATAACAAAACGGCGGCTGTTCCCAAACCGACGGCTAATGCGCCGCCTGCCACATATTTTAGTGTGTTATCTTCTTTGGCGGGGGCGATAGCTGTCTTGTTTGGCTGGTTAGTATACAGCGGACTTGATGTATATTTATTTTCAAATGCTTGTTTTACTTGATTATCAACGCGTTCCATACATTCTTTTGCGGGATTAGCTCCAAGTGAGCGCAACTCTTTGTAAACTTTATAATCTTTATGGTAGACGGCTGTGCAAAGCGCAGTCATCCCATCAGGATTAACCGCGTCAATGCTATATCCTTTGTTGAGGAATTTCTTTATCATCAAAAGATTGCCGGCTTTGGCATTTTGATAGACAAAGTCTGAAAAATAAGCCGCTTTTGCCTGAAAAGGAAACAGATATAGAAACAAAACCGCTATTTTTAAGCCATATAAAGTTTTTCTCATTTTTTTATTCCACACTATAAATATTTTTTTGTTTATTATAAAGCCTAATGCTTAATATTTTATTTATGTTTAGTAAGAAATCGGGCATTTTTTTACTTTCAAAAAAGTTGACAATTTTTCAAAAATAGTGTATACTTAGGAAAATAATTAAGTGATTATGTGTATTAGGAGGTTCCTAATGAATGATACGACTGCTACAATTAATATAGATGCTTTGGCTGCGGGCACTACTCCAAAAAATGATACGATGACTGAGAGTGGTGGCGTTAATATGGATGCTTTGTATGGTCTTGCTTCGAAATATTTTGAAGAGCATCCGGATATCCCCCTTATTGATAAGAGTAAAAACGGTATGATTAACGCATACCTTCAAGCACAAGCTTTGGCAAAAAATAATCAAGCAAATCAGCAACAAACGGCACAAAATTTTTCTCAACAACAGGCTCCTCAGGCTCAAGCGAATGGGGGTGCTCAATCAGGTGATTTGTTTGGGATGTTGTTTGATTCTTTGGTGCGTGCGACTATTCACGAAGCAATGCATCACCATTGTCATTGGGCTTGCCCGCATGGTCATTTTTCTCGTTTGTCGTTTGGACTGCCGCCTTATATGATGGGCTGTCATGACCGGTTTTGCCATCGGGTTGATGCCAGGGCGGCTCATAACAGAGTAAAGACTGCGGTTGGTGCTTTGGAGGTGGCAGATGGTATTAGTAATATTACACGCGGTAATACAGCCAGCGGTATTTTGGGGACTATTGGCGGTGCGGCGAATATTGCTTCGGTTATTCTTGATAAAAAGCGTGGTCGTTGTTAGCTTTTTGTGATGTTTGGTTAAATATTTCCGCCGGTTAGTCAAGCCGGCGGTTTTTAGTTGAAGACAGAGAGGGATTTTTGCTTGTCTTTTTTGCATTATTGATGTATGGCTGTGGTAATAGCAAAATTTTGGAGGTTTAGTATGTTGCAGATAATAAATTACATTAAAAAAGGCAAAGGTGTGGGGCTACTTATTGTTTTGGCGGCTGCGGTTTTGAGCACTATAATTTTAATGCTTTCGGGAAGATATGTTTATAGTCAGGCTCGTCCGCAGATTATGCTGATTGCTCAAGATTTTTTGCCGATTACGGTTAAAGACGGGAAAGTCGTTAACCCGGTTGGAACATATAAACGGAATGATTTAGGTTTTGGAAAACCCGGGGGTGTTTTCCCGATTGTATTAGATACGCGTGAAGAAATTTCGCAATTGCCAACGGCTAAACAAGGGCTGTTTCTTATGCGCGATAAAATTTATACGGTTTCACCGACACAAAAACGGATATTTACTTGGGAAGACGGCGTTTGGGATACGGAACGCTTTGAAACTGTTTTGGATTATTTTAGCGGGATTGTTTTTGGTATTTTGGCGATTATCGGCGCGGCGGTGTTCTTTTTGATGTATTTATTTAAGACGTGGCTTGTTTCCGTTTTGGGGCTGATTGGCGTTAAGGTTATGAAAAAAGATGAAATTTTTGATTTTTCAGTTTTAATGCGGCTTAGTGCTGTGTTGGTGTGTGTGATGGAAATCATTAGTTTTGCGCTGAATACCGTGTTGGCGTTTAGTATTCCCGGAAAGATGATATTCTTTTTGGCGGTTGCGCTGGAGTGGCTGTTTATCGGACGGGAAAAGGCTGATGAAGCTTAAAATAGAAATCTCCCTTGAAGGGAGATTTTTTTATGATGTGGTCAAATAATCTTTTTGCTTGAATATATAAAGGCAGACATTTAA
Organism: Alphaproteobacteria bacterium; assembly: GCA_017939155.1. GTDB lineage: Bacteria > Pseudomonadota > Alphaproteobacteria > RF32 > CAG-239 > CAG-267. The sequence continues at coordinate 29,973 of JAGAZZ010000049.1, read as the reverse complement.
GATTTTCTTGATTAATCAATACGAAGGAAACGATGATGAGATTTTTGCCGTTATGTTTATTATCCGCAGTTTTGGCGTGTGCTTCAATAGACGCGCGAGCCGAGTTTATTTATAAAGATGACGATGCGCGGCTTGTTAACGGTGTTTTGTATGATGTTGACGGGGTCGAGGTGACCGGTGTTTATGAACAATATTATGACAATAACGTCAAAAAAAGCTCGCATTCTTATACTGACGGCGTGTTGAACGGTGTAGGGATTCTTTATAATGAACGCGGTATCAAAACAGCCGAAATGCCCTACGTTAACGGAAAACTCGATGGAACAGCGTTTGTTTATTATGATGACGGTAATTTGAAAGAAAAAGTACCGTATAGAAACGGTAAAATTGACGGCGTGGCTAAAACATATTTTCCTGATGGGACTGTTTTGCTCAGAGTGAATTATAAAGACGGCGTGCGTGACGGCGAAGCTAAAGAATATTTTGAAGACGGCAACCTTAAAGAAATTTACACATATCTTGACGGGAAAAAAGAGGGTGCCGGCAAAGTTTATTTTTATGACGGCAGTATTGCAGAAGATTTTTCTTTTGCAGATGATGAGATTGTGGGCGATAAAAAGGTTTATTATAAGAGCGGACGTTTAAAATCTGTTGTTCCGTACGTTAACGGTCAGAAAAACGGCGAGATGAAAAACTACTATGAGAGTGGAGAGTTGATGTCTGTTGTTATGTATAAAGACGGCGTTGTTTCTGGCGAGGGGGCTTTTTATGAAAAAGACGGTAAGCTTAATCTAACCGTAACATACGATAATGATATTCGCAACGGTGTTGCCAAAGCGTATTATCCGAATGGAAGCGTTAAGCTATCTGTTGTTTATAAAAATGATGTTAAGAACGGGCTTGAAAGCGAATATTTCTTAAATGGAAATATTAAAAGCGAAATGCCATACGTTGACGGAATTGTGGATGGTTTAGGACGCGAGTATTATGAAGACGGCGGGTTGAAGATGGAGATGACATACGTTGAGGCTGTTGCCAACGGGATGGCTAAATTTTATGATAAAAACGGAAAACTTGTGACCGAGGCTATATATAAAAACGGCAAAAAGAACGGTTTGCAAAAAGATTACGGCGAATCGGGAAATTTGGTTTCCGAGAGCACGTTTGTTAAAGATGTGCTGGAGGGGGATTATAAAGAGTTTTATGAAGATGGCAAAGTTAAATCAACCGCAGTGTATGTTAATGGCGATTTGGATGGGTTGTCTTTGATTTATGACAGAGAGGGCAATCTGTCATACGAAGTACCGTATGTTAAAAATCGCAAAGAGGGGAAAGTTAAGCGTTATTATCCGTCCGGCGAGCTGATGGGCGAGGTTAGTTATGAAAAAGGTAAAAAGCACGGGATGCTTGACGCTTATAATGAAGACGGGACATTGATGGCTAAGGTGTTGTTTAATAAAGACAAGGCAATTAAAGGATATAGCTTAGACCATGGGAAAAATCCGCAACTTATGTCAGATGAAGATTTGGAGCTGATTAATAAGGCTTATTAAAAATATTGGAAAATTTATTAGTTAAGGAGAATGGAAATGATAAAGGTATGGAGTGCTGTTATTGTTGTGTTGTTGGCGTTTCAAGTTAATGCGGCGGAATTAAGTGCCGAAAATTTGCAATTGAGCGCGGAACAAAACGCCAAGCTTGTGGAGATGAAAGAAAAGCTTAAAGCAGAGATTGACCCGATTTGGGAGGAAATCGAGAGCGGCAAAAAGCGGATTGTCGAGATTGAAAAAAAGTATTTTGAAGAGTTTTGGACTATGTTGAGCGATGAGCAGAAACAAAAGTTTGCCGAATTGCAGAAGTAGGGAAAATATTTAGCTTGTTTTGCCGTTGTTTTTGTGGTATTATATATCTAGTTTTGGATGGGAGATAAATTTATGAACGTGGTAAAATTAGGCGAGCTGATTGAAAAATGGAGTGAAGCAGGTTTCCCTTATTTGGCAGAAGATGAAAGGAAGCCGATTGAGCAAGGTTTTTTGGAATTATTTGGAGCATTAAGAAAAGGCGATGAGCGAGTTCGAGCGGATTTGGAGTTTTTAGATTCTAAATTTTCTAAACCGATATTAACGGATTATGATTTAAAAGAACATTTTAGTCGGTTAATGCAAAAATGCGGTGTTGATGAAAAACAAAGGGCTTTGTTTGAAAACAAATTGCAGGTTTCTGATATTTGTGCCAAAGTGCCGATGGAAAGATTAAGAGATGACCGGTGTTTATATGTGGCGGTCGATAAAGAGGCTGATACGCAATATCAAAAACGGGCAGAAAATATTTTAACACGGATTATTGAAGCCAAGGGAGAGGCTAATGAATTATTGGCGGAAATATTAAAAGACAATCCGGTTATTTTTTATTTTGAAGATAGAAACGGGCAAGATGCGTGTATGTCAGAGGTTTTTCTTCACGGTAAAAGACGCCCATTAATGGTTATTGAAAAAGGGATGATGGATGCGGCTCAGGTGAATGAAGATTATTTGGCAACGACGATTACTCATGAACTGGGGCATTGGATTGATTTTGCCAGTCGACCGGTTGATTATTTTGGGAAAGAACGGCATTGGCAAGAATATTTTGCGGATATATCAGGATACCAAATGGCAAAAAATGCAGGGTATGATGCTCAGGTTTTGATTTCGGAAAAAGAGAAATTTGCCAAAAGACATAGAGAGTGGCTGACAAGAACTAATAAAGAATTGCCCGATAAAACTATTTTTGAAGAAAGAGTTGACTTATTGCATAATATGTTTGGCAAAAATGACAAGCAAGTAAATACATTGTCACTTATACAGGCAAAACAAAAAATGCGCTAGTTTGATAGTATGTATTAAAAAAGCCCCGCTTGATTTAAGCGGGGCTTTGAGGTTGAAGAATTGTTATTTAACTTCTTCAAAGTCGGCGTCAACAACGTTGTCGTCTTTTTTCGGTTCTGCTTCGGGAGCGCCCTGTTCGGCACCTTGTGCGCCGGCAGCGGCTCCTTGGGCTTTATACATTGCTTCGCCCAACTTCATTGAAGCCTGCATTAAAGCATCGGTTTTTTCTTTGATAGCTGCGGCGTCTTCACCTTCCATAACACCTTTAAGAGCGGTGATGGCAGATTCAATTGCGTCTTTGTCGGCAGAAGAAACCTTGTCAGAGTTTTCTTTTAAGGTCTTTTCCGTGGTGTGGATTAAACCTTCAGCCTGATTCTTGGCTTCAACAAGTTCTTTCTTCTTTTTATCGGCTTCGGCATTAGCTTCGGCGTCTTTAACCATCTTTTCAATATCAGCGTCAGACAAACCGCCGGAAGCCTGAATACGAATTGCTTGCTCTTTGTTGGTGGCTTTGTCTTTTGCCGAAACGTTTACAATACCGTTGGCGTCAATATCAAAGGTTACTTCAATTTGCGGCATACCGCGCGGTGCCGGCGGGATACCTACAAGGTCAAACTGACCTAACAGTTTGTTGTGTGCGGCAATTTCACGTTCACCTTGGAAAACACGAATTGTAACGGCTGTCTGCCCGTCTTCCGCAGTTGAGAAAACTTGAGATTTGCGGGTCGGGATGGTGGTGTTACGGTCAATCAAACGTGTGAACACGCCGCCTAATGTTTCAATACCCAATGATAACGGGGTAACGTCAAGCAACAACACGTCTTTAACTTCACCCATCAAAACACCGCCCTGAATTGCAGCACCGACGGCAACAACTTCATCCGGGTTAACGCCTTTGTGCGGTTCTTTGCCGAAGATTTCTTTAACTTTTTCCTGAACTTTCGGCATACGGGTCATACCGCCAACAAGGATGACTTCGCTGATGTCTGAAGGGGTGACTCCGGCGTCAGCCATAGCTTTTTTGCAAGGTTCTACTGTGCGCTCAATCAAATCTTCAACGATTGATTCTAATTTAGCACGAGTTAATTTGATGTTTAAGTGCTTCGGAATCGGTGTGCCGGTGCTCATATCAGCGGTAATAAACGGCAGGTTGATTTCAGTTTGTGTGGCTGAAGAAAGTTCAATCTTGGCTTTTTCAGCAGCTTCTTTTAAGCGTTGCAGGGCTAAACGGTCAGCTTTAAGGTCAATATTGTTTTCTTTTTTGAATTCATCTGCCAAGTAGTTTACCAAGCGTTGGTCAAAGTCTTCACCACCTAAGAATGTATCACCATTGGTGGATTTAACTTCAAATACACCATCACCGATTTCAAGAATAGAAATATCAAACGTACCACCGCCAAGGTCATACACAGCAATCGTACCGGTTGCTTTTTTATCCATACCATAGGCAAGAGCAGCGGCTGTCGGCTCGTTAATAATACGCAATACTTCAAGACCTGCGATTTTGCCGGCGTCTTTGGTGGCCTGACGTTGAGAGTCGTTAAAGTATGCCGGAACGGTGATAACGGCTTTTTCAATCTTTTCACCTAAATAACTTTCGGCAAAGTCTTTGATTTTTTGCAAAACAATCGCCGAGATTTGGGACGGAGCATATTTGGTACCTTTAACCTCAACCCAAGCGTCGCCATTATCTCCGGGGACGATTTTGAACGGAACGAGGTTTTTATCCTTTTCAACTTCTGCAGAATCAAAACGACGACCGATTAAACGCTTGATGGCGAATAAGGTGTTTTCCGGATTGGTTACGGCCTGACGTTTTGCCGGATAACCGACCAAACGGTCCGTGTCGGTGAAAGCGACCATTGAAGGGGTTGTTCTAGCACCTTCGGAGTTTTCAAGAACTTTGGGCTCGCCGCCTTCCATAATGGCGAAGCAGGAGTTTGTTGTCCCAAGGTCAATACCTAATACTTTGTTGCTCATTTTAATAAATCCTTTTTTACGTTATAAAACTTTTCTGTTTGTTTATATAGGGAGTGAATTTTCGTGAAGCAATAGCAAAAGGGGAAAAAATGATTTTTTTTATAAACTTTTTTTTGACAAACGTGTTGACAAAATAGAATGACTGTTTATAGTGGGTTTGATATTTAATTTTTATTCACTTTAAATTTTTATGTTTTATGGAACAAGTTTTGAATTATCTGCCATGGGCAGGTGTTGTGTTAATCGTTGTTGTGGTGCTGGGGATTATCCGTTGGATACTTTCTTTGCGCCGCGTAGTCAAACCCTCTGAAGTGCACGTTGTGCGGCGCGGAAAAGTAACCGAGATTTACGGAAACGTTAAACCGGTTGTTTCTGCTGCTGATTCAGGCGCTGTTTCTCATACTGATGAGTCGTCAGGAAATGTGTATTACCATATTCCGGCATGGGTGCCGATTTGGGGTGTGGAAGTACAGATTCTGCCTTTGCACAACTTCTCGGTTGATTTGGATGAGTATGAAGCATACGACAAGGACAAACTACCATTTGTGGTGGATGTGACTGCGTTCTTCCGTATTGCCGATTATCGTCAGGCTGCTTCGCGTATTGAGGATAACAGGACATTGGAAAATCATCTGACAAAGATTGTGCAAGGCGCGGTGCGTACAATTCTTGCGCAGGATATTTTGGATGAGATTATGACCAAACGTTCGGTTTACGGAGCGCAGTTTACCGAAGAGGTTTCGGCTAACCTTAAAGAATGGGGTATTGTGCCGGTTAAGAGTGTCGAGCTGATGGATATTCGTGATAAAGAGGGTGAAAAAGTCATCTCTAATATTATGGAGAAGAAAAAATCAGCCATTGACATGGAAAGCCGCAAGGAAGTTGCCAAAAACAAGCAGGAAGCTGAAACAGCCGAACTTGAGGCAGAGCAGGCCGTTGAAGTTCGCCGTCAGGAAAAAGAAGAGGCTGTCGGTAAACGTAAAGCTGAGCGCGAAAAGGCTGTCGGTATTGCCGATGAAAAGTCTAAGCAGGAAGTGCAGGAACAGGCGAAGATAACTCAGGAAAAACAAATGGAAGTTATCAAAGTCAAGACTGTGCGTCAGGCAGAGATTGACAAGGAAAAAGTTGTCATTGATGCTAATGCTGACAAGGAAAGCGAAACCATCAAGGCCGATGCTCAAGTATTGGTGGCTGAACGCCGCAAAACCGAAGCAGAGCATACGGCTCAGGCTGAGTATGTGAAGAAGACCAAAGAGTCTGAGGCTCATTTGGTTGCTGCCAAGAACGAGGCTGCCGGTATCCAAGCCAAAGGTGAGGCTGAGGCTATTGCTAAAGAAAAAGCCGGTCTTGCTGAAGTTCAACCGCAAATTACGCTTGCTAAAGAAATTGGCGAAAACGAAGGCTATCAGACCTATCTTATTGAGATTAAGAAGGTTGAGGCTGCACAGGCTGTCGGTATCGAACAGGCTAAGAATCTCGGTAATGCTGAGATTAAGGTTATTGCCAATGCCGGCGGGAATGTTGCCGAAGGTGTTAACTCTGTGATGGATTTGTTTAGCGCCAAAGGCGGACAGGCTCTGGGCGGAATGCTGGAGGCATTTGCCGGAACCGAGCAAGGGCAAAAACTGTTAAAAAAGGTTTTGCCGTCAACAGATGAGAAGTAAAACTTATTTCTATTAAAAAAGAGCGCTCCGGTTGGGGCGCTCTTTTAGTATAGTTAAAAAGCCGGTTTCCCTTTGGAGTTGAAATAACTCATTAAGCCGGTTTGGCAAAGCTTTTTATATATCGGACGATTGAGCTTTAAGCTTTCAATCAGCGTTTTGGGGCAACAGTCCGGGCAAATGTCGGTTGTGGTTTCAATACCGTTTTTGATGGTTTTGATGACAGCGCTCGGAAGCTCGGATTTGCCGATACACGAGGAGAGGTATACAAAGCATTTGTCATTATCTTTGAGATAATCAATGGCTAATTTGCGGGCAAAGAGATTTAGCGTTAGGTCTGCTTTGCTCGGGTCTTTCGTCCATGGAGAGCCGCCGCCGACAGGGCAGGCGGTGGAATAAAAATCACAGGCGAGTTTTCTGCCGGTGATACCGCAATCCGCTATTGAAGAGTGGCAAGTATAAGCGCCGGTGCCGTTAATGATAAGATTTTCGGGCGTTTGTCCTAAAGTTTCGATGATAAAAGCGCGCAAATCTTCGTTTTTTAACATTGGGATAGCGGCGATGGCGGTTTTTATTTTATTATTTTCATCAAGCGTGATTTGAGTTTTGATGTCAAGCCCGAGATTTTGCGATTGCAGGGCTTTGGCATATAATGCGTTGTTTAATTTTTTTGCTAAGAATAACTCACGATTAATCAGTCCGTCGCCTTTTTCGGCATAGCCTACAAAAACGCCTTGGTCACCCCAGCCGTTTGCGTTGACACCTTGGCTGATTTCAGGTGATTGGGCACTGATGAGGTTGGTTATTTTCAGATTATTAATGTCAATGGCGTTGTTTTGCCAAATAGCGTTATATTTTTCGTCATAGCCGATTTGACGCAGCGCTTTTTTGATGATGGCGCGCAGGTGATTAAGTTTAATGTTTCCCGTTACTTCTCCGCCTAGGATAATGTTATTGTTTTTTACCATTACTTCAACGGCATAGCGGACGGCTTTGTCTTGTTTGAGGCAGTCGTCTAAGAGGGCTGAGGAAATATAATCGGCAATTTTATCAGGGTGTCCTAAAGACACATATTCAGCAGTTCTATTCATAAAAGTTCTCCATATTTAGTCCTATCGGGTGTCGGACAAGTTTGGTTAAATCCACACAAAGCAATTTTTGCTTCAAGATTATTAAACGGCGTTTTTATTGTGTTGTCAATTATTTTTTGAGATGTTTTTGCTTTTCTTCTTCGGGCATAACAATTCCGCAGGAAACGACATATTTCAGCGCATCTTCCACGCTCATATCAAGCTTAATTATATCTTTTTTTTCAACAAGAATAAGAAAGCCGGAAGTGGGGTTTGGCGTGGTGGGGACGAAAACGCTTAACATATCATTGTTCTTAATTTTTTCAGAGAGTTCGTTGGTTACGGGTCCGGCTAAAAAAGCTATGACCCAAAGCCCTTTCCTCGGGTATTCAATAAGGACGGCTTCTTTGAAAGATTGCGATTTTGGGGAAAATATTGTTTCAAACAACTGCTTTAATAAAGAATAAATGCTTGAAATTAAGGGCATTTTTGAAACGATAAAATCTCCTAGACGGACGAAGAATTTGCCGATAAAACCGGTGGTGAACATTCCGATTAAGATAAGACCGGCGATTAAAACGATAACACCGATACCGGGGATATAGGGAATAAAATCTTTGGCGGCAAATTGCGGCGGAATGAGCGAGCGGCTCCATTTATCTATCCATAAAAACAGCTCGTAGGCCATATAAAAGGTGATGGTGACGGGGGCTGTGACCAAGATTCCGGTGAAGAGATAAGTTTTTAATTTCGAGATGACGTAACCGAAAAAACTGGTTTTTTTCTCTGTTTTTTTTGTTTTCATTGTGTCCTCTTTATATCAGTAATGATGAATTGCAGCGAGGTGCTGTTATTCCATCGGTTAAAACGTAAATTGCCAACAACGTCATAACAATTGTGGTGACGACTTAAAATTTCATTGCCGAGTTCGGTGTCGGCGGCTTTGAAAGCAATGGCGGTCAGGCGCGCGTTTGACGAGAGGTTGGTTAATTCGCATTTGATGTGTCCGGAGCCGATTATATATGGCTTTTGGAAATAAACATCGCGTAAAAGGATTAACGGTTCCGGATTGCCGGTGCCGAACGGCTTAAGGCGTTCAAGCTCTTCGCATAAGTTGTTGTTTGCTGCGGAGAGGCTCAGGCTTAAGTCTATATTTAATATCGGATAGGGCTTGGTGTTATTTAAGCTTTTGGCGATATATTCACCGGCGAATTGGCGAAAGGCGGGGATTTGCTCTTCGGTTAAAGAAAAGCCTGCGGCCATGGTGTGCCCGCCGCCTTTGGTGATGACGCCTTTTTCTTTGGCGGCAATAATAAGAGCGCCTAAATCCACTCCTTCTATTGAGCGGGCAGAGCCTTTGACTTCATCTTCTTCAATGCTCATTACGAACGAAGGGAGATTGTAGCGTTCTTTCAGCCTTCCTGCGACAATGCCTATAACCCCTTGGTGCCAACCTGAGGAAGCAACAAAAGCCATCGGGTAAGTTTGCGGCGAGCCTTCTAACATTTCCACGGCTTTTTCTAGCACAAAACATTCTATATCTTTGCGTTCTTGATTATAAGTGTTCATTTCTTCGGCTAAATGTAGTGCCTCAATCGGGTTTGAGGAGCATAAAAGCCTGCTACCGATGGAGGCTTTGCCGACGCGCCCGCAAGCGTTTATGCGCGGACCTAAAACGAAACCTAAGTGATAAGCGTCCGGTTTTTCGGAGATGTTTGCGGCGTCTATTAAAGTTTTTAGCCCGAGGTTTTTGCGTTCAGCCATAATTTTTAAGCCTTGCGTGACAAAAGCACGATTTAAGCCTAACAAAGGCACAACATCACAAACTGTGCCTAAGGCGACAAGGTCCAGCCATTGCATTAACTTCGGCTCAGGGAGGTCTTTAGTGTAAAAGCCTTTTTGACGCAGAGCGCGGTTAACGGCGATGATGGTCATAAAAACAACACCGACAGCGGCCATATAGGCTAAATCCGGACGTTCGTCGCTTTGGTCCAGCCGTTTGGGATTAACGACGGCATAGACGTCAGGGAGTTTGGTTTCAGCTTCGTGGTGGTCAATAACGATAATGTCAAAGTTTTGGGCGGCTCGGTTTAAAACCTCAAAGGCGGATGTGCCACAGTCTACCGTTAGAACCAGATTAGCGCCAAAATCAGAAAATTCTTGAAAAGCGAGGTCGCTCGGACCGTAGCCTTCTTCGCGTTCGGGGATATGCACGGCGGTTGATACGCCGAGATAGGTTAAGAATAAGCGCATAACCGAGGTTGACGTGGCACCGTCAACATCATAATCGCCGATAATGGCAATTTTTTGGTGATTAATTACGGCTTCGGCTATCCGTTCGGCTGCTTTGTCCATATCTTTAAGGATAGACGGGTCAGGCGTTAATGTGGCTAATTTGGGGTTTAAAAAGCCGGTAATGGCATTTGAGGGTATTTTTCGCAAAATTAAAAGTTTGGCTAAGGAGGCGGAGATGTTTTCCTGTTGGCATAATAATTCGGCACATCGCTCGTTAATTTCAGCGATGTTCCAAAGGTTTTGTCCTAATGACAGGTTTGAGGTTGTTTGGTTATCCATTTTTTCTCCTAGCAATTTCTTGAGTGTAAGCTAAAATGATATTGATGACAAGAGATTTGTCGCTTGATGAGGATAAAACTAAAAGTTATTATCCAGCCATTGTGACGCGCGCCAAATACCGTCCGGTGAGAGGGTTAGGATAATGTGTGAGTGGTCTATATAAATCGCGTTTTGGTGCGGCCACGGAGTGGCGTTTTCTTTTATATAGCGGATAAATTCCGCTGTGTGCGGCGGGGCGCCAAAGGGGATAAAACTCCAATAGACATCAAAATCCATAGCGGTGAACGATGTCGGGTAGTAGAATTGATAGGCTTTTGTGGGGAGATGCCAGGGGATGTAGGGCGCGGTTAGGGTATACGAATCGGCTTTTTGTGCGGTGGGGGAGTGATAATATTTTGGTCTTAAACTTAAAGTGCCGCTTTGGATGAAAGTGTAACGGGGGAAATCCGGTGAGAAATTTTTGTTTTGTTCTAAGCGAGATAGAAAACGGTTGGCAAGATTGGTTTCAGCGAACATTCCGAACTTCCAGACTTTAGAGGCGTCGGAAAGGGTGCTGAAATTATACCATAAAAGCAGGATAAGGGCTGAAAAAGCGACGTTTTTGGCTAGTTTATCCGTGGTTTTTAAAAGAACGGCGAACGAAAAAAAGTAGATATATAAAAGACCATAAAATTCTATACGCGGTTCAAAGAGGACGTAACTGGTGTTTTCAGAAAGAAAAACGGTTATGACGGAAGAAAGCAACATTCCTGACATCAGGAGAATAAATGTCAGTTTGGCAGAAAAACCGCGCGGGAGGTTTTGGAAAAGCTTAACCGCGGCGGAAAGAAAGATTATTAAAGTGGTGTATTTATAAAAACTACTGATAAAAGATGTCGGCGTGATGAATTGTTTTATAGCGGAAGAAATACAAAAGGTGAGTTTTTCGGGGATGTTGGTAAAAGAAATGCTTGCTGTGTTGTAAGTGTCATTTTGCAGACCGTATTTCTTTAAGAAATATTGGGTGATAAGAAAGAAAAAAACGGCAAGTGCAGCGCTCAAAGCGTGTGGTATGTATTTTTTGAGTATCGTTGTTGGGGAGAGCTTGTCAAAACATAAGTTTATCAAAGCGGTAGCAAAGAAAATGACGCCGACCATATTAATTACCGGCGGGTAGCCGCCAAGCGCTAATGTAAATAAAATGACAGAGAGGGAAAAATTTGTGGGTGAGGAGTTTTGATTTAATAATTTGCAGGCGATGATGATGGCAAGCGGCCAAGTGAGATTGCTTAGAATAATAAAAGCAAAATAAAGCCAGGAGAGGATATAGGGAGAAGTGATTAAAAAGAGGGAAAGCGTGATGATATAAATGCTTTTTTGCGGGATTTGCCACAAATCAAGCAGTAAAAGTGCGGCAAGCGCAAAGAACAACAGAGCAATGCAAAGGGTTAAAACCGGTAAGATTTTTCCAGAAAACAGCATTGTCTGGAGGATAAACTGCGAAAATCTGCCCTCAAAGACACCGCTTAAGAGCGGCGTTTCGTCTTTGACCCAACCCCAGTCGTGGTTGCCCCATAAAAAATTTATGATAAAGGGGGCAAAAAAGAGCAATGTCCAAAGGTAAAGCGCAAACCAGTTTTTGAAAAAAACGGGATTTAATTTTAGAGAATATGGTTTGCAGGTTGGTGTCATTGTTCGGAAGTCTTTTTTGCTATGATGTAGGTGGGGCGGTTTTTAACCTCAATAAAAATGCTGGCGATATATTCGCCGATAATCCCCATAAACAAAATGGTGATACCACTAAAAAAGGTGATGGCGGACATCAAAGACGCCCAGCCGACAATGGTTGAGCCTTGAGTGTAAGCATAGAGTGTCCAAAGCATAAGAAAGAAACTGATGGTAGAGATAATGACGCCTGACAACGTGATGAGATGAAGAGGAACGGCAGAAAAGCTCGAGATACCTTTTAGGGCGAACAAAATCATCTTTTTTAAGGGATATTTTGAGGTGCCGGCCTCACGTTTTTTTCGTTCATAATAAACATTGCAGGATTTGAAGCCGATGAGGGGGACAATCGCGCGCAAAAAGAGGTTTTTTTCGGTAAAACTTCCCATTGCTTCAACGGCGCGGTGGCTGAGGAGGCGGAAATCCGCATGGTTGGCAACTAATTCCACGCCTAAAATTTTCATTAGTTTATAAAACAAAAGGGCGGTGTTTCTTTTAAAAAAGCTGTCTGTATCGCGGCGGGAGCGTACGCCGTATACTACTTCACAACCTTGGTAATAGCTTTCTATCATTTGCTCAATGACGTTCGGGTCATCTTGGAGGTCGGCGTCTATGGTGACATAGATGTCTGCTGTGGTGTTGTAAAGACCGGCAAGCAGGGCTTCTTGATGACCAAAATTTCTTGACAAGCAGATACCATTTACAAAAGCGGATTTTTTATGCGCTTTTTCAATTAATTGCCAAGTGGTGTCTTTGGAACCGTCATTAACAAATACGAGCTCGCTTGTCGGCGCAATTAGATTTTTTTTGATGAGCTTTTGGCGAAGCGCGATGAGCGTTTTTAAGCTTTGAGGAAAAATCTCTTCTTCATTAAAGCAGGGAATTATGATGGCTAGTTTGGCAATATGGTTCATGGCACACCTCTTTTAGGGTTAGTTTTGTTTGTTATAGCGCAAAAATGTAATTTTTTTATTAATTTTTTAGATTTCGGGATAGAGTTGTTTAATTTTTTGGCGGAAATCGTCAAGACCTGTTTGGTCGTAGATTACAACTATGATGTCGTTGTTGATGAAAACGGCGTTTTTGTGAGGGAAGGGGGCGGCTTTATGGATAAAGAAGTCATAGACTTCCGGTGTGATGTCAGTGGTTAAAAGCGGGGTTTGGTGATTAATATAGGCAAAGGGAGAGTAAAACTCCATCAGGTTTTCACCTTGCCACATCGCAAGATAGGGCAGAGAGATGAGAAAGACATCATCTTTATCATAGCGTGTTTGGTGGTAAGCGGGACGCAGAGAGATGTCGCCAATTTGGTAGAAACGATATTGGCGGGAAGGGGTAAAGTTCGGGTGGTTTTCCACACGTTCTATAATACGGTCTAAAATCTGAAATTCGGCTTCAAAGCCTTGTTGCCAGCTTTTTAAGGCACGATAGTCGTTGATGATGTTTTGGAAAATGAGTATGGGGGCGAGAATTAGGGCTATGCTTTGGGCAAGCGGGAGTTCGAAGCTTAATAACAAGCCTAAGGCAAAAGCATAGAGAAAGGCAAAGCCGTAAAAATCTATTCTTGAAACAAATTCTGTGTGCGGGACGACGAGAAACGTGGTCAGAGATGTTGTCCATATTGTGCCGATGAGGAGAACAAGTGTGATGAGCTTGCGGGTGTAACCGTCAGTTTTTATTAAAGCGCCGAGGAAAGCTAAGATACAGAGGGTTAAAAGAAGGAGCTTATAGCCGCGGGGCATAAACGGCGTGGTGATGTAAAATTGGCTGAAAGCGATTTTTAAGGTGGTGATGAACTTGGCAGGAAGGGCTGAGAGCGGTGTGGTTTCAAGATTGTAAACTTCATCATGCGGGAGGAAGTGAAGCGTTGTTTTGAAAAAAACGGCGGCAATCAATATGTTAAGCAGGGTGTATTTATGGATTATCAATAACTCTTTGAGCGTTTTGTTTTCAAACACATAAGAAAAGACAATCTTGGCGGCAAGACAGACCAAAAAAGTGTTGATTATCGGGGGATAACCGCCGAGCGTGACATAAAAACAGAGGATTGATACACTTGAGAGCGCAAGTTTATTTGGACTTTGATAAATTTGAGCGGAGAAATAAAGCCCTAATATGGCGATAAACGCCCATAAGAGGCAGCTGATGGTGATGAATGTAAAATATAGCCAAGAGAGGGTGTAGGGAAGCGTTGCAAAAAAGGTGATGAACAGGGTGTAGTTTAGGAGTGATTTTTTTATCTTCCAGTATTTGGCTAAAAGCCATAGGGCTAAGGTTAAAAAGAAGAAGCCTATGAGATTGTTTAAGACAGGGAGGATTTGTCCGTTGGTTAGAAGAGTGTAGGGAATAAACTGAGTAAAACGTCCTTCAAACAAGCCGGAGGTTAAAAGCAATTCTTCTTTGATGAATTTGACATCATGGTTGCCCCACATAAAATTTAGGCTATGGTATAAAAAGCAAAAATTGATGATAAGAAAAGAGATGAGCCAAGATTTGAGGTCAATCTTATCCGGGAAAAGAGAAAGATTTTTTAGGGTTTTAATCATGATAGCCTCTTTGCAGTTGGTTAAATTGTCCGGTTAACATCTCTTTGCCTGTAGGTGTTAAGGCGATGACGGCGTAGGTATCATCAACATATAGCGAATCGGATGACGGCCAAGATTTTATTCGCGTGGTTAAAAAACGGGTCATATCGTTGGTGATTGTTTCAGGCGTTATGGCGTTGGCACTTTTTACAAAAGAAAAAGGCGGGTAAAAGTTATAATATTCGTGGGGGAGCCAATGGCGGATATACGGGGTTTTTAAGGTATAAAGACCGTATTTTTCAAGAGGAGAGGCAGAGTAATATTTTTGTCTTAAAGGCAACTCTCCGGCTTGAACAATGGTGTAATAAACATAAGGAGAAAAGGAAGATGTGTTTTGAATGCGAGAGCTTAAGCGTTCTATGAGGCGGTTTTCTGCCGTGAAGCCTAAAAGGTGCGTTTTGGCAAAAGACAGATTAGTGTTGATGTTAAGCCACAAAAGCAGGGCAGTCATGATGAAAGAAAAGTTTTTTATGAGGCGGAATTTGGATTGTAAAAAAGTGCTTAAACAAAACAACAGAAGTGGCGGGAGTGCATAAAAATCTGCCCGAACCATAAAAGCGGCGGGGTCGTTTTGAGAAAAATAGTTGTCACTGTCGGGGGTATCAGAGGAAATTAAGGCGGGGAATTTTAACAATAAAATTAAAAATATCCATAAGCTGATATGAATGAGGCGCTTTGCGAGGGAATTGCATTGGTGTAGGTCTATGACGATGGTTGACAGGATGATAAAAGCGGTTAGGAGTTTGAAAGTAAGCGAGAAAAAAGGCTGAGGGGTTATCAGGCTTAAGAAAGAGAGTTTGATTGTCGGCAGTATGTTCGTGAGCAGGGATAAGATGTTTGGGGTGTGGTTATTGTACATCTCATTGGTTAGGTGCGCGGCTTTGAGTTTGGCGTAAATCATAATCAGGATAAGAAAGGCGCCTAAAAAACTTATGACAAAGGGGGTAAAGGTGTAAAACAGTTGCTTGATTGAGGGAGCTTTTTTTAGCTCTATAAAAATCAAGATACAAGTTGAGGTGATGAAAAAGCCTGCTGAGGCAGGATAGCCGCCAAGCGCGGTTAACAAGAGGAGCAGGCTTAACAAAGTATAGGCGACGGGGTGACGGGAGGGATATGCTTTTTTAGCGGCAAGGAGCGAAAAAACGATGATTAACGGCCAAGAAAGCTGGCTTAAGACGATGAAATGAAAGTAAAGAATTTCAGTTATAAAAGGCAGAGAGGCGATGGTTGTGATGATAAGGGCAAAGCTTATATTATTCGCTTTTATTTCAAAAAAACGGGTTAAGAGCAGAACCAAAGCGGCGGCATAAAAGGCAAAGCCCAGCAGTTGGCTGAAAACGGGGAGAATTTGACCTGATAATAAAAAAAACGGCAGTATGAATTGGGTGAAACGTCCTTCTATTAACCCGCTTGTGAGGTTTGTGCCGTTTTTTAGGGGCAACCAGTCGTGATTTCCCCAAACAAAACCGCAAAGCAGAGGCAAAAAGCACAGGCAAAGGGTTATAAAAGCTGTCAGCCATAAGGAGAGTTCATTTTTTTTGATTAAAGCTGTCATTTAGGGTTCTTTCTGATAATTCTTATTGACAGCTTAGAGGATTAAGTTCTAAAATATGGTAAATTTTGAGGAGTTTTTATGCGGATTTTCGTGATTGTTTTTTTCCTTTTTTGGGGAACAGCGCAGGCGACGGAGCTTACAATCGGCGATAAAGCTTCGTTTGATGTTGAGATTGCCAAAAGCGATGAGGAATTAAAAAAGGGGCTGATGTTTGTTAAAGAAATGCCCGAATTTAGTGGTATGCTGTTTGATTTTCGCCGGTTTGAGGGGCAGGGTGTTGCGATGTGGATGAAAAATACTTATATCCCGCTTGATATGTTGTTTTTAGATTGTGATATGAAAATTGTCAGCGTTTATGAGAACGCAGAGCCGCTTTCTTTAACACGGATTGAAAGTAAGCGGGATTTTTGCTATGTTTTGGAGATTAATGGCGGAAAAGCGCGGGAGCTTGGACTTTCGGTTGGCGATAAGGCGCTTTTGAGAGTTAAAAAATAAGGCTATATTGAAACAAGGAATGAAGACGATATATCTTTCTTGTCATTAAACAAGGAGGATTTTATGAAAAAGTTTTTATTTTTATTGATGACCGGCGTGGTGCTTAGTTCGGGCGCTTATGCCAAGCATCACTGCGGTTGTGATGATTGTGACTGCAAAGTTGAACAAAAAATGCGCAAAAAAGGCGGTTTTGAGGTTCAGGCGCCGGCTTTGATGAGCGTTCAAAATGTTTTGGACAGCGCTGACGGGACGTATGTTTCGGTTGAGGGATATTTGACAGCCCAACTTAACGAAGATGAATACAGCTTTACGGACGGAGCTAAAAACGTTATAGTCAAGATTGATGACAAGATTTGGCGCGGGCAGCGCGTGACACCGAAAGATGAAATCATTATTTATGGCAAGACCGATAGAGAAGCAAACCGAGTGATGATTGATGTTAAGAAACTAATGCTGGTAAAATAAGAAAAATAAAAAACGGGCTGCGTAAGCAACCCGTTTTTTAATCTTTATGGCGGAATGTTATGCGCCCTTTGGTTAAGTCATAAGGGGTCATTTCAATGTCAACCTTATCGCCAACCATAACGCGAATACGGAATTTGCGCATTTTGCCTGCGGTGTGCGCTAAAATTTCTACGCCGTTTTCGAGTTTTACTCTAAACATAGCGTTAGGGAGCTTTTCTATAACATCTCCGGTTAGTTCAAGAAGTTCTTCTTTACTCATTTATAGTTCCTCTTAAATTCTTTTTTTTGGTATATATACCGCAAAATCTTATTTTACAAGCATTTTTTATGTTTTTTGACGGGGAAAGACAATTTGGAAGGCCGTACCTTGGTTTTCATGGCTTGAAACGGTGATTTGCGCGTTAAATTGCGCAGTTAAGTCTTTGACAATGGCAAGACCCAAGCCGGTTCCTTTTTTGTTTTTGGTGGTGGCGGTGGAATAAAACGGTTCAAAGATATGTTTTAAGTCTTTTTCGGAAATGCCGCAACCGGTGTCTTTGATGTCTATGATGAGCTTGTCTTTTGCGGTGTTGGTTTTGACCTCAAGCGTGCCACCGTTGGGCATGGCATTGATTGCATTTTGTACCAAATTTAGAATAATCATCTTAAAATCGGTTTCATTGCCACAAAGGTTTTCTTTTAAGTTAGAAAAGTTTTTGATTAAGTTTATGCCTTTGTTTTTTATTTCATAATCAAGCAAAGAGAGAATGTCTGAAATGTTTGAAGCAATGTTAAAATCGTTGTCGGGTTGGTCAGTGTTGCGGGAGAGTTTTAATAAGCGTTCGGGGACTTTGATACATTCTTTGATTTGCTGAGAAATCAGAGTTAAGTATTTTTGTTTTTCTGACGGGGTTGCGGTGTCGGGATAATATTTTTGTAATAAACCGTCTAATATGAGGTTAATGGCACCGAGATTGTTTTTCATCTCGTGGGCAAGCGATGTGGCAAGAAAGCCTAAGGAGGAGATTTTTTGCTGATGTGAAAAATGGACGTTTTCACTTAAATCACGGATTGATTCAACAATACCTTGTTTGCCATTAAGAAATACACGCGCTGAATTTATGGAAAGCGGGCGGTTGTTGACATAGTGTATCAGTTTTATGTTATTAGAGTGTTTTTGTTTTAATTCTTTTATAGGGCAGATGTATTGAGCTGAGCTACACGGACAGGAAGCTTCTTTATCATAAGTTTCATAACATTTGGGCTTATTAAAGAGATATTGCTTTTTGATGTGCTCGTTGTAGGCTTTATTGGAGAGGATAATGTTATAGTCATCATCAATTATCCTGACGGCGTCCGGCAAGGCGTCAATGAGATTTTGTAAAAAGACTTCTTTTTCTTTGATGTTATTGATGTTGTTTTCTATGTTATCAAGCATAAAATTTATGGTGGTCATTAAGGTATTAAATTCATCGGTGAAGTGCTTGGGTTTGGTTTTCAGACGCTTAGAAAAGTCACCGTTGGCAACCGCAACGGAAAGTAAAATCAGCTTATCAATCGGGGTGATGACCCAGCGGCGAAGCAAAAACCATAAGATAACTAAAGACATAAGGGTTAAGATTGAGCCTAAACTGATGATTTTTAAGTTTTCGGCTAAAGTTGCGTAGCTTTCGTTATAATTTTGATTTAATTCTTCGTTTAATTTACGCTCTTTGGAGAGTTCTTCTTGTTTTTTATCCAAATTGCCGTCTATTTGGCGGATTTTTTGCGGAGCCAGGAGATTGAGCTTTTTGCGCAGCATAATGTTTTCGTTTAAAATATCAATAACATATTGGTTTCTTGAAACGATACTGCTGTGTTCTTCGCTGATTTTTTTGCCGATGATTTCGTTGAATATAATTGCAAAGATTCCGGCACTTAATAAAAAGAAAGCCAAAATGGTTAAGAAAAATTTTTTGTTTAGGCTTAAAAACATTTATTCTTGTCCCAGAAAAGCGTTTAATGTTTGGGGGATGAGGTAGGGGTTAAAAGCTTTTTCCTCTTTAAGGGTTGCCGGAGCAACAAGACCTTGCTCACGGTTAAACATTTTTTCTATATAGGCGTTAAATTCCGGGGTGTCGGGTAGATTGGGCGGCAGACAGGAACGTGTGTATTCGTGCCCAGGAAAAATCAGGGTATCATCGGAAAGTTTTTTTATTTTTTGCAAACTTTCAAACATTTGAGCCGGCGTTCCTTCAAAAAGACCTCCGACGCAAAGGTTAAACAAGACATCTCCGGTAAATAAGGCATTGTTTTGCTTTAAGTGATAGAGAACATGACCTAAGGTGTGCCCGGGGGCGTTTATGACGGAAAAGGAAAGACCGTTTAGGTTGATTTCCTGATTTTCTGTTGCTGGAATGTCTGCTCCGGGAGTAGTGGAAAATTCTTTTTCGGGGGCGATAATTTTTAAGTTATATTTTTCCTTTAGCGCCAAATTGCCGCCAACATGGTCAAAATGATGGTGTGTGGTTAAGATATGCGTTGGGGTGAGGTTAAGCTCTTCAAGCTTTTGTAAAAGAGGGGTGGTTTCAGCGGCGTCTATAATGACGACGTTACCCGTTTGCGGGGCTTTGATGATATAGGCATAGTTTGCCATATTTTTTTGATTGCAGAAAACGGGAATAATCTCAGGGGACATTGTTGTTTATCCTTTTTAAATGACCGAGGTCTAATGACATAAAGTCATAAAACGCAGCGGTATAGTTCAAGATACCGGCAAAGTTTGGCAGGTTTGAGGAAGTAGCCAGCGCATAGGCAATGCTTTCACCGAGAACAGTATCGTGGCGCTTTGCAGATAAAGCGCGGGCTAACCAAACGGGTTCATACATTTTATTTGAATTGAAGGTAAGGGCGAAGCTACGCATACTATCAATTAAACTGTTAAAAATCTTAAAGCGGTAACCGTCGTCTTTGTTTTCAAGCGGTTCAAGACCTTCATTTGTATACCAAACTTTTTCTTTATAAAGCGAGTTAGCAAGGGTGGCGACGCGCGATGTTCCCCAATTGCTTTCCATTGCTGCAGCGGCAACAAAGATTGAGGGAGGGATAATATCTACGCGTTGCTTCAGATTTTCTAATAAATAGCCTATGCGGTTTGCTCCTTTTAAGCGGGTGAAAACATCATATTTTAAGGCTAGGGTTTCTAACTTTTCGGTTTCGTTTGAGGAAAGAGTGCCGTTTTGAGCAAATTTTCTTTCAAGCCGTAATAAAGTGTTGCGTTCGTTTGAGATTTCTTCATTAATTTTCAGGGCAAGCGGGGTTAAAATCCGGATAAATAATTCGTTACGGTATTTTTGGCTTTTTATTTCTGAAAAATCTGTGGGAAGCGTGGATAAGAAGATAGCCGGATAAGCATTGTCATCAAGACCGCGAAAACGAAGGTATTTATGTTTTTTGAAGATATTTTCAAGTTCGGAAACGGTTGTTTTTTTGATGTAGATTATGCCGCCTGCCTCGGTTATTTTCATCTCGGCTTTGGCAAGCAAAGGGAGAAACAAAAGGAACATTAAAAAAAACAACAGCTTTTTTATCATATTAAAACAGCCTCTTTGACTTCGGGGAGGTAACGAATTAAATTTTTTTCAACACGTTCTTTTAAGGTTTTGGTTGCATAGGGACAGCCGTTGCATTTTCCTAAAAAGCGGACGGAAACGATGCCTTTGTCGTAGTTTCCTAATTTAATATCCCCGCCGTCTTTTTGTAAGAATGGAGCGATGATTAATTTAAGGATAAGGCTGATTTTGGCTTCTGTGTTTGTATTTGGTGCGGTTAGCTGGGTGGGGGCAGAAGAGGCATAATCATCTATTTCAGCAATTGCCAGCATTTCAAGGTCCGGTAAATCTGCCGGTGTCTTGCTTTCGAGATATAAAAAATCAGCGGTTAAGAGCAAGGTTTCGGCAAGTCCTGCTTCAGAGATGTTTTGCAACAAAGGGTGTTCGTCTTTCGGGTAATAAAAAGTGCCGATGACAGGAAGCGGAGCGGTGAAAAACAGAAGCGTTGCCGTGTCGGTTAATTTTTTTTGTTCAATTTTCATGGGTTGGCTTTCATTGATTTTAGTTTGGTTTTGTAATATACGGTTTTCAGTCGGCTTTGCGCTTCGGATAAATAATAAGCAAGATAAAGCAAGTGGTTGGCTTCAAACACGTCATTCGGGGAGGCGTTTTTGACGGCCAGCGGGTCTAGCATTTCGGCAAGTTCAAGGAAGCTTAGCGCCGCGGTTATATTTTCGTATTGTTCAGCTTTAATGACTTCTTCTTTATAATCTTTTGCCAAAGCGCTTAAAATGTAATGCAGGGTGTAAATTTCACCTTGGGTTTGATAAAAAATGTCATCGGCTTTAAAATCAAGCAGCTCAGCGTTATGCTCGCGGATATGCTTGCCTAAGTGAGAAATGTGACGATTTAGGCGGGAGATAACGGCTTTGGTGAAATATAAAAAGTCTTGTGTCGGCGTTATGGCGGGAATGGTAGGAGAGGCGTTAAACTCGGCAATCTTATCAATCGCTTTGCGGTATTGTTTGGCAGAGCCCGGGGCGAGCTTGTCTTCTTTTATGCGTGAAAAGAGCCAAATATCCGACGGATAATCTAACAATTGGGAGGCTTCTTTTAAGTTTTTGTCGGCATGACGGGCGGCAAGCTTTTTGATAAAAAAGTTGGCACTATCTTTGGCGCCTTTTTGAAAGCTTGGCATATTATCAAGAATCGAAGCCGGAAAAATAGCCGGAAGCGACGGAGTCCACGGAGAATCGACAATTTGCGTCTTTAGAACGTGAATGATAGCGGCGGGAAGGTGTCTTTGCATTGGAGTTGTGATTTTGAGTTCTTGGTTTAAGTGGTTTTTTATTTCTGAACTGATAGCGGCACCCAAACCGTAATATATGGAGATGAAAGCAATGAGTACCAAAGAAAAAACGCGCCAACGCTCGGCTAAAAGCTTTATCAGATTAACAAAATTTTTTTTGTTTAGAGGAGATTTTGAGGATGTAAGCTGCTTTTTGAAGTGCAAAAAACTTTTAGCGCTTTGTTTTGCAAGGTTCTTTATGGCTTGTTTAAGCTTGTTTAATTGAAGTTTTGTCATCTCTTTTTCTCTTTGATAACAGATTTTTTATGATAGCGGTTATGTCTAGCACACCTTTTATTTTAGCCGAGATTAAAAAAGTTGCAAGTCCGATTATGCCGATAACGGATAATTTTAGGAATAAAAAGCCTAGGTGCTTTGGCGGGAGGATAAGATTTAAGAGGTATTGGGCGAGGGAGAGGATTACTCCCATAATGATTGTGCAGAGGGTAATATCTATGATTTTTTGTTTTAAGGCGGCGGATAAGCTCCAGTAACCGCGTTTTTTCAGCCCGTGGAGATATTGATAGAGTGATACGAAAGCAGCGGCGGAAGTGGCAGCGGCAATGCCGACATGACCAAAAGGTTTCATTAAGATAAGGTTTAAGCTCAAATTGGCGGCAAAAACAACGGCGCTGTATTTAACCGGCGTAGTGGTGTCGCCACGGGCAAAGAAGTTTGGCATTAACGCTTTAACCATAACATAGCAGGGGAGTCCTACGGCGTAAGCTTTTAAAGCTAATGCTGTTTTGTAGGTGTCTGAGGCGGTGAATTTGCCGTGTTCAAAAAGAAGTTCGACCAGCGAATCGGCAAGGCTTATGAAAATAACGGCGGTCGGCAGTGACATCATCAGACCGTAAATGACGGCTTTGTCTTGCGTGTCGGCGGCTTCTTTTAAGTCGTTTGCTTTGAGTTTTCTGGTTAACAGCGGCAAGAGGGCGACGCTGATTGCCGCGCCGATAACGCCTAAAGGCAGTTGTTCTAAGCGATTGGCATAATATAGCCAAGAAACGGCACCGCTTGAAACAAGCGAAACAAGAATTGTGTCTACAACCATATTAATTTGGTATATGCCGGCGCCGACAATTCCCGGGGCAATACGCTTAAACAGCGTTCTGATTTCGGTATCTTTAAAAAGTTTTTTGATGTTAAAATCAGGGATAATGCGCAGGTCTTCTTTGTTTAAGAAGTATTTGAGCCAAAGGACTTCGATGATACCGGAGAGAGTTATGCCCCAAGCAAGACCGTAGACAGGGGTTTTTAGGAAAGTTATGGAAAAAAGACCAGAGGCGATAATGCCCAAATTTAAGATAATCGGTGTGGCGGCGGGGGCGGCGAAGCGGTCAAAAGAGTTTAGAATACCGGCTTGAAAAGAAACAATCGAGATGAACAACAGAAAGGGAAATGTAATACGACAAAGGGCGATTGTCAGGGCTACTTTTTCGGTGTCTGCGGCAAAGCCCGGGGCTAAAACTTTGACCACAAGGGGCATACAAAGCTCAAATAAAAACACAAAGAGAATTAAGATGAACGTTAACAAAGAAACGGCTTTGGCAGCAAAACGGACGGACTCTTCCCTCCCTGAGGAAACAAGCTTGGAGGAAAAGAGCGGAACAAAAGCAGAAGTAAATGCCCCTTCGGCGAACAGGCTTCGAAACAAATTCGGCAATTTGAAAGAAACAAGAAAAGCGTCTGACACCGAACCGGCGCCTAAAAAATTTGCAATCAACATATCTCTGAGGAAGCCGGTGATACGGCTGACCATGGTAAAACCGCCAAAAGTGGCAATAGAGCGAATAAAAGACATTTTTGTTCCTAAATAAAAAAAAGTTATGAAATGTATTTTAATTTAAATCTGTTAATAAAGACCAAAGAAATTGTGTTTTATGTTTAAAAAGATAAAATTGTTTTGAAAACGGCGAAACTTGGACGCAAGGGAGAATATGAGATGACGAAAATTTGTAAAGGAATTAACGATAAGCCGGATTTGTCGATTATTGTTTCTATGTATAATGAAGAAGAGAGCGTGCCGCTGTTTTTTAATAAAATCAGGGAGGTTATGGGAAAACTTTTTTCTTATCAATATGAGATTATCGCTATTGACGATGGTTCGGTTGATAAAACGTATCAATTGTTGTTAGATTATGCCAAAGAGGATAAAAGGATAAAGGTTATTAAGTTTTCACGCAATTTTGGTAAAGAATACGGGATGATGGCAGGCTTGAGGTTTTGCTCGGGCAGGGCGGCGGTGCCGATGGATGTTGATTTGCAAGACCCACCGGAGCTGATTGCCGATTTTATCAAAAAGTGGGAAGAAGGCTATGATATGGTTTACGGAATCCGCGATGACAGGACAAGTGATACCTTTTTAAAACGCACGACGGCCATGCTTTTTTATAAAATTTATAATCTGATGACGCAATCTCCCATTCCGTACAATGCGGGGGATTACAGGCTTATTGACAGAAAGGTTATTAACGCCATTTTAAGTTTGAAAGAACGCAATATTTTTATGAAAGGTGTGTTTGGGTGGACCGGGTTTAAGTCTTGCGGAATTAAATATGTGCGAGCAGAAAGAAAGAAAGGGGAGAGCAAGTGGAATTATTGGAAATTATGGAATTTTGCGCTTGACGGCATTACCGCGTCAACGACTTTTCCGTTAAGAATTTGGAGCTATTTGGGAACATTGCTTTCTATGGTTGGAATGTTATATGCGTTTTATATTATTGTTCGGACGATTCTTTTTGGCGTGGATGTGCCGGGATATGCGTCGCTTTTGGTGTTTATTTTGCTCCTGGGCGGAATCCAAATGGTCATTTTAGGGATTTTGGGCGAATATATCGGGCGGATTTTTATTGAGGTGAAGAATCGGCCGCATTATATCGTGGAAGAAAAGGTTAATTTTTCAGATGACGAAGCTTAAAGGTTTTTTTTCAAGACAAATGCTGATTGTGACGGCGTTTGGGTTTTCGAGCGGGTTGCCTTTGGCTTTGGTGTTCGGAACGTTGTCTTTATGGCTTCAGGATTATCATATTGCCTATCGGACAATCGGGGCGTTTTCGCTTTTGAGGCTGCCTTATTCTTTTAAATGGCTTTGGGCGCCGTTGGTGGAAACGGTTAAAGTGCCGTGGCTTTATAAGCTCGGGCGGCGGCGCAGTTGGGCGCTTTTGGCACAGGGCGGACTTTTGCTCAGCATTGCCGGAATTTCTTTGTTAACACCGGAGGGACATATTTTATATATGGCGGCGGCGGCGTTTGCCATCAGCTTTTTTTCAGCAACACAGGATATTGTTTTAGACGCGTTTCGGGTGGAATTATTTTCGCAAGATACGGAAAAAGAGGTCGATGGGGCAACGGTTTATGTTTTGGGTTATCGGCTTGGCAATATTATGTCCAGCGCTGGGGCAATCGGGCTTGCGGCGGCGGTTTCATGGAATACGGTTTACTTTATTAACGCGTTGTTTATTTTAATTGGTATGGCGGCGGTTTTGATGGCAAAAGAGCCTAAAGAGCGGGCGGCAGAGAAAAAGGCGGCAAAGCGCTCGGTTTTAGACTATGCGTTAAAAGAGCCGTTTTTACGCTTTATGGAGCGTCCGTATTGGCTGGCGGCATTGGCGCTTGTGTTTTTTTATCGTTTGAGTGATGCCTATTTTGCACCGATGGCTTATCCTTTTTATTCGGTTATCGGTTTTAGTAAGGGGGAGATTGCTTATATTTCAAAACTCTACGGAATGGCTGCGACGATTGCCGGCGGACTTTTGGGAGGGTATGTTTTGGGCAGAATCGGTTTGTTAAAAGGGCTGTTGTTGTTTTCTGTGGTTCAGGGGCTGACAACGGCTTTGTATATTCCGCTTTATTATGCTGGACATAGCATTTCGTGGCTGATTTTTACGATTTCTTTGGAAAATTTGTCATCAGGTATGGCAACGACGGCCATTATTGCGTTTATGTCTATCTTGTGTAATAAAGGATATACGGCGACACAATATGCGCTGTTGTCGTCAATGCCGGGATTTGCCAGAGATGTTTTTGCGGCAACTTCGGGGCGCGTGTTAGAGTTGACTTCGTGGCCGGTCTTTTTCTCGATTAGTGCGTTATTAACCTTGCCCGGGGTACTTTTGTGCGTCTTTTTGTATAAAAAAAGACCGAATTACTTATTAGAGGCTTGAGTTTTTATAAAAAACAATGTATGATAAAGCAGTTTTGATAAAGAAAGCGCTTTATTTATGGATGATTTGCAAAAAGATAATGTAGGACTTGATGGCGATATTTCATTTGCGCCGGTTTCTAATGTTAAGGAGGATGTTGTTGCCGAAGTGAATGTTTTGCCTGAGCGGCGGGTGTTGCAAAAGCCTGCTTCCGAGAGGCTTGAAAAGCTCAGGGCGTATTACGGTAATCTCGGGCAGGTTCGCGAAGCTATGGAAGCTGATTTGCAGGCGGCTTTGAGCGGCGCGGCGGTTGAAGGTGAAATTGAAAATAAGCTTTATGAATTTACACATTCAAGAAAAGCGCTTATTAATGAAATCAGCCGGTTGGATAATTTGGACGGGCGGCGCAAGGGGCTTTCGGACGGAGAATACCATGTTGGAGAAAGGCTTTCAGGACTTGATTATTCCGGTCAAGATTTAAGCCAAGCGGATTTCTCGGCGGCAAATTTAGAAGATGCGAATTTTAAGGACGCTAACCTTGAAGGGGCGGACTTTACGGGGGCGGATTTGTCCGGAGCGGATTTATCGGGCGCTAATTTACGAGATGTTATTTTTGCCGGTGCAACCTTAAAGGGAACAAATTTTACCGGAGCCAATATGGAAGGCGTTATTCTGCGCGATGCGGATATTGAAGACGCCATTTTAATTGATATTGTGTTGGATGAGCTCGCTTTAGAAGAGTTGCAGGCATTGGTTGAGTATTTGGCAATTTATTATCCGCATAAACTTAATTTGCAGCGGATTAACCTCTCCCTTTTGGATTTAACGAAGATTGATTTGCGGCAGGTTAATCTGAAAGGGGTTGATTTTACGGGAATTGACTTTACGGGCGTGAATATTATGGAGCTTGATTTGAGCGAGTGTATTATCACGCCGGAGCAGATTGCACAAGCTTTAGGACGGATACCGAGTGCCGATGAATTGAAAAAAATTTTAGCGCCGAAGAAGAAAAAGAAAGCTAAACATTTTTATATTGATTTTTCCGAATTTTTAAGTAACGGGCATTTTACCGGTTGGATTGATTTGACTAAAGGGAGCATTAGCACCGACCAGTTAGTAAAAAGCTTTTTGAAAGTTAGGGAAACGATTATTAAAAAGCCGGAGGAGAAAGATGCGGTTATTTTTGAAAAGGCAAAAGAGTTTCATGCTGAAAGGCTTGAGGGTGAGCATAAGGCTCATATAGAAGAGCAAAAGAAAAATATTGAAGAGCGCAAGCAGAAAATGTTAACCGAGCAGAACGCAGGGCAAGAAAAGCCGACCAAGGAAGAAAAATATGTGCCGATTAAGGTTAATCTTGGGCGGGACAGCCGCGATTTTTGAGATATTTTTTAAAAATTAAAAATAATGCTTGCCAAGCTAAAAAAAAGGTTATAGAAAACGTTTTGTTGGACAGATGACCGAGAGGCCGAAGGTGCACGATTGGAAATCGTGTGTACCCCCAAAGGGTACCGTGGGTTCGAATCCCACTCTGTCCGCCAATTAAAACAAAGCCCCGCCGTGTGCGGGGTTTTGTTTTAACTGAGTGGTGTGGGGTTTGAACCCACTGGGTGAGTGGGTTCGACTACCAGCGAAAGGCGGGCGGAGAACGCCGGTCGATGAAATCGATGAGCGCCCGTGCGACGGAGAGAAACGACGTCAATCCCACTGATGTCCGCCAATTAAAACAAAGCCCCGCCGTGTGCGGGGTTTTGCTATAAATGAGTGGAGCAAATAAAAACACCCGCGGCAAATGCGGCGGGTGAAAAAAGGAAATAGACGACAAATCCTTTTTTAGGTTTCCAGGTGTGAAAAAATTAGATGAAAATTAACAAAGAAACCATAGTTTAAGAATTTTGTGCCGGGTTTTCAGGGCGAGCCATTCTTAATTCTCTTTGTGACTGTCCGCAGGTTCTTTTGACGGCGGAACTTTTGGGGCTACCATTGTTTTTTTTGAGGAAGCCGTTGAAGATTTTGCGAGGGAATTTGTGCCTCGGTTTGTCTTTTTCCTCACAGTGAATATAATGGTAAATAACTATCGGAAACGTTAAAAACGAGCCGACAACGTAGGGAATAATTAATTTAAACTTTTTCATAATTTTTAATTTTAATAATAAATAACGTGCTTTTTAAAATAGCTTTAGCGGTTTAAAAGTCAAGATAAATATTGGAAAAAACTAATTTTGGGCGGAAAACATTTCGGTTATCGGTTCTTTTTCGGGACGTTCGAAAAAGAAATTTTGCTTCCAGCCTTGAGGACAGTCAGTTATGGTGTCT
Source organism: Alphaproteobacteria bacterium (assembly GCA_017939155.1). Taxonomy (GTDB): domain Bacteria; phylum Pseudomonadota; class Alphaproteobacteria; order RF32; family CAG-239; genus CAG-267. Next base: position 1,702 of record JAGAZZ010000049.1, on the reverse strand, counting down.
TGTTTGTGGTTTAAGAGGTCGATTATTCTTAACATTTCGGTTGGTGTGCGGCGGAGATTGCCGTCATTTAAGCTGATATGGCGAATGGTTTTATGCGTATCTATGATAAACGTGGCGCGCAGGGCGGTTTCTTTTTTGTTTAAGACCTGATAGGCGGTGGAGATTTCTTTATCAAAATCAGCGATTAGGGGAAAACTTAAATCGGGTATGCCGTCTTTTTGGAGAGGGAGTTCTTTCCAACTTAAGTGAGAGTATATCGAATCGGTTGAAATGCCGATGACTTTGGTGTTTCTTCGGGTGAAAGCGTTCAGCTCTTCGTTTAACATTAAAATTTCGGAAGGGCAAGTGAAACTAAAATCTTCGGGATAGAAAAAGAGAACGGCATTGTGACCTTCTATATATTTATAGAGGTTAAAATTTTTGATTAATGTGTTATCGCTTAAGATTGCCGGCGCGGTGAAATCCGGCGTGAGTTTTCCCAAAGCGGCGAGGGGTGCGCTTGGTTCCGGTTCATTAGTGTTTAAGCGTTCTTCGTCTTGGCTCTTTTTTTGAACTGCGGTGGCAAGGGGAAGGGTTGCGACAATTTCCAGTTCTTCAGAATTCAGGCAGGATAATGAAAAATCATGCGGGAGATTGTTGGGAAAATCGCAACCGCATTTGTCATCTTCCGAACAGTCGCATTTGTTAGCGTAATCATAATGGCAACCGGTGTTGTTTTTTGGGTCTTGCATGGGTTTTCTCCTAAATAAAAAAAGCCGAAAATAAAATTTCGGCTTTGATATAATCTTTAAGAGAGTGCTTTTTTAGATATACGAAACTTCTAAAACCTCAAAAGTCTTTTTGCCACCGGGAGCGGTGTAAACCACTTCATCGCCAACTTCTTTGCCGATGAGGGCTTTGGCTAAAGGTGAGGATAGGGAGATTCTGTTTTCGTTAATGTCGGCTTCATAGTCGCCAACGATTTGATAGCTGTTTTCCTCGTCAGTATCAACATCAACAACGGCAACGGTTGCGCCAAAGCGGATGATGTCACCCTTGACCTCGGAAGGTTCAATGACCTGCGCGCGGCTGACAACAGCTTCAAGCTCTTGGATGCGCCCTTCAATAAAACTCTGCTTTTCTTTAGCGGCGGAGTATTCGGCGTTTTCAGAGAGGTCGCCGTGTGAGCGGGCTTCAGCAATAGCGGCGATAATGTTTGGGCGTTCAACGCCTTTTAAGTTTTTCAGTTCTTGTTCCAAACGTAGAAATCCCTTTTTTGTTAAAGGAAATTTGTCCATTGTACTTCTCCTAAAAATAGATTTTCCGCTTGAAAAGCGGATGATGTTGTTAACCGAAAAGTTTGAAAAAATTTGACTGCGGTCTTAACGGCGCAGCCTGCTTATTTTGTTTTCATATTAGGAGTATAAGCCTGATTAAAAAATAAATCAAGCAAAATTTTTGGTGAGGTGTGGGCAAGTTGTTTTTAACATCGCCCTTTTAATTTTGTAGATTGCATTGGAATGCGAGTATTCTCTGGTTGAAGGAACCCTTGGCTCGGATGACAAAACAGGTCGTCCGAGAGGGATGACAGAAGGGAGGAAGAAAATTTTATTTTGTTTAAGAAAAAATTAGGGTTTACTTGTTATGCTAGGGGCAGGTTTAGGACGAGGCTCGTCATAAACGTGTATTTAGAGTAATAAACCTTGGCTATAACTTTAATAAG
>JAGAZZ010000048.1 GCA_017939155.1 Alphaproteobacteria bacterium | reverse complement strand
TGGGTCACATCTTCATCAATAATGACGGATTGGTCAAAATATTCCCCGCCATGCCCCATACGATGCCCGACGGCGGAAAGCTCAGAAATATTTTTTAAGAAGTGTCTGGTCAGACAATCTAAGATTGCTTTAATCGCTTCTTTATGATTGTTTATCGGTTCTTCACAAGAAAACTCTGCATTTGCTCCGGACTTAATTATCAGTTTAGAGCCTTGCAGGCCGATACGCTCCACACCGCCTTTAGCCATAACCTCGTGCGTGTTGCCATCCATCTTAAAAAGTTGAAACTTTACGGTGGTTGAGCCGGAGTTTAAGACAAGGATTTTATCCATTTATTATACTTTCCTAAATTTCGCTTGGAAGGTCTTTTAGCACAAAATTTTAATTTTGGCAACAAAAAACATCTGATTTGGGGGTAAAGAGGGAATATTTGGCTTGAAAAGCTTAAAAAAAGGCTTTATGAACAATATAAATTATCTCTGAAAAGTGAGGAAAAATGAAAGAAGCAAGCAGAGTCCAGGCGGTGATTGATGTTTTAGATGAAGTGATGAAAGATTTGCTTCCGGCTGATGTTTTGTTAGAAAAATATTTTAAGCTCAGACGGTATATCGGTGCGAAAGACAGACGGTTTATCAGCGATACGGTTTGGGGAATTATCCGAAAGAGAGTAAAACTTTCCAAAGCCCTCGGAAAGAACGCATCGCCACGGCTGTTAACGGCGCTTTATTTGCAAAACCAAGATTTAGAGCTGTTGTTTAACGGCGAAGAATACGCGCCGGTGATTTTGAGCGAAGATGAAAAAAAGGCGCTTGCGATGGCTAAAACATTTGAGGCATACGATGAGGCTGATTTGTATGAGTGCCCAAAGTGGCTGTTTGCTAAGTTTTCTGACAAGAGAGCGCTTGAAGCGTTAAACGAAACGGCGCCGGTTGATGTCAGAGCTAATTTTATCAGCCGAGAGCAAGCCAAAGACAGGCTTAAAAAAGAAGGGTTGTTTTTCGCCCCTACTCCGTTTTCACCGCTCGGTTTGCGTTCGACGGAAAGAGTTAACCTTAAAAACGCGATGACGTTTCAAGACGGCGATATTGAAGTGATGGATGAAGCCTCGCAGGTTATCTCTTTGTTATGCAATGCAAAAGCTCATCATAAGATTATGGATTACTGCGCGGGAGCCGGCGGCAAAGCGCTGGCGATTGGCGCTTTATTGCATAATGACGGCGTCGTTTTTGCCCATGACATCAACCAAGAACGGCTATCCAGAATAAAAAAACGGGCGGAGCGACTCGGCGTTTTGAATATTAAATTAAAAGCTCAGGTTGAAGACTGCGATTATGACCGGTTTATTTTAGATGCGCCGTGTTCCGGCAGCGGGACTTGGCGACGTGCACCGGACGCAAAATTTCGCTTATCTGCCCAAAAGCTTGAGGAAATTGTTAAAATTCAGCAGGAACTGCTTGAGTTCGGCGCCACACACACTAAGCCCGGCGGGCGGCTGATTTATATTACCTGCTCGGTTTTCAGCCAAGAAAATGAAAAGCAAATTGAAGCCTTTTTGCTTAGGCACCCCGAGTTTTCTCCGCTTAACCATAAAGAGCTTTGGCAAAAAACGCTTGATTTGCCGGTTTATCCGTTTGAGAGCGAGAAATGGCTGCATTTTTCTCCGCTTAAGACTAAGACCGACGGCTTTTTCTTCTGCGCGCTCGGTAAACAAAAAGATTAATGTTTATATTCTCTCTTTTGGGGTTGATTTTGCGTTCTTATCTGCTTATTATGGAGATTGAGGGGTAGAATTACATAAATATAAAAAAAAGGACAAGCCATGATTTTATACCTTATGAGGCACGGGCAGACAGATTGGAACTTAGAGGGGCGCATTCAGGGAAAAAACGATTTGCCGCTAAATGAAACCGGCGTGAAACAAGCCCATAAGGCGGCTTGCAATTTTTTGGAATTAAAGAAAGCGATTGAAACCGTTTACACCAGCGATTTGAAACGAGCTAAAAAGACGGCAGAGATTATCAGCGCTTCGCTTGATTTGCCGATGCACTACACCAAGCAATTAAGAGAGATGGATTTCGGCAAAGCCGAGGGGATTAAAGGGATGGATTTAGCCGCTAAATTTCCTTATATTCATCAGGCTTTTAACGATATTAAAAATCCGGAACGTTATGACATCGGGTATCCGATGGGCGAAACGGTGGGACAAGTGCAGAAACGGTTTATGAAAGTGGTGCAGAGACTTTGGGAAGATGGCAGAGAGAATGTTCTTATCGTCACACACGGGATGCTTATCAGGATTTTTGCGGAGATTTGTTTTAAGAAAAGTATTCGGCTTGACAACGGTTCGGTGTTAAGAGTGGTTTTTGATGAAAAGACCAAACGCTTCCGCTCTGCCAAGGTTTTATTTTAAATTGAGAAAAAGCTGTGATTTATTCGGATAAAGGTTTGTAAGAATAAACTTTTTGTTTATCATAGGATTAGTATTCATTTTTTAAGAGGGAAGATATGGCTAAGCGCAAGACTTCTACCGCTCAAGCGGCAGAAACTTTAACTAAGAAAGAAGCCGTCAGCGGCGGGGCATTCAGGGCGTGGTTAAACGTTTATAAAAACATTTTTAACTTTAAGGGGCGGACATCGCGCTATGAATTTTGGTCTTTCCAACTTATTAACCTACTTGTTTTAGTGGTTTTTTTGATTATTTTGAATCTTATGTTGGTCTTTTTATTCAAAAGTCGTGGAACTGCATTTTGGGGAATTTTTCTAGCTTTTATTGCCATTCAATTTATCGTTACTTTACCTTTATTCGTACGCCGACTTCGCGACACGGGCAATTTGGTAGGAAAAGAATTTGGCAAACCTCTGGTTTGCGGAAGCGTTTTAATAGCCACTTTAATTTTGTGCAATAACATCATCCCTTTTATTATCTTTGTTCTAATGCTCCCTATCGGGCTTTACTTTTTTCTGTATGATATCTTTAAAGTGTTTATTATGGCTGGCTTTGCCGAGGAAAATTGTCAAGCGTTTGAAGGGCTAGAACCCCGTTATAATGATATTGGACATCAAAAACGTGCGATAAAATATGCCGTTATATGGTTTTCTGTCGTATTTTGTTACATCTGTTATTTTACAATAATGTCTACTCTTGAGTCTACGTGCGATACGATGTGTCGTAGTTCTTGCATTTTATTTTAAATTGAGAAAAAACTGTGATTTATTCGGATAAGCGCTTGTAAGAATAAACTTTTTGTTTATCATAGGATTAGTATTCATTTTTTAAGAGGGAAGATATGGCTAAGCGCAAGACTTCTACCGCTCAAGTAGCAGAAACTTTAACTGAGGAAAAAGCCGTTAGCGGCGGGGCATTTAGGGCGTGGTTAAACGTTTATAAAAACATTTTTAACTTTAAGGGGCGGACATCGCGCTTTGAGTTTTGGTCTTTTCAGCTTGTTAACTCTTTTGTGATGGTGGCTTTTTGGATTGCTTTTTATATCAATTCTGTAATGCTTCAACACCATGAGTTCCGTCCTCATCCTCTGCTTACAATTTCTAATAAAATTATAATTGGCGGTTTGGTGTTTTACTTTATCACTAATCTATCGCTCTTCGTACGCAGGCTTCATGACGCCGGCATTCCGGCGTGGAAAGGATATTGCAAACCTTGGATTTGTTGCTTTGCTTTATTTTTTGCTTTCATGTTGGTAGGACGCTATTGCAAAATAAGTGAAGTTCTAGTGGGTCTTTCTTTATATCTGTATCTGTATTATGTTGTTAAAGTGTTTATTACGGCAGGTTGGGCTCAAGAAGATTGTAATGCGTTGGAAGGGCAAGAACCCCGTTATATTGACATTGAGCATAAAAAACGTACGATGAAGTACGCTACTATATGGTTTACGATTTTGGCTTTTGTTATCTTGACGATGATAATACTATTCAGAATGATTTTTGCTTATAGTGTATAAAACAAGTTTGAGAAAAAACTGTGATTTATTCGGATAAGCGCTTGTAAAAATAAACTTTTTGACTATTATTAGATTAATGTTAATTTTTTTTAAGAGGATAGATATGGCTACGCGCAAAACTCCTGCCGACAAAGATGTTAAAGCAATGTCCGGCAATTTGAAGAAAACATCTGCTACAAGCAAACCTGCCGAGACGGTTAAACCTGCTAAAAAGCGTTCAGTTAAAAAAGACGACGCTCTCAAAGCTCAACCGGTTGTTGATACGCCGGTTTTACATAAAGCCAATATTAATCCGCTTGATGAAGTGATGGAAATTAAGGCTCATAACGAAGAAGTGAAGACGGCAAAGGCTTTGAAAAAAGCGGCAAAGAAAGGCGTTAAGACTCTAAAAGCCGCTGACCAAAGCACCAGCATATCCTCGGAAGATGAAAAAGGCAGCAAGACATTGGCTGATACAAAAAAGCGCAGAAATGTTATAAACAGCGCACAAAAAACAGCCGAGCGCAAATTTGCCGAACTTAAAGCTCAAGAAGAAAATGATGAAGCAAAAGCCTCTTGTTCCTGCTGCTGTTCGTCTTTTTGCAATGGGGCGTTTGGCGCTTGGGCGGATGCTTATAAAAACATCTTTAACTTTAAAGGACGTACCTCACGCTTTGAGTTTTGGTCTTTTATGTTGATTAACTTTTTTGTTACCTTTGCCTTTATCGGAGGGATGACTTTATTGCCTTATCAGGAAGCTTCCGGTTATGGAGTATTGGTTATGGGCATTATGCTTATCTTTTTAGTGGCTCAATGCATTATCAGTCTGTCTTTGTCTGTTCGCAGAATCCATGATACGGGCAATCCGGCATGGAAAGGATTTTACCGCCCGTTGGTTTGCGTGTTGGCTTTAATCATTGCCTTAGTTTTTGCCAGCAACACCTATCTGCCTGATGAATACGACGTTGCCCCGACAGACTTTTTCAGCGTTTTAGGAACACTTTTGGTTTTTGCTATTTTGGGCGTGATTTATTTATATTATCTGTTTAAGATGATTATCACGGTTTGCTTTATTGAAGAAGACACCAACGTTCTTGAGTGGGGTGAAGCTCGTTATACAGACACGTTGTATAAAAAACGCGCGCTGAAATATGCGGCAATTTATTTTGTCATTTGGATAATTTATTCTATCTTTGTGGTCACTTTTTTACAACTGACTGCTTTGGCTATGTATGGCGCTTGGATGTAAAAAAGAAAGACTGTGTTTTGCACAAAAAAGCCCGCGAAACCGCGGGTTTTTATTTTGTGAAACGGCATAATAATATGGGGAGTTTACAAATTTTTTAACACCGTATCGACCATTTGCGAAGCCTTTTGTGGCATATTCTGCCAAAAATTATCATAATCGTTTAGTTGCGTTTCTTTGCCGACAACATCGCTGATGATGCGAAGCGAGAGATATGGCTTGTGATGAATATGACAAGTTTGGGCAACCGCGGCACTTTCCATATCGACAGCCAAAGCGGATTTAAAATCTGCTTTGATTTCTTTTAAGCGGATGGGGTCGGTTAAAAAAACGTCACCGGTAACGATAAGCCCGGTTTTAAACTCCGGTGCGGCAGAGGAAACGGCTTTAAGCACTTTTTGCGGGACTTCATAATAAAGCGGCAAATCCTGCACCTGCCCTTTTTCATTCGGAGAACCGCACCAGACGTCATGATAACAGGTTTTATCAGCCAAAACGATGTCGCCTTGGGATAAGCAACTGTCAATTCCGCCGGCAAGACCGGTGTTTATCACCAAATCTACATTGGCAAGGCAGGCTTTCATCGCGGCAAGCGCTCCGTTCACCTTGCCGATACCGGATTTAATCAACATCAGGTCATGACCGTAGGCAACCGCCCTGCCCTCGCTGTTAAAATGATACAATGAAGCAACGGCGTCATATTCGCATTGCATAGCTGTTATGAGTGCTATTTTCAAGACTATTCTCCTTTAGCTGTATTTGCGGACAATGCCGTATAGCACGCCTTGGATTTTCAGACGGTCTGCCGTCAGCTTTATCGGATTATATGATTTATTACACGGCAACAGCCACACTTCATTACCGGATTTTTTATCCAAGACTTTAAGCGTTGCCTCTTCATTATCCACCAAAGCGACAACGATTTGCCCGTTATCGGCACGGTCCGAGCGGCGGATAATGGCGGTATCACCGTCAAAGATACCGGCTTCGACCATAGACTCCCCTTCTATTGTTAAAGCGTAAAGCTCGGAAGAGGTGGAAAAGCTTTTGGGGATATAAATATATTCGGACGGATTGGCAATTGCCTCTATCGGCGTGCCGGCGGCGATTTTGCCATAGAGCGGCACCATTAAAGAGAACTCGGCTTCACCATTATCATTGGCGGAAAATTCAGGCTCTAAAGGCGTATTTTCGGTTTTCGGGAGTTTGATAACTTCCAGTGCGCGCGCCTTGTGCGCCAGTTTTTTGATAAAGCCGCGTTCTTCAAGAGAATTTATCAGCGCGTGAATGCCTGATTTTGACTTTAAGCCGACGGCTGCCTTCATCTCCTCAAAAGACGGTGAATGACCGTTTTGTTTAATAAACTCATCAATAAATATGAGCAGATTATGTTGTTTTGGCGTTAACATATTTCCTCCGATTTCATCTGTTATTTTGTTCTACTTTAGTTCTTGATTTTTGAATTGTCAAGCACTTTTTTTCGTGTTTTTTGTAATCTTAATTTATTAGAAACATTAGGCTTTTTTTAACATTTTTTTATTAAACAGAAGACTGACGTTATGAACGGAGAAAATTATGCAGGAATTTTTTTATCAGAAATATGGTTCTTCGGCTAAAATATCAAAACTGATTGTGTTTTTGCATGGCTACAACAGTTCAATTGAAGATGTTGAGCCGTATGCGAAAATGCTCTCCGAGCGTTTAGAGAATACGCTCGTTATTGTGCCGATGTCTGATATGGCAAGCGAGCGAAACCCCTTAAAAAAGCAATGGTACGCTTTAACCGATGTTGACCCTGAGCGCAAAAGAAGAAAGCCAGAAACATCAACCGATGAAATTATTTCCATTTATAATAAAACAGGCGAGCGTATCAGCCTGATGGCCAAACGGGTTAACCGCTTTATCAATGCTTTGCAAAAAGAATATGGCGTTAACAATAAAAACACCTTTGTTATGGGTTTTTCGCAAGGAGCGATGTTAGCGATTTATACCGGCTTAACCCGCAGATATGAACTCGGCGGCGTTTTCCCGTTTGCCGGTGTTATCTCGGGAAAAGATATGCTGGAAAAAGAGATTACCTCAAGACCCTCGGTTTATTTGTTCCATGGAACGCATGATTTGTTTGTGCAATATAAAACGCTTGGCTTTACCAAAGACTGGCTTGAGAAACACGATATTTTCTGGGAAGCTTATGAGTATGACGGAATTGAACATAAGCTGACTTATGATGAGATGGAAGACGCGGCCGAGATTATCTTAAAGCAGGCTTAGGAGAGTTTTGTTTTAACCAGTTCAGGATTTCTTTAAAACGTTTTGCCGTAACAGCCGAGCTATATTTTTCTATCGTTATTTTTTGCAAAGTGCGACCGATGTGTTTGGTTTGCTGGCGTTTGTTCAGATAATAAGCAAGTTTTTCTTCTAAATCAGGGAGTGTGTCATAGGTGATGACAGTATTGCCGTAAAGCTTTGAAACAGCAGAATTTGGCGTCGAAAAGACTAATGTTGCGCAACCGGCGGCTTCGGCAAGTTCAGTCGGGATTGTTTTAGACTGCGGAGATGCGGGGGCATTATAAACAATAACGATGTCGGTTTGATTTAAGATGTCAGCTTTTTGTTTTTGTGTTTTGGGTTGCAAAGCCTCAAACGAAGCCGGCCAAAAATCGCCCATAAAGCGGATGTCCTTCTTTTGTTTTAAGGCTTCCGCATACGGAAAAACTTTGTTATTATCGCCATAATAGAGCGCAGTATAGATTTTTTTATCTTCCTTGTTATAAAAATCTTTGAGATTTATCCCTAATGAAAACAGCGCCGTTTTTTGGTTAAAGCGGACATAATGCTCATATAGCTCCCGATACGGGGTTAATACGACAAGGGCTTTGGTTTGTCCGGCTAAGGGCAAGGGATAATATGCTGTTGTGTAGATAAAATTAACCTCAGCCTGAGATTTTTTCATCTCTTCCATGGCGTTTGGCGTATCCAGCCACAGAGCCGCAGTTTGAGGTTTAGGAAGTTCTTTAACATTTAGTTTAACGGCAAAGCCCAAGCGCTTGAGCTCATCTATAAATCCGGCTTCGGCGGAAGAGAATTGTCCTTTGGTGTACACATAAAGCGTTTCTTGTTTTAAAACTCTGAACGGCAGGGTGCACAACACCACTGCCGTCAGGAGAACAGCCAGAACTAAAAGCGTTTTATGTCCGGCTTGTAATTTCATTTAGAGTTTTTTCTCGTTGATTAAAAACTCTACAAGACCGTTTAAGCGCTGAGCAAACGCATCAACGTTATATTCGGAAACGGCGATACGATAAGCTGCTTCGGCTTTCTCTGCACGCGCCTTCGGGTCTTTGATATATTTGTTATAGAGTGTTTTTAACTCTTCTGCGTTCTTAAACATCGGAATAGAATCGCCAAAAGTAGCTTCTATTTCTTTGTTATAAGGCGCTAACATAAAGCCTTTGGCGGCAGCAATGTCATAAACACGGGACGGAATAATGCCGAGCTCAGATTCGTGAGCTGAAACATTTACCAAGTTAATAGCCGCAGAAGCAAAATATGCGCCTAAATCATTTTCATGAATATACTCACCTTTGACATATCCGTCATCAATATTGCCTTTCCAAAAACGACCATAAACTTCAACCGGAAGTTTGGCATCAAGAGCGGCAGAAATAGCCGGGCTGAAACGGTCATTATCGCCAACATAGAGCAAATCACGCTTTAAGCCTTCTTGCGGAGCAGCGGCAAAAACCGACACATCGGTAAACTCCGGCAGATAAACGGCGGCATAACCGGCAGAGATAACGTAATTATAGAAGTCTTTTGACGGGGTGGCAATACCATCAAACGCGTCCAGTTCTTCGGGATAAAGAGAATCATAATCTCTGATATAGAGAACATTGACAGCTTTTTTGTTAGTCTTCAACTCGGCAAACGGATTGTAGCCGCGGATGTAAAAATTGACACCGGCGTTAGCGGCGGTTGACGGATAAAGGTTGTCTTCGGTTGTTGCGACAACATTATAGCCAATGCGGGAAAAAGCTTTTTCCATCGCTTTATTCGTGTCGGCGTGGCTCATTGTTTGATATTGGCGCAATTCCCCTATGCGAAGCGCCAGCTTATTTAAGTCCGCTTTTTGCGCACCGCCTTTGAAGACAAACAGCGCCGCAATCAGCGCCAACAAAATGACGGTCAGCACCGAGAGGACAATTTTCATGGTTTTATCACTCATCATATTCTCCTAAGATAAAAATTACACAAACCCTTTTACACAAATATAGAGTTTAGGTTAGTTTATGTATGCGGGACTGATTTGCCAAGATAAAATTTTTTTATGTACACAGGTTTTAGTATTTGACAATCGGCAAAGTTTTACCTAGATAATATTTGGAATATTTTTTTTTATAAGGACGTTTTTAAATGAAATATATTTGTACTGTTTGCGGACAAGTTATCGAAAGCGATGAAATGCCCGCGGTATGTCCGGTTTGCGGCGCTACAACTTTTAAACCGATGGATGAAGAAAAGAACTATGCTGATGAACACAGAATCGGCGTTGCAAAAGGGCTAGATGAGCGTGTTGTCAAAGGGTTAAGGGAACACTTTACCGGCGAATGCTGTGAGGTTGGAATGTATTTGGCAATGAGCAGACAAGCTGACCGTGAGGGCTATCCGGAAATTGCCGAAGCATTTAAACGCTATGCGTTTGAAGAAGCCGACCATGCGTCCCGTTTTGCCGAAATGCTGGGCGAAGTTGTCACTTCCTCAACCAAGAAAAATGTTGAAATGCGCGCCGCCGCAGAATTTGGCGCTTGCGCCGGCAAAAAAGAGATTGCCACGCTTGCCAAAGAACTCGGCTATGACGCTATTCATGACAGCGTACACGAAATGTGCAAAGACGAAGCCCGCCACGGCAGAGGCTTTGACGGTTTGTTAAAGAGATATTTTGGCAAATAAGCGCTGATATTTCACAACAAAATCTCCGAAAGCAACCTTTCGGAGATTTTGTTTTACTTGGTTTTGATTTTTAAGATAGGAATGATACCGAAGAGGTAATGGCGAGATACCTTGTTTTTTTTCTTAATTAAATATAAGGGAATGACGCTAAAAATATAAATTTTTTTATTTACATAATTCGATATTTCCATATCCTTTTGGTATTTTAAAAGCCTAAATATATTATTGCTTTGCTCTAAAAAATATTGTATATCTACAGCAGTTCCATGTTGTTCGACAAAGTTTTTCCAATAATTATGTAGCGGATTTAAAATGTTGTTTTTCATATATGCTACATAGTCTTTTTTGCATAATTGTTGCTGATTTAAAAACTCTATTATCATTGCAAAATGAGAAATAACACTAACTATATATTTTTGCGAATATTTGTGAGATGCGGAATCTTGATGTTGCACATAGTGATATTGTGCGGAAAAATCATAAGCAAATTTTTTGCAATAATATAAAGCTTTTACTAAAAAAACAATATCTTCTCCATTTGTCAGCAAAGGAAATTCCAAACAATTTTTTTCCAGTAACTCTTTTTTATAAATTGAGAGCCAAAATCCCCAATTATAGGCAATGGGAATAAACCTTTTTGCTTCAGCAATCTGCTTTATTTTATGCTCTACTTCTTTATTTGTTTTTTGTTCTCCTTTGTTTTCATATACCACTTGCCCCCTTACAATATCTGCATTTTCTTCAATTGCTTTTTCATATAACTTTTCATAAAAATCTTTTTCGACCCAATCATCTGCATCAAGAAAAGCAATAAACTCACCTTGTGCTATTTTCATTCCGCGATTGCGAGAAGCAGCTACTCCTTGATTTGTTTCATTAGATAATATTTTTATCCCACTGTTTTCTGAAACATATTTTTTTATGATATTAACCGAATTATCCGTTCCTCTATCATCAATAAATATGATTTCTAATTCTTTTAAGCTCTGAGCCAAAAGGCTTTTAACACACTTCTCAATATATTTTTCGACATTATATACGGGGACGATGACACTTATTTTAAAATTATATTGGTTTTGTTTCATTTTCTCAAACTCATTCTTATGCTTGTTGTGGAACGAACCGGCAACAAATCTTTCGGGATACGGGTTGAAACGATGTAACGTATCCCCAAAGCCTCGACAGCGGTGCGTTTTTCTAGGCTGTCACCGTCAGAATTGACGAAAAAATAATCCGGCTTTATTGTCTTCAATTCTTCTAAAAAATCAAGTTTTCCCTTACCTTTGGCGATAAAAGCCTGGTGAACGAATTTAATCGCAGACACCATATAAAGGCGTTCTTGTTCATTATAAAGTGTCGGGCGGTTTTTAAGTTCCGCAACAGTTTTATCCGAGCCGAGGGAAACATATAAATCCCCATAACGTGCGGCTTCTTCAAAAAAACGGATATGCCCGCTGTGAAGCACATCAAAACACCCCGAAACAAAAACCTTTACCATTTTATTTTTCCTTTATTTTTAAGAAAGGGATAAAACCGAAAAGATAGTGTTTAGATTTATTGATATTTTTCTTAATTTTATAAATTGGTAGGAAATTAAAAAGATAATGTTTAGATTTTCCCGTCTTCTTTTTAATTTTATAAATTGGAATAAGACCAAAAAGATAGTAGCTTGAAGAAACGTATGTTTTAACAATTTTATAAAAGGGGATGACGTGAAAAAGATAAAACTTCATTTTTACGTTTTTGCAAATTTCTATAATATGTTTAAGTTCTTCCTCAGTAAAATACTCAGCTAAAACACTTTCTCTTTCTTTAATAAGACGAGATGTTGTGACGGAACCTACACCGCCATCTTGAAAATCGGCAACTGTTTCGTTCCAATGGCGAAAAACACATGAATTTTCTATGAAAACAATCCACTTTTCCCAATCGCTTACTATTTTATAATTTTCGTTATACTGCCCATATTGTTCAAACAATGTTTTACGAATAAAAGAGGATTGATGGTTGATACAATGATATACTAAATAAATTTTATCAATATGTTCAGGATAGCTCCGCAACACCTTCTTTCCGTTTTTTTTGATAAAATTCATATTCCCATAAATCACATCAGCGTTTTGTATGTCTGCGTTATAAAACTTTTCGATGACGTCTGCTGAGGCGAAGCTGTCGCCGCCGTTCATAAAGTTTAAGTATTCGCCGGAGGCTTTTTTTATGCCTTTGTTCATGGCGTTATAAATACCGGTGTCCGGCTCGGAAATGAAGATATTGATACGCTCTTTATACTTTTCTAAGATTTCCTTGGTGCCGTCAGTAGAGCCCCCGTCAACAACGATCCACTCAAAATCTTGGTTGGTTTGCGCAACAATACTTTGGCAAGTTCTTTCGATTTCATCTTTTATGTTGTAACATATTGTTATGATTGAAAGTTTCATCAGCGTTTCCTCTATAATCTAAATCTTCCTCTATTTTATAGAGCCGGTATTTTGCTTGTGCAACAAAAAAACAAGGATTTACCACAAGAACGTTCTATTAAATTTAGAGGAAGGTTTGTGGAGAGACGTTTTATAAAGTAAAAGCGGCTGTTTATGCCGCTTTTTATATTATTTCTTCGGGGAGAATTGTTTTGCCAAGACGTTAAACCTTTTTTGTTGTTCAGCGCCCCAGCCCATAATGTAGTGATTGCCTAAAATGATAAACGGCGTGCCTAAGTTTTGCTCTGAGACTTTGAATTTGCGGGCGTAGCGCAAGAGATAGCTCATATTTTCACCCTCGCGGATATTTAAGTCTTTTATATCATAGTTTTTGTAATATCTGTCCATATAAGCTTTAGCGTGTTCGCAATGTCCGCAACCGGGTTGGGAAAAGACATAAATTCGGTTGGTTTTTGTTTCTTCCTGACAGGCTGACAGAAAGCAGGTTATGACTAAAAGCAGACTTAAAAAAATGCGTTTCATCGTTTTTCCTTAAAATAACCGGTTTGAAATCTTGCTGTATATTATATAAAACAAGTTAAAAAAAGTTAAAGAGCATTAAAAAAAACAGCCGTTTTACGGGCTGTTTTTTTGATTTAGGCTTGGTTACCATGCCCCTTCCAGTTTGTGTGGCTCAACAAATTTCAGATGAATTAAATACATCGCGGCTTCGATTTCTGTCAGCCCGCACTCTTCTTGTTTTTGAGCCCAAAGGTCTCGGGGAATAAACTCTGTCATGCTTTTAAGCGCGACTTTTGCCAATTTGCACTCAGACAAAAACATCCTGAAACAAATATAATCTTTCGGACATTCCTGTTTGATAAGCATAGAAAGATAGCTGATTGCATTCGCGGTCATATTCGGCAGAACCTTGCACAACGGGAGAATATCGCCCATAACGCCTATTATTGTGAGATAACGCCAATACGGCTCGGTGTAAATCTCAATATTCTTTCTGCCGCTGTATGTTTGCAGGTATTCAAGCACGCTCTTTTCATGCTCGGCATTTTGCAAGCGCCGGTGTTGAGCTTTGTTTAAGGCTATGCTAAACAGCTTTTTTCCTTCCGGCGATGAACATTGCGCTACTTTTTTAGCCAAATTTTCACAGTACTCAGGGGTTAAAAGCAAGAGCTCAACCAGATTGTCAGCATCTTTTTTGGCAACACAATCCAAAATAAGGGTTTCTAACCTTTCTATAACATTTTTTTTCATAATAATTGGTATTTAATAGTTTGAACAGGGTGAGTATAAGCCGTTCTTTGACAAATGCAAGTGTTTTTGTATAAATTTTATTTTTTTCATTGAGGCTTGACAGCAGGCGTTTTTTGGTATTTACTTTTCGAGGTTTAAACAATTAATTATAAGGACAATCGGTTATGGCTCTGAAGAATATAAGAGAGAACAGCTACCCGGACTGGTATCAGAACGTGGTGGCAGCTGCCGATATGGCCGAAGTTTCATCTTCGCCGGGGTGTATGGTTATTAAACCCTGGGGATATGGAATTTGGGAACGTATCCAGCATTTGCTTGATGAAAAGATTAAAGAAACAGGACACGACAACTGCTATTTTCCGCTTTTTATCCCGCTCAGCTTTTTCCAAAAAGAGGCAGAACACGTTGAGGGTTTTGCCAAGGAAATGGCTATTGTAACTCATTCGCGTTTAAGTAATGAAGACGGAAAGCTTGTTCCGTCAAGTCCGCTTGATGAGCCGCTGATTGTCAGACCGACATCGGAAACGATTATTGCCGATTCTTTTTCCAAATGGGTGCATTCGTATCGGGATTTGCCGGTGTTGATTAACCAATGGGCAAACGTTGTGCGTTGGGAAATGCGTCCGAGATTGTTTTTAAGAACCAGAGAGTTTTTATGGCAGGAAGGGCACACCGCACACGCGACTTTTGAAGAAGCCGAGAAAGAAGCGGAAATCGGGCTTGAGATGTATAAAGATTTGTGCATCAATGATATGGCTATGCCGATTATTGCCGGCAAGAAGCCGGAGTATGACAAGTTTCCGGGCGCTGTTACTACCTATTGCATTGAAGCGATGATGCAGGACGGTCGCTCCTTACAAGCGGGAACCTCACACTTCTTGGGGCAAAATTTTGCCAAGTCTGCCAACATTAAATTCATTAATAAAAACAATGAACCGGAATATGCTTATACGACATCTTGGGGTGTGTCTACCCGACTTATCGGCGGGGTGATTATGACGCACGGCGATGACGAAGGTATGTGTGTTCCGCCGAAGCTTGCACCGTATCAGGCGGTGATTATCCCGCTTTTAAAAGACAAGAGCAAGGAAGCGGAAATTTTAGCATACGCCGAAAAGCTTAAGAACGCCCTTAAAGAGCAGAGTTTTGGCGGCGAACGTGTCCGTGTCAAAGTTGATACCCGTTTGAAAGAGCCGGTTGACAAGATGTGGGAGTGGACGAGAAAAGGCTGTCCGCTGATTATTGAAGTCGGCCCGAAAGATTTGGAAAAGAACGCCGTAATGTGGCGCAACCGTATCCATATTAACGACTCGGCGTGGAAAAACTTTGAAGGGTTTGAGAGTTTTGTGGCAACGATTAGCGATAAACTTAAAAACATTCAAGACGAGATGTTTGAGCGGGCAAATGAGCGTCTGTGCAACAATATCGTTACGGATATTCAAACACCAGAAGACTTTGAGGCTTATTTTGCCAATAACAATGTTTATTTGGGCGGAAAAGGCAAAAAAGTTGCTTTTGTCAAAGGCAAATGGTGTGAAGACGAAGCGACGCTTGACAAGCTCAAAGAAATGAGGCTCACCATCCGTTGCATTCCGTTTGAACAGAGCGGAACCGAAGGCGTTTGCTTGCTTTCCGGCAAAAAAGCGACGCTTGATGTGATTTACGCGCGCTCTTATTAAAAAGTCCATATTTTAGAGCCCTACTTTTGTGTAGGGCTTTTTTTTATTTTAAATGTTGACAAAATAGAGAAAAAAGTCTATTATCCGCTTTGCTTTAAGGAGTTTGGCGATGAATCAGGATATTTTAGCAAAAAAAATAAACATCTTAAAACAGCGGACAAAACATTTTATGCTCACTTACGGTATAACCGGGCTTACGCTTGGCGCACCGCTTGCTTTAGGGTGTCAAACCGGCAAAATGCAACAAAACAAGGCTGAAACAAAAAAAGACACGATTATGACGGTTAAACCGGTTGAAATTAAAAATCCGGTGGCGACGATTGCCTATTATACGGATACGCTTTACCATGCGACTTCGACGATTATGAGATACAACCAAGGAAAAGTTACTCGCAATTATGTGGAAAACAACGGTAGTTTTTACCTTAAAATACCGATTGTCGTTCATGAAGACTGGCATAGGCATAATTCTCAATCCGGCTTTCGCCTAAATTCTAAAATTTCCCCCTATGAATATTACAAACTTTGCATTCAAGATGAGATGACGGCTAATTTAGCGGCAATTTTAACCGCACGTTATGAATATTTGAGAGCTCAAAACAAAAAAGCGATTATAAAAAAATATGAAAAGAGTTATATGGGGTTTTATTTCAAGGCAATTAAAGCAAAGAAAATTAAACCAAACGCTTTAGAAATGGATGACAAAGAAAGGGCTTTTCTTGCCAACGGCGTGAAAAAGATGTGGCTTGACACTTATTATGAACATTATGCGCCAAGACTATATCGGATGATTCCAAGATATGTTGAAAGACGTGATTTATATCCGAGCGCCCCAAAGTTATATAAAAAATATGTATCGTATTTTTGGACAATCGGCGGTATTGATTTTTCCAAATATCTTGAGAGCGATATTGAGATTAAGCAAGACGAGCAGCTGATGTTAATTGATGATATGAAAGATGTTCATTGCCTTAAAAAAGACGCCTCCTTTTTAGTAAACAATGTGACTGCCAATATGCCAAGGCTTAAAAACTTTGCTTTGCAAGACAGACAGGCCGCTTTGCTTAATTTGATGGTTTCGGCTAAACTGAAATCTGAGCTAAAAGCAAAAGACAGCGCTTTTTTAACAAGCAACCCTGAGGTCATTACAGCGACCTACAACAAGGTTATGTTTGAGGTTGTCAGAGATTCTACATTTTACCAGTTTCTTGATAAATGCTCTTTTATGGATAACGCACGTTTCAGCCTCTTGAAAAAAACAGATAAATTAGAGGAAAAAATTAGGGCGTTTTATGTTTATAAAGAGGTTGATTTAAGTAAACAAATTAAAAATTTCAAACTCATCAAAACAATGAAGCCGCACTATTTGTCCGATGATTTGTTTGTGACGTTTTATTTTGATTCAAAACAGAAAAATTGCACACAAAATGCGGCGAGCTTTCCTTTGATTAATGATGCGCACAAAGCATTTTCTCCGGTAAGGAAAGCCGCGGATACCCTCACGGCATCCAAACCCAAACGGATTTCAGAGAAACAGTTTATTGATATTCCGAATTTTTGGGAACCGATTTTGGCACATCCTAACGAGAAGAGCAATCGAGCTATTTTTCAGATGATGGAAGATTTTAACAACGTTCCTTGGGTTTTAAAAAGTTGCAATACCGAGCAAATTTCGCAATATTGGCAAAAAAATGAGTTTGTACCGTATCCGTTTGCTAAAAGCAACCAAGCCATTCGCTAAGCGATTTTAAACCTTGCAAAAAAAAGTTTTTTTCATTATACTTTGAGAGAATGTTTTATTATTAATTTAAGTTATTATGGCAACAACAAAAAGTCTTATGTCCCATAAGGGCATTGCGCGAGATGTTTTAGCGTGTTTTTATCAAAAAAGCGGTAAAAAGGTTTCTTTTTATTTGGCGGATAAAAGGTTTAAAAACGGCGAGATTGGAACGGTGGTTCTGTTAGGCTTTGCTGAAGATGATAAGTTCAGAGAGCTTGAAACCGGCGCTGTTTTTTACCCTGAACGCAATGAACCGCCCTCTCCTGCCGCTTATCTGCCGTGTGAAGACGGGTTTGTCTTTTTTGCACCGCAAACTGAAGAAACTGCCGTTTCGCTTGAAAAGCTTATCGACCGTTACGGTTACAAAGCGATTGTTTAATTTTTCATCCTGCCGCCTTTCTACGGCAGGATTTTTTTTGATATAGGAATCCCCCGCTTTGCATAAGCAAAACGGGGGATTTCTAAGGTGTAAAGCCTGACGAATTGTTTTCATCCGTTTGATTTTCGGCTTGTTGTTTAGCGCGCTCTTTGCGGCGGGCATGAAAGAGAATCTCCGCCTCGCACCGCAAGCCGTGGTCTTGAAAGTGACGTTCTGCCAAAACAAAATCTTTTTCGATAAGTTTTAGCTGTGCGCTTTCGCTCCATAAAGGCCAAACTTTGAGATAATTTTCAAGCATGGCTTGAGGTGCATTTTCAACAAATTCATCTTCTTGTTCATGCCCTAAACGACATTTTTCCAAGATGTAGCGGGCTGCCCAACCATCATTTTGGATAATGAGTTGCAAAATATCATCCGTTAAGAGGTCTTTTGCGGCATTATCAATGTAGATTTTGGCAATTTCCGCACCGACACGCTCCAGCTCGCTGCTTTTGACAAAGCTTTCCATCAAGAAATATTCTGCCAGTTTGTTAAAACGGCGGTAATTCTCGAAATACCCTTTGGGGCAAAAGTAAGCTTCTAAGAGAGCGGCTGACTTTTTCTTGGCCAAAATTTCCTGTTGCTCGCGGCTTAAGATATTTTGGCGCAAAGCCATTACCAAAGCTTCACTCTCTTTTTGATATAACATCTCGGTTATTTGCCCAGGTTCGAGGAAATAATTTTTGAGATATTCTATCAAAAGAGATTCGCTTTTTTTGTATTGACCGCGAATCAAATTGTTGACCAAATCGACGTTAAGCCGATGTTTTTTCACATAATGTGAAAAAAGCCACATATTCCCTATTTTTAAGAGAATATGCTGAAATAATCCTTTTACTTCCATAATACAAAATAATTTAATTAGACATAATTTAAGATTTCTTTGTCATATTTAGGGCATTTTTTTGTGTTTGTCAAGTTTTTTTTAAACTTTAGATAAATGAGATAAAAAAATCTCCGCCAAAGCGGAGATTTTTTTTCATAAGAACTCGACAGTTCCCGCCTCTGCCTTATTTAGGCGCTTGGTGAGAAGTGCTTGTTTAGCTTTTGACATTTGGCTTAATTCTTTTGCAAACATTGCTTTACCGATGGCTTTAACCTGTGGCGACGCGTAGTTGTTTAAGTATTCAGCTAAGGTTAACAGCGCATTTGGCGTGCAGAAATTATGGATTTGGCGTTTTTTACATATTTCCATAAAATCTTCGCCTTGACGTCCTTTGCCATAGCACGCGGTGCAAAAGCTCGGAATGTGACCATTTTCCATCAGCCAGCCGACAACTTCATCAAGCGTGCGATGGTCTGCTACTTCAAACTGCGCGTTTTGCGGCGCTTCTTTTTTGGCATAACCGCCGACGGAGGTTTTAGAGCCGCCGCTGATTTGCGATATGCCAAGCTCCAAAGCTTTAAGACGAATTGCCTCAGGCTCACGAGTGGAGATAATCAGCCCCGTGTAGGGCACGCTTAGGCGCAAAAGAGCAATGATTTTTAAGAAAATGTCATCCGGCAGCGCGTTTTTATAGCTCTTGGCATTAATGCCGTCAGCATTGCGCAACCGCGGCACACTGATGGTGTGCGGTCCAGCCCCGTAGCATTTCTCCAGATGAGCTGCATGGTCTAAGAGAGCTGCGAACTCATAAGCATAGCTGTTCAGCCCGAACAAAACGCCTAAGCCGACATCTTCAATGCCTGCCTGCATAGCTCTGTCCATCGCCTCGGTGTGATAAGCGTAATCTGCTTTCGGACCTTGCTGGTGCAGACGCTCATAACTTGCCTTATTATACGTTTCTTGAAAAAGGATATATGTACCGATTTTGGCTTTAAGCAGACGCTTATAGTTTTCAATCGTGGTGGCGGCAATATTGACGTTCACCCGACGAATTGCACCGGCTTTGTGGTGTATGCCATAAATCGTATCTATACTTTCAAGAACATACTCAAGCGGGTTGTTTTGCTCATCTTCCCCAAGCTCTAAAGCCAAACGCTTATGCCCCATATCCTGCAGGGCTATCACCTCGGCTTTGATTTCCTCCTGGCTCATCTTATGGCGTTCGATGTGCTTGTTTTGCTGATGATACGGGCAATACAGGCAATGGTTCACGCAATAATTGCTCAAATAAAGCGGCGCAAAAAGGACAATCCTGTTACCGTAATAAGCGGCTTTGACTTTTGCGGCAAGGGAAAAAATCTCTTGAGTTATCTCCTCATCTTGGTTTAGGAGCAACGCCGTGGCTTGTTCGGTGGTTAAACCGTTCATTTGGGCTGCCTTGCTTAACACGGATTTAAGATAACTTTGGTCTTGAGCCTTGAGGGCGGCAGAACTTAACGTCTGTTCAATTCTTTGCGGATTGATAAAGTCTTGAGCTTTATCAGACAAAATGTCATACTGTTTCATACACAAAAATATTTAAGTTATTAATTTTCAGGTTTTATGTATGACATTTAACGCATTTAGTCAAGAGATTATTTAGCGGGTGAAGCTTTTTAGCTTTTGCCAGGCTGCATCCAACCAGTCACCATCACTTTTACGGTGAAATTCGGCTTTTTTGACAGGAGCTTTTTTCTTTGCCGCAGGGGTATTTACCGCCGGGTTCTTCTTTCCTAGGACTTTATCCGGTTTGCGGCTTGTTCTTTGCGCTAATTTAGCGTTTGAAACAACAGCCTTAGTTTTGGCTTCAGCTAGGGTTCTTTGCTCTTGTTCTTGTTTTAAGAACGGTTTGGTAAAATCATATATCGTAGCATATTTTACCGGTGAAACACGCTTGTCAGGTGACCATTCGGGATATTTTGGCTTGCCGGTGTAGTGCTTAGTCATCCAAGGGATTGGAATTAACGATGTGACTGTATTACGAAATTCCTCACGAAATTTATTAAAATTTTTTTTATTGCATTTGTTACCTAAGCGCGTATACCAACTGCTGTTTTCAACGGCTTTAATGTTTGTGGGAACATTATTGGGTATCAGCTTTTCAACATCTTTGTAATATTTTTGCAAATTTATTCCGTTGACGGTATAGATTTTAGCTAATTCCTCCTGATATTTTTTATTATCTCCACTTTCTAAAAAAACTGTTGAAGCATTATCTTCGGCAATTTGCGCGGCGAATTGCTGTTCGGCTTTTTTCCATTGAGCCTGAAATTGAGGATAGTTTTTTTGAATATCCTGAATATTTTTAAAAGCGTCTTCAACAACTTCATCATAGTTTTTCATTTTGCCTTTATTTATTGTGTCTCTGATGTCATCATCAAAATGACTGGGGCGTTGATTGACAACATTTGCGACGAACAAACGATGCTGCGCCAAACGATATTGCTGAGATGGGCTCAATCCCTCTATCGGCTTAAATTCTATGTTTTCGAAATCCAAAACAGAACAAGAACTATCAATATATGATACCCATTTTTCCATTTCTTCAGCCATCTTATCTTCAGCTTTTTTTATAGAGGTTTTGACATTTTTTCTTGATTCATTGTTTTTTATTTTTGTATCGGCCTCTTTTATATTCGGGTTGATACATTCAATATCGCCTATATATTTGGAAAAATCTATACCACCGATGGTGTAAGCAATTTTCCGCGCTTTAGCATAATTGGCATTGTTAGGTTGCAGCTCATCATATCTATGTTCGCTAAAGAAATCATCTGCACTTGATGTATGTTTACCATCATAAGCTAGAGCATAACTTTCCATCCACATCTTTTGCGTTTCTGTCGCAATAAAACGCATTTCTTTTTCAAAATCAGCAGATTTTGAACTGAGAGGATTGATTTTTCCTTGTTTAACCGCCTCAAAGTAATAATCAAACTTTAGATTATCTTCCATTATTTTTTTTCGGACTTTTTCTGTCGGTGCATCAATATATTCCTGCCGAAGTTGCAGCAGCTCACACATTGTTGCTGAAATTTCATTATGACAGCGGACTTTATAATATTGTTCTAAGCTCATCGGTAAGTTTTTCATCCCCGCTTTATGGTTATCCCGATGTTTTTGTTCGTGGGCTATTACTGAGCGGGATTCATTAAAAGAATTGTCTTTGCTTTTAACATAATTGACCGTAATTGTATTCTCATCTGGTGAAAATTCAGCCGCAGCAAATTTCAGAGTTTGCAAAGTGTCTACCTGATAGTCTATCCGGCGGGTTGGGGCTGACAGTTCCTTTTTTAATTTTTCTCTTTTAACATCTTTTCCCATAATTATTTCTCCCTTATGCTCTATACGGGGAGTTTAGCATATTTTGGGAAAAATGTCTAGAAAAAACTAGCTTTTTGCCAGACGCACCATTTCCTGAACCATCTTTTCGGCACCGGTTGCCACTTCGGAAATTGAATTTGCCAACATATAGGCCGGTGTGGTGACGACCATATTTTCTTCATCAACGCAGGCGGATTTGGCGTCGGTGTTTTGGTGTTTAGCGCCGGTTTCTTTTATTTTTTCAGCAATGGTTTTATCATTGCCTATTGTTACGGTTATGCCATATTCGCCTAAGACTTTGGCTACAATGACGGGGGCAATGCACATCGCACCGATGACGAGATTTTCTTTATATGCCTCGAGCAGGACACGCTTGATTGAATTATCTACCGTGCAGGCAACGCCGGTGATAGCAAAATCACACCAATTGGTGATGGCGCCTAAGCCGCCGGGGAAAATGATACACTCAAAATCTTTGGTCTTAAAATCATCTAAGGGTTTGATGTTGCCGCGGGCGATACGCGCCGACTCGACTAACACATTGCGGCGCTCGTCCGTCTTTTCTGATGTTAAATGGTTGATGACGGCGGCTTGTTCGATATTGGGGGCAAAACATTGGTAGGTGCAACCGGCTTTGTCTATTGCTAAAAGTGCGGTGACGGCTTCGTGGATTTCCGAGCCGTCGGCACGTCCCGAACCGGAGAGGATAACGGCGAAACGAGGCATTGTGTTCATTTTTTTCTCCTTTTATTTAAAATATTCGAATTGTTTTTATATTAGATAAGTAAAATTAAAAAAATTTTAAGGGTCAAGTGGTATTATCTTTTTTGATAAAATTTATTAAATGATTTTGTTGAAATATATCTGTCTAGATACAGAAATTATGAAACGGCAAATTTAATGTTATAATTTGTGTGCTTCGCACCAGTTATGGATTGCTTCGGTAGGTTGCGGCTACGCGCCGACCTCGCAATGACTAACTTAGGGTGTTTTTAATAAAATTGTTTAATAGAGTTTTTTTTGGTAAAATTTATTGATTGATTTATTTTTTTATCTATGTTTAAACGTCATAGGTAAATAAAGTTTAATATTTTTTTTGAGATGCAGAGATTATGGAAATTAGACAGACTACATTAAAAAACGGACTTCGTGTCATCACCGCCGAAAGGCCGCAGATTGAAACGGTGTCTTTGGGTATTTGGGTTAATACCGGGTCGGCTGCCGAAAGTGAGGCTGACAACGGCATTTCCCACTTTATTGAACATATGGTGTTTAAGGGAACAAAAAAACGCTCGTCCTTGCAGATTTCCGAGGATATTGAAAATGCGGGAGGGGCTACGAATGCTTACACCTCGAGGCATTTTACCTGCTTTTATGCCAAAATGCTTAAAGATGATTTAGAGCTCGCGGCTGATGTAATTTGCGATTTTATTACTTCTCCTACGTTTGATGAAGAGGAAATGAGCAAAGAAAAAGAAGTTGTTGTGCAAGAGATTAAACAATCTACCGACGCGCCGGATGATTTGGTGTTTGATTATTTTCAAGAATCGGCGTTTCCCGGGCAGGCTTCGGGACGGACTATTTTGGGACCGATTGAACACGTCAGAGGCTTTAATAAAGAGCGTATGCTTAACTATATGAAAACGCATTACAGCGCGGATAATATGGTGGCGGCGGCGGTTGGGCGCGTTGACCATGACAAGTTTGTCAAAATGATTGAAGAACGCATGGTAGGCATTTCTTCAAAATGCGATTTTGTTGAAGATAAACAGATTTATATCGGCGGCAGCAAAACCGAGTGCAAAGATATTGAGCAGACGCATTTGGTTTTGGGTTTTAACGGCGCGTCTTATTTGGATAAAGATTATTATAAATATTCGGTTTTATCGACTATTTTCGGCGGGGGAATGTCGTCAAGACTGTTTCAGGAGGTCAGAGAAAAAAGAGGGTTGGTGTACACGATTAACAGCTTTAATCAAGCATTGAAACACGCCGGTGTTTTCGGCATTTATGCGGGGACGACACCTAAAGAATTAAATGAACTTTTGCCGGTGGTGGCTGATGAGATTAAGAAGATGACTAACTCTTATGTGAGCGATGTTGAGCTTAAACGTGCCAAGACGCAGATTAAGGCCAGCCTTTTGATGTCTTTAGAGAGTTCTTCTACCACGGCAGAGATTATTGCGCGGCAAATTCTTTTGTTCGGACGCGTGATTCCGACCGAAGAGATTGTGGAGAAAATTGAAGCAATTACGGCGCAAGATTTGCAGACGCTTGCGCAAAAGATATTTTCTTCCACACCGACATACGCCCTTTTGGGATGCGGCGGGGTGAAATATCCTGATTACGAAGATGTTAAAGCCATGCTTAAACTTTAATCAAAGCAATGAAGCCAGAGCCCGTTTAACGGGCTTTTTTTATATCTTGCCAAACTGAGCGGGACTGTTTGAGGGAGTGTATTTTTTATTAAACCATTTCATAAAACCTCTCATTAAAGATATTTAAACTTTTCATATTTAGGATAGGTATAGTTTTATTTTAAGGAGGATTGTCGTGTTGAGGAAATATCTAAAAAATAGTCTGATTATCTTGGGGTGTTTATCTGTTCTTTTCCTTATTTTTGCAGGGGCTTTTATTTTTAAAAGTGAAAGTGAAAGTAGAAGTGAAAGTAGAAGTGAAAATTCTCAAGAAAATATTAATTTCAGAAATATGAACACCTTTAAAGAGTATTTTAACGCGCTTGACACACAACATGATAAAAACTGGGCGCTTGCCGCCGCGGCGGTTTTATGCAAAAAAGACATGGTTTCATACGCGGCAAAACACGGAGCTGATATGAATACTGAAGTTGAAATTGTTCGTATGCAAGAAAACTACTCAGGACGCGACAGATGGGTCTTCGTTGATGGTGAAAATTGGGAAAATTACTATCCTAAGGAAATAGATATAGAAGGATTAAAGATTCCAATATTTGGAGAAGGCTTAGATGCTCCAAAACATTATCTGCCGATGAAACACGCATACGAATCTTGTCTTGATTGTTTCGGTATATCCCATCCTGATTCTTTAGGAAAACTCTCGATTAAAGAAATTATGGATGTTTGCGGAGATAATACAGATTATATGAAGATGTTTTACGAAAGTAATGATGAGCAAACTCAAAATGATTTGTGGCATAAAATTGATTTACAAAAGGCTACTGAAAATTACCCCAAAGCTTCTATTGAATCAGAAAAAGCTGAAGCTAAAAAAAGATAAGATGAAAGAATTAAGCTAAAAATAGAGCGTATTGATGAAGCAACGAGGAAAATATTATCTCCTTCAGAGAAGAGTACTAAAGAACGGTTCACTCATTGAAGGGCTTTTTTTTAAGCATATTCGTTCGTATCAGGCTTGAGAGTTATTTGCGCCTGAGGCTTGGTTGTTGTTTTAGTTTTTTCTTTTTGCGCCGCCCTTTGGGCAAAACGCTCAGCAATGTCATCGTTTTTTTCAGGTGATGAGATTTTCCCTTGCACTGAGGCTAGATATTCTTGATTTTTAAGGCTTTGGCGCAAAGCTTTTTCACTTTCGGCAGCATTGATTTGCACGGTTGAATTCATCACCTTTTTGATGACTTCCGGCGTGTAACGGCTTAAAATAAAATAATCTATATCCGCACGATAACTTTTGTCGGTATCTGTTTTCAAACGATTTTCCGCATGAGCGGCTTCGGCACGTTTTTTGATTTTTTCAAGATGTTCCTCGGTGAACGGTTCATCCGGTTTTAAGCCGAAATCATAACGCAGTTGCATTATTCTGGCGTATATCTCCACTTTGCTGTCAAGATAAGCGTTTGGCTCAACTCCTTCTAACATCGACTCTTGATACGCAGAATTGGCTTTGGCCTGAGATTTGTTTTTGGTTTCGGGCTTTATTAACGGCGTATCGGTATCTTGCATAATTTGGGGCGTTATGTCGGCTATGGCTTCTTTTTGAGATAGATGTTCAAGATTAAATTTTTTATGTCTTTGAACAAACTGCTCCGTATCCATTCCTTGAAAAGCAAGGTCGGTATAATATTCAGAATCGTTGGTGGGGGCTGTTTGGTGGGTTAATTCGTGAATAATGATTGAAGAAATATATTGAGGATTATCCCCGCGCTCTTTTTTTATGCGGTCTAAATCAATAAAAACGACCGGTTCTTTTAAATATCTGTTGGCATTAAACCCTAACGGAAAGGTATTGTTTTTTTGCACAAAATTTTCCCAATGTTCCGCAGACATCCCTTTTCTTTGCAATTTTTCGTTAAAATGCAACGTGCCGTTTTTTATTTCTTCGGTAATGCGGTTATAACCTTGTTTGGTGGTATAAATTTTGATGTTTTTCAGTTGGCTGATAGCCTCATCAAAGGCTTGTTTGGTCATATAGCCTTGATTATAACGCGAGGTATACCAGTCTTTAAGCCAGTTGACACCGTCTTTTATCGCTTTTTTGGAGGTATCAGAAGGAGAAGCATTTTCTGAAACTTCGTTGTTGGTTATCTTATCTTCCGGCATATCCTTTCTCCTTAAATCTGCTCATTGGTTTTATGATAGCATATTTTTAAGAAACAGGCAAGAAACTTTTTAATTTGCCGATTGGGTACGCGCTTTGTTCAGAGCAACTTCGTCCAAAACAATGATGACAATATCGCCGTCTATCATTATCGACTCTGCGGCAGGCCACGGACGCGCAGTTTCTTTGAGCCACTGTTTGGCTTTTGCAGAGATGGATAAAAGCGGAGCGTTTTCATAAAACACATCTTCGGGATAATAAAAATTATAAACAAGAGATGACTTAAATTGCGGAGTAAACGAGGTTTTTAACAAATCAAGACTAACGACTTCGCCTTCGGCTTTTTTATAAAAATTTTCACGCAGGCTTAAAGAGCCGATTTGCAACAGACGATATTTGCGGGCGGGATAAAAATCTGGCCGTTCTTCTAATCTGGTAACGATACGCTCGTGAGCTTTCATCTCGGCATCGAATCCTAATTTCCAAACCTTTTGGACGTACATATCGCGCACAATTGACATAAAGGCGATAACACAAGCTAAGATGACCCCTAGTTTTTTTAATTTTTCATAAGGGGTGAGCAACACGAGAGCCAAACCGAGAGCATAAACATAAGCCAACCCATAGAAATCAAGCCGCGGGACAAAAGCAAAATTTTCCATTTCGGCTAAAATCTGCCCGCGTTCCTCGGCAATAAAAAACGCCAGTTTGGAAGCAAACAACACGGCAATAGCCATAATAACAAGCATAACAGCGCGCCCTACCCCGCCGTTTTTTAAGCTTAAGGCAAAGCCAAACAGCGTTAAAACAAGGAGCAAGAGTTTGTATTTGAGCTCCATAAACGGTAGCGGGGTTACAAACTGGGCAACCATAACTTTTAAGGTTTCGACAAACTTTTGCGGCAGATAGGTCAGAGGAATGAGCTCTGTGTTATAACTATCCGAAGCGGGGAACACGACGAGTGTTATTTTAAACAAAACAAGGGCGATGAGCATATCGGCAATTGCCGGCAGATTTTGCTTAAGGATATTTTTTAAGCTTTCTTTGCTGTAAGCATAACTTATTAAAAGATGACCTAAAAAGCAGACACCCAAAAAGTTTACCACCGCGGCATAGGAAGCGTATGCAAAATAAAACAAAACAACAGCCAAGAGATGAGCAAGCCACGGGCGTTTGGCTGTCGGTGCTTTGTCTGCAATTAATAAAGCGGTGACGGCGATTAAAGGCAAGCTTAAATTAATCAGCGTATCTTTGGCATAAAACAACCAAACCATCGTATAAGGAAGCACAGCCGGAAAGATAGCAAAAAGTGTATAATTTAACAGAGTTTGAGGGATACGCCAATATTTAGCAAGCAGCAGCCCGCTTAACGCAAGGGCTGCAAAGGAAACAAGATTGTTTAATATCGGCACGACATGACCGCCAAACAAAACCGAGAGCAAAACAAAATGCAACGGGCGACCTTCAAACGCCCCCTCGCTCCAGTAATTGGGCGAACGCACATACGTCCAGTCATGGTCGCCAAACATAAAGTTAAACGTGTGAAACGAAAAAGCCAAATTGATGATAATAAAAGCGATGATAAAAGCGGTTTTATCTATCGGGTTTATCTGTTTTAGAGAATTTGACTTTTCCATTTCCTGCATTTTTTTGCTCCTTATCAATTAAAACAAATCAAAGCTTTTGTTATAGCTTAGAGAGATACCGAACGTGCTTTGCGCGCGGGCGCTTTTTGCCCCTCGGGTTTCTGCCAGTTCATAGTTATAGAACGGGGCTAAATACAAATCACCGGTAAGCTTGGTTTCAATACGATTGTTTAGCTCAAGCTTATATTCAAAGTCGGTCGGTTCTTTCTCGGAATAGCTGAAGAAGTGACGGTAATAGCCTTCAGACACAAAAGACGTGCTCGGATTGAGCGGATAATTAAACTCATAGCCGATTTCGGCACCGGTTTTCATATTATCCGTATTATAGGTCATATCGTCTTCTTCCACCAGGGCAATATAGAGCTGTTTGAAGTATGTGCTGTCATAGAGTTTCATACCGCCTTTGGCACGAAGAATTTTGGTGCGGTAGTCGGTATTGTTCAGCTCGAATGTCGTAAACTCGGTTTCATAGCCCAAATAGGCAAACGGACCGACAACACCCTGCTCTAATTGCCAGACTTTGTGGGTATAGTCGGTATAAAGCAGGATTTCGTCATTTTGTTCATTTTCGGTGGTAACATTTTTTTCTGTGGTTTTGGCTTTGGCATAGTCCATATAAAGACCGTTGACCCAAACCATATTTGTCCGGTCATAGGTTAAATTGCCATCAAACACGCCGCCGATAGTACGCTCCTCATCAGCATTATACGAATCCGGATAATTAGGGTCATTTTTATTAGTAACGCTATGTTCAAGATATTCAAATGCCGCGCGTTTAATGTTAGCTTTTAAGGTGGCATTTTGTTCAACAACATCTTCGGCACGAGTTGTCAGCGGGGAGATTAAAAGAGCTACAAGCATTAATACGGGTAAAATATAGTTTTTCATAGTCCTATCCTACACTTAGTTCAAACAGTTGTTTATCAAAAAGGAGTGTAATCAAGCTCCCGAATATTAGCAAAAGATTTTAACAACTTATTAACATTTGATAAAAAAAGCAAAAATTTTGGAGCGCTTTTGCGCTCCATTTTTATATTATCCGGCACGGTCTTGCTTGGTGAACTTTTGCCAAGCCAAAAGAGCTTCCGTATAGAGTTTTTGCTGAGCTGTCCGACGGTCTTCAAGCCTGTTTTTATAGGCCGGGCTGTAACGATTTTTCAAAAGCTGCCCCATTTGATACTCTTCTTTATAACGGATGATGTTATAAAGGCGTTTGGCTTTTTCAAAATCAAGCTGTGAGGCTTCATTTATCCCCTGACGCTCAAACTGATAATATTTACCGCGACCATCATTGCCGTCCGGACGATATTTATTTAAGATGGCGGCAATTTCCTTAAACATCTCAACATCTTCGATATGCTCGACGGGGATGTGCATTTTTTTGCGCCAGTTGGGATAAAAACGCCCGTCATTGCCATTGACTTCCATAATTGATTTCTTATCTGACAACGTCATATTTATATCAAGCGTTCCGGGGATATTTCCCATCTCACTCATACCAAAAATATCAGAAAACGGCATCAACATAATAGAAGATTTGGAGCGCGCCATAAAAGCTGCCACGGCTTGCTGATATTTTGGGGGAATTTCATTTGCCATGTGTTCCGCATCAGGGCATTTTTCACCGCCGACTTCTTGCCAACAGCCGTAATGCTCGAGCATCCAGTTAAGAGATTCCCTTTGCGAAGCATATTGCCCGAACATCCGGTTAATAATTGCTTCATCATAGAACCCTAACATTTTCTTTTGCCATATATCTTGCACATTCCATTGATTTACCAAGGTCGGCGTGTCATGGGTGGAGGTAGCACAAACGGACAATTGCTGATAATCCTCGGGACGACGCATGGAATTATAACAATCCCCTTCCCTTTCAAACGGAAGAACTTTATAAGAAAGGATACCATACTCTTCCATCTGGCGACGAAAATCCTCTGTTGTACGCCCTAAATCCTCACCGATTATCATAGTTTTATAACGATGGCTTTCCAATGCAACAATGGCCATAAGTTCTTCTGAATTATAATATACATAGGTTCCACGGCTACCGTTATCCGGATGGAAATAAAGCCGGTTTAGCTGCAAAACATGGTCTATACGGATGCAGCCGGCATATTTCATATTTGTTTCCAAAATCCGCCGATAGGGTTCATAGCCCATTTCCTGAAGTTTGGCGGGATTAAAGCCCAAAACGTTCCACACCTGCCCGGTCGGAGAAAGTTCGTCCGGCGTTGCTCCGGCTGAGCCTTTTATAAACAACCCGGAATAATACCAAGCTTCAAAACCTTTGGGCGATGCGCCGACAGCCATATCCATATAAAGACCGATTTTCATCCCTGAATTGATGCAACTGTCTTTGACTTCTTCCAACTGCTTGGTGCATTGGTATTGGGTATATTTATAATAGCCGATTTCATCTTGGTGTTTTTTGACAAACTCCAAAAAAGCTTCCGATTTCGGGTCTTTATACTCATCGGGCCAATAACGCCAATCCAACGGAGCGGGATTTTGCTTGGAAAAATAATTATTCAAGGCGCGAAACGTGGCATACATATCCAATATGCCGTCTTGGCTATCACAATAGACATTAAAGCGGTTAGCGTCCTCTTTATCCGGATTTTTCTTAAATTCTTTATAACAACGGTATAACAGGTCATCCACTAATTCCTGTGTGGTTGTATAATCAACATACGCACGCCTGCGATTGCGCTGAACTTTTTGTTGAAACTTCTCGCTGTTATAATAAGCCTGAATCTCGGGGCTACGTTTAAATTCTTCCGTTGCCGTGACATCAAGATAAATATAATTAAAGAACATCCGGCTGTCGGGCGAATACGGCGAGGCATTTTCGGGTTGGTCGGCGCGATTAGCGTGCACGGGATTTACCCCTAAAAGTCCGGCACCATTTTTACCTAAAATATAACCTAATTGAGCTAAATCGCTGTAATTACCCAAACCTAAGTTATTTTCACTAACCTGTTCATAGAGCTGAACCGGCACGCCCCAGGTTTTATTGCCGTCTTTAATCCCTAAGCGGTCATAACATTTTTCAGGAGCCGAGATTAAGTGCGTACATTGCATGTGCTCCACGCCTTTTTTATCCGTATAGGAAAAATCAGCATTATGATAGCCGAGCCTGACACTAAACGGAAATTTAAATTTGTATTTGCGATAAACCGTATCCCCTATCTGATGGACATTTTCTCCTTTTTTCCCTGACGGTTCCAAATCTGCGACTAATGTTTCACCACTGTAAACTTTTTCCGTATCTTCAAAAGCTATTTCACCTTTATAATATTTGCGGGGGTTTTCATCTTCATAAAAATTCCATTTTAATTTTTGAATACCGTCAGGTAAGGAAATCTCTATTGTGTCTACTTTATTTTGCCTTAACACCGGAGCGTGATGAACTATATTGATAAAATTAGCATCTTTTTTTTCTTTAACCAAGGATTTGATTAAAGCAAAATTTTGTTCTTGTTCTTGTTTATCCGTTGTTTCATAGTTAAAGTCTTCGGGCAGAATATCCATTGCTTTGAGCATACCCACTTTTCTATCAGGTTCGGATTGATATTCAATCCCTGACAAATCAGCAAGCTTGCCGAGCGCGGTATCAATATCTTTGATTTCCTCGGTTGTCATAAAAAATCCTCTATACAGAAAATTTATTCTATATTATGGTGCCCAGTATAGAAGCTAAAAAAACATTAGCAAACAAAAAGCCCACTTATAAACAAAAATCGGCGGCGATTTGTAATGTATTTTTTCTTGTTATCCTGCGACGTTTAAAATATATCTTTCTTCGGGTTTAAAACAAGTTTTAACGGGGTGTTTTTTAGTTATCAAACTTTAGTTTTAGGTTTGATTTTTTTAAAACAAAAAAATATTGAAGTGAATATAACACGTTAGGCAAAAAAACAAAAAAAATTAAAAAAAATGCTTTACAAAAATAAAATCCTGTTTTATTAAACATACCAGTCACGCACTCGTAGCTCAACTGGATAGAGCATCTGACTACGGATCAGAAGGTTGTGAGTTCGAACCCCGCCGAGTGCACCATTTATAAAAACTCCTACCACCGGGAGTTTTTTTATGCTTTAAACAGCACAGAATCCAGCCTGTTATAAATCGTAGCGCAACCAGCAAAACAGCACATTGCCATCATTTTTTACCCCGGGGACATAAGCTGCGTTTAGAGAAGCTTTCTTATAGCTTACGGCGGCAATCGGCAAAGGCAGGGGAACCGGAATATAGGCGTATTCATGACGCTGAGTTATACCTAAAGTGTAACCATAGCCAAGGCGCCAATCTTTCTTATCATCAAGGGCGGTGTTTTTCAGGTAAGCGTAGCCGAAAAAAGTTTCCATGTAAGAATTCGAATCTTTAAAAGCCATGGCGTAAAGACCGTGCCAATTTTCGTTTTCATAATAAGAAAGGGCGGCACCAAATCCCCACGGCATTTCATTGTATTTATCAATATGGTTTTTATCATAGGTTAAGCGATTATGCCATGCCAAGACCGGCAGCATCAGGCTTTTTTGGTCGGAATGATAAGTTTTGACGACATTTTCTTTCAGAGTATTGAGATAATTTTCAAAAGAAGCATTGGCCGGAGTAGCCGCCATCAAGAGGGCATAGCCACATAATACCTTTAAAAAAAATTGTCGCATCGTCACATCGTCCTAAAAAATATTTTTACGCCCAATGTTTTAGCAATTAGGCTTAAAATATTAAATCTTTTTTTACACTTTTTCCCTAGATTTTGTTGCAGTTATTGGAAAATAAAAAAGGATGTTCTTATGCGGTTATTAGCTGTTTTTTTGTTTTTGATATTGTTTTGTTCTTGTCAGGCAACGGGGACTAATCACGGGGCTAATGTTACGGCAGATATTCTTTCGGTTCACTTTTAAAAGATAAAGAAAAAAATGATAGACCTTCACACACATTCTACGGCTTCGGATGGTTTTTTAACCCCGTCCGAGGTTTTGAAAAACGCCCTCTCCCTTGAGCTTGAGGCTTTAGCTTTAACTGACCATGACGCGGTTTCGGGATTAAAGGAACTCCACGCGGCGGCACTTCATAAAAAGATTGAAATTGTTAACGGCGCGGAACTTTCGGTGTATTATCCGCGGACGGATATGGAAATTATCGCACTTGACATTCCCGATGCAAACCTTAGCGCTTTTACAGACTATCAAAATAAAGAGATGGCGGCAAGAGAGATTTTAGCGCATAAACGGATTGAAATGCTTAATAAAAAAGGGTTTCAGATTTCTTATGATGAAATTGCATTTGATGAGCAAGGGCGCAAACGCACTCAAATCCGCAGACCACATTTTGCTGATATTTTATTAAAAAAAGGATACATTTCTTCAATTGATGAGGCGTATAAAGGGATTTTTGCCAAAGGCGGCACCTGTTTTGTTGAATCGCGCCCGAAACCGGTTAAAGAAGTAATTTCGTTTATTAAAGAAAACGGCGCTAAAGCTATTCTTGCCCACCCTATTCACACCAAACGTTCAGGACAAAGGCTGTTTGAGCTTGTTGAGGAATTAAAAGAAGCAGGGCTAGACGGCATTGAGGTTTTCCACTCTTCACATCCGTTACAAGAGCGAATCGCTTATTTGGAGATTATTAAAACGCTGAAACTTGTCACCGCCGGCGGGTCTGATTTTCACGGCGGAACGGCTCACCCTGAAAATGCTTTAGGAACAGGGCGCAACAATAACCTGAACATTCCGTATATGGTGCTTGACGGCTTAAGGTTAAAAACAGCCCCTTCGGATGCTTATTATGAAGAATTGAAGAAATATCTTTGAGCGTCCTTGATAATCGGATTTTTACGTCCTAAATTATAAGAGAAGGAGCTGATATGGAAATTGAATATATATACCCTGACCCGAATGATGACAAAGATATTCGCAAGCAAATTAAAGCAATAGAAAGGCAAAACACGTTAGGGTGTTTAACAAGCTTGTTGGTTTTGTTTATCGTCTTGTTTGTGTTTTTGAGCTTATTGCCATTTATGCTTGCGGTTTTAGGATGGTCGATTTTGTTTTTAAGCGTTTATGTGTTATATAAAGCTTATCTTGAAGCGTACATCCTCAATTTTATTGAATGGTTGAAATCAAAACGATAACTTACTGATATTTGATATTTTAAGCAAGACCTATTTGCGGCATATAGGTTTTGAGGTTAACCCCGCTTGAGGCAGCGGCTTTTGCCCAGCGCTCAGAAAAATCAGTTTCAAACATCAATTCCAAATTAGTGGGAACGACAAGCCATTTGTTATTAAAAATTTCCCACTCGAGCTCGCCTCTGTTCCATGCACAATGTCCCATGGCAATAATTTTCTTTTCCGGTCCCTCGCCTTCTAAAATTTCTTGCAAAACACCAAAAGAGGTGGAAATGGCAACATCGCCTAAAACTTCGGCAAACGGGTCATTCTCAACACACTCTTCGCGCGGAAATAAAACGAATCCGTGCGCCGGATTTTCGGGACCGCCCTGATAGAGGTCTTCATAAACATTTTTTAAGGCATTTTCACCGTTATTTTCTTTACTCTTACATTCAATGGCGGCGGTACCGAACATAAGCTTGTTTATCATAATACCGCGGACTTTTGAGGCAGTGCATTCGGTGATGTAAATAACGGCGTGATTATACATATCAGACGAGCTCTCTGACAGGCGCACCAAACATTTTCCGGCAAGTGAATCCGTTTTTTCGCTTTTTTTTACGCGCGATTTGCGAACATTTGGTTTTATATCTTCGTTATCATCAAGCAAGCCGCTTTCTCCTAATTGTTTGGAAACAGCGCGAAATTTCTCCATTGCATCTTCTAAAGAATTTTTCTTTGTCATCTTAAGTTGTGTCTTTCCTAAAAAGTCTGTTGCCTTTTGACGTTTTTATCGTATATACTAATATAAGAATATTTGAAAAAAGCAACAGTAAAAACAGTATGAGAAAATTTATTTATCATTTTATTTTATATATAGGGGTAGCGTTTTGTCTTTTCAACCCGGGCATAACGCTTGCCGAAACGTTGCCGCTGTTTGGGGAGAAGATTGTTTATGATAAAAGCAAACCGTTGATTGAAGCCGACAATGAACTTGTCAAATTTTATGTTATGCTAAACCTTGCCGATAAGCTTTTTGATGGGGATAAAATAAACGGAGATTTGAGCGGTTATTTGCAGCGGGTTTGGCCGACGGTACAACCAGAAAAATTAAAAAAAATCGAGGGATTTGTTCGTTTTTATGTCAGCGTTAAGCGGCGCTATGTTTACGCGACCGACCGCCTCAGACAACAGATTAAAGCAACAGCACTGTTGCCGCAAGAAGCTTTGGTTGTGGCAAAAGACGGCGAATTTGCGCCTAAATACAGCGATAAAAGAAAAAAAACGGCTGATGGGCAATATGAAGTCAGCTACACACCGTATAAATATTTGGAATATGCTCCCGGTGAAATCGGTAACCCGGTACGCCGGCGGGATAAAAACTTTGAAGATGTTTCGCCCGGTGTTATTGATGAAATTACTTTGGCTTTGCTTGAATTTAATATCGGCAAGTTTTATCGCGCTTTGGGTAAACTTCCGGCATATAATGACGGCACACGCGAAAAGCCGGTTTTGCTTGATGATGGTGTTAAAGCCAGACTATTGCTTGATACGGCTTATCCCGGCGACAAGCCGACAATTAGAGGCGTGATTGAAGTTTTGGTGCCTAAAGGATATTACATCAACGGGGATTATTTGAATCCTTTTGCAAAGCCTGTCTTCTTCTTATCCGAAGACAGCCAAGAAAATTTGAATATCAAGGATTATAAACTCTATGCGCCGGTTCCCTCGGGTGTGGTTATCGGGAAAAAAGCGGCGCGGGTACTGACCCAAAACGTGTTGTTTCCGATTGAGTTTACGCGAAACGATTATCATAAGCCGATGAAAATTAAGGGAGATTTTTCTTTTGTTTTGTGCCAGGCAAAAGATGCAACTTGTAAAAGAGTTTCAAGTGCTCATGAGTTAACGCTTCATCCGTCCGATGATGAGCAAGTTTCCATTCATTATGACTTTGTGACTAAAGGGTTTAGCGCGTTGCCTAAAGAAGAGAGCGCACACGCCAAGCTTAAAAGCGCTCTCTTAAACAAAGCAAACAAGACGCTTGAGCTCTCATTTGCCACCACTGCTTCTTTCAGCAATACCGCGGCGATGGTTGAAGATAAAAATAACACAAGTTTTCTTAACCCGCGCTATCAGATAAAAGAAGATGAGGTTTCGGTTGTATTTGACTATGATGAGGAAGCGTTTGCCGATAAAGAAGATGAAAACGAAATTGCGGTGACGGCATCTTTTGACGATGATGAAATTTTAAGAACGGTTGTCACGCCCCGTCTGTCTAGACCAGATTTTAGCACAACACCTTTAGACCAGCAGACAACGACGGCAGGGCTATTTTGGCTTGGAGTTTGGCTTAGCCTGATGCCGGGAGCGCTTTGTCTGTTAACCAAGCTTTGTTTAGTTTTTGCCGAAAGCCCTGCGCCAAGACGAGTTTTCTTTCGCTTTTTTATGGCTCTCGGCGTCATGCTGGCAGGAGGGATTTTTTATGGTAAAAATTATTCTTTTGAGGGGCTTTATGATAACGGGTTTATTAATGCGGTCGCGCTGATGATTGGCACGGGGCTTTTGATGGAAAGTGCCGGGTATATGAACTTTGCGCTGTTTCGCCCGTTAAAAAAGATTTTTCATACCGGACTATGGGGAGGCATATTTACGGCGGTTTTGGTTATGGCTTATCCTTTTTTGAGCTTGCCGGAGGTGCTATTTAAGCTAAGAGGGGCCTCTGTCGGAGAATGTGTTAAGGTTTTGACTCTGCTTTGGGGCGGAATGTCTGTTTTAGCGCTGGCGGGGCTTATTTTTAACAAAAAAGCCAGAGCTTTAGCCATACGACTTGGTGGCATAAACGGACTGCTTATTATCTTATATCTTCTCTTGATGTTGGTAATGATTTTTGGGCTTAAAGGCACGACAGCGCTGATAGCCGCTGTGGGCGGTGTGCTGTTGAGCGCGCTTTTGTGGTATGTTTATCCGCTCGTTATCGGTGAAACAACCACCCTTGTTCGGCTTAAAAAAGATAAAATCTTTTTATTTGATAAAGTACAGAAATACGCCCTTTATGCGGTGTGCGGAGTGTTTCTTTGTTTCGGGTTTATCTTAAATGCTTTTGCAGTTAAGCCTGTCACTTTGCCCAAGTTACAGTCCTTACAAGAAAAAATCAGCCAAAAAATTCAAAACGGGAAAGCGGTTGTGCTCAGTATTTATGATATGAAAACGTTAAACCGCCTCTTTGGCTTGTCTTTAAACAAAGAAATGCAGCGCTACGGCATTGAGGTTTTAAGTTATGATACACGCCTCAATGCCCCTGATACAATTGCTTGGCTTAATGCCTACCGACAAGACGGCTTGCCACTGCATATTTTGTTTACCAACAGACATAAAGAGGGATTGGTTTTGCCACAAGATTTAGGACATATTAATTGGCAAAACGCGCTAAAAGATTTTGTTTTATTGCCTAAAGAACCTATTAACGAAGCTAAAGAAAGGAATAATCAACAATGACTACCGAAATGAACTTGACACCGCATGCGGGGATGCGTCCGGTTATCGTCATCGCCGGAAAGCGCAATGCCGGAAAATCTTTGCTCTTAAATGCTATAACCGGACAAGAGGTTTCTATCGTTTCTGATGTTTTGGGGACGACGACGGACGCGGTATGCAAAACCTACGAGCTTATTCCGGCGGGAGCGGTTTCTTTTTATGACACGGCGGGGCTTGATGACACCGCAGACGATTTGGGCAGAAACCGGGTTAAGGCAAGTGAAAAAATCTTAAATAAAGCTGATTTGATTTTATATGTCATTGGCAAAGACGGACTTGACGGAACAATTGAAGAAGAATTAAGAAAGCTTAATCTTGAGGGGAAAGCGTTTATTCCGGTGTTTAACTTTTGCGATGTGGTCGCGGCTGATAAATATACCAAAGCGGTGGCGCAACTTTATCAGGGCTGTTTTGTTTCGGCCAAAACAGGTGTCGGCGTGGAAGAACTTAAGCAAAAAATGGCGGAGATGATTTTGGCAAAAAACGAAGATGATTCGCTTTTAAGAAATTTGGTTAAAGAAAACGACACGGTGGTTTTAGTTACGCCGATTGATTTGGCGGCGCCTAAAGGGCGGTTGATTATGCCACAGGTTCAGGTTTTGCGCGAAACGCTTGATTTAGGGGCTATGGCTTATGTTACGAAAGAAAACACTTTAGTGCAAACGCTCAAAAATCTTCATTTGAAACCGGCTCTGGTGATTACGGATTCACAAGCGGTTAAAAAAGTTGCCGAGCTCGTGCCGCAAGAGGTCGCTCTCACCACTTTTTCGATGTTGTTTTCACGGCAGAAAGGCAACTTTGAGCAACAGATGAGCGGCGCGCTTGATTGCAAAAACTTAAAAGACGATGACACGATTTTGATTGTTGAGGGCTGTTCGCACAGACAGACCTGCGATGACATCGGGCGGGTTAAAATTCCGGCATTAATGCAAAAATATACCGGCAAAAAGCTAAACTTTGAGTTTTGCTCGGGCGGGGACTTTCCCGATGACTTGAACCGCTATGCTTTAGTGGTGCATTGCGGCGGGTGTGTTTTAAATAAAAAAGAAATAAGACGACGGCTTGATTTGTGCAAAGCGGCTGGCATTCCTGCGACAAACTACGGGATGGTGATTTCTTTGGCGCAAGGTGTTTTGGAGCGCACGGCGGCTCCGCTTCTTCAAAAATGAAAAATGGAGCTTTGGCTCCGTTTTTTTTATAAATCCCGCTTTACTTTTTTAAAACTTCCTGTTATGGTTGAGCGAATTTATTAAGAAGGATTTTTTTGATGAAACAGACATGGAAACCGGGGACGTTGACTGCCCCTCTCCCACCGGCGCTGATTAGCTCGGGGGATATGAATACAAAAAATGTGATGACCGCCGCGTGGACCGGCATTATTTGCTCGGAGCCGGTGATTACATACGTTTCTATCAGACCGTCACGCTACACGCATGAGCTTATCAGTCAAAATAAAGAGTTTGTGATTAACATTCCGACGTGGAAGATTGCCGAGGCAGTAGATACGGTCGGCGTGAAGTCCGGACGCGATTATGACAAATTTGCATTGTGCGGGTTGACCGCGGAAGCTTCAACTCAGGTTAAAGCGCCGCAAATTGCCGAGTGTCCGGTGTCGCTGGAGTGCAAAGTTTTAGAGGTCAGGAAATTTGGCACGCATGATATGTTTTTAGCCGAAGTTGTGGCGGTTAACGTTGATGAAGCATATATTGACGAGAACGGCGCACTTGACTTGGAAAAAGCGGGACTTCTCGCCTATGCGCACGGTTTTTATTACACTTTAGGGCGCAAAATCGGCAAATTCGGCTTTTCAGTTGAAAAGAAAAAGCAAAAGACAGCGCCGAGTGTTGCCACACAAGTTAAAGCCGATAAGAAATTTAATAAGGAAAAAAGCGCGGTTAAATTTAAGCGCGCGGCTAAAGGAAGCTTTATGGAAAACGGCGTTGAGGTGATTGAGGTTAAGGATAAAAAACCACGTTTTGCCAAAAGCAAAGCGATGAGCGAAGAAAAAGCCGCCCGCAAACCGGAGCGCAGGTTTAAGAGCAAAGAAGCCGGCGCCAAGTTTGCCAAGAAAGACAACAAAACGACGGATTTTAAGCCGGTCAGCTATCAGAAAAAGGCAGATGGCAGTTTTCGGAAGAAGCGCGTTTTGTAAGCAAAAGTTTTTCTTTCTTCCCCGTGTTGAGCGGGGATTTTTTTTGTGTTTTTGAGTGATGAAAAAATAGGTACGTTTTTTTTCATCAGTTGTCAACAAATATTAATTTCGTTTAAAACAACGACTTATCATTTCTCCAAATTGTTGCAAAAAAACGTACAATTAAAATCAGCAGATGGTCAGTTATAAAGGAGAAAAATGATGAATATTCCGGGATTAAAAAATATACGCAATGTTATTTCAGATACAATGGAGAGTAGAAAAAAACGCAAGGTTTATGAACAAACTGCAGCGAATAACGCTTTAATGAATGCGCAAACGGTCGAAGAAACAAAAAAGGCTTTGAAAGCCGGAGCTGATATTTACAATTATGAAGATAACGTGGCAATGATTGCGCTTGCCAATGCCAAAACGCCGGAACAAATCAAACTTTTAATTGAAGCCGGGATTGATGTTAATGTCAAAGATGATAGTGGTCGAACGGCTCTTATGTTAGCTAAGACAGCAGAACAAATCAAACTTTTAATTGAAGCCGGAGCTGATGTTAATGCCAAAGATAAGGATGGTAGGACAGCTCTTATGTTAGCTAAGACACCAGAACAAACCAAACTTTTAATTGAAGCCGGGGTTGATGTTAATGCCAAAGATAAGGATGGTAGGACAGCTCTTATGTTAGCTAAGACACCAGAACAAACCAAACTTTTAATTGAAGCCGGGGCTGATGTTAATGCCAAAGATAAGGATGGTAGGACAGCTCTTATGGTGGCTAAAACGCCAGAGCAAACCAAACTTTTGCTTGAAGCCGGGGCTGATGTTAATAGCAAGACCGACTACGGAAAAACAGCGCTTATGTTTGCCAAGACAATGGAACAAAGCAGACTTTTGCTTGCGGCAGGTGCTGATATTAATGCCCAAAGTATTAGCGGCAAGACAGCTCTTGATTATGCCACAAGCAAAGAGCAAAAAGAGCTTTTAAGCAAAACGATAGCTCTTATCAAAGCCCAAAATACCATACAGAAGAATTTATTTGAGGCAGATAAGGAGGAACAAAAACAAATGCTTTTGTTTGAAAAAGCTATTGAAAAAGCTGAAACGGAAGAACAGAAAGAAGATTTGCGTGAAGAAAGAGCCTCTTTCAAAGCTTTTTATAGACGAGGGAAGAAAGGAATGGTTTTAGACTTTAAAGCGCTTAATTTTGATTTAAAAGAGCTTTTAGCTGATGATACGCAAAAAAGTGAGATAAAAAAACGTAAAGAAAGCTTTCGTAAGGAAAAAGACAAGTTTTATGACGAATTGTATGAACACAGTCAAAAGTATAATGTTTCCGGTGTGGTGATGGCAGACGAGATTGCCAGAGATAAGATTTCCGGTAAAGAAAAGCGGACGATTACGCCGGAGGTCGGTAGAGAAATCAGACGCAAAAAGGCGCTTGAGAGGTAGATGTGTTTTTGAGCTAAAATTTTGGAGCGCTTTTGCGCTCCTTTTTTTGTATGATTTATGCCGGGGTACCGCTTCTAAACAGGGCGCGGAAGATGAGCTTTAAGTGGTCTTTGAATTTGAGCTCTGGCTTGGGGGAGATGATTTCCCAACCGCGAGTGTCCATCAGCTCAAAATAAGCTTGATAAAGATTTAACATATAAACGACCGGCTTGGAGTTTTTATTATGGTTTTCTTTAAGCAGACGATAAGCCTCGGTATATGATGTGCGGGCGATGTCTGCCAGTTGCTCACGAACGGCATTGAGATTTTTATGGGTTAAAATCTCTTTTGGGGTTAGGGTTGGGGCAATCGCTGATTTTTCTAAAAACTCTTTTGGGAAATAAACATGACCGCGCAGAGCATCTTCTTTGACATTTTTTAAGATATTGGTGATTTCAACTGCACGACCGATGACGGCGCTTAGAGCCTTGGTGGTTTCATCATCAAACTCGGCGATGATTTTTAAGATAAGATAACACGGAATTTCCGACACCCCCTGACAATAGGTTTCAAACGTTGCAAGCGATGGTGCGACCAACGGGGTTGGACAATCCAGCGCATAACTTTGCAAAATCTGCTCAAAATATTGTTTTTGCAGTTTAAAGCGCATACAGTTTTTATATATCCTACGACCGATGTCGGTGGCGGGAACTTTGGTTTCATAGATGTTTTCAATCTCACGGTGCCAAGCGTCTAAGATGTCTGCTTTTTCTTTTTTAGAAAGCGTACTTGAGCTTAAATCATCCAGATGCTTAAAAAACGCATAGAGCGTGTATACCGCTTCGCGTTTGACCTTAGGATAGTGTCTGGTGCACCAAAAAACGGCAGAATGATTTTTTCTGACGATACGTCCGATTGAACTCATTTTTTTTCCTTTTTATAATTTGTTTTTCCCTAACGGGGTTGCCCGTATGGTTAGGATATACCACAAACCATATAAAAATGCGTTAACATAATCAAGAAAATCTATTTTATTTTTGGTATGTATGGCATTTTTTTTGATTAATTGACGGGCTAGCGCCAGAAAAAAGGCAATTTTGAGCTTAAAAATTCCCCCGCCGGTTACGGGAAGAACTTGTTTAGCTTCTCTCAAGATGAGCGGCAGATTGCCGGTCAGCGTTGCGGTGTCCGTTTGCACGCCGGCATTTTTTAAGATTTTTTCAAACTCGGGGAGATTTAGCACATATAGCGCCAAATAAACAAACATCAGATTAGCAAAAGGCTGATAAAACGGCGGGTGTTGATTGTTTAAAACGCTTATAAAGCGGGTGAGCGGTGAAATTATGGTCAAAATGACCGGCGAGGCGTTGGAAAAAACCAACGGATAACGATTTTTTGAAAGCCACTCGAAA
This sequence comes from Alphaproteobacteria bacterium, assembly GCA_017939155.1. Lineage (GTDB taxonomy): Bacteria > Pseudomonadota > Alphaproteobacteria > RF32 > CAG-239 > CAG-267. The sequence continues at coordinate 81,960 of JAGAZZ010000048.1, read as the reverse complement.
CCGTCTAAGGGTTCTAAAAGCAGGGACAAAGAGAGATTTTTTTTGATAAACTCTTGTTGCAGGTGACCTAAAAAAGTATTTGCCGATTTTGGTTTTAAGACGGCGCGATAGAGGCGGTCAAAAGTTTTCGGGGTGATTTTTTTTAGCCCCAAACCGCGGACAGCCAGCAACTGTACCCAACCTAAATAAGATAAAAAGAGTGCTTGCTCTTGGTGAGGCACCAAGCGTTCGTAGAGGGTTAAGGGGGGAAGATTATCAGGAAATTTCATTGAGCCATCCTTCTAGAGCGTCAAGCGCGCGGGTTGTTAAAGCGGCTTTTTTCTCCGTGCCTTTCAAGTGCCTTAATTTTCCTTTGGCGGTTAAGGTTTTAGGTAGCTCAGGGAAAAGACCGAAATTAATATTCATCGGCTCAAAACGACTATTTTCTATTGAATCCGATAAATGAGCAAGCTGACAGCCGAGCGCTGTTTCCCGTGGAGGAAGAACAGGCCTTTCACCTTTTAACAGGTGAGAAGCAAAAAAGCCTGCAAGCCAGCCGATTGAGGCGCTTTCGACATACCCCTCGGTACCGGTGATTTGACCGGCAAACATAATATGCGGATGTGATTTTAAGCGCAAATAGTTATCCAGCAAAAGCGGCGACTTGATAAACGTGTTTTTATGTATTCCGCCCAAACGGGCAAAGACGGCATTTTCTAACCCCGGAATCAGGCGGAAGATTTGGGTTTGGGCGCTATGCTTTAATTTGGTTTGAAAACCGACAAGATTTCTTAATGTATCTTCTTTGTTATCCTGCCTTAACTGAACGACAGCATACGGACGAGAAGAGGTGTGCGGGTCGGTTAAGCCGACGGGTTTCATCGGTCCGAACAAGAGCGTATCACGTCCCCGTTCTGCCATAACCTCAATGGGCAGGCAGCCGTTAAAATATTCAGGCTTTTCAAACTCGTGAAATTCTGTTTTTTCACCATTTAGGAGGGCGTCCACAAAGGTTTCGTATTGTTCTTTATTTAAGGGGCAGTTGATATAGTCATATTTATCGCCTTTGTCATAACGGGATTGATACCAGGCAATGTCAAAGTTAATGCTGTCTTTATAAATGACCGGAGCGATAGCGTCATAAAAAGATAATTTTTCGCCGCCGATTGTGTCTGAAATTGAGTTTGCCAAAGCTTCGGACGTTAAGGGACCGGTGGCAATGATTGTTAACCCCTCCTCTTTGGCGGGAAGTTCGGTTATTTCTTGATTGATAATGGTTATGCGGGGGTGATTTTTGAGTTTATCGGTGACATACTTGGCAAAACCGTCACGGTCTACGGCAAGCGCGCCGCCGGCGGGGACTTTGGTTTCATCCGCGGCTTTGATGATTAGAGAATCGACCCGGCGCATTTCTTCATGCAGAAGCCCCACGGCATTATTAACATAATCATCCGAGCGAAACGAGTTAGAGCAGACAAGTTCGGCAAACAGGTCTGTTTTGTGCGCGGGAGAGCGTTTGAGCGGCTTCATCTCATATAGGGTTACATTTATATTTCTTTGCGCCAGTTGCCAAGCGGCTTCCGCTCCGGCCAGCCCTGCGCCGACGACATTTGCTTTTAATTCCATCAGGGTCTCCTTTTTCTGTATTCCTTAGTTTATAGAAATATATCTTCGGTTTGTAAATATAAAAAATCAGGTGATTTTTAAAAAAGCTTTGTTATAATGGAGGAAATAGGATTTAGGGATATGTTTAAAAACAAGGTGTTAACTGTTATTATGCTTCTTTTGGCTGGCGGGCTTTTTATGATAAAAAGCGCGGCGGCTCAGGCTGATTTTGAGTTAGACCTTTTAAGCGAAGATAAAGAAAAACCGGCTCAAACCGAGAAAAAAGAACAAAAAAGCACTACCAAAGGAGCAAAAACTTTCAGCGAAACGCTTGAGAACCCTGATGAGAATAAGACACAAGACAAAAACGAATCGGAAACATGGCTTAAAAGCCTGCTTTCAAGCGGCACGGAAAAAATCTTAAAAGCGACAGACCCCAAAGAGGCTGCAGCCGAGAAAAAGCGCCTTGAAGAGGTGCTTTTAAGACGGCGCTCTAACGCGGCTAACTTAGATATTTCAGGGGTTAAACTGAGAATGAGTCCTAAAGAGATTGAAGAGATTTTAACCAGGCAAGGCTACAAAAAAGTTTTGCAAACATTTGAAATTCCAAACTTTATAAAATGGCGTAGTGAGGAACTCTGCCGGCAAGGCGGCGTTATCGGCTTTGAGCGGCTTAAGGCCTGCGCCACTCAAGTTTCGGAAGAAAACGGCTATCGTTTTATTGAGCATGAAACGTATACGCGGTCATATTCCAAAGAAACGATTAATATTTTTTACACCTCAACTTTTACAGATAATTTGGCGCACCGAATCTATTATGTGAGCAATATTCCGCTGTCTTTCAGCAAGGCTTCAAAAAACGTTTATATCAACAACCTCAAAATTTATGACTTTTGGCAGAGAATTGACTTGAGATACGGTCCGCCTGACAACAAGAGCGAGGTTAAATGGGGGCTTGGCGGGAAAAAACCGTATTTAAGGGCTGAAACCGGCAAGTTAGAGCTGGTTGACCCGCTTTTAAAAAATATGGATATGGCAAGAATGTTAAATGAGGATTCCCGCTTTGCTAATATGCCTTATTACACGTTTTAATTTGAAAATTGATAGGATTTATGATGAACAGCATTTTTTTAGAAGAAGTGACGGCAACAAGATTATCACATGACCTGATTGGCAATATCGGCGCGGTAAACAACGCGGTTGAACTCTTTAGCGAGTGCGACGAGGGAGATGACATTGAAGACATTAAAAATATTTTAGATTTTAGTGCTAAAGTGTTAAGCAAAAGGCTTAAATTTTTCAGAGTTTGTTTTGGACTGTCAAATGCCGCGGTTAAAAGCATTGATGAGCTTTATGAGATTTGCGCCGACTACCTCTCAACACTTGGTAATCCGGAACGACCGATTAAGCTTAAGATGGAGATTGAAACACCGAAGATTCACAAGATTATTATGCCGGCGGTGATGATGATGGCAGACGTGATTATTAAAGGCGGGGTTTTAGAGGTTAAGCAAAACGCTTCCGGGGTTAAGGTGACGGCGTTATCTGATTTTGCGCTTGATGAAGCAAAGCTTGCTCACATTGATTTGATTCTCAACGGGAACGAGGTTAAAGAAAATCCATCGGCTTACGCGCCGCTTTATTTTATGATGGCGTATCTTAAAGGGAGCGATGTTGAGATTAAAAGAGATAAGAACACGCTTGTTATCGGAGATTAAGCGTTATGGCGGTGTACGGTGTCCTTTTACCCCTGCCCTTTGACGATGTGTTTGATTATGAAGCAGATGAGGAGCTTAAAATCGGGCAGATTGTTATTGTGCCGTTCGGGAGAGAGGAATTAGCCGGCGTTGTTTTTAAGCTTGGTAAAAGTGCTGATATTGATATAAAAAAGATTAAAAAAATCAAAGAAGTTCCTGATTTGGGGCGATTAAGCGACGCTTTGCTCGAGTTTATCAAAAAAACGGCGGCGTACAATATGGCACCTTTAGGCTTGGTGCTTAAAATGGTTTTGGGACAAAAGACCAACCAGTTGCCTAAAGAAAAAATTTATCTTTACAGCCTGCATATTAAAAACGAAAACCTCAAAGGGGTGAGGATTACGGAAACCAGAAAAGCCGTGTTTGACTTTTTTGAAACGCATCTTGAGGCAACAAAAGAAGAAATTATCAGCGCCACTCATGTCAGCGACAGCGTTATTAGCGCGATGATTAAGAGCGGCTTTTTGACAAAGAAAGAAGTTCTTTGCAATGAACAAACCGAAGAACAGATTGTCAATTTAGATAAAAAAGCAACCCTTACAGATGAACAGCAAAGGGCTTCGGATATTTTGGTTAAAAAAGTCGGTTTTGGTTTTTCGGCAACGTTATTGGACGGTGTGACGGGTTCGGGTAAAACTGAGGTTTATTTTGAAGCGGTCGCCAAGGCTTTGGAGATGAAAAAACAGGTTTTGGTGTTGGTACCGGAAATTTCTTTGACCACGCAATGGCTGAAACGGTTTGAAACACGGTTTGGCGTCACACCTTATATCTGGCACTCGGAAGTGGGCGTAAAAGACAAGGCCAGAGTTTGGAAAGCGGTGATGCAAAACAAAGCGAAAGTTATTGTCGGGGCGCGGTCGGCTTTGTTTTTGCCGTTTTATAATTTGGGGATTATCGTGGTTGATGAGAGCCACGACCATTCGTTTAAGCAGGAAAGCCTGGTTACTTATCAGGGGCGGGATATGGCGGTGCTCAGAGCACATTTAGAGAAAATTCCGGTTATTCTTTCAACCGCAACGCCTGATTTGGAAACGATTGTCAACGTTGAAGAAGGAAAATACGACTGCGTTCAACTCAAAAAACGTTTTGCCAAAGCGGTTTTGCCCGAGATTAAAATTATTGATTTGAAAAAAGACAAACCGCAAAAAGGAGAATGGGGCGTGTCTTTTTTGGCACCGACGCTGATTGAGGCGATTAACGGCAATCTTGAAAGAGGCGAGCAGTCTATGCTGTTTTTGAATCGTCGAGGCTATGCGCCGCTTATGATTTGCCGAGATTGCGGGCATAGAATCCAATGTCCGCATTGCACAGCGTGGCTCGCGGAACATCGACTCACGGGAGAGTTGATTTGCCACCACTGCGGATTTAAAATGTTTACGCCCAAAAGATGTCCAGAATGCAGTTCTGAAGACGGTTTGACCGCGTGCGGTCCCGGGGTTGAGCGAATTGCCGAAGAAGTTGCCAAGCGGTTTCCCTCGGCTCGGACGGCGATTTTATCTTCTGATATAACGACAAATTACAAGGCTATTTCCGAAGTTATCCATAAGACGGCGAAAAAAGAAGTGGATATTCTTATCGGCACACAAATTTTGGCAAAGGGGCATAATTTTCCGGATTTGACGCTTGTGGGTGTGGTTGACGCTGATTTGGGATTAATGGGAACGGATTTGAGGGCAAGTGAGCAGACGTTTCAGCTTTTATCGCAGGTGTCGGGACGCGCCGGACGAGGCAGTAAAAAAGGCGTGGTTTATCTGCAAACGCTATATCCCGACAATTTGGTTTTAGAGGCAGTCATCGAACATAATCGGGAGAAATTCATCGAAATTGAAAAAAATTCAAGAATGATGCTTAAAATGCCGCCATACGGCAAACTTGCGGCGCTGATTATCTCTTCTTCCAACCAAGAAGCGGCGGAAACAACAGCCTATAAGTTCGGCAAATGCGCACCGCAGACGGATTTGATTGAAACGCTAGGTCCCGCCCCTGCCCCAATGGCTGTTTTACGCGGTAAATACCGCTATCGCCTGTTACTTAAAACAGCAAAAAACATCAATATTCAAGAGATTTTAAAAAAATGGCTTGCCATGGTTAAGGTCAAAAGCAATGTCAGAGTTGATGTGGATATTAACCCGTATTCGTTTATGTAATTTTCGGTTATTTTTTCTTTAAAATCACGTCTTTTTTATTGACAAAAAATCTGAAAAGTTTATATTTCATATCGTAAAAAAATTTTTAAGTTTCTATATTATGATGTTTAAGTTTAAAAAAGACAAGCTGACGGGATACGAATCTGTATACGCCGGCAAGATTAAAAAAAGAAAAACGTTAAAAAACGGTTGGCATTATCTGTTGCTTAAAGATGATTCCATCGTTTTGTTTTATGACAACTTGCGTGAGGTGATTGTCAAAAATGTAAAAAAAGTGTTTGAAGCAAATGACGGCAAGTTTATGCTGACCCTTAAAACGGGAGAGAAAGCTGTTTATGACAAAAGCGGCAAAATGCTTACGTTATTTGACAAGCAAAACGAACTCTTTTTTAACGGGTGGTATCGCGTGGCGGAAGGAAACGGGCTTTTGTTGCTTTATGACGCATCAAATGAGGTTGTCGGCAAGCATTTGAGAAAAGCTGAAGTTTTTAAGGACGGGCGTTATTATATGTCTGTCGAGCCAAAGGGAGAGAGTAAGAATGGAGGACTTTTTACCCCTAATAAAACAAAAGTGTTTTCTTGCAACGACTCTGACTTCAAGCTCCTTAAAAACGGCTGGTTTATCTCAGATGGCAGCCTTTATGACGACACGGGAACGTTTTTCATCGGCAAGGAAGACGGTATTGAGCTTCCTTTAGTGTATTTAATCTTTATCGGATTTTTAATGCCTAAAATCCGTCTGTAATTCAAAAAAGCTTTTTCCTTTGCGGAGAAAGCTTTTTTTATTTATCTGTGAAAAAATGTCAATTCTTGTGGAAATTTTAATTTAAAATAAATATTTTTCATGTATCTGATATTTATGAAGTGGCATTTATGCCTTTTTTGATAACTAACGACGGAAAATAACGTGCAGAAAGTTTCTAAATATAAAACGGCTAACACATACGCCAAAGCGTGGTTTGGCGCGGCTTTAGACCTTAAAGAGCAGGACTTGGCTTATAAGGAGGTTTCTGCAATGCTTAAAAGCGTTGAAGCAGAGCCGGCTTTATGGAACAAGCTTGCCTCCCCTCTTGAAGAAGGACAAACGCAGCTGATTGAAGAAGCGGCTAAAAAACTTAAACTTTCCAAAATCAGCAGTGCCGCTTTAAAAGAAATTGCCCAAAATGGCAGATTAAAGCTTTTAGAGCTGATTTTAAGAGATTTTCAAAAGCTTTATTATCAGGAAAAAGGAATTGTCGAGGTTACGGTTGACACGGCTGTTAACTTATCTGCCGAGCAAGATAAAAAACTTAAAGAAGTTTTGCAAGGGATGCTTGACAAAGAGGTTATGCTTGTTTATCGTCTGAAACCGGAAGTTTTGGGAGGATTGGCGATTTCGTTTGAGTCATTTTTGATTGATGATACGCTTGCTTTCAAGCTTGAACAAATTAAGCAGACGATGACGGCAAAATAAAGAGTGAGGATGAGATGAGAGTTTTTATAAATATAATCTTAGGAAAGGCTTAAGATATGACGGTTAAGGCAGAAGAAATTTCCGCAATTTTGAAAGAGAAAATCGAAGGGCATAATTTTGGCGCCGAATTAAACGAGGTCGGGAGCGTGCTTTCGGTCGGGGACGGCATTGCTACGGTTTACGGTCTTCAAGGCATTGAGTATAATGAAATGGTTGAGTTTTCCTCAGGCGTTAAAGGTATGGCTTTGAACTTGGGCGAAGACAGCGTCGGCGTCGTGATTTTCGGTTCGGATGCGGATATTAAAGAAGGCGACAAAGTTAAAAGACTAAATAAAATTGTCAGCGTACCGGTCGGCTTTGAGTTGCTCGGACGTGTGGTTGACGCTCTCGGTCAGCCGATTGACGGACTTGGCGATATTAAAGCAAAAGAATTTGCCAACGTTGAAACCAGAGCGCCGGGGATTATTGAGCGCCAGAGCGTGCATGAGCCGGTACAGACAGGATTAAAAGTTATCGACTCGCTTATTCCTATCGGCAGAGGACAAAGAGAGCTGGTTATCGGCGACAGACAGACGGGTAAAACCTCGGTCTTAGTTGATACGATTATTAACCAAAAGGCGGTTAATGACGCGGCGAAAAGCGATAAAGACAAGTTGTTTTGCATTTATGTTGCTATCGGGCAAAAACGCTCGACCGTGGCTCAGGTGGTAAAAACTTTAAGAGATTACGGCGCGCTTGAGTATACGATTGTGGTTGCGGCAACGGCTTCAGACGCGGCACCTTTGCAATATATCGCCCCATACGCCGGATGTGCGATGGGTGAGTTTTTCCGTAACCGCGGTATGCACGCTGTTATCTTTTATGATGACCTATCCAAACAAGCCACGGCATATCGCCAGATGTCTTTGTTGTTACGCCGTCCACCGGGGCGTGAAGCATATCCCGGAGATGTGTTCTATTTGCATTCACGGCTTTTGGAAAGAGCGGCAAAGCTTGATGAAGCCAGAGGCGGCGGTTCGTTAACGGCGATGCCGGTGATTGAAACGCAGGCGGGGGATATTTCAGCTTATATTCCGACTAATGTTATCTCGATTACCGACGGACAGATTTTTTTGGAAACATCGTTGTTCTATCAGGGTGTGCGTCCGGCGGTTAATGTCGGGACATCGGTCAGCCGTGTGGGTTCTGCCGCACAAATTAAGGCAATGAAACAAGTATCGGGCACGATGAAGCTTGATTTGGCACAATATCGGGAAATGGCGGCGTTTTCGCAGTTTTCATCTGATTTGGATGCTTCAACCAAACAGCTTTTAAACCGTGGCGCCAAATTAACCGAAATTTTGAAACAACCGGTTTACCATCCGTTGCCGGTTGAAGAAGAAGTGGTTATTTTGTTTTCCGGCTCAAAGGGCTTTTTGGATGATTTGGCTCTTTCAGAGATTAAGGAATATGAGGCGTATCTTTTGGATACAATACGGCGCGAACAGCACGCTATCTTAAAAGAAATCCGCGAGAAAAAAGTTATTTCCGATGAGCTTAATGCCAAGATGTGCGCGTTCTTAGAAAAAGCAACGGCTGATTTTAAGGCGGCACACAACCTTGAAGAAAAAGCAAAGAAGACTGCGTAAGGATTTTTTGACATGGCAGGGTTAAAAGAGCTCAGAACGCGAATTGAAAGCATTAAGTCCACCAAGAAAATCACTGCGGCGATGAAAATGGTGGCGGCTTCCAAGTTTCGGCGGGCGCAACTGACGTTAGAGAAAAGCGAACTATTTAAAACGCTTATGACCGCTAATTTGAAAAAAGCTTTGGTTGAGCTGAAGATGAGAGAAGCGGAAACAGGTGTTAAATATGTTTTGCCTAAAATGCTGGTTCAGCCCAGAGAGCCGAAAGTGTATGCCTTGTTTGTGCTAGCGTCCGACAAAGGGCTTTGCGGCAGTTATAACACTATGATTGCCAAAGAAGCCAAGCGTCGTATTGATGAGCTTAAAAGCGCTGGCAAAAAGGTGTTGGTGTTTGCTTACGGCAAGAAAGCTGCGAGCGGTCTTAAACGTCATGGCGTCGATGAGATTGAGGCAAGCTATCCGAATGTTATTAAAAAGCATTTGACTTATCAGGAAGCGCTTTCTTTTTTGCACGATGTCATTAACAAAAAAGCGCAATACGGCGCGGATATTTGTGAGATTGTGTATAGTGATTTCTTATCGGGGTTAAATCGGACGTATTTGTCAAAACAGGTTATCCCGTTTGATATTGAGCTTAATGATGAAGATACGGGCTTAAACAGAGTTGGTGAGGCTTTTTATGAATTTTTGCCTGAACCGCTTGAGGTTTTGGAAGATTTGTGCGGGGTTTATCTGCGCACGGCGATGTTTGAAATTTTAATCAACTCGCAGGCTTCCGAAAACGCGGCACGTATGAGTTCTATGGACAACGCCACCAGAAACGCCGAAGATATGATTAAGGCATTAACCTTTAAGTATAACAGCCTCAGGCAATCGGCCATCACGACAGAACTTGTCGAGATTGTCGCCGGGGCAGAAGCAATGTAGCAACCAAAGGAGTGTAAAGAATATGGCTCTTAAAAAGAAAAAAGAAGAAGAGATAGAAATCTCTGAAATCAAAGATTTAAATAAAGAGAACAAAGCAAGGCTTGAAGAATTGCACAAAAAGCTTAAAGAAAATGAAAAAAACGGCAAGCTCGGGACTATTTATCAGGTTATGGGAGCGGTTGTCGATGTTAAATTTGATTCAACCGCTGCGTTACCGGCAATTTTGAGCGCGCTTGAGTGCGATAACAACGGCTCACGGCTTGTTTTGGAAGTAGAGCAGCATTTGGGCGAAAATGTGGTGCGCACGATTGCGATGGACACAACAGACGGTTTATCCCGCGGGGTTAAAGTTTATAACACCGAAAAACCGATTACCGTACCGGTCGGACCGGAGCTTTTGGGACGAATTATCAATGTTGTCGGCAATGAGGTTGATGGCAGAGGTGCAATTAAAACCAAGCAGTATATGCCTATCCACCGTGAAGCACCGGAATTTATTGACCAAGCGACTGACCCGGAGATTTTTGTGACCGGAATTAAGGTGATTGATTTGCTGGAGCCCTACTCCAAAGGCGGTAAAATCGGCTTGTTCGGAGGTGCGGGCGTTGGCAAAACGGTGCTGATTATGGAGTTGATTAACAACATTGCCAAAGGGCACGGCGGCTATTCGGTCTTTGCCGGTGTGGGCGAAAGAACGCGTGAAGGTAATGACCTTTATCATGAGATGATTGAATCCGGGGTTATTGACCTTAAAGGCGACAAGTCAAAGACCGTTTTGGTTTACGGACAGATGAACGAACCGCCGGGAGCCAGAGCGCGTGTTGCATTGACAGGATTGACCGAAGCGGAATATTTCAGAGATGTGGAAAATCAGGATGTGTTGTTCTTTGTTGATAATATCTTCCGTTTCACACAAGCAGGCTCTGAGGTGTCGGCATTGTTGGGACGTATTCCGTCCGCGGTTGGCTACCAACCGACGTTAGGAACGGATATGGGTGCCATGCAGGAACGCATTACCTCAACCAAAAACGGGTCTATTACCTCAGTACAGGCGGTTTATGTGCCGGCTGATGACTTGACTGACCCGGCGCCGGCAACAACGTTTGCCCACTTGGACGCAACAACGGTTTTATCGCGTAAGATTTCAGACTTAGGTATTTATCCGGCAGTTGACCCGTTGGATTCGACCAGTCGTATTTTAAGTCCGGATATTGTCGGCGAAGAGCATTATTATACTGCGCGCGGCGTGCAGGAAATTTTGCAAAAATACAGTTCGTTGCAAGACATTATTGCCATTTTGGGTATGGACGAGCTTTCTGATGAGGACAGAATTGTGGTATCACGTGCCAGAAAGATTCAAAAATTCCTCTCGCAACCGTTCCATGTGGCAGAAGTGTTTACCGGCAAGAAAGGACGCTTTGTTCAGCTTGAAGACACCATCAAAGGCTTTAAGGGAATTTTGGAAGGCAAATATGACCATATCCCCGAGCAAGATTTCTATATGGCCGGCACGATTGATGAGGTTTTGGAAAGATATAATTCTCGCAAAGAGGCAGTTTAGAGATGGCTTTAGATATTGCGCTTAAAATTTATATACCGGAAAAACTGATTACCCACAAAAAGGTTTATCGTGTGGTGTTGCCATATAAAGGAAACACGCTGACGGTGATTAAAGGACGAGCGCCGACTTTACTGCCTTTAGAGATGGGTGCGGTTAAAATTTTGGATGAAAGCAATAAGGCTGTTGAGGAATATTATATTTCCGGCGGCGCGGCTGACATTAAAGAAGATACCTGCACAATTTTGACCGAGGCAGCGTTTGAAAAAAGTTCTCTTGATTTGGCTCAAGTTAAGGCACTCAATGAGGAATTTCCCAATCCGTTTTATGCTTGGCTTGAAAAGGTGTATGAAACAGACAAAGCATTCAGACCTTAAAGTCCATTTAAAGCCTCCGGTTGCGGAGGCTTTTTGTTTAGAAAAATCCCCATGCTTGTTATTTGATTTGACTATCAAACGATTATATTTTATTTTTGGCTTAAATGAGCAGGAGTTTTAAGATGCGCCGGATATTTATTTTAGCAATGATGTTTTGTTTTTTGGGCTTTAATGCCAAAGCGGTCAGCCTGATTTCTGATGAAGAGACAGAAAGCTATTTGTATGATATTTTAAAACCGATTTTTAACGCGGCAGAACTTCCGCTCAGACGAGATTATATCCATATTGTCAAAGATGACAGCTTAAACGCGTTTGTGGGGGACCAAAACCGAATGTTTGTGCATACGGGAACCTTGATTAAGGCGACAAACAGCAATGAAATTGAGGGCGTTTTGGCACACGAAACCGGACATATTTTAGGCGGACATATCTTGAGGCTTAAAATTAAAATGCAGGACTTGCAAAAAGCGACGTTAGCCTCAATGGTGGCGGCGGCAGGCGCGGCAGCGGCAAGCGGCAGAGGAGATGCGGCGATAGCGGTCGTGTTGGGCGCGCAAAGCTCAGCCATCAACGCCATGAGTGCGTATCAGATGAGCGAAGAAAGAGCAGCGGACGAAACGGCAGTTTTGCTTTTGGGCAAGAACCATAAATCGGTTAAAGGGCTTAAAGATTTTATGACGAAAATTCAAAATGCCAACCGCTTGCAGGGAATTGAGGAAATGCCTTATTTCAGGACGCACCCGGTCACTTCGGAGAGAGTGGGCTTTTTTAATGATAGGCTAAAAAAAGAGCGCGGCGTTGTGAGTGATTTTGCCAAAGACGAACGGCTTAGACGGATTAGAGCAAAATTGTTTGCTTATTTAGCCCCGCTTGATAAGGTGATGAGGAAATATCCGCTTACAGATACAAGTATTGCCGGAAATGTTGCGCACACGGTTTATTATATGCGGCAGAGAAAACAGGCGGAAGCTTTGAAGTATGCAGATATTTTGATTGATAAAGAACCGCAAAATCCGTATTTTTTAGAGCTAAAAGGGCAAATTTTATTTGAAGGCGGGAGATTTAGGGAAGCGGCACAACTCTATCAAGAGGCTTTAAGCTTTAAACCGCAGTCGGATTTGTTTAAGCTCAATTACGCCGAGGCGGTTTTAGCGGGAAAACCCACGGCGCAAGAGTTAAAAAAACTTATTGCCTTATTAGAACAAGCGGGACGCAACGGGGCTTATCCGTCAGCGTATCTTCATCTCGGGCGAGTTTATGCTGATTTGGGACATTTAGCGGAAGCGGATTATTTTGCTGCCGAATATAATTATGCTTTAGGCGAAAAAGAGATTGCCCAAAGGCAGCTTAAAAAAGCTTTGAAACAAGAGTTGCGCTCGGATATTAAGTTACGCGCCAAAGATTTGGAAGCCAAGCTTCGGCTAGATAAGAAAAAAGACACGCTGTTTTGAGAGGGAAACGGATGATAAGACGGACTTTATTTTTATTATTTGGCATAATGCTTGGTTTGTTTCCTTTTCATAGCTTTGCTTATGATGTGGCGGTCAAATCAACCACAAACCGAGGGGAAACCGATATTGGGGATTATCAGTTGGCTTATGATTTTGCCAAAGGGTTTGAAGCGCTTGGCAAAAGTGTTGTGATTGACTATCGAGGCGAATATCACCGTGTGCATAAAGAAGAGCCGAAGCTTAACCTTTTTATGCGCGGCTATACGAAATTTCTTCCCCCCTACCCTGAGGGCGTTAATGTGCTTTATGTGTATTATCCGATGACCTATAATGAAAAGTCCGCACATAAACCTAGCAAAAAGGAATTAAATCATAGATTGGCGCAGCCTCAAGATGCTATGCTTGACGATGACTGGCAGAATTTTGATATTTTGGCGGTTGCCTCGGCAAGCTATGCGGCAGAATTAAATAAAAACGGCATTAAAGCTATCTATGTGCCGCAATTTACCAACCCGGAAAAGTTTTATCCCGAGCCGGTTGAGGAACTTAAAACCGATATTTTGTTTGTGGGGTCAAACTGGCATGACAGGACGAGCTTAAGGTTTGCCTTGGAAGAAGGGTTTGAGGTGGACGTTTACGGCTATAATTGGCAAGGTGTGGTGCCTGCCCCTCTTTATAAAGCCCCTTATATCAAAAATGAGGAGCTTCACCGCTATTATGCGTCGGCTAAAATTGTTTTAAACGACCACAGACCGGATATGAAAGAAAAAGGATTTATCAATAACCGGATTTATGATGCGACGGCGGCAGGAGCTTTGGTGATTTCCGATTATATGAAAGAGATTGAAGAGGTTTATGGCGACAGCGTTCCGATGTATAAAAACAAAGAGGAGCTTAAGGAAAAACTGGCGTATTACTTGAGCCATGAAGATAAACGGCTTGAAAAAGCTCAAAAAGCAAGAGAAATCACGTTAAAATATTTTACGAATAAAGCCGCGGCGAAAAAGATTTTAGAAAAGGCAAAAAGAGATGACATTTAAGCTTAATTTTCGTTTTTTGGGCGGAAGCCTTGTTTTGATAGCAACGGTTTTATACGGCTTTTTGCTAAATAACCTAAATTTATGGAGCGATGAGCTTTATTCGGTGTTGATGGCAAAGGACAGTTGGGGAGAGATGTGGGAACTTTTGCTGACCGAAGATTCCAAACCGCCGCTTTATTACGCTTATTTAAAGGTTATCCTTGTTTTATTTCCTAAAGAGTATGAAATTTGGGCGGCACATTTTGCCTCGTTGTTGCTTTTTATAGGCGCTTTGGTCTTTGTTTTAACTGAGGTCAGAAAAGATTATGGCGATAGGCTGTCTTTGGTTATGGCGGCAACATTTGTGCTTATGCCCTGCTCGCTTTGGCTGGCGTTTGAAGTCAGAACCTATATGCTCTCCGCCTTTTTATTGTTTGTGGCGTTGATTTACGGCATACGGATTTTAGATAAGCCGAAAAATTCTGACTTTGTTAAGTTGGCGTTCACGACGGTTTTGGCGCTTTATTCGCATTATTACTCTCTGGTGTGGCTGTTTTGCCTTTATACGGGGATTTTATGTTGCTTGTTGAGAGAAAAAAAGCTACAAAAAAGCGGAAAAAAGTTTTTTTTAACCGCAGGTGTCGCTTTCGGGCTGTTTATCCCGTGGCTTATTGTGCCGTTGACAACGGGTGGAGATATTAGCAAGTTTTGGTATGTGACTAAAGAGTTTGTCAAATTAAGCCCGATGTTTTTCTTAAATCCGTTTGAACCGGAAATTTTACAGTCTGTTTTTTATATGGCGACATATTTTGTAACGACGGCTTTTTCTTTTGTGGTTTTGTGCGGTGTTTTTAGCTTGGCGCACTTCACGACTAAAGAAAAGAAATTATTTTTATTTGCCTTTGGGACTTTTGTCGCGACATATCTTATTCTGATTGGGCTTTCTTTTGTCATCAGACCGTTGGTAACGGCAAGATATTTAAAGATTTTTGCTTTGATTTGGTATGCGGCGGGTGCGGTTATCTTATGCAACATTAAAACCATCGGAAAAACTTTTATTTTTACGGCAATCGCGCTGTTTGGTTTTTCTTATTATGATATTGCGGAGATTTCTTTTGATTTGGGAATTAAAAACGCGGTGACGCAAATTAAGACATATATTCCAAAATCTTATAAACTTATGACATTAGACAACAGCAACCTCTTTTGTGAATATTATCTGCCGGAATATACCTGTTTGGCGATTGTCGGCGAACAAGGAGAGATTTTGCGCAAACCGAGCGTGATGAAAAATATCGCTTATTACTCTGATGAAATGCAGGAAGTAAACTTCATACTCTCCATTTATAACAAAATAGATGATTTAGATGATTGTTTGACATATACTTCGATTTATCGGCGCGGACAGAATATCAAGCTCTGTAAAATTTCTAAAGAGTACTCGGAGATGTTGCTTAAAAACAGCCTTGAGCTGCGCTTAAAAAAGATTAAAGGCGTTGACTCTTAAAAAAAAACAGTTATAGTATTAATAATTTATTAACTTTTAAGGTTTTGAGCGTTATGGCTGATAAGTTAAATGCGCCCGTGGTTGTCGGATTGGGCGAAGTTGTTTTTGATATTCTGCCTGACTGCCGCAAACTAGGCGGCGCACCGGCTGATTTTTTGCATCATGCGGTGATGGGCGGCGTTTCAGGATACCTTGTCAGTGCGATTGGCGCCGATGATTTGGGCAGAGAAGTTATCAGCGAGTTACAAAAATTTGAGATTAATCCGGTTTTAGCCATAACCCCTTATCCGACCGGCAGAGTGTTGATTATCAATACGCCATCAGGCGGACGGTCTGCCCATATTTTGGAAAATGCCGCTTGGGATTATATTCCGCTGACCACGGCTGCCGAAGAGTGTATTAAAAAAGCGGACGCCATTTATTTTGGCACGCTTGCCTTGCGCAAAGCTTATTCTAAAACGACAATGCTTGAATTAATTGATATGGCGCCATCAACAGCTTATAGGTTTTTTGATGTCAACTTCAGGCAGAACTACTATGATGCCGGGCTTGTTTTAAGCCTGTTAGAAAGAGCTGACATTCTCAAGCTTAATACTGATGAGCTTAAAGTGATTAAGACGTTGCTTAAACTTTCGGGCAATGTTGAAGAGGTTTGTTTGGCACTCAAAGAAAAATACGGCTTGAAATATCTTATTTTATCTGACGGGACTAAAGAAACACGGATTTGGGGTAAGGACGGTTTAACCTCGGTTAAAAACAGCAGATTGCACCAAGCCTTTGCTTTTGGCGCGGGAAATGCTTTTGGAGGAACGTTTATGGCAGCGCTTTTACAAAACGCAACACAAGAAGAAGCACATCTCAAAGCAAATGCCGCCGCGGCGGCGGTTTGTAAAGCCTCAAGAAACAAGTAGGAGAAAGAAAAAAGCATGCAACTTTCAATCAATAATAACCAAGCGGTGCTTTTATTTAACAATGACCCAAAAGAAGCAGCAGATGAGGAGATTTTGCGGCGTTTAAAAGAAGCCAAGGTTAAAACCGTTTTTGCCGAAACTGAAGCAACGGACATTTCCGAGGTTTTGGAAGCAAGGATTTATACTTGGAGCAAAAAGATTCAAAATGCCGGTATCAGCTTTAATTTTGAAAGATTGCCTAAAAATATGCGGGCGCTGATTTTATTGTCTTTAAGCCCTGCCAACACGCCGCCGAAACAAACTCAAAGCTCGGGCGGATTTTTGGCTCTTATCGGCGAAAAAGGCTACGACCTCTGGGGCAGGATTAAAAATGCTTTGGGGTTTATGAAAGAAACGTTGTTTTCTTTGGGGAGATTTTTTTCCGGTCGGGCGATTTTCCGCAAGAAAGATTTTTGGTTTATTTTTGCCGACTGCGGGTATAAGGCTGTCGGGATTATAGCGCTTGTGAGTTTTTTGGTGGGGCTGATTTTGGCGTTTGTCGGCGCATTACAGCTTAAGACTTTCGGCGCGGGGATTTTTGTTGCCAGTATGGTTTCTATCGGTATGACGCGGATTATGGCGGCGATTATGGCCGGCATTATCATTGCCGGGCGCACAGGGTCTTCATACGCGGCGACACTCGGCACGATGCAGGTTAATGAAGAATTAGACGCCTTAAAAACGCTCGGGGTGAAAATTACCGATTATTTAGTGGCGCCGCGGCTGGTTGCTTTGATTTTGGTGATACCGTTTTTAACGCTTTTGGCGGACGCGCTCGGCATTTTGGGCGGGGCTGTGGTCGGCGTTTTATTTTTGGATATTTCTTCATCCTCTTATTTTGATTATGCGATTAGGGCTTTGAGTTTAAGAAATATTTTAGTCGGGCTGTTGCATAGTTTGATTTACGGCGTGATTATTTCAATCTGCGGCTGTTATGCCGGTGTTAATGCAGGAAGGGACGCGGATGCGGTCGGCAAAGCGACAACGGGAGCGGTGGTGACGGCATTGGTTTGGATGATTGTGGCCACGGGGATTTTAACGGTTATTTTGGAGGTGCTTAATATATGAGCGAACCGATTATTACAGTTAAAGACCTGAGAGTGGCATACGGCGATTTTGTGTTGTTTGATGACATCAGTTTTGAGGTCAATAAAGGCGATGTCTTTATCATTATGGGCGCCAGCGGCTGCGGCAAGAGCAGTTTGTTGCGCGTTTTAACCGGACTTGTGGTGCCGGTTAAAGGAGATGTTTTGGTGGACGGTAAAGAGTTCTCACGTGCGGGTGCTCAAGAAAAAAACGCGATTATGCAAAAATGCGGCGTAATGTATCAAAGCGGGGCGCTGTTTTCTTCAATGACATTGAAAGAAAACGTTAAAATGCCGCTTGAGCTGTACAGTTCTTTTAATGCAAAAGAGATTGACGAGATTGCCTCTTACAAACTGGCTTTGACGGGGCTCGCGGGGTTTGATGATTTTTATCCCTCAGAGATTTCGGGCGGCATGAAAAAACGAGCGGCACTTGCCAGAGCTCTGGCATTAAGCCCGAAGATTTTATATTGTGACGAACCGTCTGCCGGACTTGACCCGATTAGTTCTAAAAGGCTTGATGATTTGATTTCGGAGCTTAACCAGACACTAGGGACAACGTTTGTGATTGTGACGCATGAGCTTCAATCTATTTTCAGCATTGGCACAAACTCTATCTTTTTAGACGGGAAAATTAAAAACATTACCGGACGCGGCAATCCCAACGCGTTGCTCAAAAACCCGCCGAATGAAGAAATCTATGAATTTTTAACCAGAGGAAAAAAGAATGATTAAAGAACCTAATATGAAACTTATAGGATTATTTATCAGTGTAAGCGTAGCAGCGTTTATTTTGCTGTTCGGATACTTTTTGAAATCAAAGTTTAATGACAACGAAACCACGGTGGTGATGTTTTTTGACGAATCGGTCAAAGGGCTTGAGGTTGGCGCACCGGTTTTGTTTAAGGGAGTGAAAATCGGCGAGGTTTCATCGGTTCGCCTTAGGGCTAATCTTAAAACCATGCAATTTCTTATTCCGGTATATGCCAAGATTTATAACGGCAAATCTTTAATCACCGATACAGATGACGAACAGGAACGGCTGAACAAATTTATCAAAAGCGGCTTAAGAGCACAGTTGGCGATTAACTCGGTGATTACCGGACAATTGTTAATCGAGCTTGATATGTTCCCGAAAACACCGGTTATTTTGCATGAACAAGCAAAAGGCAATTATGAAATTCCGACGATTAATTCACCATTTGCCGAAATTTCCAAGAGCTTGCAGGTTATGCCGGTGGCTAAGATTGCTCAAGATGTTCATAATATCACGCAATCGCTTAATCAGGAGCTACCGCCTTTACTTCAAAAAATGAACTCGACATTGTCAACGGTTGATACCATCTTAAAAGAAAACCGCGACAACACTCAGGTTATGTTTGAAAATGTCGGCGGTGCGGCACAATCTATCGACGCGCTGGTGGGCGAAAACGCCGAGAGCATTTCAGCGATGATTGAAAGTTTTTCCGCGGCGGCGGCTTCCATGAAAAATTTGACGGATTATTTACAGATGTATCCGAACGCATTGATTACAGGAAAGGATTACTAAGATGAAAAAAAGTTTGATTTTGGTTTTGGTGTTTGCTTTAACGGCTTGTTGCAGCCCTACCCCCAATTTTTATCAGCCGACGGCGATTTCAGAAGCGGAGATAAACTATCCGAATTTTAAGAAAACCGTTTTGGTTAAACAGGTTTTATTGCCGGCGGAAGCGGCAAGACCGCAAATTACAACACTCGGCAAAGAAGATTTTGAGCTTAAAATTGACGAGTTTAACCGTTGGGGGGCGGCTCCGGAAAAATTGATTGCCCGCACCATTGCACAAAATTTAAATGTTTATCTGCCAAAAGCGACGATTGAAAGACAGACACCGTTGAAAAAAAATTATCAATACGCAGTGATGGTGGAGATTTCTTCTTTAAGCGGCAGGCTGGACGACTATGCGGCGCTTGAAGCGGTTTATTTTATTCAAAACCGCGCGGGAAATGTGATTAAATCCGGTACTATGAGTGAAAAGAGAGCAATTAACGGTGATTATGAAGCCTATATTCCGGCGCAAAGCGGGCTTTTGGGCGCTCTAAGCGCGCAGATTGCCGCAGATTTAGCTAAACTTTAGGCTTGTTTTGATTTTTTAAGGGGGCTTTGGCTCCCTTTTTTTATGATTTTTAAGTCAGGATAAAAAATATTTGACAAAAAAGAAAATCTCTTTATGATTAAGGGTGATTTGATATTATTTTATGTATTACTTAAAAATTTTGATTTATGGAAAATATTTTAACATCCGTATTTTATGAGGATTGCAAAGAGTATTTTGCACCCTTTAAATTTGAGCAAATTGAGGGCAGAAAAGCTGACTTTGAGATTGTCAAAATTGCGCAAGCCTTGTCCACTGCCCCTGAAGCTTCTGACAAAGCCGCTCTTAAAGATTTAGCGTTTGCTTTGCTTGACAACAACAAGAGCGAGCAGATTTTGGCGCTTGAAGATAAATGTATGTTTTCAAGCGAACAAGGCGAAGCCTTAAAGATTGTGTTGCACTATCTGGAGGTTTTGAATAGTGGCGCCAGTATTCCCGGGTTGTGGGATGATGCGGATAAAGAAAAACAAGCTTGTCTCAGCGTGTTGGTGTATCCCTCTTTATGGGCTTATTTGGACGATGAGAAAAAGGCTGTTGTTTGCTTTACCCACTATGGAAAATGGCAGGCCTGTCTGTTTTGTTTGAACGAAAAGAAGCTTGAGGCATTGCATATTTGTGATACCGCGCTCGTTCCGGTCGTGTTCAGAAAAGATATTTCCGAATATCGTAACAATGCTCAGCTTGCCGGCGGCTTTTATTTGAAAGAATATTTGCCAAGAGATATTGGCGATTTACTTTCCAAAAAAGCAAGCCGCAACGACAACTTATCTGAAAACCAGAGTCCCGGTCGTCACGATAAGGGCGATTTTCTCTAAGACTTTAAAGCACGTTTCTAACGTGCTTTTTTTTGTGCGTAACCTCTTTTTGCATATTGTTTTTTTCTTTTTTGCGGTAGGTTTGAGGGAGGAGATAAAAAAATGCCGCAAAGTTTTGATTATATCGTTAATGAGAAGACGACAACCCTTATTATCGGGTCTATGCCTGGCGTTGCCTCTTTGGAGGCTGGAGAGTATTATGCCCATCCACAAAATTTGTTTTGGCGGTTTGTGTTTGAGGCATTTGAAGAAGATTTCAATGCACCTGATTACCTGCACAAAACCACACTTTTACTTCAACATTCAATCGGGCTATGGGACGCGGCGGGAACTTGCGTGCGCGATGGGAGCCTTGATTCGAATATTAAAGATGTTTCCCCTAATGATTTTTATAGTTTATTTCTAGCCTATCCGAAGATTGAGCGGCTGTTATTTAACGGCAAAAAAGCGTTTGACTTATTTAAGCGGTTTCACGCGCCGCTGTTAAGCGGCAAAACTTATTTAGTTTTGCCGTCAACCAGCCCGGCAAACGCGTCTATTCCTTTAGCCAAACGGCGCAGCTTATGGTTTGCGGCGCTTAAAGGCTAAATTTTTCTTGACAAAATTTTAATTTTTGATATTTTCAGAGCGATAACTTTATTATTAATTAAAACATAAAAATTATGAATTTAGAGAATTATTATCAGTATTTCAGTACCAGACAATTCCCGCGTGATGCTCAGGTGTATCTTTGGGATGATACGCATTTTGCCATTGAGAAGGACGGTATGGTTCGGGTTTTTCTTTTCAACGAAAACGAATGTGATGAGGTGACGGTCTTTTTTAAGAGCCAGTTTGATTACATTCGCGTTTTTGAGAACGGACATATTCTGACTGCAAGCAAAGGTGAAGCGTCGGTATATTATCTCGGCAAATTATGCCATTCTTTTGAATATAAACCGACGTGCAACCTCGTTTCTCTTCACAATGCCGTCAAGTTTATTGATGTTTCAAATAAAACGGAGATATTCTTTGTGGGACGTCCTTACAAGACAGCAAGCGAGCTCGTTTCGACTTATCTTGAGATGAAAGACGGCTTCACCATTCTTCAGGGGGACGGAAGTGATTTTGGGAGTGTCTTTTTAAAGGTTCAAACAAAGGATGCGTCTTCGGCTTGGTATGTTTTTTCTCCTCTTGAGCAGAAAAAAACTGATTTTGCCGTTATTCGTCTTCCCAATGAAACCAATCAGGTTGAGTTATTGAAAAACGGAAATTTTATCGTGCGTTTTTGGAGCTGTTTTACGTCATCTCCATTTGGCTGTGCTCTCTATGATTCTAAGGGAACACCGCTGTTATCTTCGGTTGAAGAATTTGGTATTATGCCTTTAGCGGACAAGTGTCATTGCGTTTATCAAAACGCGCTTTTGGTTGATGAAAATGGCTCGTTTATCGATGAGTACAGAAACGAATTAGCTGTTTCTAAAAACGGTTATAAAATCTATGCTTACACGATAGACTATGGCTCTAAAAACAGAAAAGGGTTTTGGCCGGGAAAAACCTTTAAGCTGTCTAATTTCAAATCAAACTCAGATTTATTCTGTTTTTGGAACAGCGGCAGGTTTTTCATGGTTCCGTTATCGGAGGAATTTTTTGTTCCAATTAAGATTCATTGTGACAGACAGTATGCCATGCGCGTGAAACAAGTTTTAGGTCTTTAGTAAAAAAACTCTCCTTCAAGGAGAGTTTTTTATTGACAAAATTTTGATTTTTGATATTTTTAGGGTGACAATTGTATTATTAATAAAAAAAATATATTTATGGAAAATTTAGGTTCTTCAGCTTCCGGTGCTTTTTCTTTGAAATTTGCCCGGTTAAAATTTTATTGGCGTTTCTTTGGCAATATGTCTACGGAGAAACTTGCCGGCGGTGTGACTTTGCATAAAAACGGTTTTATCTCCCTTGTTAACTCTACAACCAAAAGTATCGACGTTTATGACACAAACGGAGAGTGGATTTATCAGGGAATTTCAGGCTTTTATGTGTTTGATAACGGGTATAAACTTGTGGTAGATTGTGACAAGGACGGAAAGCTTGTTGATGCAGACGGTATGATTTTACAGTCATTTGACCAAGTGCATTGTGTTGGTCGGCATAACGCTTTTGTGTGTCAAGGCAAAGATTGCTATAAGCTTTATCGGGTCAATCAGGACATTCACGCACCGTTTATCTTAAAGGTTGCTAAAATAACCGGATTTGCTGAAAGCAAAGATGGACTTATTGCGCTTCACTATGCCTATTCTGCAGAATTGCTTGATAAAAACAATCAGGTTATCCCCTTTGACCATGCTTTAGAGGCTTTTTGTTTTGAGAAAGACGGCAGTATAACTGCTTGTGACAAGAACTTTCGTTTTTTTAAGGTCGATGTTGAGCATAGAAAGCTCATCGATGCGACTGATAAAACTATGGACGAAAAAGCGACCAAGACTAAAACAAGGTGTCATTCTTGCCACCAATGCTACATGAAAGACGGGCAAAAATTTGCCGAGTGGCCATTTGGGGCTTATATTCGTATGATGGCTGAGCATTATTTGACCATTGACTTTGATGGCAAATTTATAGTTCTTGACGTGACCATGTCAAAAGCTGAAATTTTTGGCGCCTTGTCCAGCCTGGTTTATGAATTTGGCAGCGTTGAGGGAGATATTTCCCGCCAGATGTTTGATTATCTGGTTTTGCTGACAAAGTGCCTTTCGGGCAAAGAATTCTCTCTAAAAGAAGCTTATAAGCAATATCTTTTAGGATGCTGTTAAAAACTCCCCTTTTGAACTGTCCGCTCATAAATTGGATAGTTCAAAGGGGAATTTTTTTATGTGATATTTTATCCTTATATTTTCAAGAACGCTAGCACGTCTTCGGGAGTATTGACGGCAATGACCTCGGTATTTTCCATTTTTAAGAGGGCTTGCGCCAAGGCGTAATCATTCCCGCCCGGAGCGGTGCGGTCACCAAAAAAGATAATTTTATCGTTCGGGTGGGCTTGTCTTATTTTACCTGCAATTTGCTCCTTACCGAAACCTTTGGTGACGATGTCAAGCGAGATTTTGCCGCCAAGGCTTATTTCATATTCCGGGAATTTGCGGTTGAGCTCGCAAGCCATTGTTTCACGCTCATGGTTTTGATTATCCCAAGCGTTATAATCCGCGCGTGCCTCAAACGGACAGTTACGCCCTAAAACGCTGAAATTTAACATTCCGGGACGGAGCTCAAGATAATTGCCATAGAGCTTGCCTTGATAGAGGGTGTTTTTCCGATAGGCTTCTAAGGTTTGCAAGAGTTCCTTTTTTAATTTAATCTCCTGACGATAAACTTCTTTATTTTTTTGATGAAAGACATTGCCCATTGAGCTATAAATGCCGCTAAAAGCGGTGATGGCGTCTGCAGGAAGCTGCTCGGCGACTTTTTCATAGTTTGAACCTGCGGCAAGATAAGCAATATGCGCTTTTACCCAAGGAATAAAACGGCGGGCAAAATCCGGTTTCATCGGCTGGCGCGCGGGGGTGAGCGTTCCGTCCATATCAAAAACATATATATTCATAACGTCCTCCTTTTTGATGACAAATGGCTATTTATCAACAACACATTTGTAGTAGGCCTTGGAAGGGACAAACAGCCTGCAGGTAAAATAATCAACATCGACAAATTCGGCGTGCGTGTTTTTTTGATGGCTCTTACAGAGAGCGTCCGCGCGTTCTTTTATCTCTTCTTTGCTATAAAACAACGGGTTATAGCAGATTGCCGGTTGTCCCAGTTTGGAGGCGCCGACATAGACATATTCCGTTCCCGGTTCACGTCTGCGGTCTTCAAACGGTGCAAATTCGGCACAAGCCGAAACCAGCGCGCACAAAAAAAGCAATATTGATAATTTTAGAGTAGACAATTTGCAAATCTCCCATTAAATTGATGTATGTTTGGTATTATAGAAGAAAATGAAATAAAATGCAAAGCGAAAATGTATATATTGGGGATGATAAATTCCAAAAGTTTTTGGAACATTATAATTGCCCTACCCCGCTTTTGACGGTTAAGCTTAAATTTGCCGGCGCGATTTCCAGCCCAAACCCTGATTTGCGACCGACAGACGTGATTGCTTCGTTGTTTTATGAAGACAACCAACCGCGGCTTGTAACCAAAAAAGAAGCTGAATTATTCTTCAAGTTTTTTATGGGGCTTTGGGATGAAATGTTTGTTATGGTTCGCACTAACACATTAAAACTTCCTGCTTTTTTAGGAGATAAAAACAGCAAAGAAGCTGTAAGCGCTTTTTGCAACGCTCGCGCGAATGCCATTGAGCTTGGCTTTGTTGAGGGTTTTTGGGGCGGTTTAGAAAGTTTGAACATCCCTAAATTTGCAGCAGAACTCATCTCTTCTCTTTCCGACTTAGCCGGGGTTTATACAACACTTTCCCAACGGCTTGAGCGGCAGGAAAACCCGAAAGACGTTTATCAGGTTGTACAAAACACCGATAAAACGGTTGAAAAGACTTTGAGCTTTTTGATTGAACATTTTGTTTTGCCGCATATTGAAAAATTACAGCGTGTTTTAAATTAAGGAGGTATTATGGAACTTTATGACGGACTTTTGAGCAGACGCTCTATTCGCAAATATAACCCGGAGAAAACGTTAACCAAAGATGAGATTTTAGACCTTATCAGAGCGGCAAGCTTTGCTCCTTCGGCGCATAATAAACAGCCGTGGCATTTTTTAGTGATTGAAGATAAAGAAGTTTTGAAAAGTTTGCGTTCGGTTCAACCGTGGACATCTTTTGCCAAAGACGCTGCTTTGGCGATTATTGTTTGCGCAGATACAGAAGAAACTTTCCACCGCGAAAAAGAGGGCTGGAATTATGCGCAAATTGATGGCGCATTAGCGGCGCAAAACTTATTGCTTGCCTGCCATGCCAAAGGGCTTGGCGCTTGTTTTTGCGGGGCGGCACCGATGCCGATGGTGGTGGATAATTTGAGAGCTAAATTTAATATGCCGGAAACCATGTTACCGATTGCCATTATTCCTATCGGTTATCCGGAAGAAACACCGAAAACGCCCGAAGACAGGCTTAATCTGGCAAAAGTTCATTGGGAGAGCTTTTAAGCTTTAAGCGATAATAAACAAAAAACGCGGGGATAAAGCCTCGCGTTTTTTGTTTTCAGAGTTCGACATAGCGTTCATAGTACGCTTCAATTTCAGCACGGTCTGCCCGTTCTAAGAGCAGATTAACCGCTGTTTCATCATTTAGCCCCTTACGAGCTTTTTTGATATAAGCCATAATCAGCGGATGGTAGCTTGCTTTAACCATTTCCCGCTGGGCCAGCGCGGAAAAAACCTGATGTGTTTCAAAGTATTTTTCAACCCGATTGTGCAACTCATCAATCATAAGACCGTGCTTACGACCTAAAAACTCCCTAACCATTAAGGTTTCAGCATCGACACTCAACTTATAGTTTTTGCTATACTCTTTAAATAGATTCAAAAAAACGCGTTTAGGCGGAATTTCATCCGTTTCAGCAAGAACTTTTTGAACGATATAAATTTCAGCCTGCGGCGAATACCGGCGGAGCTTGGTGCAAAATACATCGGCCAAGAGCTTTTTTTCAACTTCAAAGCACAAACGCATATTCTCTATCATATAGGCATACGCCTCACGATAGTCTTGCTTATGCGTATAGATATACAACTGAGCCTCCGGGCAGAGCGTGCGTTTGTTATTATAGGCTTTTAACAACGCCCTGATTTCATCACTATAACCGCGCTTGATAATCTCAAGTTGGCGCTCCGGCGACATCTCTGCTTTTTCGTCATGCACCAACCTATCAATCTCTTCGACAATTTTTCGGTGCATTTGTCTTTTAGCTTCAGCTTTTTCCTTAATCTCGGCAATTTCTTTTGCACTGATTTTTTCTTTTTCCATAATAATTCATTTTTTTATAATTAAACATATTAATAAGCTAACTGTTGGGGAATATACCCTCTTTATGCTTTGAGTCAAGACTTATTTTTGTTCCCTTAGTTTTTTTAATTCCTCAGGAATGCTAATCTCCAACTCATTTAGGATATAAGCGACTGTATCCAAGTATAGCTCTTTAATGGCTTTAATAGAGTATTTATCTTGGTTTTCTATCCAGCGGGGATTATTATAATCTACCCAATACCGTTCCCGATAAGACGGGATAACGCGGAGCTCAGGCTTTTTGATGTATAATTTTCCGTCTTGCGCCAGTGTTGCTGATTTAACCGGCGTGCCGTCTTTAGCATAAGCCGTCACGGCAATTTCTCCATTATTTTTGAAGCTGAGCTTGGTTTTTGCCTGCCCGTTTTTATAATAGTTTACCAATGTATTAGCGTCTTTTGAGGTTTTGAAAGCTGCTTTTAAGCTACCTTTGTCGCTATATATTTTAGCATTGTCCTTAAAGACCTTTTTACTTTCTTTAGCTAATGAAGCCGGAACAGCGCTGTTGTTTAGCATAGCTTTGGTTATTTGACCGTCTGCATTATATTCGGCAACCAAGCTATTAAACCCTTCTTCTTTGGTTTCTTTAACCAATTTACCATCTTTAGCATACTCCTTGATGGTAAATGACAAGGGGGCGTTTTGCGTTGTTTCTGATTTCAGGGTACCGTCAGGATAATATTGCTTTTCCATAAACAACAATGTTTCAGGTTTGCGCTCGATAGCGTAACGCGGCGTGCCGGTGTCATAAAAATCTTCCCTTGAGAGAAAGGCCAGTACGGCGTTGTCATCATAAGATTTTTTGCTCTTACGGCGCACACCGCCCGAACCGTTATACTTTTCGGTGACGATATTGTCTTTATTATACATTATATCTGTCAGCAAGAGCCCTGTTTTGGAATATTCCTTGACTTCCTCGGTGCGTGAGCCACGGGTTTTGATGGTTTTGCGCAATTTTTGGTTCGGATAATAAAGCTTTTCAGTTTTAGCCGGACTTTCTGTGACATCGGCTGAACTGTTTGCTTCAAGCTTTTCTTTTTGCACCACATCGGAAAGCTCGTTTAGAGCCGGTTTTGCCACCGGACCGATATTTTGTGCGGCCAGTTCCTGACGATGTTTTTCCTCTGCGGTCGGGATAATGGCATTTTCGAGCTTATAATCTGCCATACTCCTATCAAACTCAGCAATTTCTTCTTCGGTCAACGGTTCCAAATCGTCCGTTTTTGAGGCAGATGCTTCCGGCTTTTCTGCTTTTGGGGCAGATTTTTGAGTTTGCATCACAGCCGACTGCGCCGCTTTAGCGAGGTCTTGGTGAGTTATGACATCAATATCTGAGGCGATGGTATAGTTGCACAATTTGCCACCGCTAACCAACTCGTTATTTTTATAAACGGTATATTCGCCGAGCGCCAAGTTATATTCGCTGAAATCATAAGGATTGTCTTGGCTGCTGATACGGATACTTTCCGGCTTGTTGTTATAAAAATGAATGTAAACGTCTTGTTTATCTTTGGCTCGGCTAAGATATGCCTCTTGCTTTTGGTCATCTTTATAGGTCAGGCTGAACACCAAAGCGCCGTTTTCTTCATAACGCGCCAAAAGCTTACGCGGCATTCCTTCGGCAAAAGAGAGGACACTTTTGACATTGCCATCCGGATAATAGGTTCTTGAGGTTTGCGTTAAATTATTTTTATCAAAGAACATTTCAGCGAGCAGGCGTTTCTGATTATCATATTGCTTCGTTAAGCCTTGGCGCTGTTTTCCTTTGTACGGAATTTCATAACTCAGGCTACCATCACTTGCGTATATTTTTTGGATTGCGTAGTCCCCGCGTTTGTGTGCCACCGGCGAAATAGCGCGTAGCTTTTGGTTTTCGTCATAACACACTAAACTGCTCCTTTCAGGCTTATATGCAGCTATATCTTCACAGCCTTTGGGATATTCTATGGCAAAACGGGCGGAGAGCATTTGCTCGTTCATACTTATATCCAAAAGGATTTCGGCTAATTTATTATCAATATCCAAACATTTTTCTTCCGGCTTTTCAAGGGCTGAAAGATTAGAAATCATTTCACGGCGCGTGGATTTTTCCGGCGTATTGAGCATTTTTCCGGCTTTAAATTCAAGGTTACGTTTAATCGGACTGTTTATGACGGCGGGACCCTCTTTCAAACCATTATTATAAGAAAACTCCGCAGCGATGTCACCGTTCGGAAAATAGCAGGTCAACTTTCCTTCAACCTTACCGTTGACATAACGCTTACGAAAAGCGTTTTGTCTGGTCGGGAAATAGCCGTTGACATAACCGTCTTTTTGACCGTCTTTATAATTTATTTCAGCAATAACGTTACCCTGAGCGTCAAATTTTTGCTCCAAACCGTGTTTTTGCCCTTCTTTATATGGCGTGATACGGCGCAACATTCCGGTTTCGTCATAACTGAACTTGGTTTCGTCCTGCCCATTGACTTCATAAACATCATAAACAAAATTTTCCCGATACGGCAAGCCGCATTTGTTATATGAAATATCCCCCTCATCTTCATAGAGTTCGACTAATTCTTCAAGCTCAAGTTTAATCGCGGCTCTTTGGCAATCAGCCTCGGTCAGCTCTTTAGTGAAATTAAGTATCTTGGCATCAGCAATTTCTTTTAGAGGTCTGCCGTAGCGATTAAAGAAAATGGTTTTTCCTTTTTGCCCGATGGGGAACGAAGCGGCAATTCTACCGTCAGGATAATAGGTAATGATGTTGCCGTGGCGCACGGTTTGACGTTCTTCTATCGGTTTTTTAAGCTCTTCTTGGGGCAAGACCCAAGAAACTTCTTGTCGTAAAGTGCCGTTGGCATCATACTTTTTTTCTTTACCGATTTTGCTTTGCTCATTAATATAGGTTGCCTGCGAAGCAAGTTTTGAATTAGTATAATACTCTTCGGCATAAAAGCCTTGGTCATCTTCATTAGCAATAACTTTGCGAGATAATTCACCGGTCGGGTAATAATAGTTTAAGACTTTTTTTACTATTTTATCATTTTCAATTGTTTTTTCCGCAATAACTTTGCCGGTTTCATCAACCAACTTTTCGACCCTGCCGCCGGGAAATTCCTCAGTGATGATATGCGGGATATTTTCATTGATTATTGTTTGCTTTTGCGAATCGGTTTGCGGGGTTGCGGCAACTTCCGCTTCGGTTTCTTTTAACTTAAAACGGGTGGCTTTGTCTTCATCAAGCTCATAATGTTTGGCTTGTTCCTCTTCTTTAGCTTGAAGGGATAAAACCGGCAGACTTAACATTAACATCAAGGTTAAAACGAGCAATTTTTTCATCACGGCACCATAATTTAATAAGTTAAAAATAGAAATGTTTACTGTAATTTAAGCGCATTTATCTTTTTTTTAAAGCATTAATTCTGATTTGCACAGAGGGATTTTGATTTTGTTAGAGCGATACTTTTTCTAAAATAAAATTTTGAAACGCCTCGTTTAAATCTGATGGTGAAAGTTTATTTTGCTTTAAGGCTTCCATTAAACGGGGAAATTCAGGCAGCTCTGAAATTTTATGCTCTTTTGCCGTGGCAACAAGTTTTTGCAAATATGATGAAAAGTTTTCAAACTCTTTGATGTCTTTTTGAGGGATGACACGTTTTCTTCCCAACATATCGGCATTAAGCACTGAGAGAAATTTGGCAAAATATTCCTTTTTTTGATGATGCGCTAAACTGACGGCAATTTCTGCCAGCTTATCTTTGATGTTATTTAATGGTTGATGATAAAGCATGTGCCTTGCGATTGTAAAAGAGGCAAAGGCAACATATTCTTTGGGAAACTTCACTCTTTGACCGATTTGTTTTATCAGCTCTGCCCCTAGCCTATCGTGACCATGGTGCGAGGGCCAAAAGGCAGGGTCGGTTTTGGTTTTACCTATATCATGAAACAAGACGGTAAAGTTAATAAGAGAATCGGTGCTTTGCGCGGCTTTTAGAGCAAGGAGGGTATGAGCGCCGCTGTTGGCTTCAGGGTGATAGTCAAGCCGTTCGGGAATTGCAAACAACGCTTCGACCTCAGGAAGCCAAGCTTTGAGCGCCCCACATTCGCGCGCGGTTTCGATAAAACGAAAGAAATTTGGCGAGGATAGCGCTTTTTCAAACTCTTGCCAGAGCCGGTTTGAGCTTAAATGGCTTAAAGCCCCTTCTTTTACCATTTTTTGACATAATGTCATAGTTTCCGGCGCCACCTTGAAATTCAGCGTTGCGGCAAACCGACACATTCTTAAAACCCTTAAAGGGTCTTCTTGAAAATGAGGCGAAACGTGGCGCAAGAGATGATTTTTTATATCGGCTATGCCATTATGGTAGTCAATGATTTCACCGGTTTTTAAATCTTGATAAAGGGCGTTACAGGTAAAATCACGGCGAAACGAATCTTCCTTTAAGGTTATATCGGGTGTAAAGATAAACTCAAAATCACAATGCCCGGAGCCGGTTTTGATTTCTTTTCTTGCGAGTGCATATTCTTCGCCGGTTTTGGGGTGAAGAAAAACAGGAAAGGCTTTGCCGACTTTTTTATAGCCTAACGCTTGCATTTCTTCTTCGCTTGAATTTATGACAACGTAGTCGTTATCATTTGACTTTTTTTCTAAAAGTTTATCACGCACGGCGCCGCCAACTCTGTATATTTGCATTTTCACTCCTTTTCTTTAAAAAATATAATGGCTAACTCCTTATTTGGCAAGGGTTTTCTTGTAAGCAAAAAAAATATTAAAAAGTTTAAAAAAAACTATTGCAAAAAAAAATCTTTCGATTATAGTAAGCGAAGATTTTGGTTATGGGTGCGTAGCTCAGTTGGCTAGAGCAACTGACTCTTAATCAGTGGGTCCAGGGTTCGAATCCCTGCGCGCCTACCATAACAAAAGGCCTCCCTCGTGGAGGCTTTTTGTTATGGTTAGAAGAGCCGGATGAGAACCCTGGAAAAAAGGGTTCGACTACAAGCGAAAGGCGTGCGGAAGAACGCCGGTCGGCGAGAGCCGATGAGCGCCCGTGCGGCGCAGTGAAACGAAGTCAATCCCTGCGCGCCTACCATAAAGAAAAGCCTCGGTTTATCCGAGGTTTTTTGTTATAGCGGCAGGTATTCTCCCCCCACGGGTTCGGTCTTGCTTCGTATGGCTTGCGCTTCTTGCGCCCGCCAACTCTGCTTCGGTCACTCGAAAACCTAAGCTTTTTATGCGTGGTTTATACCACTTTTAAAAGCTAAAGTTTTTCTCGCCTTCGGGCAAAAAACAATTCCCCAAATTGTTTTTTATCCCTCAGCCCTGCGCGCCTACCATAAAGAAAAGCCTCGGTTTATCCGAGTTTTTTTTGTTATGGTTAGAAGTGCTGGATGAGAACCCTGGAAAAAGGGGGCGAAACTTCTCTTAGCTTTGCAGGCGTAGCCCCTGCAAGGGTTAGTTGTTTCCGCAAGTAGAAAGGCAACGCCTTTCGTAGCGGCGGACTACCAGCGAAAGGCTGTCGGAATAAAAAGCACATTTTAGATGGCAAAGAAAAAGAAATCCTGTTACTTATCAACAAGGGAATTCCCAAGACTAAGATTGCCAAATTGATGGGGTGCAGTATCTTTACAATTTATGAATTTTTGAAATCTAAACCTCATTAGAACCATTTGATTATAATACATAAATAGGTTATTTTATGGTGTTAGATTTTAAGGAACGTTAATTTCTAATACTTTTTTTTATTATATAAGTCAAGTATAAATCCTCTCTTTTTTTAGAAAAAACAAAGTAAAAGCCGATATTTCTGCAATATTTCATAAGTTTTGCGCCTAACGTTCGATAGCTACTGTAACTAGCGTTCGTTAAACACAATCGGCTAAGATACTTTTTTAGCTTTAGAAGCGGAAGTTATAATGATTTTAGGGTACTTGGATAACAATAACAAGAATATTGACGTTGAGAGCCAACGGCGACAAATTCTTTGTTATGCCTCAGAAAATGGGCTTACGGTTGATATGTTTGTTCAAGAATCTGAAATCAAGGCGTTGCAATCCAGTTTAAAAACAAATAATCATACAGTTATCTTTGCCAATATTGTTGCGTTGGGCACGTCACTTTTGCAGATAAAAGAGAGTGTTTTGCTGTTGGCACAACAAAATTTGACGATTGTTTTGGTTAAAGAAGGGTATGTGTGGCAACCTGATGATTTGAAAACGATACCGGCGGGGCTGGAGCTGGTCATTAATATCAGAAATTCGCTATCCTCAATCGTCACCAAGAGAGCATTAGATGATAAAAAAGCGCAAGGATTTACGCTTGGTCGCAAAACGCGAAATAAAAAACGCACTTTGGACGGCAAGGAAGAGGAAATCATCTCCCGCAAATTAAACGGAGAATCGAACTTAAAAATTGCTCAAGCGTTGGGCGTTACCCCAACGACATTATACGTTTTTTATCGGGAACATCCGGAGGTTAGAAGGAGTTTTGCAGGAGAGGAATATAGATGAAAAAACTAGCAGTCCATCTACATTTGCATTACTTTGAGCAATTACCTGAAATATTGAAATATTTGCAGGCACTAAACGGTGTGGAATATGATTTATTTGTGACGATGACACAGGAAGATAAAGATATAGCGGCGCAAATTTTAACAGAGCATCCGTGCGCGCAAATTTGGGTGGTGGAAAATCGAGGATATGACATTGGACCGTTTATTGAATTTTTACATCGAATTGATTTGAATGAATATGAGTATGTTTTGAAATTACACACCAAAGGTAAAAAGAGTGGTAATTACACTCATTTAAACGGTTTCAGAATGGATAATGCTCTGTGGGGTAGAATTTTATGGGAAAGTCTGCTTGCCTCCTCTGCTCTTCTGCAAGAAAACCTCAATATTTTAGATACTCGAAAAGATGCCGAAATGCTCGGCAGCAAATACTGCGTAACCAGTGCAACGCAGGACTATGAGAAGCTTTTGCCCGGAGTAAATGCAGCGTTACAAAAAATGGAACTAAAGGAAGTTCAACGGCTGACGTTTGTGGCAGGTGCAATGTTTATAGTACGCACAGCGGCATTGAAACCGCTTTTGGCATATCAGCTCTCGGACTTTGACTTAACTGACGGACGTGTAAAAGAAGGAACGCTTGCACACGTTATGGAGCGGATATTCGGAATCTTGGGTGCACCGATTATCGCCATTGACCACGGCAACTATCGTTGGAAACTGTTTATGATGTCTATTAACAGATTTTTTTGGCAAAAGAAAGTAACAAAGACAGGAAGAACTGTCATTAAAATTATGAAACTTCCTATTTGTTCAATACGTATAGGAGATTCTTAATGAAAGGAATTATACTGGCAGGAGGCAGTGGAACACGACTTTATCCTCTTACAATGACAATCTCTAAACAATTACTCCCGGTGTATGACAAGCCGATGATTTATTATCCGCTTTCGACATTGATGCTTTTTGGTATTAAAGATATTTTAATTATATCTACACCTCAAGATACTCCCAATATTGAGCATTTGTTTGGTAAGGGAGAACAGTTAGGACTTAACATTCAATATGCTGTGCAAAATGAACCTAAAGGAATTGCACAAGCTTTCACCATTGGAGCTGATTTTATTCAAAATGATGATGTTTGCTTGATTTTAGGTGATAATATTTTCTATATGGGGGACCAAATTCATTCTCTTAAAAAACAGATAGATAATAACAAAGGAGCAACTATTTTTGCATATTATGTCAGTAATCCGACAAGATTTGGTGTGGTTGAAATAGACGAACTACAAAATAATAAAATCATTTCTATTGAAGAAAAGCCTGAACATCCCAAATCAAACTATGCAGTGGTCGGCCTCTATGTTTATAAAAATGATGTTATACAAAAAGTTCGCACACAGATACCTTCGTCTCGCGGTGAACTTGAAATTACTGACCTTAACTGTAAATATTTAGAAGAAAATCGATTAAATGCCTGCATTCTTAAACGTGGAACGGTATGGCTTGATGCGGGAACTCCTGATAGTCTTATGGATGCTGGTTTATATGTTCAACTTATTGAAAAAAGACAAGGCTTAAAAATAGCTTGTATTGAGGAAATTGCCTATAGAAGAGGCTTTATCAGTACTCAAAAATTCATTCATTTAATTGAAAAATTAAAAGATGGAATTGCCTATCAAGATTATCTTAAGCGAGTACTTAGGGAGCATAAAAAACATGTCTAAAACTATTTTAATTACCGGAGGTGCAGGTTTTATCGGTTCAAACTTTGTGCCGTATTTCTGTGAAAAATACCCCGAATATAACATTATAAACTTGGATAAGCTGACATATGCCGGAAATTTGAGCAACCTCAAAGAATGTGAAAAAATGAACAACTATCGTTTTATGCAAGGCGATATTTGTGATGAAGCTTTTGTTGAGAAACTCTTTGAAGAAAACGACATCAGAGGAATTATTCATTTTGCAGCCGAAAGCCATGTTGATAACTCGATTAAAGGACCGAGAGCTTTTATTAACACCAACATTGTCGGCACCTTTAACCTTTTGGAGGCGGCTCGCAAACAATGGATGGATGCTCCCAACAAAGTTAAATCAGGGTATGAAAAATGCCGTTTTCATCATATTTCAACCGATGAAGTGTATGGGACACTTGGGACTGAAGGTTTTTTTAGTGAGACGACACCTTATGCCCCGAACTCTCCCTACTCTGCCAGCAAAGCCAGTTCTGATTTTATTGTTAGAGCTTATCATCATACTTTCGGAATGAATGTTACTACCTCTAATTGTTCTAATAATTATGGTCCGAAGCAGCATCGCGAAAAGTTGATTCCGCATATTATTGACTGTGCGCTCAAAGGCATGGCGCTTCCAATTTACGGTAAAGGCGAGAATGTTCGTGACTGGTTATATGTTCTAGACCATTGTAAAGCGATTGACCTTATTTTCCATAACGGGAAACAGGGTGAAACCTATAATATCGGCGGGCACAATGAGCGCAATAACATTACGATTGTTAGAACTATATGCGCAATTTTAGATGAGAAAAAACCGCGTGCAGACGGAAAATCTTATGCAGAGCAGATTACATTTGTTCAAGACAGAGCCGGGCACGACTTTCGCTATGCAATTGATGCAACGAAGTTGGTCAACAAGCTTGGTTGGAAAGCTGATGAAACTTTTGACACCGGTATTGTTAAGACGGTTGAATGGTATTTGAGATGAAACCTGTTTTGGCTATTGTACATATATGTTGTTTTGAAATGCACCCTGAAATACTGAGGTGTTGGACACATTGTTTATGAAAGGAGTTTTTAGATGAGTATTTACGTCACAAAATCTTTTGTACTGCCACTTATGGATAATGAAGAGTATCTAAATAATGGAGTTTCGACCAATCAAGGGTCTTCATTAAAGTTTTATAAGGAATATCAACGAATTAAAAGTATTAAACAGGAGTTTTTTAAATGATGTACGCATTGTTAAACTTTAGAGTTAGAGGAAATCATGATGGTAAGTTGATTGCTCTTGAAAAAGGCGATGATTTTCCGTTTGAAATTAAACGAGTATACTACATTTGGGACACGGCACATGATGTTGTGCGTGGTAAACATGCGCATCGCAATTTAGAGCAAGTTATTATTTGCACATCAGGTTCTTGTGATTTTATTTTAGATAATGGACAGGAAAAGGTAACGGTGCATTTGGATAATCCGACACAGGGGCTTTATATTCCAGGAAATACATGGCGCGAATTTACAAATTTCTCTGCTGATTGCGTGATTATGGTTTTGGCATCCGAGCACTATGCCGAAAGCGACTATATCAGAGATTATGACACATTTTTAAAGGAGATTGCAGCATGAGTAATATTTTTCTGTTGCTTGGAGGAAATAGGTTAAATTATGGTATCTTAAAAAAATTCAAAGACAAAGGATATCTTGTTTTTGTTATTGATTGGAATGAACACCCTCAAATGACTGGCGATAAGCATTATCGTTTGGATGTTAAAGATGCTGATGCAATTATTCATTCTCTGCAGCAGGATGGATATTGGGAACAAGTGGCATTTGCTTATTCTTCAATTGATTTAGCTGTTCCTTCTGTTGCAAAAATAAATAAGGCTATTGGTTTAAGAACAATCAGTGATGATGGATTGCGATACTCTTCATCAAAATCAATGATGGCCTCTAAATGGCAAGAATCGGGATTGCTTAATCGTATTTCAAAAAAATACATGCAAATGCAGTCAGAAATTATAGATTTTAATAAGTCTTATAAAATGATTATCAAGCCCGACAACTCTGCATCTTCAAGGGGGATTACTATTTTAGAAAAAAATAGTCCTGATGAATTAGTTTGGGAAGCTTTTGAAAAAGCTCAAAATGAGGCCAGTAATAATATTGTGGTTGTTGAAGAGTTTGTTGAGGGAACTGAATTTACAGTTGAAATGATTGGTGATGACTATGGTAATGTTTGCGTTTATGGAATGTCTCGAAAAACACACACGAAAAATACCGTAAATAATAAAATTGCGGTTAAATTGCATTATAATGCTGTTCCTGATGACTTACAGCGCAAAATTGCAGATGTAGCTATAAAATGCTATAAAGCTCTAGGATTTTCAGCGTCATTAGGTCATTTAGAAATTATCTTAAAAGAAGATGGAACATTATCTCCAGTTGAAATCGGAGCTCGTTCTAGTGGATTTATTGCTTCTGATTTAGTAGATATTGTTTCAGGTTCAGATTTTTTAGCTGATTTGATTAAAGTTCAAAATGGAATGCCAGTTATGAATGGGTTGCATCCACAAACAGAAAAATCTTCTCTTTATTTCTTCTATGATTTTCCTGCCGGCTCAATTATTAAAAAACCGTTTAACTTTACAGATTTTCTAGAATCCTCCATTATTAGCCGATACTCAAATCGTTCAAATTTAGTCGAAGGACGTTGCTTTGATAATATAGATAATGATAATGCTCGTGTTGGTTTTGAGATTTTAGAAGGGCGAAAATCTATGATGACCATTGATTATATTAAGCGCCAAGAGCAACAAATGTTGAGAGAAATATTGGAGAAATAAAATGTTTTTTGATGCTCATATTCATCATAAGGCAAAAGAAAGCGGTGGATTTATTATCGGTTTAGAGGGAAAACCGTATTTTGAGGAAACGCTTTCTAACAAGGAAATATTAACAGCGCATAATCCGAAAAACAATTATATTGCTTTTTATTACGTTGCGAGTACGGAAATAGGCGTAGCAATCAGCCATAAATATGTAAAATATCATCCAAGGCGAGAGCAATATACTCCCGATGAAGTTATCAAGTCAATCAGACTTAATCAACCTAAATGTGTGATGATAGATACCCTTAATGAACCATATTGGACACCTTATGATTATTGGAAAATAGCCAGAGAATTTCCTGATTTACCATTCATTTTTCCTCATTCCGGCGGATATCTAATCAATGATTTTATTAAAATCTGTCATTTTCAAAAGAATGTATGGATAGATTTTGCATTAACACATACGACACTTGGGCATCTGGGTAATAAAAAAGGATTACCTTATATCAATCAAGCGATTCAATATGCTTTAGAATCGCCATTTGCGAACCGAGTTCTAATGTCATCAGATTATCCTTTTTTCAGTCAAGATGATGTTGTTGCCTATTAT
This sequence comes from Alphaproteobacteria bacterium, assembly GCA_017939155.1. Taxonomy (GTDB): domain Bacteria; phylum Pseudomonadota; class Alphaproteobacteria; order RF32; family CAG-239; genus CAG-267. The sequence continues at coordinate 43,919 of JAGAZZ010000048.1, read as the reverse complement.
GAACGCATGGATAAAAAAGAATTTCTTAATCAGAATTTTATAACATTATTGGAGAAGATTAAATGATTCCTGAGTTAAATAAAATTGTAAAAAGTATTCCAGAGGCATTATCAATTCAAATCAATCAAATTGTTTATGATAAAAAATCTCGTGGGGAAAGAGTTTATACATATTCTTTAGGAGAAGCCTTTTTTGATATTCCTCGTTTTGAAATCTCTGATGAAGATTGGAAAAAAGGATATCATTATTCGGGAAGTTTAGGACAGCCTAAATTACGGCAAAAGCTGGCTGAGATGTATAAATATAATTATCAATCTCCTATTAATGCTGAAATGGAAGTTCTGGTGAGTGCCGGTTCTAAACCACTTATTTTTATGATATTTCAAACAATTTTATCTGCTGGAGATGAGGTCTTGGTTGCTGAGCCGGCTTGGTTATCTTATAAAGAACAAATTAAGTTAGCCGGTGGTGTCCATATTCCTGTTCCCTATACCAAAAGTGTTTATGAGTGGGCTGATTACATTACCCCGAGGACAAAGGCTATTGTGATAAATAATCCGAACAATCCGTCAGGTCAGCTCTATTCGCGAGAAGAAATGACTTATCTGGTCGATTTAGCTCGTAAACACAATCTCTTTATCTTATCAGATGAGGCTTACAGCGATTTTTTAGTTAGGACGGACACTTTTATTTCTTTGGCGCAGATTGATAAGAGTAAGGAAAATATTATTATTGTCAATTCGTTATCAAAAAATATGGGAATGTCTGGTTGGCGTGTCGGTTATGTCATAGCCCACGAACAAGTGATTAAACAGATTTTGAAACTCAATCAACACCTTATTACCTGTGCCCCTACTATTTTACAAGATTATATGGCGGAACATTTTGAAGAAATTTTAGCTTATACGCGTCCTCAAGCAGTAGCCATGGCTGAAAAGCGCAAAAAAGTTTGTGAGATTTTGAATAATGTGGGCATAAAGTCTTTAAGGGGTGTCGGAACATTCTATTTTCTGCTCAATGTATCAGAATATAATGGGACAACGGATGAATTAGTCGAAAAACTGTTGATTGAACATAATATTGCCGTTGTTTCCGGTATTGCATATGGCGAAAGCACTAAAGATTTTGTTCGTTTCGGTATAGGTGTTGAGAGTTTAGAAAATATTGAAAAATCTCTTAAAATCATAAAATCGTTATTAAAGCCAAGTATATCGGAGGCGGTCAATGGCTAGAGTCCTTGTTTGTGCTGACGGTTTTTTCAGGGCTTTTTCTCCTTTTGGTTTAGAACCGTATATTGAGAGTTTTATTGAAGTTCTTGCTCGGCACGGTAATCAAGTTATGCCTTATATTTGCAAAGATTTTGAACATCGTAAGCTATGGAAACGGAAACTTTATTCTTGGCAAGCAGTGCAGGAAGTTAAAAAATTTAATCCGGAAATTGTTTTTGCTTTTAATAATGCTTTTGATTCGGCTCTTTTTAGTCACTTTACGTGTCCGGTGTTTGTTGTGGCATCTGATACGCCAATTTATTGGCGCAATAAAGACTTGTTGAAGAAAAAAAGCGGACAATATTCGGTATGTTATTTCAATACGGATATGGCAGATACCTTGCGGTGTGAGTATAATATTCCTTATGAAAGACAGTTATTAATTCCTTATTCAACAGATGTTCGCTGTAGTAAAAATGTAAAATTTACAAAAGACATAACATTTATTGGTAACTTTTATAATCCTAATTGGTTTTTATTTGACTTTTTCTTTGCTGATTTGGCTATTCAAAGTGATGAAAATAAGGAAAAATTAAGAAATCTTATTATTCAACTGATTGATGAGTTAAAAATATCTCATCAAAAGAGCGTCAAAACACTAGAAATTTATAAACAAATCATTGCTTTGTTAAAGAGAGATAAAGGTTATGACAGAATAATTTCAGAAATTTTTGGAGCTTTAACTTCCGAAAAACGAATAGAATTTCTTTCCGTACTCTCTGATATGGATTTGCATATTTATACATGGGACCAAAATTTAAGATGTATTTCTAATTTCTATTCGTTATTAAAAAAATGCCACCTAAATGCTGTTTATTCAATCAAAGCAAATAAACAGATTTATAATGCAAGTAAAATATCTTTGAGTTTACCACACGCACAAGTGAATACAGGGTTTTCATGGCGAGTGTGTGATATTATGGCTTCTAATTCTATGTTATTATCAAATCCGACAGATGATTTAGTTAGATTATTCGGCGGTATTGTTCCTACTTTTAATGATGCTAAAGAGTTGAAAGATAAATGCCAATATTTCTTAAAATATGATAAAGAAAGAGCTGATATTGTTAAGACTTGCCAACAATTCATAAATAAGAATCATCGTTACGAAAATGTATTTAAAATAGTTGAAGAATATGGTAGAGTGAAACTGTTAGATGTGGGAGGTCCCACACCTGTTTGTCAATTCAACCGAACAAATAAAAAACAATCACGATATTTAAGGAGACAAGGAAAATGAAATTACATTGTTATAAAGATGAAGATAAAGAATTTTTGGAAAATCAAATTATTCCACATGAGGCTAGAGTTGCTATTACTCGATGTTTAATGAAAATAGCGAATCAGAGTAATGATGGTACGGTCAACTGTGCAAGCAAAATAAATTTGTACAGTATATTGGCAACTACTCTGTGCAATTCAATGGTTAATTTTATGCCGGATGATTGGGGGATGTGGACATATCAAGAGGAAACATATTTAAATAATAAAATTCCTTCACTGATTCAAAATGCCTCGTCATTAGATTTATATGAAACTTTGAGCAATATCATTGAGCATAATTGGTTACCTATTGAAAAAGCCAATTCGCTTTTTCAAAATGTAGGTATTCCTGTGCATTATAAACACGAGGATGGAGAGGTTGTGATAGAAAGATTGCAATCTTTAGAGAATGATATACCAACAAAAACAGAAAAACATCCGAGTATGCAACAGCTATTGGATAGAGCAGAAAATTGTCTTAACAGGGATGATGGTGCCGGAGTGTTACATGCAACAGCAAGTATTTTTGAGGCACTTGCTAAAAATGTATTTGCAACACCAACGGTGCAAAATCAAACACTAAAATCATTTTTTGAAGGATATCGTAATCGTTCACATTTGCCGGAAGAAATGTTGAATTATATTATTTCTGTTTATGACTGCAGAAATAACACACCTAATGCGGGACACGGTTGCCTTGAATTTAGTTCAGAAATTTCAAAAGATGAAATGGTGGCAATGATTGAGTTGGCTAAAGCTGCAATTCATATTGAAGATAAATGTCGTTAAAAACTCAGAACACGAAAGTGAGTAACTATGTCTAAAATACTTGTATCATTTCCAGCTGAAAACATAAATGGAAAATATCATTTTTATGCATTTTACGAGGGATTAATAACCGCATTAAAGCGTAACGGAAATGATGTCTATTATATGGCTGCTAATGAATTTATTGAAAATTATTCGGCCAGAACAAATGATATTTCATCTAGTTTAGATGCAGATAAGTTGGATAAATATATAAAAAAAATAAATCCGGATTTAGTTATCTCGTTTAATAATTTTAGATATAAAAAACTTCATACGTTGTTAGATTGCCCTTTTGTTGTTTGGGGGGTAGATAGCGTGCCTTTTTTTTCTGACAAAGAAAATTTAAAGCAATTTCCTAACCGATATTTATTTTTTGCAAATAATGAAGAAGATATCCGTCCCTTAAGAGACGCTTTCAATCCAGAATCTATATCTCTTATCCGTTTTGCAACAGATATTAGAGCAAGCAAAAAACAACAAAATAAAAATATTTCATTTATCGGATATTATTGGGATAATGTTTTGCGTAGGCTGTTAGAACAGCATAAATTAACAGTAGAACAAGTGGTTATGCTAGAAAAATGTTTTAGAGAAAATCCTCATTATGATATTGCTCAAGCATTTAAATTATCACAAATACCTTTGGATTATCCATTGAAAGAAACGGATATTATTCACTCTCTGTCTTCAACAGATAGAGAAACAGTTTTATTGAATTTATCAGATTTAGATTTACATTTGTACGGTCAACGTTGGCAGTTTTCACAATATAGCTTAGCCAGTAAATTTAATGATATACCGACATATTCCATAGAACAAATTTCTGATATCTTAAATACTTCAAAAATTAGCTTTAATATGTCGCATTTACAGGCAACAGAATTTGGGTTTTCCTTTAGATTACTGGATTCGATGGCCTCTAATGCCTGCTTGGTAACAGATTATAAAAAAGGCTATGAACAATTATTCGGTAAATATGTAAAACTACCGACTTTTGAATATGGTAATCCTCAGGATGCACGTAAAGTGTGCGAATATTTACTTAATCACGAAGATGAAAGACTTGATATTGTCAAGGCTTCTCAAAAAGCAATTGATGCAGAGTATCGCTTTGAACATCGCTTTAAACAAATTGAAAGCGTTACAAACGTTAAGTTATTTAATAAGAAACAAGGCAAATTAACTCAAATATGTGCTACTGATTTTAAGAAAGAGGCTCCTAAAACTGTTGTTCAAGTGGTAACTCCTCAGAAAGCCGACGTAGTGCAGACGAAAAAGGAGAAATCTCTTTTAAAAAAGATTTTAAAATTTCCTAAAAAATTGAGAATCAAAAGATTTAAGAGTGTATATAAACAGTATTTTCTTCCCTTTTTTACTCAATTGCCTAAAAGTATGGAAACAGGGTTTGATTTTTGCCATAGAAGATTTATAGATGTTCTATATAGAATTGATAATGGCTTAACATCGCCTATTTATGCGAGCTATCATTTGAAATTACATCAAGAATCTTATATTGCAAAGGTCTCTAGGCAATTAGTGAGACATAATAACAATAATAAAATCCGAGTCGTTTTCCTATTTCAAGAAGCCAGTTATTGGTCATCAATGAAAAGTTTATATGAAACCCTGATGAAAGATGAAAGATTTGAAGTGTTTGTGGTAGCAATTCCTGTGTTGGTTGTCCCGCATTTAAATAAGCTTGAGCTTAAATCTGAGAATATTAAATTTTTGGAAGATAATAATATAGAATACATTGATGCACGTGGTGCTGATGGGACGATGTTTGATATTTATAATCTAAAACCCGACTATGTATTTGTGCAAATTCATTTTGATAGGCAACGAATATTGGAATACAAAACGAATATAATCCGTCTTTATTCTAAAGTTTGTTTGATTCCTCATGCTTTTCTATTGTCCGCTTCTGATAATAAAGAATTGAGCTATCAGCAAGATTATTTTAGAATCTTCGCACCTAACCAATATCATGCAGAACAATTATCATCAGTCATTCATAGGTCTGATAATATTGAAATTACCGGATATCCCAGATTCGATTTATATAATTCACACCTACAGGATTCGCCGATTTGGAAAATTCGTAAAAAGAAAAAATCCAGAATAAAGCGTATTATTTGGTCGCCGCATTGGTGGGCTTATGGTCATAGCCGCGGATTGGCTAACGGTGTTTTGAACTTATGGGACTATTTTTATAATTACGTTCAAGCCCATAAAGATGTTGAACTGATTGTTAAGCCTCATCCGAATTTGTTTAATGGTCTGACACAAAGCGGATATATCACAGAGAGCAAAGCCAATTCTATGATTGCGGCGATGAATGCTTTACCAAATGCCCAAGTTTATATGGGAGGAGATTATATTGATTTATTCCAAACAGCAGACTTAATTGTCAATAACTCAATATCATTCTTGGCAGAATGGTTGCCTAGCGAAAAACCGATGATTTTCTTCGACACAGAGCGGAAATTTGAGCTAAATGAAATGGCGGGGCAGATTTTGGAGGTTTATTACCATGTTTCTTCTATTACAGCCTTAGATGAACAAATAACGAATATTTTATATAAACAGCAAGATTCGATGAAATATCAGCGAATTAACTGTTGCAAAAAACTTAACCTTAAAGCCGGTAATGTTGCCGAGAAAATTAAACAATCTTTAATTGAACACGTTAATGATACGTATTGAGGAGAGATAAAATGCCATTATACAAGTTTATGACTTCTGAAGCTGCCATGAAAACATTAGAGAATTGCTCGTTATTGATATCTAATCCTTTATATTTTAATGATCCTTTTGATTGTTGTTTAGCCGTAGATGAAAATGAAGAGCAATTTCTATTAGACGCAAGATTAGCTCGTTTGGGAGGTATGGCTATTGGTTGTAGTGTGTATAAACCATCTAGAGATTTTAATGATTATAATAAGTTATTACAACAAGCAATAGACGGTAAGGATATTCAATATGGTTATCCCTCTTTCTTTTGCTAAATTTGAGGAGTTTTATGAAAAAAGAAAAATTAAAGGAAGAATTATGAAAAAACTAGGAATAGTCAAAGAAAAACAAAATGAGAAAGGAATTATAGTATGATTAAATTTTTAGATTTAGCAAAAGTAAATAATCGTTTTCGTAAAGAAATAGATGAAAGATTAACAAACATTCTTGATAAAGGGTGGTATTTGCAAGGGGAGGAGAATGATAAATTTGCCGAGCATTTTGCAGAATATTGCGGCACAAAATACGCCATTGGTGTTGCTAATGGGTTAGATGCTTTAAGGCTCATTATCAAAGCTTCCGGCTTTGGCGAAGGCGATGAAATTATCGTACCGGCAAATACATATATTGCTACGATTTTAGCGATTTCTGATAATGGTTGTACACCAGTTTTAGTAGAGCCGGATATTAACACATACAATATTAATCCAGACTTAGTTGAAGCCGCAATTACTCCGAAGACCAAAGCTATTATGGTTGTTCACTTATATGGGCAAGCGGTGAAGATGGAAAAGATTTGGACATTGGCGAAGAAGTATAACCTCAAAGTGTTTGAAGACGCGGCGCAGGGACACGGCGCAATTTATCAAGGCAGACGTACCGGCAACCTCTCCGATGCGGCGGCATTTTCGTTCTATCCGGGAAAAAATCTCGGTTGTTTGGGCGATGGTGGGGCTGTCGTGTCTAATGATAAAGAGTTAATAGATAAAGTGAAAGCGCTTGCTAACTATGGTTCAGATAAGAAATATCACCATATCTACAAAGGATTAAATTCTCGTCTTGATGAAATTCAGGCAGCCATTTTGGATGTAAAACTGCCGCATTTAGACGAAGACAATACTCGTCGGCGTGTGATTGCGAAGTATTATCGTGAAAACATCAATAATCCACGGATTGTTCTGCCGCAAACGTATGATGAGCAGGCACACGTTTGGCACGTCTTTGTGGTGAGAACACAAGAACGCGATAGATTCCAGCAATATTTGACGGATAACGGGGTGCAAACAATTATTCACTACCCGACACCTCCACATAAACAGTTGGCTTATCAAGAGTGGAATAATCGCTCTTATCCCATTACAGAGGAAATTCATAAAACGATTATATCTTTGCCGATTTCTCCTGTGATGACTGACGATGAAGTCAAGAAAGTTGTAAATATTGTCAATGCCTATGAATAATTATCCATTAGTATCTGTTATAATTTCGGCGTATAATCATGAGCGATTTGTACAGGAAACAATTCGCTCAATTATTGCTCAAACATATCAAAATATTGAGTTGATTATTATTGATGACGGGTCCAGTGACAGAACGTATCAAAAAATTTTAGAATTAAAGCCGATATGTGAACAAAGATTTAAACGTGTTGTTATGGAAACACAGGATAATCAAGGGACTTGTATTACATTTAACAAATTAATTGAAAAAGTGCAGGGACAGTTTATCTACATCATCGCTTCTGATGATGTAGCCAAACCTCAAGCAATAGAAACGTTGACTAATTTTATGATTAGTCATAATGATTATGTGGTAGTGGTTGGAGATAATGAGTTTATCGGAGAAAATTCTGAATGCATGGGTTGGGATGAACTTGGTTTTAATGTCCGTTTAAGCGAGGCAAGATATAAAACTTTCGGTACTTATCTTAGGCATCTGAGAAAAGAAATTGATTTTTTATCTGGTGAATTTGGTAGTTACAAAAGTTTGATTCAAAACAATTATATTCCCAATGGGGCTTTAACACGAACAACAGCCCAAAAGAAAAGAGCATTATGTACAAAGAAAGCCCCTTTGGAAGACTGGTTTATGCATTTGCAACTTTCTAAATTAGGAAAATATAAGTATATAGATGAAGTACTGTTGTCCTATAGACAACATCTGGAAAATACTTTTCGTCGCAGAGATATGATGGTAAAATATGCTTTAAAAACGCTACTTTACGAACAAAAGTTAGTGCATCAGAAAAATATGGAACAGTGGGCAGAGATTTTTGATGAATATGCTGTTCAGCGTAAAACGAAATTTCGCGTTGGCAAATTGCTTCATTATTACAAGAAAATAGATTTAGAATATAAAACCAATATTTTGGAAATTTTCGGGCGTAAATTCACAGTGAAAAGGAAGAAAAGGTAAATATCCGTGCGCAACTTGAGGACTGCGATTGTTTGGTGCTAAAGCCCTATGATGTTAAACACGTTAACAGCGGTAGTATAGGAGAGCAATATTGCAAGTTACCAGAGCAAGAACGCGCTACTTTTGATATTTTTATCAAAACAGTAAAACGTTTGTACCCCGAATATATGACCGGAATAGAAAAAATCGAACGTGGTTCGATACAATATTTGTGCAATATGTTTGTGATGAAAAAAGAGCTTTTTTTTGAATACAGCGAGTTTTGTTTTGCGGTTTTGAAAGAGGTAGACAGGCAAATTGACCATAACGAAATGAGCACGCAAGGACTGCGCTTTTTAGGGTATCTTGGCGAATTTTTATTATCTATTTTTATTTTCAACCTGAAAGCGAAAGGCGGTTATCGGATTAAAGAGCTTAACGGTTCATACATTCTTTCGGATACTCCCGTTTTGCACCCAAGGTTATCTTATTGGGGGTATTGGGTATTAAGCAAGTTAACTTTTGGCGCAATAAAAAAACGATATAAACAAAAAAGAAAAGCACTAAAGCAAATAAGGCATATTCAAAACAAATAATTACGACTACTCAATTATGTCCGTATAAGCCTAATCAAATGAAATTATTTTTGTTTTCTTCCCTTTTATGGTGGAAAAAGGCATTTTTTTGATTATATGCCTTGGAGGAGATGGAAGATGGCAAAGGATTTAAGTTTTTTTAATGTAGTGTCTATCGGTATCGGGTCGATTATCGGGGCGGGGATTTTTGCGCTTTTGGGACAGGTTATTATGATTTCCCAAAAATTTACCTATGCTTCTTTTTTGATTGCGGGGGTGGCGGCGATGTTTTCGGGCTATTCGTATGCCAAATTATCTTCCAGGTACCCGAGTTCGGGCGGATTAACGGACTTTTTTCATCATTCTTTTTCTAACCGTTGGTTATCAGGTGGTTTGACTATTCTTTATATGCTGACCTCGGCGGTTTCTATTTCGATGATGGCAAAATCCTTTGGCATATACGCGGCTCATTTGTTTCACAACGGAGATAATGTTTTTATCATCAATATCTCGGCAGTTGTTTTGATTACGGCAATGGCGTTTCTTAATATGTTAGGAACTGAAGATTCCAGCAAAACCGAAACGTTTTTGGTAGCGTTAAAACTGTTTATTTTGGTGTTTTTATTTATTTTGAGTTTAGTGTTTTATGACAGAGCTTTCACGGCTGCCCTGCCCGCTCCCGAGCTTAAAAGCTTTTGGGGCGGTATCGGGGTGACGTTTTTTGCTTTTGCCGGATACGGGGTTATCACGAATGCGGCCGGTGATGTGCAAAACCCGCAAAAAACCATTCCCGCAGCCATTTACACCACCCTGCTTGCGGTTATTGCGCTTTATTGTTCTTTAGCTTTTGTTGTGTTGCATTTTACCGATATTTCAGAGCTTTATGCCCATCCTAACGTAGCGGTCGCCATTGCGGCACAAAAACTTTTCGGGAAAGTGGGATTTGTTTTGGTGTATCTGACGATTTTTATTGCTTATGCAACGGGAATTAACGCGACTTATTTCAGTATTTTCCGCATTTCAAGAGCCTTATCGCTTGATAAAGAATTACCGGCATTTTACCATGAAAAATTTTGGCGCTTCGGTACGAAAGGCAATTTGTTTACAACGCTTATCATTATTTTGGCAACGATTTTGTTTGATTTTAATGCGATTGTCAATTTATCCAGCGGGGCATTTTTAGTGTGCTATTTAGCAGTTTTTACTGCCGCTTGGCGCTTAAGGCGTGAGATTAACGCTAATCGGGTGCTATTGATGACCGGATTTTTATTTATGGCGTTTATTTTTGCGGCATTTCTTTATAATATTTTCTTTTAAGACCGACCGCCATTGACACGCCTTAAAATTTGGATTTGGGTAATATCCTGACTTGGTGTTTGCTGTGTTTGCGGTGTTTCTGCGCCAGGCTTATCAGAAGCATAATCTCTTTGCTGGTTTTGCTGTTGGAGGATTTCAAGTTTTTCTTGCTCCACTTGCAGTTTTTGCCGACGCTGTTGCAGATTTTCTTTTCTTAGCGACACCTTTTTCTGACTTACCTTAAGTTCTTTTTCTTCTTTTAACAACCGTTGACAACGCAGTTCTTTTTTGGTCTGTTCTTTTAAGATTTTTTTCTGACGCGTTTCATTTTTCTTGATTCTAGCTTCAATTTTCTTTCTCTTTTTAGCATCTTTTTCTTTTTTGTGCTGTTCTTTGAGCTTTTTGTTTTCGGTTTCAAGCTTTTTGTGTTCTGCAGAGAGCTTGCCGTGTTCGGACATCAGCTTTTCACGCTCTTTTCTTTTGTCTGCAAGTCTTTTTTCAAATCTTTTCCAATCTTCATCAGCTTTTTTCTGCTCAGCCGCAATTCTTTTGGCTTGTTCTTCCGCGGCTCTTGCTTTTTGCTCCACGGCGATTTGCACTTGCTTTTCGACATATTCTTTAAACCGCTGATTGCGCTCAAACTTGCCAACAGCATTTTCTATATAATCAGAAATTTTAGCAAACAGACGACCTAATTCCTCAGGAGTCATACCATACTTTATCAATCGTTCACAAAGCTCTCTTGCCTGAATACCGGAATTTCGCTCTATAATTTCGAGTGCTTTCTTTGTATCCCCCATTTTGAAAGCTTGACTTACCCCATCGCTTGCTATTATGGCGTCTTTGATGTTTTGCATTCCCATAGCTTTTCTCCTTGTTCTTAAGCGCGCCCTTTATTTTGCTCGCGAGCTTGGGCAAGAGCTAAGGCTTCGCGTTCTTGTTTTTGTTTAATCAGCATTAAGGCTAAATCTTTAGAAATGCAGTTATCTTTCGCGATTGAAATGTGCATATTTTTGCCATAATTAGAAAAAGCTGGTCCGTTTGGTTCTCTGAAATCACTACATGAAACTTTTTGTTTATCTAAAATCCAGGTATGACCATGAACTTTACTCGGATTATCTATCTTACCACGACGGCCGTCGGGAATATCATTATCGACGCAGACGGTTGTTCCGGAAGGAAGCTTTTTATTAAAATCCCGCATTTCCTTAGCTTCTTTTGAATCTGCTGATTTGTGATAAGCTTTATTAGGGTAAGTTAATGTGATGTACTTGCCGCTTTTTTCCAACGGAATATACACATTACAGGCAGAATTTTTTCCGTCTGCCTGCGGAATTTTCTCTGGCCAGTTTGCATTATATTTAGCAATATATTCACCATTTTCAGAGTTAACCGCACAGTGCATCTCTTGTACACCGGTAAGACAATTGTGTTGACTGCGACCTGATACTCTGGAGGCAGCTTTAGCCAAAGCCTGATTGGTTTTACCACCGCCCATTTCTTGAACAATCTCAGGATGAGCTTTGAAAACGGCTTGGATGTCAGCTTGGGTGACGCCGGTTTGTTTCATTAATTCATCAAGCGATACTTTGTCTGACCTGCCCTCAAAAGACTTATTATAAACATCTTCAGGAGTTGTAACCTTTGCGCCTTGCCATGCAAACTGACCTGATTGTTCTTCTTGAGTGTTCTTATGCCAAGGCATTTCAACCACTATACCCGAATTATTTGCATAAGGTACTGTCACCGGCGTTGAATTGGTGGTCTGCTTTGGGGATGTGGTCGTTTTTACCGCCGGTGTTTTTTGAGTGGTTCTTTTGGTTGTTTGTGATTTGGCTGGGGTTGGCGTTTTATTAGCACTCCACGGGGCTTTATAGCCTAAGCCTTCCTCTGACTTAAACGGAATTCCATTTGTTTTTGCATTATGTTTGTTTTGGTTCACGGCTGATGTTTTGGACGGAGTGCGATTGCTTACCCGGTTATTAAACCTCTCACTTCTCGCACTGGCTCTTGTGCTTGCTTGTCTATTTGTGGTTGAAGATGTGCCTTTTTGCGCACTTCTCTTGGCAATTTCAGCTTTGGTTTTATTGATAGCCTTTGCTAATTGCACATCTGAAACCTGATGAGAGGCATAATACTCAATCGTCTTTTTGGTATTAGCAAATTTCTGACCAGCTGCAATCATCATATCGGTCGGTTTTAACATTGCATTTAAGACGATGTCATAAGTATTGGCACCATATTTTGCGACCAATTGTTTTAGAGTTTTGTCTGCGTCCACACCTGCCCGAACAAGAAGTGTTTTGGCTTTGGCCAGCTTCATATCATCTTTCATCGCGCTTTTTGTATCAGTCATCTCGGTTACTCCCTTATGCTTTTTTGATTATTTTAGCAGATTTTTTGACATTTTGCAATACTTATTATTAGGGCGTAAAAATGAAGATTTTGTTACAATTAAAAAAAATCCCCTGCTTTATGAGCAGAGGATTTTGCTCTTTTTTAGCCATACTATCCCTTAAACGCCAAGCCATCTTCTTTGAGCTCAACTTTAATCTCTTGATTATCAGAGATTTCGTTAGCCAAAAGCGCTAAGGCTAGCTTGTTTTCAAGCTCCTTTTTTAAGAGGCGTTTTAGAGGGCGGGCGCCATAGACTTCATCATAACCGTTATTTGCCACCCAATCCAAAGCCTCAGGGGTTAATTTCAGGGTTATCCCCCGCGATTTTAAGCGCTTTTCGATATTAGCAATGGTTAGCGCGGTTATTTGCTTAATGTTGTCTTTTGACAAACGATTAAACATTATGATGTCATCTATCCGGTTTAAGAACTCGGGTCGAAATGCCTGTTTTAAGGTTTCATAGGCTTTTTCTTCCCGCTTTTCTATGGGAAGACTTGTGTCTATCAGATATTCGGCGCCTAAATTTGAGGTCATAATGATGATGGTGTTTTTGAAGCTGACTGTACGCCCTTTGCTATCAGTTAAACGACCGTCATCCAAGATTTGCAACAAGATATTAAAGACATCGGGATGAGCTTTTTCTATCTCGTCAAACAAAATAACCTGATACGGACGACGGCGGACGCTCTCGGTCAATATTCCGCCTTCATCGTAACCAACATAGCCCGGAGGCGAACCGATAAGGCGCGACACCGAATGCTTTTCCATATATTCGGACATATCGACCCTTAGCATAGCGTTTTCATCATTAAACAAAAACTCCGCCAAGCTTTTGCTCAGTTCAGTTTTGCCGACACCGGTCGGTCCTAAGAACAAGAACGAGCCTATCGGCTGACCGGGGTTTGCGATTCCGGCACGGGAACGACGGACGGCGTTTGCCACCGCTTGAATAGCCGTATCCTGACCGATGACGCGTTTTTTTAGATAATCTTCAAGATGAAGCAGTTTTTCACGCTCGGAGGAGAGCATTTTATCGGTCGGTATGCCCGTCCACTTGGAAACGACTTTGGCAATGTCTTCCGCGCTTACGGTTTGCTCGGAGGTCTTTTTAGCTGTTTTTTCAAGCTCGGTGAGCTCGGAGGAGAGCTTGGGGATAATGCCATATTGCAGCTCCCCTGCCCGCTCGTATAAACCGTTTCTTTCGGCAATTTGCACCTCGCTTTTGGCTTTATCGAGTTTGTCTTTGATTTCGGTGATTTTTTGCAAACTGTCCTTTTCTTTGTTCCAAGAAGCGGTTAAGAGGTTTGCCTGTTCTTCTAAATTTGCCAGTTCTTTTTCAAGCTCTTGCAAACGGTTTTGAGAGTGCTCATCGGTTTCTTTTTTTAAGGCTTCTTTTTCGATTTTGAGCTGGAGGATTTTCCGGTCAAGCGTGTCCAGTTCTTCGGGTTTTGAATCGATGCTCATTCTTAAAGAGGACGCAGCTTCATCCATTAAGTCGATAGCTTTATCCGGCATATAACGGTCGGCGATATAGCGGTTGGCAAGCTCGGCTGCTGCTACCAACGCGCCGTCTGAAATACGCACGCCGTGGTGAAGCTCAAACTTGTCTTTAATGCCACGCAAAATCGTGATTGTTTCCTCGACATCGGGCTCATCAACATAAACCGGCTGGAAACGACGGGCAAGAGCGGCGTCTTTTTCAACATATTTTTTATATTCGTTTAAGGTGGTGGCGCCGATACAATGCAGTTCACCGCGGGCTAACGCCGGTTTTAAGAGGTTTGAGGCGTCCATTGAGCCTTCAGCGGCACCGGCACCGACGATGGTGTGCATTTCATCTATAAAGAGGATAACCGTCCCTGCGGCTTCTTCAACCTCTTTTAAGACAGATTTTAAGCGTTCTTCAAACTCTCCGCGGAATTTAGCACCGGCGATTAAGGCGCCCATATCCAGTGCAAGCAGGCGTTTGTTTCTTAGGCTTTCGGGGACGTCTTTATTGATAATACGCATCGCCAACCCCTCAACAATTGCGGTTTTACCGACGCCGGGCTCGCCTATCAGCACCGGATTGTTTTTAGTACGCCGTGAGAGGACTTGAATGGTACGGCGGATTTCCGCGTCCCTGCCGACAACTGGGTCCAGCTTGCCCTCTTTAGCGCGGGCAGTTAAATCGGTGGTAAACTTTTTTAAGCTCTCAAACGTATCTTCGGCGGTTTCGCTATCTGCCAAGCGACCTTTACGATATGCGCTGACAGCTTGGTTTAATTTGACAGGGTCAACACCGGACTTTTTCAAAAGCTCTGAGGCAATATTTCCTGAACTTTGAGCTAAAACCTGAAACAGGCGCTCCAAGGTGACGAATTTATCGTTATTTTTCTCAGCAAAACTCTCGGCTTCGAGAAGCAAACGATTGTATTCCTGCGATAATGAGCTTTGGATGTTTTCACCGCTTACCGAAGGAAGTTTTTTAAGCTCTGCGGTGACGTCTGATTTTAATAATGTCAGATTGCCGCCGCTTTCTTTGATTAAATTATCCAGCACGGGTTCATTTAACTCCAGCATTGCGCCTAAGAGGTGCAACGGGGTGACAAACTGATTGCCGGCTTTAACTGCCATATCAACAGAATTTTTGATGGCTTCACCGGTTTTTAAGGTTAATTTTTCCATATTCATCATTTTTCTCCTTTAATGTATATGTAGGAAATGCGCTTATAGAAAATCAAGTAGGAAGAAAAAATAAAAAAGCTCCGTTTAACGGAGCTTCTAAAAATTCGGATTTTTTTAACAAGAAAGAAGATTGTCCGGAAGCTTGACACAAACGTCTGTGAGCGGTCTTGCCGGCAGAAGATAATCTTTATCTATCAAATTACAAATTAAGCCTATTCGACCTGCCGGTGTAGAGCCTATATTCCAGCTATAACGAAGCGGATTATTTACTCTAGTAAAGTGTAACGGAGAATATTCTTTACAAAAGTAAAAAGCTATTTCTTTCGTCATTTTGGAGAACTGCTTTCGCCATTCCTGCCTTCCGCTTTTGACCAGACTACAAAATTCCTCGTGTGAAAACTCTCTGCTTTTATAACAGATTTCTCTTTTCTTATCCTTAAAGGTAACATCATATTCTCTGCTATTGTTTTTGTTTATGATAAAGTTCATATACATTGTTTGCTCTTTATTCTCTGAGCTATAACAAAAAGCAGCTCGTTTTTTTACCCAAACGTTGTTATACAAGGCTTTGTAATCATGACTATAAGTCCTCCACTGTTCCATTCCGTCCAGATGCCCTATCAAGATATGCCGACTTCCGGGCATAACGAAGATACAGAATTCTCCGCACTTAAATGTGGCGAACTGACTATAAGCATCCCAACCCGGTATCGCTTGGCTTATAACAAAATATCCTTTAAAGGTTATTTTTTCATCTAAGTGAATATCAACACTTCCGTAAACACCTTGGTTCTTTGGCACAGACTTTGGGGCAGAAGAAAATTTATTTGATGATAAAAGTTTGCCTAATCCCAGATAATCAAAGATTTTGTAATAATCTTCAAACATAATCACCATATCGTTCAACTCGATATAAAGAAGCATTGGTAACTGCCATTTTGCTTGATAATCCGAGCGACACATCATTGCCTTATCGTTTATTGCAAGCTTTCTTTGCTCGTTATAAGCAAGCATTTGGGAAAATGCGTTGGCAACAGCGGCGCGGGCTTCATTCTGACCTGATATATACTGATTTTCCGGTGTACCGAAAAAGGTGAGCGGACCGGAATATTCCGGTTCTGGAGATTTTACTGGAGATGTTCTCTTTGTGTTAAATCCGAATAATTTTGAAATAAATGATACTTTTTCCATAATAAAAAATTTAAGAGTTAGACATAAAAATATTTTTCTGCATTTTGTTATAATCTATTGCCTAAATTTTGTCAATATTTTTTTTTATAAAGAAAAAGCGCCGATTTTATCGGCGCTTTTTAAGTAGACTTTACACTCTAAAAATGTAAACAAATACCTTAATTTCTCCGTTTTTTTCCTTCATATTTACCTGCTTTACCTGCATATGAGGTGCAAAAAAGACGACTCTAAAGTTTTCGGTATCCGGCACAATTTTATACAAACAACTGATTTTTGGTTCTGCATACGCATAAACAGTTGCATTACTTTTCGGAAAACTGTATATTTTCGGCTTTAGATATGCCGGAATACTAAGCTCTTCCGGAAGCTTCGGAGATGAGGGACTACTTGGTGCTCTAAGCCAAGTTTCATAACGCATAATTGCTTGATTTCTAAGCGATTTTTGTTCGTCCAACAAACCGGTTACTATAAATTTGAAGGGGTTTGTATCCAGCAAATCCTTTTTTATATCTCCATTGTCAAAGACATAGAAAGGATAACCGTAACGCTTTCCGAATTCATTTAATTGTTTTATTGTTTCCATAATATTTAATTTTAATAATTTTTTTATAATAAACTTTATGTAAGAGTTATGGACGATTTTTTATTTTTTGTCAAGCAATATTTTAATGGCATAAAAAATTCCCGCTTAAAATAGCAATGCTATCTTAAACGGAAATCTTTTTTTAGTGAACGTAGATATACCATATTCCGGTGTCTTTAAGCGCGGTGTCTACTTTTAGTTTCGTGCCGTCATCTGCCGTCAGCTCAACCGGTTTTTCGGAATTTGCGGCAAAGCTGATTTCAAATTCGGCATACTTGTTGTTCTTGGTGATAATCTTAAAACCTTCATCTGTAGCGTGCAGATTAGCAACATCTCGAGCCTTCCAATAAGGTAATTTAGAGATTGTCTTCCGCAGAAAAGCAGCATCCTGATTAGCAACATCTAGGGCAATCCAATAAGGCAATTTAGAGATTATCCACCGCAGAAAGCGCGATTTCGGTTTGAAGCGCGATTTCGGTTTGCTTTTACAATACCAGATATGTACAAAGTCAAACTTGCCATACACCTCTCGGTCAAGATATAAAGCAACCATACAGTTTTTAAAACCGTATAAGTTTAGCGAAGCAGAATACGGAATCGTAGGACAACCGGGGATATGGTAGTTCATCGGTCTCCTACTTTTGTCGTTGTCCCAGCTACCATACGGTCTAAGTGTTATGCATTCTTTCTGCTCTAATATAACATAGCCAGTATTATCGGCTTGTATGTCAGAGAATAAAATTTCTTTACCCATATTTCTTAGAATATAAGTTAATTGAACACATAATTTGCCACATACATTTCTCTATCACCTTCGCGAATATGTGCGGTTTTGACAGCGCTAACGCCCTGAGCTTCTACGCTCCAATCTTTTGAATGATGACGGAAAATGCCATTGCCGGGATGCTCTGTTCTTGCCACGGAACCCCCTTTTGATGTGTTTACTCTGGTCGGCGCAGTTTCCTTTACTTCTTCATAATCGGTATATTCCGAAGATGTATCAGAGACGGGAACTTCCATATTTTCGCTTTTTATAAAGCGGTCAACCAGATTTTTCAGGAAACCGCCGTTTCCCCTAAAGCCGGTGCGCTCTTTGGAGTCCTTAGAGGCTTTTATTACCTCCGTTGTACGGCGAGGAAGTTCTTTTTTTTGCGCTTCGAGATATTTGGGATAAGAGGAGCTGTCTATCGGACCTTCGACCGTAAACAACACTCTTTTACCAGAGATTCTAGATGAAGAGAACGACCCGTCTTCCATCACATAAATCGGATAACCATAGCGTCTTCCGAATTCATTTAATTTGTCTGTGTACATAATTTTTGGGATTAATTAAACATTCATAATATACTAACTCTCAATAATTTTTTAAAATAATTTTTAATTGCGGAGAGGAGTATAGCATTTGTTTATTTTTTGTCAATAGTTTTTTTTACGGCAGTTGGGCTTGGATGGCTTTTATACCGTCTTGGGTTAGAAGTAAAATGACATAATTATTGTCTATATACATCCCCTCCGGTGCCGGCCACGGGCGAGTGGCGGTTTTTAAATAGTTATATAATTCGGTGGTCAGGGTTGAAATTTGCGAATGAGCGGTAAAAAGCGGCGTTGGCGCATAGAAATTAAACATTCCGGACGGGATATGGCGAACCATCAGCGGCGCTTCTAAAAGATACGGGGCGGCTTTCATATAACTGTTGGCATAGTAGCGCGGGCGAAGCGGCATTTCTCCGGCGATGACCGGTGTTATTGGCAAAGGCGGCTCTTGTTCCTCTATACGACTGATGACCCGCTCAATAAGCTTTTCTTCAGCGTTTTTGCCATAATACCAAACCTTTTGTGCCTCAAGATTTTGTTTTACTGAGGTTAACAAATACAGTATACCGAGGACAAGTCCCAGGTTTCGATAGAGCTTTTTTTGCTTTAAGAGAATAGCTATCGCCGCGGCATAGAGATAATTCAAACCATAGAAATTCACCCGCGGCATATAAGCGGTTTCTTCAGGCACGGCGGTCAAGAACGTGCTTAAAACGGTTGCGCCCAGCATTATGCTCCACAAAAGAAGTGTTTTTAGGTTGCGGGCAGAGAGATAAAACGCTAAAACCACCAACAAGCCCCCTGCCCCTTTTAAGCTAAACGGCAAAAAGGGAAGCGTTACGAACATTTGGCTAAACATCAGCGTTATTGTTTGCGGCAAACGGGAGAACATATCGCTTAAGCTTGCCGTTTGCATATTATAATGCCCCATATAGACCAGCCCTGCTTGATTTAGCCCCAACAGAATAAGTTTAAAGGCGATGAGAGCGGCGATAATGACCATAAGAGATGAGAACATTTGTTTAGTTTGTGTCGGCGGCAACAATATTTGACGAGCTGCCCAACAGAGCAAGAGCATTTCCATCACGCTCGGATAAACCCCAAGCGCGGTTATAAAACATATCACGGCGGCGATTTTGTGCCCTACACGTGGCTTTTCGGTTAAGAGCAACCCGCCCGCAACCAGCGCAACGGCTGAGAAATTACCTAATATATTTATCGGGAAAAACAACCAGCCTAAAATAAACGGCGATAAAGCCGGTATGAGCGCGGTTAAGATACGAGATGAGGGTGATTTTAAGCCCCAATAATTCACCAACAACACTTGACCGACGGCAAGAAACGCAAAGGCTGTAATCGTATTTAACAGCGGCAGAATCTGCCCGCCAAACAGCACAACATTTAAGATAAACTTGGCATAACGACCCTCAAACAGACCGGTATTTAATTGCAAAACCTGCGTTGTGCCTTTAACCCAGTCCCAATCATGATTGCCCCAAAAAAACGTGATTTCATAGAACAAAAACGTCAGGTTTAATGCCCCAAAGACCAAGATGAACAAGGAAATATCCGCACTTTTTTTATTCATTGCTGCTCTCTTTATAATACAGATAAATGGTTTCATCCGTGGACATATCTCTGGTGGCAAAAAAGTGTTCTGACGGAAATACTTTTAAGACGAATCCTTGGCTTGTTAGTTGCTTATTGATTGTTTTACGGTCCCAAGTGGTGAGAACGGCTTTGGCGCTTTGCGGCAGGACAATCGGTTTGACTTTTTTCAAAAAACCATACTTACACCAATCCCAATATGTGCAAGAGTTGGTTTCATCGTATGGGCAAAGTGAGGTTGTGTTAAAACTTAAAAACTCCGTTTCATCTATTGAAATGTTTTTTTGTTTGAGAAAATCATGCACGGCGGGCGCTGCGCTGTAAGCGCCGTTTTTTTCCTGTACAAACGCTCTTATGCTCCAGTATATTTGCACCATAAAAAACAAAATGATGTAGACAAGAAGTGTTTTAGAGATTTTTTGACTGTGGTTTTGCCATAATATCAGCATAATGATTAAGATGAGTATTCCGGCGTGCCAGGGCTTATAGGATACCGCGGCCATAAACAGCAAATTTGGCAATAGCAGAAAAGCAAAATCTTTTTTATATTGCCCCAACAACTCTGTCATTAATAAACAAAAATAAAAAATTCCGAAAGCTGCGCAGAATATATCTTCATAAAATCCAGCTACCGTAATTAACCCGCAAGTGGTTAACGACATGGTATGGACTAACGTCACAAACATATTTCCGGTAAAATGCTTAATGTAGCTGTTGGTTGTCATATCCGGAAATAACAGACATACCAACAGCGCTACAAACGTGGCAAACAACAGTTTTTCTTTTGTCTTGGCTTGAGGCATAAACAGCACGAAAAGACCAACTGAGAGCAGAAACGTATGAACCGAGATTGAGCCTAGAAACATTAAAACAATGGTATAAGCCAACGGATGTTTCTCGCGCTTCTGCCAGAGAAGAGCTGTCAAGACAAAGAAAAACAGCATTAAGCTATAGCTTCTGGCGACGATATTATACTGATAAAAAATAAAATATGTCGAGGCAAAAGCCAAGCGCGCCCAAAGAGGAAACGGCGCTTTTTTTAAAAACAACGTCACACCTGCTGCCTGCGGTATGAGCGACGCTAAATAAACTTTACTGTACGGCAAACCTAAAAACAAAAGGAGCTTTAACCAAAGATACCACAAAAACGGGTGCCCTTCTTTTCTTAAAACAGAAAAAAACAGCTCGGAAAATGTTGTATCGCGGGCAATGAGCCAGCCTTGCGCCTCATCGGCAAACGGCTCGTGATGTTGCCCCATATAAACCGATAAGACCAGCCATAACAGCATATAAAGCGGAAGTAACAAAGTTTGTAGGCGGTTATTGAGCATGGCGTTCTCGGTTTTAGTTTTAGAGGGGTTATTAATAATGCGGCGGCGGGGTTTCTTCTTCCTCAGGTTTGACGACGCTTTGGGTATTTCTTAGGGCTTCGACAAAGTAACGATTTTGCTTTTGCAAGAAAGCTATATCTTTGCCTTGGCGGATGATGATGTCATTTAAGTCATCAACGGTGCGCTCTAAGTTTGAGAGCGCCATTTCTATATCTATCAGGCGGTCATTTAGCTCGGTCATCTTATGCTCCTTTGGCTAACATCAGCAAATCATTTTTTAATTCAGAAAGCGCTTGAACGGCGTCTTTGATTGTTTCTGTTGAAAGCTCTGAGGAGGCTTCTTGGGGCATATCGTCTTCAAAAAAGTCTTTTTGGATTTCTTCGCCTAAAATATCTTTTAAGGAGCGGTTTTTAAAAAGCTTTTGCACGCCTTCTATGGTATAGCGGCGGTCATAAAGAAGTTCTTTTATCTTGGCTAAAAGCTCCACATCATCCGGACGATAGTAGCGTCTGGAGCTTTTGGTTTTCATCGGCTTGATTTGCGTGAACTTTGTTTCCCAAAAGCGAAGTACGTGCGGAGCTATGCCTAAATCTTCGGTGACTTCGGCAATACTTCTGAACGCTGATTTTGATTTGTTTACTCCCATTTTTCCTCCGATTATTTAAAAAAGGACGGCTGTAAACCCAACCGCCCTTCTATCTTTAACCAAAAAATGATTATTTCGCAGCCTTTTTAGAGCCTTTGTTAACGGCTGTTTTCAAGGTTTGCGACGGGCGGAAAGAAATAACCGTGCGCGGCGTAATTTCCGCTTCAACACCGGTTTTCGGGTTGCGCCCGATACGCGCATTTTTACGCTTTAACAAAAATGAACCGAAAGTTGAGATTTTTACATCACGACCGGCGATGAGCTCATTTTTCATCTCATCAATCACCATATCAAGAATATCACCGGCATCTTTACGGGATAAACCGATTTCTTCACAGACATTTTCAGCAATATCGGCACGAGTTACAGTTGTCATTTTTTACCTTTCTAAAAAAATACAGTTATTTCCTTTTTAGCTTTTTTCAGCATAATCATTAACTTTGTTAAATTCAACAAATTGTCTTTAATTATGCAGATAATTTTTTTAAAGTCTGATTAACAGACCACCCCAGGTGAAGCCCGCGCCCATTGCCGGGATTAACACCAAATCGCCTTTTTTGATTTTTCCGCCGTTGACCTGTTCGGATAGCGCAAGCGGAATAGAGGCTGCTGAGGTGTTACCGTGATGGTCCACGGTCACAATAACTTTTTCATCGGGAACGTTTAATTTCTGCCCGACACTTGAAATAATGCGAATATTGGCCTGATGCGGCAAGAGCCAATCAATCTCGTCGGTTGTAACGCCGGCTTGTTCCATCACGGCGTGTGAAGCTTCGCTCATAGCGCCAACCGCAAACTTGAAGACTTCTTTGCCGTTCATGTGAACAAAACCCGCGGTTTGGGTGGCAGATATACCGCCATCGGTTGCAAGATTGTCAAATTGCGTACCATCGGCATAAATTTTGGTTGCCAAAACGCCGGTATCTTTTGAAGTTCCTTCGCCTTCGGTTGCTTTAACGATAACCGCGCCGGCACCATCACCAAACAAAACGCAAGTGTTACGGTCTGTCCAGTCCACAACTTTTGACAAGCTTTCAACGCCGATAACTGCGGCGGTTTTGACCTGACCTAAACGAATCATATTGTCTACCATCGTCATGGCATAGACGAATCCGGAACAAGCGGCGCCCAAATCAAACGCGGGAGTGCCCGGTTTAACGCCGAGTTTTCCGGCAATTCTTGCGGCGACAGATGGTGTTGTGTAATCCGGGGTTAATGTGGCAACAACAACAACGTCCAAATCTTCGGCGGTAACACCGGCATTGGCCATAGCCTCTCTAACGGCTTTTAACGCCATATCCGAGGTCAACTCACCTTCTGCAACGATGTGACGAGAGCGAATCCCCGTGCGGGTGCTTATCCACTCATCATTAGTTTCCACCATTTTGGACAAATCGTCATTTGTCAGCACTTTTGCAGGCAGATAATGCCCGCAGCCGATAATTTCTGTTCTAGTACACTTCATAGCAAGCTTCCTGTGATAGTTCATCTAAATCAATATCTTCAAGTTCGCGGCGGATTGAGCCGACAAAATCTTTTCTGACCAAACGGGCGGCATTTTCCACCGCAACCGAAAACCCAAACGCGTCCGTGCCGCCGTGGCTTTTTACCGATAAACCGTTTAAGCCGACAAACATCGCGCCGTTATAGAGCCTCGGGTCCATCGTTTTTTTGAGTTTGCGCATTGCCCCTAACATAAACGGCAGACCGAGTTTAGCTAAAAACGATTGTTTAATGCTGTCTTTAATCAGGCGCATAATCAAGTGGCAGGTTCCCTCAACCGATTTTAAGGCGATATTGCCGGAGAATCCGTCAGCAACAACAACGTCTGCTTTGTCTTTGGGGATTTCATGCGGTTCGATATACCCGATAAAGTCCAAATTCAGGTGCGTATGTTTGATGATATGCGCGGCAACGTGGATTTCCCCTTTGCCTTTCATCTCTTCGGCGCCGATATTCATCAGTGCGACTCGGGGACGTTCTATCCCTAACGCATATTTGGCAAAAATATTCCCCATAATGGCAAATTCCGCCAAATTGATGCCGTCACATTCGGTATTTGCGCCCAAATCAAGCATAACATAACGCCCGTTTTGGTGCGGCATAATACTGATGATTGCCGGACGGTGAATCTTTTGGATTGTTTTTAAGAGCAGTTTGGAGATTGCCATCAACGCCCCCGTATTACCGGCGGAAACGACAGCCTGCGCTTGACCGTTTTTCACGGCTTCGACAGCCTGATACATACTTGTCGCGCGGTTACGGATGACGTGTGACGGCTTATCTTCGTTATGAACAAATTCTTCTGTGTGAAAAACCTGACACACCTTCTTGAGAATCGGAAATTTAGCCATTTCCGCGTTAACTTTCTGCTCGTCGCCATAAACCAAAAAGCGGATATCCGGATTTCTTGAATGCGCTTGAGCCAAACCCTCTATTACTACTTTGGGGGAATTATCCCCCCCCATAGCATCTATTGATATGACCAGATTATTATCAGACAAAACCTGCTCCATAAAAATAAAATAAATCTAATTAGTCTTCAGACTGTTCGTTATTTGCCTTTTGAGCAACAACTTCTTTGCCATCATATTGACCGCATTTCGGGCAAACGTTATGAGGGCGTTTCAATTCGCCACAGTTTGGGCACTCATGATAAGCATTAGGCGTTAACGCATCATGAGAACGACGCATATTTCTGCGAGATTGCGATGTTTTTTTCTTAGGTGTAGCCATTTCTTTAACTCTTATCTAAAATTATTTGACACAAATCGCCCTTACAGAGCCGTTTTCGACTGAGTGAGAGCTGCTTTTTCTGCTTTTATATAAAAAAAATGTATTTGGCAAGAGTTTTTTTTGATTTTTTATATAATCTTGCTTCTATATTTATTTTTTCAACTTTTCCAGAGCGGCGAACGGATTGTTTTTTACCGGTTCTCTTGCTTCGATAACCTCGTTAAACACTTCGCCTGTTTTGCGCGGGTGGTCTTCCATCACAAGGGCGATTTGTTCGATAGCAATATCCCCTAAATCTATTTTGCCGTCATAGACAATATCCGGCACGTCGTCCTCAATATCATCATCCTCGCCGTATATATCCTCATAAGTCGCATTCGTGTCATACATCAGCTTAAACTCAGCGGTGTAATCTTTGTTAAATGCTTCGAGAGAGATGACGCTTATCAACTCCAAATTAGCGCTTGCCGTGCCGCTTATTTCCAACAGACCGCGCTTTTTTTGAAACTTTAATTTAAGGTTGGCTTCAAAACTATTCACAGCCGGCACCTGAAGAATCTCTTTTAAGGTTGCGAGCTGTTCTTTGTCGGCTCTTAAGTTGTAGGTTTGCTCGCCCTGCCCCAGCTCATCTATTTTCAGGGGATAAGAAAATTCTTTTTGCATTCTTTTTTCCTTATGGTATAGAGGTTATATATGCTTAATATATAATTGTAAGGATATGAAGATGTCAACACACAAAATTGTTTTATCTCTATTTGCCGGAATGATGCTTATTTCGGCGTGTTCCACCGACTATTTCAACCAAACCGAAGGTAATATGCCGTCCAAAGACGACATCTTAGCCATTCATCAGGGGATGGACAAAGCTCAAGTGCGCGAAATTATGGGTTCGCCCAGCATTATCTCCAGCCTTGACCATAAAACATGGATTTATATGAACTCAACGATGAAACGCATGGCGTTTTTTAAGCCCGAAGAGCTAGAGCGCAACATTGTCGCGGTTGAATTTAACTTAGACGGCAAAGTGGAGAAAGTGGTTCAGCTTACCAAAGAAAACGGCAAAGAGATTAGCATATCTGAAGATGAGACTCCGGTTATGGGGACGGAAGAAGGCTTTATGCAGAAGTATTTTGGCGGAGTGGGGTATATGCCGATACAGCCGACCGACAACAAGTTATAAAAAATGTGTAATTTTGTGATTGAACTCCGAAATGGAAGCCTCTCTTCAGTCGGGTCACGTAGGTTTACTACGCTCCCCTCCTTTGGAGGACATTTCGGGTTCACTCGCAAAATTCCGCATTTTTTGAGAGCTGACGTGAGGATTGAGGTGTAATTTAGCATAATTT
This sequence comes from Alphaproteobacteria bacterium, assembly GCA_017939155.1. Classification (GTDB taxonomy): domain Bacteria; phylum Pseudomonadota; class Alphaproteobacteria; order RF32; family CAG-239; genus CAG-267. The sequence goes on along the minus strand of JAGAZZ010000048.1, from coordinate 17,760 downwards.
CTCGGAGCGGAGCGTGAGATTAGAGTTTTAAATACTGATGAAAAAATAGGTACGTTTTTTTTCATCAATAGTCAAGAAAATTTATTTTTGTTAAATCAGTAGGTTAACTTTTATTAAAATTGCTGTTTTTAAACGTACGATTAAAATCCGCAAGTTATTATTTTTAGAGGAGTAAAATAATGAATAAAAAATTTGAGACCATTTTAGTTATTATGTATCATTAAAGAACGGAGGACGTGATGATTTTTTCGATATTTTTAACTCTGGTTATTTTTGCGCTGATTATCAGCTTTACCGGAGGCGAAGAGTTTAGCCAATGGCTCGCGCTTGGGCTATTATATATATTGTTTTTTAACAACAAAGACGCTCAGATTGCCAAGCTTAACGCTGAAATTGAGAAGTTAAAGAAGATAGTGGGCATAAAGGATGATGTGCCGGCAGAACCTGCAACGGCTCAGCCGGTGCAAAAAGAAACACCGGTTAAGCCCGAGAAACCGGTATGTCAGCCGGCTGCTGTTGCAAAGTCTGTCCCTACGGCAACAACCGTTATCCGGCGTCCACAGCCCGCACAAACGCCAAAACCAAAAGAATCGAGCGGTTCTTTTTTCGGGCAAAACCTTATTGTTTGGATTGCGGGTTTTGCAGCAATTTTGGGTGCATTTTACCTTATCCGCTACTCGGTTGAGCATGGCATTTTAGGACCTCGCGTTCGTTTTGTCTTAACAACGTTGTTTGGCTTAGCTTTAACCTTTATCGGCTATTGTCTTTACGGCATCGACAATTTTGCCAACAACAAACGAATAGGTCAAGCGCTGACCGGCGCCGGTTTGGCAACCCTTTATTTTGCCGCATACGCCGTGTCTGAGATTTATCATTTCACCTCACAAGGGATGTCTTTTATCTGGATGTGCGTGGTGACGGGAATGGCGGTTATTTTGACGATTATCCGCGGCGGCAAGCCGATTGCGCTTTTAACCATGCTCGGCGCTTTCTTAACACCGGCGTTGGTTGGGGGGCAGCAAGCCAGCCCTTGTTTCTTTTCGCTCTATATGCTGTTATTTATCGGCGTGTTTGCGTGGATGGCAGTTGAAATGGCATCGGTGTTATTGCTTATTTTAGCTATCTTTGGGCTGTATCTTTGGAGTTTTTATTGGCTCTTTTTTGGTTCCGGCACACTTATCAGCTTTTGGCAGATGATTATGGTGTTCGGTGCAACGGGGATGTTTTTACGGACAAGTGTTTGTTTTTCCTCCAAACATCAAACAGCTTTGCAGATTTGGTCTGTTATCGCTTGTTTTTTCTTCGGGTTCGGGTATGTGATTCGGATGAAATTCGGGCTTATGGAGTGGGCGGTTATCGGCGTTATGACAGCCGGGTTGACCGCGCTTACTTTCAAAGATATGAAAAATTATTTACTGCTTTTGGCCGGTAGCGTGGTTGCCGGTTTGCTGATTTGGACTTTGCCTCATCAAGAGAAAAGCCTGCCGGTATTTATCGGCTATGCCGCCGTGGCGCTTGTGCCGTTTTATGGCTCTTTATGGTTGCGGGCAAAGGCGGTCTTTTCCGCTTATGTCGGGATTTTTGCGTTATTGTTTTATGCGGCTTACTGCTATATCTTCAAGTTTGGCGACATACAAACGTTTGTCGGGCTTGGAGGTGCGGTGTTGCTCTTATTGCCGATGTTTCGCTATAAGCTTGAAACGGCAGAATTGCAACAAGCCGCAGGCATCACCCTTTTAGCGGCGGCGGTTATGGCAGCGGTTGCGCTTTCCAAACTGCTTAACGCTGATATTTTGCCGCTTATTGCCGCCGGTGGTGTGCTGTTATTTGCCGTGGTAGGTCATTTATCCCGCACTCAATATACGCTTTATGGTATGGGGATGGCGTTTGTTTGGTTTGTTTATTTATTGCTCAAGCCGATTGCATACGTTATGGCGTTTTTATTTGTCGGGTCGGTTTGGAAGATGTCTATCAGCATAGAAGCCGTTTCTTTTGCTAATATTCTGACATACGGTCTGCTTCCGCTCATCTGTTTTGGCGGAACAATGTTTATGTTGCCTAAAGGCGAGGCTAAAAGAGTTATGTTTTTCTCTGTTGCCGTCCTTGCTATCGGCAGTTTGTTTGCGTGTTATGCGCGGATTGCTCTTGCCGTTCTCGGTAGCTTGTCTTATCAACCGGGATTTGTGGTTCATGCCATCATCACGGACTTATTGATTGCCTCTTATTGGTTTGTGGCAAAGAAAGGAAGCGGCAGTCCGGTTTTGAGCGGTATCGGCTTTTGGCGGCTGGGGTTAGTTTGCCTGACTTTATTATTTGGCATTTCCCCTTCGTCCATAGGCTTTGGTGGCGTGATTATCGGCTTTAGCGTTCCGCTTATGCTCTTTATCTGGCTTGCAGCCATATCCGGCAATGACAGAGATTTCTTGAGCAAATGCGCGCTCTTTTGTTCGTTTTATTTCGTTACGCTTTTCGTCACCCTTTTGCTCTTAAACGGTGAAACAGTTAAGCTGTTTGCCACACATACCTCTGATGGCGGTATTTTCGCATATTCGGCAGGTTGGATGGTGTTAGGCATTATGTGGCTTGCGGCATCAAAATTTGACCGGAAGATAGCCAAGCCTGCGTTTGCGCTTATTTATTTTGTGATTGCCAAAGTCTTTTTATATGATGTAGCTGAGTTGAGCGACTTTTGGCGGATTATCGCCTTGTTTGCGCTTGCCGGAAGTTTGCTCGGCATCGGGCATTTCCACGCCAAGTTCTTTAAAGAAAAGGCTTAAAGCGATAAGAAAAACGCCCGTCCTTGACAGACGGGCGTTTGGGTAAACTAGCAGGCTATACAGGCGTTATACGCTGATTTGTAAGCAGACATTGAGAAATCATGGGATGAGGGTCATCTTCCTTTATGGTGGTTATTCCCGCCGTTTGTTGCGTATCATCAGGCAGAGGTGGATTTGTGATAAAAGATAAATTTCCCTTATTTTTAGGGGTTTCTGCATTTAATGACTGATTTTCTTTATCTTCTAAAGTAGATAAAGTTTCAGTATTAAGTAACTGTTTTGCTTCATTTTCCTTAATTTCCGTGTCAGACGGTTGTTTTTCATTACTTGCCAAATTAGATGAGCTTTTTGTTTCAACTAATTGTTTTTCATTGTTTTCCTCATCTTCTTCCTTTTCTTCATCCTCTTCGACGAACGGTTGAGGAACGTCATCCAGATATGGCGGGTCTTCATAAATGTAAAATTCTATATCCTCAAGTGGCTCTGCGGCATCCACATCCGCCTCTTCGCCCTCTTCTTCCAAAAGCTGTATCTTTTCTGACGGCGGGAGTTTTATTTCTTCTTCCATAAAAATGGCTGCATCGTTTACAACGATGTTTTCTATTGAGGCTTTAGGGTTGCCGTCTTTTTCTACCTTTAAGGTGTATGTTCCATAGGGTATCGCATCTAAGATAAAGGTTCCCTCTATATCGGCAAAAGTTTCGCCTTTTTCTTCGTTGTTGTCATCGACAACAAAGATTCTATAGCCAAACATCCGGCTATTGGTCGGATTTTCAAGTTTTCCTTCGATAGCGCCCCTATGAACGAACGGCAACCGTATCGTGCGAACCGTACCGGGATTTAAGACAAGCTTTTTATAGTCTTCTTTGGCTTGAAGAGAAATGTCAGGCAAAGTTTCTTTATCTACGGCTACGATGACACGTTCATAAGTTTGCAAGTCTGTCAATACGGCCTTGCCCTCAGAATCAGTATATACTTGTTTTTCCAAACCGTTAGCATTCAACCCGACCCCTTCTATCGGTTCGTTATTTTCGTCATAAACTTCGGCATAGATGGTTCCGCGTTGGCTTAACTTAGTGGCACCGGTTTTTATCAAACGATTGCGTGATGGTTCTTTAGCAAAACTGATGTTATAAGTTAAATAAGCGCTGATATTAAAGTCTCTATCGGTTTCAATGGTGGCGTTTAAGCCGCCGAATGAATAAACCTGACCGCCGGAAAAAGACAAATAGTCCATATCTTCTTTCAAATCACGGCGATATTGCAGGCTTAAATAGGTGTTTCTGCCTGAGCGCCAATCCACGCGGGTGGAAAATTCCGTAAAGCGTTGCTCCGGTGTGGTTTCATATTCAAACCAGGTTTGAGTGGTGTATTTTCCGTTCCAGGTATAAATACTGTTGCGTAAGGTATTGTATGAGTTCTCCGAATAATGGGAATTATAATAATTATCCTCTAATGTCCAGTTGACATTGGGCGTGATTTGTTTTGACACGCGGGCGGAATAATTAGAAAACTTTTCGCCGCTTTCTTCCAATTTTCCCTCGCGATAGCTTAAATAATAAGGAATACTATAAGGAAGAATACCGCTAAAGCGCGTTTCTAACTGGCTGTCTAAATACTCTGTTCCGTAGAACGACAGCGGCGAGTGGATTTTATTATATTTATCATAGCCCATATAGATATTACCGATATACACATCACCTTGCCATTCGGCGTGATGTCCGTAATTTTTGGTATCTAAATTTTGTTCCAAATTGTATTGGATTGAGCTTCCCATTACCGCCATTTGTGCACCGGTCATCGCAAAACGTTGCGTTTCTATCCCGTCTTTAGCATCAGGGGTTTGGGTAAAACCGCCCATTAAGGTCAAATCATCGGTTGCGCCATAATAGCCGGTCATATCCAACACGGGAATATCTTTGCCTTCATAGACAAACGGTTCATTTGATTCAAACAAGTAACGATACGGCTGATAAGCAGAGAGATTATAGCCAAATTCCCCTTTTGACACCGGACTTGTTCCGGAATAGTAGCGTTTGGTTTCCGTGTAGGTTTCGCCGTAAGGACCGTAAAAGACGAGATTAAATGTATTTAAGCCATACGAAACCGGAATATTTGGGAAATTATATTGCCCGGCAACGCCGTTTTGGCGGAAACCGATAAGCTGGTTGTTCCAATAGAGCTCGACCTGCCAGCCTTCCTGCAGGGAGCCCGTTATATCAATGGTTTTATCAGCGGACATTACGAGGTTTTTAAAACTTGAAACGGCCGCACCGCGACCAAACCCCTGATTGGCAAAATATGAGGAGTTCAAACCGGTCAGGTCACCTATTTTCAAGGTTTTGAGGTTTAGCGCGTTAGCGGGTTCGTCTAAGAACGTTCGACTGCCGGACAAGCGAACGCGCGGTTTGTGGTCATTATACGATTCGCCTGAAACATAGGCCTCCACATCAAGCCCTGCCGCCAACATGGCAACATTCATCGCGTAAGAATCATTGTTATAGCTTTTATGAGTGTTTTTATAATGGCTCCAGCCTTTTGAGAGGCTCAAATCAACCACCGGCGCACCAAACCAGCGGTCATCAAATTCATAATTTTTAAAACTATCTCTTGAGATGTCATAAAGACCTTTAGCGCGCTTGTCTTCGGCTTTGATTTTGGCTATGGTCGGAAAATCTTTATCACGGTTTAAGATAAGGCGCATATTGAGCTTGTCTACCGTCACATCGCTTTTTAAGATTTCTGCCCACAAGGTTTCAGAGAAGAAAAGCGTGTCGTCGATAACAAGCATATCTTCTAAAGCAAACTTTTGCGGTTGTTGGTTGGGCTGTTTGATGGTTTGTTTGGCTAAATTCATCTCTACGGCGGCGTTTTCTTCGTTAGCAAGCCATAAAGAGAGCCTTTTTTTAGTTAATTTATATTTTAATCCGGTATACAAAGACATTTCAGGCAAAGATATGTATACCTTGCCCGCGGCTTCAAAAGCATAAGTATATTCTTTGAGCGAAACTTTCTGTACAACCGGCTCTAAGATGAGCATATCATCATCGTTTACCTCAGCTTTTGCTGCAATCTTGAAAAGAAGCAGCAAAACGGTACAGAAAAACAGCTTACAGATTGATACTTTGCTTAAGTATTTCCTCCTTTGTCCCTGCATCTTCCAATCTCAAGACCAAATTTTTAATACGTTCTTTTGTTTTCAACGGAACCTTGATATTTAAGGTTGGCGTTGAAAGATAAACTTTGACATTATTTAACCTGCCGATTTCCTTGCCTTTTGCATCCATTACGGCGAGATTGACGCGAGAAGACTTGTTGCCTAAGCGTTTTAACTCCACCTGTAATAAATTATTGTTCGCATAGTTGACATTACCGATTTCTGTTTTAGCAATCAGGTTTTCACCTTTGGTAACAGTTACCGGAATGGTTACGGCAAAAAGCGCTTTAATTTGCATTGAAAGCGTGCCGTCAGCATTGGTGTTTTTGGCTGATTTCGGTTTGCCTAAGCTCACTTCGGCAATTTTTAAGTGGGACACAAACTCCCCATCCGGTGCGGTTGCCATACTTCTGCGAGCGACATTAATGGTTTGGATTTCATTAGGTTTTAAGGTGAACTGGCGCGGCGACCAATTCAAATATTTTTGAGCAAACGTACCGTTATCGTCTTTGACCTCGGTTAATTTGCCGTTTTTATCCTGCAGGAAATTAACCACGCTGACACGATAGGTTTGGGTATGCTCTGATGTATTGATGATTCTGACGCTTTTTACTCTTTTGTTAGAGAGAGCATCAAATTCCACGCTATATGGAAAAACTGATATATTAGCCATTGCAGGCTTTATTAACAGCAATAATATCAATAAAATTTTTTTAATCATAATTATTCCTCATCTGTAAGGGCTGTTTGCCCGATTTTCATCTAAGGAACTCATTTTTAAAAACAGTAACTGTTGAAAAAAAAGGTTCCTTTAATTTCATCACTTTTCTTCGATATTTCTTTAGCAAGATTTTAGGTAAGTTTATCAACAAATATAACCACTTATCGATTTTCCCCTTTCTAAATTTTCTTGCAAAAAATTGAAGAATTAAAGGAACCTTTTTTTCTTATACCATAAGGCTTAAGGCGATATGGTTATTTTTGTCTTATTAGTAACTTGCCGTAACGGTGTATTCTCCCTCGTAGTCACCAACTGCTTGTGCAGGATTTACGGTCAGCACACCGCCAACGGTAAACTCACCGGCGCCTTGGTCATCCAAGGTGACTGTATCCGTGCTATAGCTTAAATTTGTTACATGCATAGCTTCGCCTGGTCCGGCTAAATCTATCGGTGTAATAGCGTTTAAGGTAACGACAACATTTGGTGAACCGCTAATGGTAAATTTACCCGCCTTACTAGTTCTTACCGGAGATAAGCTGTTTGGAACACTTGCTGTTCTTGTTCCGTCAGAAGCTTTTACAGTAATTTTATTTAAATTCGCTGTGGCAATGATGGTACCAAAATCAAGGTCTTCACCATTGACAGCATTAATCTGAACGTCATTGACGATTGTTGCTTTGGCTTTGCCTTGCGCGGTTGCTTCTGATGCCATAGCCTGAGCTGCACTCATCGCAAATACAGATGTTACAGCCAATAAAAATAATTTTTTCATAATTTTTCCCCTTTATCAGTGTATAACTCATCTATCACCTTTAGTATACACTAAAAAAGGTTAAAAATCTATTAATTTTTGCGATATTTTGTATTTTTTCTGTCTTTTTGAGTCTAAGTTTCTCTTTTAAAAACAAAAAATCTTTAATACGAAACCTGCAGATAATATGACGCGACTCGATTTTTTGAGTCCTTAGAATTTTTAGACATATTTTTTGAGCTAAGCACCCCGCCGATTTTCAATTTTGCTTCACCGTTTTTACCATCCAAAGCCAAAAGCCTGCCTTGATTTAACAAGCGCGGTTTAAATCTCGCGCTTTGGGTTTGCGACAGATTCTCTGACACATTTACCGTCACCAGTTGGTTTTTAGGACCAGAAAGGAGAATTTCCCCTGCTGATGACAATCCTTTGCCGGAGATACTACTCCGAGAGTTTTTAGACAAAACCTGAACAGACATATCTTTCGCAACCATTGCCGAAACCGGGGCAACAATCGTGGCACGCGCCCTGCCGACAGCTTCTACCCGACGAGCGTTAGAGGTTATGTTTGTATGCTCTGCAGCGTTGGCAAAACTTGCAGTTACAACTATGGCGGCAGAGATTAAATTTGTTTTTTTCATAGACTCGCTCTTTGTTTTATTAACCATTTATTAACTATCTCATTTCAGGTTTTTTGTCAAGTATTTAAAATAAAAAAAATCACATATCTTTTGGTGATATGCGATTTATGCTTTTCAAACAAGCCGTTAATATGAAATCTGAACTGTGTATTGACCGCTATAATCTCCGGGTTGCGGTCGTGCCGGAACATTGAGCGTTCCACCGACATAGAGCAAATCCGTCCCCGAACTGTCCAGTGTTTTATTGGTATAGGACGTGTGCATATCCGTTACGCTAAGCTCGGCGTTTGCCGCATTATAAAGCACAATCGCGCTTGGCAGGGTGATACTATATTGCGTGCCGGCGGTTCCCTTAACTTCGATGACACCACGTTGCGTATCCCCCACATTTACTGACCTAACGTTTAGATATTGCGGGGTATCGCTTGAGGCGGTTATTTTCACCGTTCCGGAATCTTTGGAAGCAAAAAGCGCGCCAAAATTCAAATCATCCCGAGAAAAGACAGATAAAGTTGTTCCACCATCTTTAACCGTTCCGATTTCCAACCTTGAGGGAAAAACAGAACGCACAACCCCGCCTTCGGGGCAACGAACCGGGTCTATGATATGAGCTTCAATAATAATGTCTCCGGCATATTCCCCTTCCGGACAACCTGCCGGAATTCTGATTTCACCACCAAAAGCAAACTGTTTTTGATAGTAATATTGGTATGTGTTATCCGTTATATCAACGTCCACCAAATCACTTAACGGTTTTATGGAAATTTGACATTCCGTATCGGCTCCGGTATAATACGAGGTCGGATAGGTATATTTTATACTACCGCCGGCTCCAATGCCGCTGGCGTGTATATCGCCCGTACCTGAGTTCTTCCAAACAGAAGAAATGTTATATTTGTCTGCGGTATCTCCTGAATCTCCAGGAAGCATTGTTGCTCCGGCAGGCTCAGACCCGTTATCAATAGTTATGTGACCGATTTCGAGTTTGCGATATGACGAAAATCCCCAGCCTGACAAATCGCACGCAGCATGAGCGCTGTTGCAACACAGACTTAAAAAACAGAGTATTTTCCAATTACACTTCAATATTTCTTCCTTTTTTTGGTTTATTTATACATATATAGCATATGTCCGTTTTCTGTCAACCATTCTCTTCCTTTTTGCATATCTTCTTCCAAAAACTCCACTAAAGCCCAAAAATAAGCCGAGTGGTCTTGGTGTTTTAAATGCGACACTTCATGGGCGACAATATAGCGGACAACAAACTCCGGCGCTAACGCCAAACGCCAACTGTAATTGATATTATTTAACGTAGAACAGCTTGCCCAACGGGACTTGGTGTCTTTGATACAAACGTTATGCACGGTTTTGCCGATTCTGTCAGCAACCTCATTGGAGCGGCGGGTAAATTCATCTAACGCCAACTTTTTAATAAAATCTTTCACACGGCGATGTAAAAACTCTATACCGCCCGAAACATAAAGGATATGGTTCTTTTTATCGAGTTTTGTATTGCCGCGGATGTTACTATGTTCTATGGTGTAGGGTTTGCCAAACAGGGTGATTTGGTCATGGTTTTGAAAGTTTTTTAACTCAGGAATCTTTTTTAGGTTATCTAATACCCAGTCTTGATGGCTCTCAACAAACGACACCGCCTTTTTCTTGGAACAGTATTTAGGAATGGTCAAAACCGCCATACGGTCTTTTTTATCAATGCGGAGCGTTAAACGGCGCGAACGGCCGGAATAGACAACTTTCATATCAAAGCCGAGATTGGCGCTGATTTCAAAGGTCTTCCCACCCAACAATGTAATTTTCATAGTCTGTCACCTCTGTTTCGTTTATTAATTTCCTTTTTTGTAGAGATGCGCCGGAGTCGTGAACTGTTGCAGCAAATCCTGTTATGAGCGGGTGCCATGAAGGCAAAGGCTTGCCCTCGTCCAACAGCACATAGGCGCAGGTTTTCGGAAGCCAACGCGGCTTTTCCCGAATAGCTGAGATAGTTATATCACGACAATCGTTAACTTTTTGGAAACGATGAGCATAAATTTTGCACAAACAACTTTTAGGGTCTAAAAAACGGCAGTAAGTGTTTGTAAAACATATTTTTCCTTTTATCTCTAATTTATTCAAACAGCATTTGCCGCAACCGTCACACAAAAGCTCCCACTCACGTTTGTTCATTTGCTCAAGGGGCTTTTTCTCCCAAAAGCGAGGCTCGACATCGCTCAAATCGGCGAATCGGGACTGTGGGTCATATTCTTCTTCAAGTGTGTATTCTTCAGACATTTTTATATCCGTTTGATTTCAATTCCGACAACACCGTAAGCTTTTTGGCGTTCTTCGGGGTAAAATTCGCTTAATACTTTTAACAACTCCGCTTTATCCGCCATGCCGGCGCGGCGGGGGTCTATTTTATCACACAGGGCGGCAAAGCTTTCTGCCTTGTGCAGATTGATGACATTGGCTTTGAAAGTGTCTGTTGTATCCGAGAGGTTTGAAAACTCTATCGTATCCCCGATACGGATAGCTTGGCGCTTTTCGTCATATAAACGGAGTTCAATGGTTTTAGCGCCTGATTTCAAAAGGTTATAGTATTTTTCCTGAACGTTTAATTTATGCATAGTAAAGACCTTGATTTTATTTAAATTTTTTGCTATGCTAGCAACGTTCTGCGGTTTTGTAAAGGAAATATTATGGCTTATAAAATACAAACGATAGATTGTTTTGCCAAAGACGTTGCCAACTTGTATGACGACATACGGGAATTGACAACGCCTTGCAATGACTCTTACGCAGAACGCTCCCGTTGGCTTGATGAAACCTTTTTTCCCGGACTTAAAGACGGCAGTCGGAAAATTGTGATGGCGCTTGATGATATGGGCAAGCTTGCCGGTGTTTCTTTGCTCAAAGACAGCAAAGAGGAGAAGAAAATTTGTTGTTTATTTATCCGCCAAGATTGCCGTGGTCACGGAATCGGCGGCAAGCTGATACAAAAAAGTCTTGAAGCGCTTGATACCGACAAGCCACTCTTGACCGTTTCAGACAGAAATTATCCGCAGTTTGCAAAGCTGATGAAACTGCACGGATTTAAGTTTTCTTATAAAAAGAAAGGCGCTTACCAAGAAAACGACACGGAGTATTATTTTAACAACCAAGCAACGGAGATTTTGCAGAAAGAAATTTTAGCCCCTTTGTTTGCCGGGAGCTTCCGCAAAAAGAGGTAGGAATATTATAAATCTTCCCAATCAACGATATGGTCTTCGAGTTCGTCTTCGGGGACTTTTGTTTCGCTTATCACCCTGCCCTTGATGGTGGTATGCGTGGGCGACGAGGTGTTTTCAAACAATTCACGGTAAGCGCAGGTTTTGGGCATCCACGAGAGTTTATCGACATTTTCCGGATTGAGCTTTAAGCAGGTGGGCACAAGTTCGCAACGCTTATCATACACTGAGCAACACATTTTTTCTTCATCAAAATAGCGACAGATAACGTTGGTGTAATACACCTCGCCGGTGTCTTCGTCCTCAAGCTTGATGAGGCAGCATTTGCCACAACGGCGACAGATATTTTCCCATTCGGTTGCAGAGATTTTTTTCATCCTAACCTCGCTGCTCAGGCAGATAGTCCTCATGGACAAGGTTAGCAAAACGGGCGTATTCACCGTTCCAAAACAGTTTTACCGTGCCGGTGGAGCCGTGACGGTGTTTGCCTAAGATAACCTCACCTAAGTTGGCGGTTTCTTTATCGCGTTTTTGCCACTCTTCGGTACGCTTTAAAAAAGCGTCATCACTTTCACCTTCTTTGCGCTTCGGCTCGGCGTTGTGGATATAATAGTTTTCACGGAAAACAAACATCACAATATCGGCGTCTTGCTCGATTGAACCGGATTCACGCAAGTCTGACATTAACGGGCGTTTATCATCACGTTGTTCAAGACCGCGGTTTAATTGGGACAGTGCTATCACCGGCACTTCAAGCTCTTTGGCCAGCATTTTCAAACCACGGGAGATTTCAGAAACTTCCTGCACACGGTTGCCCTCGCTCTTTTTATCACCCGAACCGGAGATGAGTTGAATATAGTCAATAATGATTAAGCCTAAGCCGTTGGTGCGCTTCAAGCGGCGGGCGCGGGTACGTATCGTGTTAATCGTAATGCCCGGCGTGTCATCAATATACATCGGGAGTTTTTGGTATTCGCTTACAGCCTCAGCAATGCGGGTAAACTCGCTTAATTCCATATCGCCGGTACGGAGCTTGTGTCCGGGAGTGTCGGTGATGTTGGATAAAATACGGGCGGCTAATTGCTCAGAGGACATTTCAAGCGAAAAGATAGCCACACCTTTTTCTTTGGGGTCGATTTTATTTTGGTTTTCGGCTTTCATCATATATTCGGCAACATTATAGGCAATATTAATAGCCAGAGCGGTTTTGCCCATTGCCGGACGACCGGCAAGAATGATTAAGTCAGAATTATTTAAGCCGCCCATTTTATGGTCAAGCTCGTTTAAGCCGGTCGGCAGACCGGAAACATTGCCGTCTTTTTGATAGGCTTTATCAATCATCGCCAGTGCTGAATTTAACACGCGCCCGAAATCTTGCAAACCGCGTTGACCGTCACCGTGTTCGGCAATGTTAAAAAGACGCTTTTCCGCCTGTTCGATTTGAGAAGCCGTAGTGTTATCCAAGTCCTCGCTCATCGCTTCAGAGGCTATATCATAACCGGTGGCGATTAATTCACGGCGAAGATATTTGTCATAAACAAAACGAGCATAATATTCTATATTGGTTAACGGCGAAGAACTTTCGGAGAGTTTGACCAGATAGGCAATACCCCCGACATCGCTCAGCGTCCCCTCCTGCTCAAAATAGTTTTTTAAGGTGATGACATCGGCAACGTGCCCTTTTTGAATAAGTTTTGCAATGACTTCAAAAACTTTGACGTGCATTGGGTCAGAAAAGTGCTCGGGGCGGAGAAATTCCGATATTTTTTCATAGGCTTTATTGTTGGATAAAAGCGCGCCTAAAAGCGCTTGTTCTGCCTCGATACTGCGGGGGAGTTTTGTGACGTCCAGTTCTTCCATTTTTTAGAATCCTTTTTTTAGTTGCTGTCTTGTTATGAAACAAAACTTCTTTATTTGCACGAAAAGATATATTTTGCTGTGGATTATGTGGATAAACCGGTTAACCTTTAATTTAAGAACTTTATGCTAGCATATATTGTTTATTTAATTAGGAGAACAAGTTGGCTAAAAAAATTTTAGTTGCCGGAGGCGCCGGTTATATCGGCAGCCATGTGCAAAAACAGCTTTTGGAAGAAGGCTTTGAGGTTTTGGTATTTGATGACCTTTCCAGCGGCGATGAGGTTAATATTTTAGATGGTGCCGAATTTATCAGGGGAAATATCCTTGATAAAGACGTGCTTGATATGGCAATGTCTCAAGATATTGACGGTGTGGTGCATTTGGCGGCAAAGAAAGCTGTCGGCGAATCGATGGAGAACCCCGCAAAATATGCCGAAAACAATATTACAGGAGCTATCAACATCTTAAACGCGATGGTGAGCCACGGGGTTAAACATATTGTGTTTTCATCTTCGGCGGCGGTTTACGGAATGCCCCAATATGTGCCGATTGATGAAAAACACCCGATTAATCCTATTAACTATTACGGCTACACCAAAAGAGCTATTGAGGAGAATATGGAGTGGTATGCCAAACTCGGCAAACTGGACTTTGCTGCATTGAGATATTTTAACGCGGTCGGTTATGCCAAGGATAAATCAATAAAAGGCAAAGAACGCAACCCGCAAAATTTGTTGCCGATTATTATGGAAGCGGCAACCGGAAAGAGAGAAAAGTTTGCTATTTTCGGCAATGACTACGACACAAAAGACGGAACGTGCGTGCGCGATTATGTGCACGTTTCGGATTTGGCACGGGCGCACACAATGGCGATGAAAAAACTGATGGAAGAGGGAAAATCGTTTACGCTCAACCTCGGCACCGGTTTGGGGACGAGCGTGAAAGAAATGGTTGAGGCTACCGAAAAGGTTATCGGACGCAAGCTTGCCTATGACTTTGCCGAGAGGCGCGCGGGTGACCCGGCAAAACTTACGGCTGATGCAAGAAAGGCCTTTGAAATTTTGGGCTGGAAACCCGAATACACCAACGTTGAGGAGATTATCCGCACGGTTTGGAACTTAGAACTTTAAATTTTGATTTAGGAAGAAAAAATGCTTGAAAAATTACAATATCTTTTTACACACCACGCGGTGATTTCACAAAACCTGATGTGGGTTTGCTTCGGGATTGCCGTGGCGGTTTTGCTTTTTTTGGATTTGTTTGTTTTTAACCGCAAAAACGAAGTGCCGAGTTTTGTGCACACGCTTTGGGTTTGCGCGGCGTATATCGGCGCGGGGCTCTTGTTTGGCGTGTTTGTGTGGTATGAAGAAGGCACAAAAAAAGCGATGGAATATTTTACGGGCTTTTTGGTGGAAAAAAGCTTATCAATGGATAATATTTTCGTGATGTCAGTTATCTTCTCCAGCCTTGGTGTCCCAAGAATTTATCAACACCGCGTGCTTTTTTGGGGAATTTTGGGCGCAATTATTATGCGCGCGCTGATGATTGGCGTCGGCGAGGTGTTGATTGCAAACTTCCATTGGGTTTTGTATATTTTCTCGGCGTTCCTTATTTATACCGGAACGAAGATGGCTCTTGACCACTCGGCAGATGAAGAAGTTGAAGACGAGGAAAAAGTTAAAAACAGCCGTATTTACAAGATGGTAGAAAAGTATTTTCCGGTAACGCATGAAATTGACGGGCCGCATTTTATCACACTTAAAAACGGTAAACATTACATTACACCGCTGTTGTTTGCGCTGATTACCATTGAGCTGATGGACGTGGTGTTCGCACTTGACAGTATTCCGGCGATTTTCTTGTTAACCGATGATGTATTTATTGTCTATACCAGCAATATTTTCGCGATTTTGGGCTTGAGAGCGTTGTACTTCTTGTTAGAGGCGGCTGTTCATAAGTTTGTTTACTTAAAACACGCGCTTTCTATTGTTTTAATCTTTATCGGGGCAAAAATCTTTTTGCCGTGGATTGGCATTGAGCTTGAAACCTGGCATTCGCTGACGGTAACGTTTACGCTTCTTTTGGGCAGCGTTATGCTCTCTATGCTTAAAGATAAGAAAAATGCTTAAACTGAGGGGCTTTTTGCCCCTCTTTATGACGGAGATGAGATGAAACTATCTACCCTTTATAAACTGACGTATATATATTTGGCGCTGCCGCTGTTTTTATTTATTATAAGCTGGCTTAATTTCGGCTTTGCGACGCTGTATGCCCTTCTTTGTGGCGGGGCTTTTTATTTTGCTTACCCGCGGGAAGTTTATGAAGAAAGGGAGAATTTCGTTCAAAAAAGCCTTGTTTTGATGGCAGGCGTTGCTATTTTATGGTGTTTCTTTGCAGGAATCGGTTATTTTTATTATCAGTCGTTTGATTATCATTTCCGTAACGCCGTGTTTCGGGATTTGATTAATTATGACTGGCCGGTGTTTTATCCGCTTGCGAACACGCCACTGGTTTATTATATGGCGTTTTGGCTGGTTCCGGCAAGTATTGCTAAATTTTTTAGTTTATTTACCGCGGACAGACACCTGCTCTTTATGCTTGGCAACTATGTTTTATTTTGTTATGCCGTTTTGAGCGTGACGCTTGTTTTTGCCCATTTGGCGCAAGCGCTGAAAGTGCGTGGCAAAAAGCAGATTTTAATGGCAATGGTGCTGTTTATCTTGTTTTCGGGGCTTGATATTATCGGTTATAGATTTTTTAGGATTGTGGAGCAACCGTTTGACTACCATTTGGAGTGGTGGGCAACGTTTATCCAATATTCATCTTTTACAACCGGGATGTTTTGGGTGTTTAACCAGTTTATCCCTATCGCATTGATTACTCTTTTAGTTTATAATGAGAGGAAAATTTGCAATTTTGGTTTTATTATCGCACTTTGCCTTTTCTTCTCCCCTTACCCCACCGCGGGAGTTGGCGTGTTTATGATGGCATACGCCGGGGGGGGCTTTGTTAAATCGGCTGACAAAAAGAAGTTTTTGCAAGAAGATATTTTTTCGGTGCAAAATATTATCGGCGTTTTCGGGCTTTTGCCGTTATTAGTGTTGTATTTTATTACTAACTCCGAGGGAATGGATGGTTGGCATAATGTGTTTGACTTTGCAACACCCAAGCGGCTTATTTTATTTATGGTGTTAGAGTTTTTGCTCTATGTTTTGCTTTTATTTAGGCAATACAGAAAAAATATCTTTTTTATGACGGCGAGTGTTTTGCTTGTTCTCATTCCGTTTTTCAGGCTTGATTGGCAAAATAACTTTTGTATGCGCGCGAGTATTCCGGCGCTTATTATCCTCGCGGTGTTTGTGATGCGCTTTTTGTTTGAGCAAAGGCACTCTCAACCGGTTAAGACAGCTTTGTTAGGCATTTTGCTGGCTATCGGGGCGGTAACACCTTTAACCGAATTTTACCGCGGGATTCATTTTGTTGCGGAAGCTAAAAAGCTTAATATGGTCAAAGATGAGATTTATACGCTTAACGGCGCGTTTATTCCGATGCCGGAGTTTGGGTTTGACGTTAATCACCAATATACGGCAAAAAAGTATAAAACTGATATTTTCTGGCAATATTTTTCCAAAAAACTGCCGCGGTAATTTATACGGCTTATAAGTCTTAAAAAGCGGTTGACTTTGCTTATATATTTGAGATACTGCGGGTAGGTTTTATTTATAGAGGTAAAAATGGCTATTGTACTTGTTTTGATGTTTTGTTTGATGAGTGTTAAAGCGTTGGCTAATCCTGCGTGCGCAGTGTGCACGGTGGCTGTCGGAGCGTCGTTGGAAGTGGCGCGGCGGATGGGCGTTGATGACGCGGTTGTCGGCGTGTGGGCAGGAGCGTTTTTATTGATTTTGGGCTATTGGGCGAACAAATGGCTGGATAAAAAAGGCTGGAATTTTAAGGGACGGGATTTTATCGTGCTTTCCCTTTCGGTATTGACAATTTTGTTTATGTATGTTGCCCAGCTTACCTATACGCCAAAAGCTATTTTGATTTTTTGGCTTGACCCGTTTTTGTTTGCGGCAATTTGCGGGGCTTTGACGTTCCACTATGCGATGAATTTTTATCAATGGATGAAGAAAAAGAACGGCGGACACGCGCATTTTCCGTTTGAAAAAGTGGTGGTGCCGTTTGGCGCTGTGGCGTTGGTGGCGTGGTGGTTCGGCAAGATTGAGCTTTGCGCCCCGGCATTGCCTGATTTGAGCGGATTATAAGATTTTAGGAGAAAATAAGATGAAAAAAGCAGAAAACGTTAAAGAATTTGTGGAGCGGATTGACGCAACGAAAAAAGTTAACCCGAAAGATTTATCGTCTGACCAGGATTTGACGATTGCGATTATGAACTTGATTTCGATTGAGGAGCATTTGGTGTTTTCGGGTGCTAAGACCGGCAAGACTTCGTTTTATGATTTGATTGAAGATGTGCGCGAAACGCGTAAAAAACTTATGCTTAAGATTATCCCGAGTTATGAGGGCGAAGTTTGGTGTATTTCCAAACACTTATTGGCGTCTGCCATGCGCCTGATGGAAGTCGGCACCAAGCAGCAAAGTTTAGGTAACAAGGAGCAGGCGTATGAT
>JAGAZZ010000047.1 GCA_017939155.1 Alphaproteobacteria bacterium | reverse complement strand
TTCGCTTCGGGCAAGGCAATGTAACATTTGCTAACACGCTTTTACAAGCGCTCGCAAATTAACATTGTCTGACAATTCATGGAAAAAACAATTCACCGGATTGTTTTTTCTCATAAATTCCTTGATGAAAGTCAGGGAGCTTTTAGTTATATATTGAAGGCTAAAAGAGTCATTCTATGGTGATTTGTGAACTCCCTGGCGCTGGATTTTCCCGCGCCAGTATTTTTTTAACTTAACTAAATTAAATAGGAGTTTATATCATGAATGATGAAGAATATAGTTTAGACCTTGCGAACGGCAATAGGTTAGCAATGTCAATACAACAGCAAATCGGCTTTTTGATGTTTCAAGAGCGGCAAAGACGTGGAATTAAATTAACCACGTTAGCCGCTCTTTTAGATGTTAGTCCTGAACACATTGATAGATTAGAAACCGGGCGTTGCAAATTACAATGGTCGGTTCTATGCAAGGTTTTAGAGTATTATCATCGCAAATTTGAAATAAAGCTGATTCCGGATATGGAAAAAAGCGAAAAAGAGGAGAAACCAACCGAAGAACAAGCCTAAACAAAAAAGCCCGCTCAAAAAAGCGGGCTTTCCTATTATTAAAATGCTCAATTAAGCATATCTTTTTGCCATAACAGACAACGGAACAGGCTTAATCTTGTCCGCATTGCCGGCAGCGCCAAAAGCAACATAACGGGCAATACAAACTTTTTTCATTTCTTCAATTGCCGGTTTCAAATATTTGCGCGGGTCAAATTCTTTCGGATTCTCGGCAAAGAGTTTGCGGATTGCGCCGGTGATAGCCATACGGCAGTCTGTATCAACGTTTACTTTGCGTACGCCGGATTTAATACCGCGGACGATTTCTTCAACCGGAACACCGAAAGTTTGCGGAATAGCACCGCCATAAGCGTTAATCAAATCCTGCAATTCTTGCGGAACGGAAGAAGAGCCGTGCATAACCATATGCGTATTCGGCAGTTTGGCGTGGATTTTTTCAATCACGTCAATTGCCAAAATATCGCCGGTCGGCTTGCGGGTGAATTTGTATGCGCCGTGCGAGGTGCCAACAGCAACCGCCAAGGCGTCAATGTTTGTTTCAGCCACAAATTTAGCGGCTTCGTCAGGGTCTGTTACCAAACGTTTTTTATCAATCACGCCTTCTGCGCCGTGACCGTCTTCTTTGTCACCTTTACCGGTTTCCAAAGAACCGATAACGCCAAGCTCGCCTTCAACCGAAGCGCCGACAGCATGAGCGCGGGCAACAACTTCTTTGGTAACGTGAACGTTATATTCAAAAGAAGACGGAGTCTTGCCGTCAGCTTCCAAAGAGCCGTCCATCATCACGGAAGAATAGCCGTTAACAAGTGCGGACTGGCAGATATTAACCGAAGAACCGTGGTCTTGGTGTAAACAAATCGGCAATTCCGGATACATTTCAATTCCGGCAGCAACCATGTGACGAATCATCGGGTCACCGGCAAACTTTCTGGCACCGGTAGAAGTTTGAATAATCACCGGAGCGTTAACTTCTTTTGCGGCTTCCAAAACTGCTAAAATTTGTTCCATATCATTAACATTAAACGCCGGAACGCCGTAATTGTTCTCGGCTGCGTGGTCTAAAATCTGACGCATAGAAACTAAAGGCATTATAATCTCCTTAAACTAAAATTAAATCTCATCAAGAATATACAAACTAAGTGCATATTTGCAAGTAAATTTTACTTTTGGAACGCTAAAAAATAAAAAAAAGCCTGTTAAAAAACAGGCTTTCGAACTAGGAATAGTTTTTTTAAGCAACTTCTTTTTGTTTGCTAAAGAGAATAACTTTGCCAAAATCATTATTTTTCTGTTTATCAGAGCACATTCCGCTGGCAATGACTTTATAATTATTCAACACCAACGCGCGAACGCGGGCCTTTGTTTCACAATGCCCTCCAGCGATTTTTTTTGCTCCGGCTTTTGCAAAAGCATTTCTCTTTGTTTGGTTGCTAATTGTTGCCTTAATCATATTTGTTTCCTTTCTTATTATTGACATAATAAATGACAGGTAAAAAGGTTTTTGTCAACATTTATTTTAAAAAATCCAAAAATAAAAATCTATTACGATATATACTGCTAAAATCTTAAATTAAAGTAAAGAAAAACATATCTTTTGTCTAAAATATAAATCTTAGAGCTAAAAGCATAAATCATCTTGTTTTAAAACAAAAAAACAGCCTGCCTTTTAGCAAGCCGCTTAAATGGCGGAGTGTACAGGACTCGAACCTGTGCATCCCTATTCAGGATGACGGATTAGCAATCCGCTGCATTACCGCTCTGCCAACACTCCGTAACTTCGTTAGTATTTATATTAAGTTTTTCTTGTCGTCAACAGTTTTTTTGAAAATTGGTTGATTTTGTTATTTAATCGTTGTTTACTACATTTTAAACAAATTGCTATAAGCTACGAATAAAGAAATTAATTGGAGAAAAAAGATGGATTACGAATATGGTTATATCGCAACGCTGAATACCGATGAAAAAAGGATTTTTGTAGAGTGCTTTTGCGGTATGGTTTATGCAGATGGTAATGTTGCCAAAGAAGAAATCGAATTTTTAAAGGGTATCGGTAAACTCTATGGTATTACGGAACAGGAAATCGTTGCAATCCTCAAATCAATGAACAAAGATGAGGTTATTAATAAAGCAGCCGGTATAACAAATCGTCAAAAAGCTCTGCAATTGATTAAAGAGCTTTGCTATTTGGCTAACTCAGACACAGGTCTTGATGATAGGGAAATTGACTTTATTATTGATGTTGCTGAAAAGTTAAACATTGATAGTGAAAAGCTGAAACAAATTAATAAATGGGTTTTGGATAAAATTGTTCTTGAAAAAACCGGTGAGATTATTTTAGAAATAGAACAGCCTTCTGCGTAATTCAGTAAGCGCATAATTTGATTTGATAAGAATTAAGGCTTCAATATAAAAAAAAAGCGGGCTCCCCCGCTTTTTTTATGCAAAATTTTTTAATTGCAAGACTTCTTTTTTTGTGTTATAGTCAAAAAAAGGGGAAGCAAATGGAAGATAATTTCGACCAAACAAAACTGCATCAAATTATAAACAGAGCCTTAGCAAAGGCTATGGATTTTAGTGGCGATGCGGCAAATACGGAAATGAATATTTTTTATTCCCGTTATCTTGAACAGCATAATACAAAGACCCCGCAAATTCTTCCTGAAGAGTTAGTGAAAGCCTTTGATTTTTGTAATGATTTGGAAGAATACAGAAATGTAACGGATGCTTACGCTAATAAAGACAATACCTTGATAGAAATACAATATCGCCGAATGCTCACAACGCTCAGCCGCTATGATGAATATATTTTACCGGAAAATAAAGCCGCGCAACAGCTTCTTGAAACAAATATTAGACGTCATCTGCCGGAATATAAGGACGATATTTTATTAGATGACTATAACAACGAAGCAGACAGAATTTATAAATTAAAAAAAGAATATGACAATGCTATCCGAAAAAAGAAGCCTGCGACAAAGGATTATGAACGAAGGGCGCTTAATTTTTTTAAAGAGCTTTTTACTAACGAAGACCTGCATGACATAAAAAAACACCCTAAAAAAGTAATGCTTTATGAAAAATGTATAGATATTGTTAATTGTCTGCCATCAAGCCATTACAACAGAACTGCCAAATATAAATTAAAAAGGGATTTAAATTATGGCTTATTAAGAACGGCCTCCCTTTTAGGCGAGGAATATGCGCCAATAATTCAAAAAGCCCGATTTGAAATGAAACGCTATCAAAAAGCAATAGAAAAGACGCAGTATTTTTCTGAAAATCCGCCTCCGAAACGTAAACTTTCGATTGAAGAATATAATCGGCGAAAGTTTGAAGAATGGTATTATTGCTAAAAAAATCCCGGAGAAACAACTCCGGGATTTCTAGGTTGTATTAGGGCTATTCAGACTACCCCCATTTTAATGGGGGTTGAATGTTTCCGACGACGATGTTATAATGAGGTATGGAATTTGTACAAAGTCAACATAGCGTATATAGACTAAGCTATCATGTAGTGTGGGTCTGTAAATATCGTCGTCGGGTCCTAAAACCAGGCGTCGTTAGTTATGTGAAGCGGTTAATGCCTAAGCTCTTACGAAGTATCCCCGGATGTGAGATAGAGAAGATTGGCTTTGATAAAGACCATGTTCATTTCGTTATGACAATCCCCCAAAAATATGCAATAGCAGATGTGATGGCACAGCTAAAAAGCCAATCTTCATCGCAAATAAGAGCCAAGTTTCCTTGGCTCAGCAAAGTATATTTTAAGGAAAATGTATTTTGGTCCCGGGGATACTTCGTAAGTAGCGTTGGTTTAGACGAAGAACGAATTAAACATTATGTAGAATACCAAGGACGTCTGGATTTAGGTCAGCTCCGATTGGAGCTGTAAAGAAAAGGCTCTCAAAGAGAGCCTTTTCCATAGAACCCCCAGTTTACTGGGGGATATCTATTTCTTTATGCTGATTTTGCTTCTTGTTTTTCAAAATCAACAAAATCATCCGAACATTCGCTGATATGCCAAATTTTTGTTGCATATTCCGCAATAGCTCTGTCACTTGAGAAATAGCCTACTCTTGCTACATTATAAATGGCTTTTTTCGCCCATTCGTCTTGTTTCAAATAAGCAAGCTCTGCTTCTTTCATTGCTTTGTCAAAGGCTTCCAAATCTGCCAAAACAAAGAAATAATCCCGATTAAGAAGCTCATCAAAGATAGGCTTAAACAACGCCGGCGTGTCTTTTTCGCAAAACAGGTTTGAGTTAATCGTGTTGAGAATACGTTTAACATATTCCGATTCCTCATAAATTTTGCGCGGATTATAAGTCGGGCGCATTGCCTGAATTTCATTCTCTTTCAAACCGAATAAGAAGAAATTATCTTCGCCGACGGCTTCTCTAATCTCAATATTTGCGCCGTCGTATGTCCCGACTGTCAAAGCCCCGTTTAAGGCAAACTTCATATTGCCCGTTCCTGAAGCTTCAAAGCCAGCTGTTGAAATTTGCAAGCTGACATCTGCCGCCGGAATAAGTGTTTCCGCAACAGAAACCTTATAGTCAGGAATAAAGACAACTTTTAACGCGTCGCCAACTCGAGTGTCATTGTTAACAACATTTGCAACACTGTTAATCAGCTTAATAATGAGCTTTGCAAAAGTATAAGATGGGGCGGCTTTTCCTGCAAAAATATAAGTTTTCGGGCAAACCGGACGAACATTATCCCGCACAATCGCCAAATAATCGCCGATAACCTGCAAAATAGCCATAAGCTGGCGTTTATATTCGTGAATACGCTTAGCTTGCACCACAAACATACTGTTAGCCGTAACTGCAACATTTGTACGCTTAAAGATTTCATGACGTAAAACTTCTTTGTTGGTCTTTTTAATCTTAATAAATTTCCGCACAAAATCAGCATCTTCGGCAAAATCAGAAATTTTGCTCAAAAGCTCTAAATGTGAAATCCAGTCTTTGCCGATTTTATCAGAAATAAGCGTCGCAAGGTTTGTATTAGCGTGCAACAACCAGCGGCGCGGTGTAATACCGTTGGTGATATTAGTGAATTTTTCCGGCCAAAGTTCATAAAACTCCGGTACAAGCGAGGTTTTAATCAATTCAGAGTGAATTTTCGCTACGCCATTAACAGAGAATGACCCGACAATAGAGAGGTTAGCCATACGGATAATTTGGCTTTCCCCTTCGCCGGAAACAATCGAAACTTTTTGAAGTTTGGCTTCGTTATCACCAAATTTCTCTTTGGCAAATTCCATAAACCGGCGGTTAATTTCATAAATAATCTGCAAATGTCTGGGCAACATCTTGGCAAAATATTTAACCGGCCATGTTTCAAGCGCTTCAGGAAGCAAAGTGTGGTTTGTGTAAGCAAAAATCTTGGTGACAATATTCCAAGAAGGCTCCCATTCTTGTCCGTAAACATCAACCAAAAGCCGCATCATCTCAACAATGGCTAAAGCCGGGTGAGTATCATTAAGTTGAATGCAGATTGATTGAGGCAATTTGTCAAAATCGTTGTTATCTTCCAAAAATCTGCGGAAAATATCTTGAATAGCGCAGGAAACAAAGAAATATTGCTGCGATAAACGTAAAGCTTTTCCCGATTCGAGCGCGTCAGACGGGTATAATACTTTAGAAATAGATTCGGTCTTGATTTTATCTTCAACCGCTTCAATGTATCCGCCGTTATTGAAAATATCAATGTCAAACTCATCATCTGTTTTAGCTGAGAATAAGCGCAAATAGTTAACTGATTTACCATTATAACCGACAATCGGAAAGTCATAAGGAACGCCGTATAACGTGTGTGTGTTAGCCCAAACGTATGTATCTTTACCGTTAGCGTCTTTGTACGTTTCAACATGACCGAACATCGGAATAGTTACCTGACGGTCGGGGCGGGCAAGCTCCCATGGCGAAAAATCGGAAAACCAGTTATCAGCCTGTTCAACCTGCCAGCCGTTTTCAAATTTTTGTTTAAATAAGCCGAATTGATAATTAATACCATAACCGAAACCGGGCATTCCGAGCGATGCCATGGAATCAAGATAGCAGGCAGCTAAACGTCCTAACCCGCCGTTGCCGAGAGCCGGGTCATATTCTGTGTCAAAAATTTCTTCTAAAGAAAAATCCGGAAAATCATCAAGCTTAATATCTTTTAATAAGTCATAAAGCCCAAGATTATGCAAATTGTTCTCTAAAGAGCGCCCGATAAGATATTCTATCGAAAGATAATAAACCCTTTTAGCAGATTTCTCATTATAGCAGGCAATTGTTTTATACATTTCATCCATAGCAAATTCTCTAACCGCGAGTGAAATAGCATAAAGTGCTTCCTCCTTGGTTAGTTCGCAGGCTCTTTTGCCGATAAAATATTTAATATAGTGCTCAATAGAAAGCTTAAGACGGGCTTTCTTAATTTCATCACTAATTTCTAATTTGCTTTTTCTCAAAACGTAATCTCCCTGTTAAACATTCATTACTATTCACAAAACTATAGTAAAATAGTTTGAATTTTCGTTAATAATATAAGATTATTTTGAAAAATAACAAATTTGTTTAGCATTTTTTTTATAAATAGGTGCTACAAAAATATAAGTTTTGATAGACAAGGGACAGATGAAAGATGAAAAAAATTAGTTTTTTAATCAGTGTGCTAACTATTTCGACAGCGCTTTCGGCTAGAGCAGATACTTTAGAGGCGGCCTTAGCCAAAGCCTATGAATATAATCCGGTGTTAAAAGCCGCACGTGCCTCAGCCGGAGCGGTTGATGAAACCGTAGCTTTATCTAAAGCAGGTTACCGACCGACTTTAAGCGTGCAAGGAGGATATACCGATTCAAAAATAAATTCAAATGGCGCTATAAACGGGGTGCCGCAAAAGGTGGTGGACGGGTATAACAGAACTTTACAGGCAACAATCTCAGAACCTGTTTTTAGTGGTTTTAAAACCATAAATTCCATCAGTGCGGCAAAAAGCAATGTTAAGGCAGCTCACGCTAATTTAATGGCTACGGAACAAAATGTTCTGTTAAATGCCGCAACGGCATACCTTGATGTTTTAAGAGATGAGGCAATAGTGAAATTGCAAAAGAATAATGAAAAACTCTTAAAAAAAGAATTAGATGAAACAAGAGAGCGTTTTCATGTCGGCGAAGTAACAACGACAGACGTTTCTCAGGCAGAAGCAAGTTATGCTTCAGCTCAGTCGGGACGCATTTCTGCAGAAGGCAATCTTGAAGCCTCAAAAGCGGTTTATAAACAAATAATCGGAGATGACCCCAAAGGGGTTAATGACCCTAAAGAAATAGAAAAAATGTTTCCCAAGAGCTTAGATGGCGCTCTTGATTATGCTAAAACGCATAACTACGCCTTATCAGCCGCTAAACATACCTTAAAAGCCAGAAAATATGACGTCAAAACCAACAAAGGCGATTTGTTGCCTTCTGTCAATGCGTATGCGACAGCTGGCAGATTAAAGAGCCAAAATTATCTTTATGATAAAAATCCGACGAACGATTCGGTTGAGGTTGGCGTTAATTTCTCTATGCCAATCTATAATGCCGGAACGAGTCGGGCAAAGATTCGCCAAAGCAAATATTATCGTTGGCAGGCAAGAGAAGATGTCTTAAATGCTCAAGATGAGTTATATTCGGATATTACAAGTTATTGGGAATATTTAAGCGCCAATAAAGCAAAAATAACCTCTGTTAAAGCGCAAATCAAAGCTTATCAGGTAGCCTTAAATGGCGTGAGAGAAGAAGAAGCCCTGGGCAACCGGACGGTTCTTGATGTCTTAAACCAATATCAATATTTGTTAAACTCTGAAGTGGAAGAAGTCAGAACGCGTCATGATTATTACGTTTCAGGCTTAAATCTTTTGCAGACAATGGGTAAATTAACTGCTAAAGATTTGAATTTAAAGGTTGATTTATATGATGCAAATGCTAAATATGAAGAAACAGCCGGAAAATGGCTCTCAACCAGTATTGACAATAAATAGGAAAGCCGATATGGAACCCGTTGATGAAACAACCGAAACCGTGCGCCAAAGCATTATCACTGCAAAAGGTAAAAAACATTGCTTAAAAGATTTTAGCGGTGATGTTTTTGAACTAACTTCAGAGATGCTGGTTGCCAAAGGTGGGCTTGATAAAAAACAAATAAAAGAGCTTTCTAAGACGGCGGAATGTATTTTGCAAAAATATGCAAAGCTTCTCTCCGTTTCCAAATAAAAAAAAGCAGGGTAACCTGCTTTTTTTTATTTAGCTCTCTCAAAGCCTGAACATAAGAACGAAAGAACAGCCCTCTTTTTCATTATCGCAAGTGTCGCAATATCTTTTCATATCGGCAAGAGTTATATCATTAAGACATTTTCTGTTTTTTTTGCAATCAATTGTTCCCCAAACCGCTGTCTGTACCTTTGTTTGCTCTGACTCGGTTGCTTTAGTGTAAACAAATACTTTTCTTATTACTTCGGCGTAGGGTTTTGCCATATCGTAAAGAGCGATACAAAATTGAGTGTTGTCTTTACCTCTAGGCATATGATAATCTATGCTTAAATATTTATGCCTTACATCGGTTTGGTCATTGCGGATGAAAGGATATATTCTATGATTCATACTATCATATAAATTTTCATATTGTCTTCTCCAAGTTGATGGTAGGAAAAATTCTATTGATGAGGCAATCTTGGCTTGTTCTACGGTTTCATTATTTGTGTGCATACGTTTTAAATCTTTGGAATATCTTAAAAGCTCATTGATAAATTGCGAAAATTCTTCAGTTGTTTTATTGATTTTGTGTTTGGTCATTGCTTTTTGAAAGGCGGATATTCCGCCGATTGAAAGGATGCTGACAATAGCCAAAACGCCTAACATTTCTACCATCGAGCGCCCTGCTTCATTATTCTTTTTCAAAATCATTTAAAATTTTTCCTCTCGCCATAAATCAACGTTTATGGCGAGTAAAAACAAAATAATCGAACAGAATCTAAAAGTGTGTAATTTTAGTTATTTAGTTTGACAACGTTAATTGCTTCAAATAAAAAAATCATATATAAAATAAACGTTGGTCTATTTTACAGAAATGCATTGTTGATAAGCGTTTGAAAAATAAGAGAAAATTTACTTTTTACAAACACGTGCAACCGTTAAAGCGTCAACAGATTTTGCACCGGCTTTTTTCAATGCTTTCGCACATTCTTTTAAGGTGGAACCGGTGGTATAAACATCGTCAATTAAAACGATTCGCTTACCTTTAATCTTATCACAATGAAGCACATCAAAAGCATTTTGAACATTAAGTTTTCTATGTTTGCCGTTACATTCAACCTGAGGCAAAGTATGCTTTATTTTTTTAAGAGCTGTATAACAAGCCTCTATTCCCGATAATTTTGCAAGTTCAGCGGTCAAAATTGCAGATTGATTGTATTTCCTTTTAATCAGCCGTGTGTAATAAAGCGGAACGGGAATAAGTAAATCAACCCCTTCTTTAAAAATATCTTGACCAGCCATATAAAGCCAACGAGCCAAAAGCTTTTTATTTTCAATATGGTCTAAAAATTTGAAATCTAAAATCAGCTTTTTAGAAAATTCATCATATTTAATCGCAGCTCTGCAGAGGCGCAAAGGAGAGGTTTTTGTTAGACAGGCGACACAATAAGTTTCATCCCCACCGGAAACAAGAGGAACACCGCACCGCTTGCAATAAGGTTTGGTTATAAAATTAATGTTATCAAAGCAATCAAGGCACAAACTGTCATCTGAAGAAATAACCTTGCCGCATATTAAACATCGCGGTGGCAAAATCACGTTAAGCAGTATTTTTAACCATTTCAGCATATTCTTGCAAGTTCGTCTTTCAACGCGGAGATGTTATCAATAACAATCATACCTGCGTCTTCCATCTTCTTTCTTTTTTCGGCCAAAGTCGTAATCCCCCGACAAAGGATTTCCGGCGCTAAACCTTTATTGTCCGAAAGTGTGGTCGGGTCATCTATCATTAATGCGATAACCGGTTTAATTTTTTTCGTCTGCTGATAAAGCCGCGCGGCTTCAATTTCATAATTTCCGCCGATTCCGCCAATTAAAACAATTGCGGATGTTTTTTTGTCTTGGTTAAATTTTTCAATAATCTCATTAAAGCCGCACCCGACAATTAGGTCATCTCCTAACCCGACAACGGTCGATTCGCCAAATCCGGCTTTGTTAATTTCCAAAATCACCTCGTAGGTTAGCGTGGATGAGCGCGAAATAACCCCGATTTTTCCGCTTTTATGGATATTATCCGGAAAAATCCCCATATAGGCCTCTTTCGGGGTGATAATACCCGGTGTGTTCGGACCGATAAGAATGGTTTTAGAG
The DNA here is from genome assembly GCA_017939155.1 of Alphaproteobacteria bacterium. Taxonomy (GTDB): domain Bacteria; phylum Pseudomonadota; class Alphaproteobacteria; order RF32; family CAG-239; genus CAG-267. The sequence continues at coordinate 52,317 of JAGAZZ010000047.1, read as the reverse complement.
CGAGCTAATTCCTGCCGAATTTTCATCATATCATTAACAGGAATTCCGGAGGTGATAACAACCACCAAATCAAGTTGAGCTTCAATCGCCTCTAAAATAGCTGATTTTGCAAATTTTGCCGGTACGAAAATAATGGACGCGTTGGCGCCTGTCTTTTCCTTAGCTTCTTTAACCGTGCTAAACAGAGGAACACCCAAATAAGAATCATCGCTTTTATTCGGAACAACACCTGCAACAATCTTTGTCCCATAATTTATGGCGCGTTGAATATGAAAAGAAGCCTGCGTACCGGTGATTCCCTGAACCATAATTTTTGTGTTTTTATCAACCAAAACCGCCATTATAAGTCCTCCGCAATTGCTTTTTGCAGCATATTAAGTCCTAAAACAGTGTCAGGTGCAATCAATAAAGATAATCCCGAAGCTTGCAGAATGTTTGTAGCTTCTTCTTTGTTCGTTCCCTCAAAGCGAACGACTAACGGAATATTCAGCCCTAAATCATTTGCTACGGTAATAATGCCGTCCGCGATAAGGTTGCAACGTAAAAAACCACCTAAAATATTAATAAAAATACCGTCAACCTTGGGGTTTGTCATAATCAGTTTTATACTGGCGGCAATTTTATCTCTGTCTACGCCACCTTTAAGGTTTAAAAAGCAGGCAGTATTTAAGTTTATTTTTTTCGCTTCGTTTATGATATTAAGTGCCAAACCGTCACCGTTGGAAATAATGCCGATGCCACTACCAAGCTCTTTATACTGAAAGCCATATTTGGCAGCAGTTTGCTCTCTTTCTTCAACTTCCGTGTTATCTGCCAACCTGACAATATCTTTATGCCGATATAAAGCGTTACTGTCAAAAATAATTTTTGCATCTAACGGCCAAATATCACCGTCTTTGCTAATTCCGATAGGGTTAATTTCCAACATAACCGCATCGTAGGCGTAAAAAACTTTGATGATTTTATTAAAAAAGGTCTTTAAGGTTGACAAAGTTCCGGAAAATTCCATAAACTGAGCTATCTCATTAAGTTGTTGAGAGGTGATTTGCTCTTGTAGCCCCAAATCAAGTTTCAAAATATCTTCGGAATTTTTTAAGGCAAATTCAATAACATCATCGTCAGTATGTTCTGATACCGGAGAAATAAGCAGTTTTATTGAAGCAGAAGTCCAATCAACCGCAAGCCCTACATAAAACTTTTTTATCGTTTTAATGTATTCTTCAACATAAACCCTGCTTACCAAGCGCCCTTTTACGCCGGTTTGGTTGGTAACAAGCATATTTTCAAGCATTTTATCAGCATTCTCATAAACTTCCGTTGGTGTTTTCGAAAGTCTGATTCCACCCTTTTTCCCTGCGCGTTTATCTGAAAATCTGCCGACATCTCGTGAACCGGCATGAATTTGCGCCTTAACGACCCAAGGTCCCGTTTCAGAAATTTTTAGCGCGGCGTCCCGTGCTTCAGTCGGGGTATAAGCTATTATCCCCTTAGGAATTTTAATTCCAAAGGTTTTAAAAATATTTTTAGCTTGATACTCGTGAATATCCATCCTCTGTTCCTAATGCCTGAGCGGCATAATATTTTATTTTATCAACCATAGAAAGCATACCGCTGCGCCTGTTAGGGGTAATATGCTCTTTTAAGCCCATTTTATCAAAAATTTTTTCAACATCAATATCTAAAATCTCTTGTGCAGTTTTATCTTTAAAAATTTCCAAGACAATAGCAATAATTCCTCGCACGATAATAGCGTCGCTATCTCCCGTAAAATGAAGCGTGCCATTATTATAATGCGGAATAATCCATACTTGCGATTGACATCCCGGAACTTTCCATTGGTCAATCTTTTCTTCTTCACTTAAGCGGTTGAGAGCATTGCCAAGCTCTATCAGATATTTATATCTGTCTTCCCAAGAATCTAAAAATGAAAAATTTTCGGTTAATTCATCAATAGTCATTATTTCTCCTCTCTTAAATCATTTCCAGCATCATTCTTGCTTCATCACTCAAACGTTCCATCGTCCAGGCAGGTTCCCAAACAACCTCAACCTCAACGGCGCCAACTCCGTCAACGCCGGCAGCAGCGTCTGCCACGTGTTGCGGCAAAACACCGGCAACAGGGCATCCCGGAGCCGTTAAAGACATATCAATATGCAAATCACCATTGTCTTTTTGGTCAATTTTATAAATCAGTCCCAAATCATACACATTTATCGGAATTTCAGGGTCAAATACGGTTTTAATAGCTTCCACAACGTCAAACAGTTTGGCTTTTTTTTCTATATTACTCAGTTCTTTTCCTGCGTATGCTTTATAAACCGGAAGTTCGCCTTCTTCATCAATGCTCATTGCCGCCAAAAGCTGAGCTTCGTTTTCATCAATTGTTTTTTGCTCAACAGCTTGTCCAGTCATAGTCTTTTTAACCCAGTAAATCCTTAGCTTTGTATAAAGCTTTAATTAGTTCATCAATATCTTCTTTAACCGAATAAATCCCAAGAGACGCTCGTGTCAGAGAATTATATCCCAAACTTTTAACCAATGGTTCCGCACAAAAATGCCCCACGCGAACAGCAATTCCTTCTTGCCCTAAAATAAAAGCCAAATCTTGCGGATGAATTCCCTCCAAAGCAAAGGAAAAAACGCCGCCTTTGTCTTTTGCTGTTCCCAAAAGTTTAAGCCCTTTAACCTCAAGAAGCTTTTGGGTTGTATATTCGGTTAACTCTTGTTCATACAACTCAATTTCTTTAAAGTCAAACTGCATTAAATATTCAAGCGCCGAGCCGAGCCCGATAGCTTGTACAATAGCCGGCGTTCCGGCTTCAAACCGTGAGGGAGCCGGAGCAAAGGTCGTTTCTTCATAGCTGACATTTTCAATCATATCTCCGCCATATTGATAAGGAGGCATAGTATCTAAAATTTCTTTTTTGCCATACAAAACGCCGATTCCCGTTGGACCATAAACTTTATGCCCTGAAAAAACTAAAAAATCACAATCAAATTCCTGAACGTCAATTTGTTTATGTACGGCATATTGGCAGGCGTCAATTAAAATTTTAGCCCCAACTTGGTGCGCCGCTTGGCTCATTTCTTTAATGGGAAAAATCGTTCCCAAAACATTAGACATTGCAGTCACGGAAACAATTTTGGTTTTTGGACTTAATGCCTTAAAAAATTTTTCTTTGTTAAATCCGCCATTTTCATCCAAATCAAAATATTTAATCGTTGCGCCTGTTTTTTTTGCCCACTGTTGCCAGGTAACAAGATTCGCGTGATGTTCTGCTCTAGAAAGCAAGACCTCATCTCCGGGCTTTAAATTTTGTGCACCAAATGTTGCGGCAACAAGATTAATCCCTTCTGTGGCATTGCGTGTAAAAACAATTTCATCAGCTGATTTTGCATAAATAAAACGGGCAACGGCTTTTCTGGCATATTCATAATCCTCCGTTGCTTTTTCTGAAAGCCAGTAACTGCCTCGATGGACGTTGGCATATTCGCTCTCATAGACCTCTGAGATTCTTTTTATAACAGCCATTGGTTTCTGTGCAGAGGCAGCCGTATCAAGATAAATATTTTTTTTACCATCAATTAATTTGTTTAAAATCGGAAAATCTTTTCGTATCTTATGCGCATCAAACATTTTAATCACCTCAAAAAAATCAGAGATAAGATAAATCCTATCTCTGATTTTTTCAACTTTAAAACGCGTTAAAGGAAAGATTTATTCCAAAATCATCGCGGTTAATTCTGCTTCAGAAGCAACTTGCCCGTCAACCATAGCCGTTCCCTTGAAAACAAAAATATTGCGGCGCGCTTTAATCTTTTCAACGTGCATTCTGAGCTGGTCGCCAGGTTTTACTTGTTTTCTGAATTTAACCCCGTCGATTCCCATAAATAAAACATTGCGTTTACTATCTGCATAATGCTCGTCTTGCGAGATAACAACAGCTCCGGCTGTCTGTGCCATTGCTTCAATTTGCAAAACGCCCGGCATAACCGGATTATTGGGAAAATGTCCTTGGAAAAATTCTTCATTCATCGTGACATTTTTAATCCCGACACCTTTTTCGCCCGGAACTTCAACTTCCAAACGGTCAACTAACAAAAATGGATACCTATGCGGCAACATCTTCATAATTTCTTCAATATGATATACTTTAACTTCTTCAGACATATCAGACTCCTTAGTTATTTTTTGCTGTTTTTTTGTAAAAATGCGACCTGTCGCATAAAATCTTTAAACGGAACGGTTGGCGACCCCATGACAATAGCCCCCGGTTCAATATCTCTCATAACACCGGATTGTGCTCCGATTTGCGCGCCGCTTCCAACTTTCAAGTGGTCGGCAAAACCAGTCTGTCCGCCGCAAACAACATAATCGCCAAAAGTGCAGCTACCGGCAATTCCGGTTTGCGCAACCAAAATGCAACACTTGCCGATTCTGTCGTTATGGGCAACCTGAACCAGGTTATCAATCCGACAACCGTCACCGATAATGGTATCATCAAGCGCCCCCCTGTCAATACAAGTGTTAGCGCCGACCTCAACATCGTTGCCGATAATCACTCTGCCGATTTGCGGAATACGCTGATGTCTGCCCTCAACCACAGAGAAGCCAAACCCATCTTGTCCGATTCGAGCACCGGTATAGATGTAACAATCATTGCCCATTAAGCAGTAGGCAACACTTGCATTGTTACCGATACGGCAATTGTTGCCGATTTTGCACCCTCTGGCAATAACAGCGTTTGCCTCAATAACACAATTATCACCGATGACAACATCATCTTCAATAACCGCGTGTGCTCCGACATAACAATTTTTACCGATTTGAGCTGATTTGGCAATAACCGCACTTTTATCAATCTCTGCTGACGGCTTATGCTCCGAATAATAAAAGTTAATCAGGTTGGTAAAAGCAAGTTTCGGGTTTTCTGTGATTAAAACAATCACCCCCTCAGGGATTAAACCAACCAGCTCTTTGATGGTAACACAAGCTTTTGCCTTAATTAATGTTGCCTTATCTTTGCTCTTTTTATCATAGAAAAAGCAAAGGTCAGTCGCTCCGGCCGATTCGATAGAACAAATATCATCTATCTTTTCTTTACTACGACCTTCGGTTATAATCTCGGCATTAATAGCTTTAGCGATTTCTTCAATAGTTTTTATCCCGTTGTGTTTGTAAAAAACTTTGTCAGCCATTTTATTCTCCTTGAATTATAAGCTTGTACCAAAATTCAAACGGAATACTTCGGTTTCATCATATTTTTGTTTAACAATCGGAAAGCCAAAGTCAATGTCAATTTTACCCATCGGAGATGTCCACTCAAAACCGAAGCCGACAGCAACACGCGGGCTAGAAGAGTAATCAACATCAGAAGAGTTAATATTATCAGGTTTGCCTGTTGTACCAACATCAACAAAGGTTCTTCCTCTGATACCAAGTTCGTCTAACCCCATCGGGAAAGCAAGCTCGGCACCACCCCAAACCATCCAGTTGCCGCCCAAGGCATCTTTGGTAACCTTATCACGAGCGCTGATACCGCCTGTTTCAAAGCCGCGCATTGTGTTGCCGCCTAAGAAATATCTTTGTGCCAATCTGACATCTTCATCGCCATAACCGGTAACATATCCGCCGTTAATAAAGAATTTAAAGGTGTAGTAGTCAGAAAGGGTGTAGAATTTATATGCTTTCGCGTCAAATTTCAAATATTTGTCATCACCGCCAAGACCTGAAACATCATTACCGAAAGACAAATAATACCCTTCTCTTGGCTTCATAACGCTGTCGCGCTTATCATAAACCAATGTCTGCCCGATAACCGAGTCGATAGCATCGCCTTGCTCGCTTTGAATATATTTAGACGCGCTGCTGACGTTCTTAATTTTATCCTGCTTTAAAGTGTAACGGACATACTGAGATAAATCATCCGTATAATTCCACCCAAAACGGACTCTGCCGCCAACGGTATCCATATCATAATTACTTTCATCTTGATAATCTTCCGTTTGGTAGAATAAATCCGTACCGGCGCTTAATCTTCTATTCATAAAATAAGGTTCGGTAAAGCTGAAGCTGTAATCTGTCGTTCTTTGAGAAACGCCGGCGTTCAAGCTAACCTCTTGTCCTTTACCTAAGAAGTTGTTTTCCGTAATTCCGGCTCTGACTAACGCGCCGTTTACGGTAGAATAACCAACGCCAACATTAAAGTAACCGGTTGACTTTTCTTCAACATTAACATTGATGTCCGCTTTGTCATAATCAACTCTTTCAGAATCAATATCAACTTTGCTAAAGAAGTTCAAACGTTCAACATTACGTCTTGATTCTTTAATCTTGGCAACATTGAAAACGTTACCTTCTGCAATACGAAATTCACGTCTGATAACTTCATCAAGCGTTCTGGTGTTGCCGGTAATGTTAATACGGTTTACAAAAACTTTTGCATTTTCTTTAATATCAAACACAACGCTTAACTTACCGGACTGTCTGTCTTTATGAATGTTAGGAACAACCTCAACAAAGACAAAGCCTTTCTTTGCTAAATCTTCGGTTAAAGCGTTAACTGTCTTTTCAATTTCATCGGAATTGTACCAATCGCCAACCTTAAAGGTAACATCTTTATACCACAGATTCGCATCAACATCCGGAACCATCGATTTAATTTGAATATCATTAATTTTATAGCGGGTACCTTCATCAATGGTAAACGTTAAAACAAAAGATGTCTTATCTCTTGAAAGTTCGGCAATAGCAGATACAACCGCAAAGTCGGCATAACCGTGGCGGTTATAAAAACGACGCAAAAGCTCTTGGTCATAGTTCATTTTTTCACGGTCAAAATTTTCAGCACTTGAAAACAGTCTGTACCAACGGCTTTCCTTGCTCATAATTTCCCCTTGAAGGTCTTTACCGGTATAGTGCTTGTTACCAATAAAGTTGATGGTGTCAATTTTGGCTTCAGGACCTTCTTCTATTTCAAAAATCAAATCAACGCGATTCTCAGATTTTTTAATAATTTTCGGCTCAACGGAAACACCGTAACGACCGGCTCTTTTATAAACATCAAGGATTCGCTGAACGTCTTGTTGAACTTTTGATTTGCTGAAAACAGACCTTGGCGCAGATTGAACTTCCGATTCCAATATTTTGTCATCAATTTTATCATTGCCATCAAAAGCCATAACACCGATAACCGGATTCTCTGTAACATTAATAATCAGGGTATTGCCTTTTGTATCAAAACTAATGTCGCTGAAAAGCCCTGTGTCATATAATCTTTTTAATGCCAAATTGAGCTCGCTCGTAGAAACCGGCTTGCTTGTATTAATTCCGGCATAAGACAAAGCTGTCTCTCTTTCAACGCGTTGAAGACCGTTAATTTTGATACTGTTGATGTTCTCCTGAGCCATTGCTTGTGTGCAAACGGCTAAAGCCAACAAAGAAATCCCCGCCAATTTAAATTTCATTTTTAAATCCTTAAAAGCTATTCAAACCATCTTGTTATTAAGTGCGTTATATCATTCCAGGTGGCAAACACCATCAGAAACAAAATAAAACCAAGACCAATCTTAAACAAATAATCTTTGACTTTTGTGTTAAGTTGACGTCCTGACACTATTTCTAACAAATAAATTACAACATGTCCACCATCTAATAGAGGGATTGGGAATAAGTTTATCAATCCGAGATTAATAGAGAGCAAAGCCATAAACGACAAGAAGTCCCAAAAGCTTCTTGATTTTGAAATATCTCCTGACATTTCGGCAATTCGGATAATTCCGCCGACATCTTCGCTGGAACGCTCTCCCGTAAGCATTTGTCCGACACCTCGCAGTGTCATATCTGTAACGCTATAAACTTCTTTAGCGGCGTCAACAAATGATTTTGTAAAATTAAAATTATCCTTAACAATTTGAAATCTCTTTGCTTCACCTTTAATTCCTATCATTTTACGTTTTACTGGTTTTTCTGTTTCATCAAAAGCATAATCCATTGTTTCAAGCGGAATAACCAACTCTATAATTTCATTGCCGCGCTCAATTTTTAAGCTGGCCGTATCAACGGAAACGCTGACTTCTTTGTGTATGTCAGACCAGTCATTGATTTTTATACCGTTAATTTCAAGAATTTTGTCATCAATCATAATTCCTGCTTTTTCAGCCGGGCTGTCTTTAATAACGTCTGAAACAATCGGTGGTAAACTGTAACTGCCGAAAGCAAAAAATAATCCGAAAAAAACAAAAAAAGCGAAAAGATAATTAAACAAAGGTCCGGCAATGGCAATCGCCAGTTTTTTTATTGGCGATTGTGTCGCAAATAAATGTTTCTGTTCTTCTTTAGAATATTTACTCAAATCGACTTCACTTGTTGAAGACGATTCGTCTGCATCACCTAAAAACTGACAATATCCGCCAAGTGGAATGGCTGATAATTTCCATACTGTTCCTTTTTTATCTGTTTTGCTCCAAAGTTCTTTGCCAAAGCCGATGGAAAATGCACTGACAGCCACTCCTAACTTTCTTGCAACAATAAAATGTCCGAATTCGTGAACAAAAACCAAAATCCCTAATAAAATAAGAAACGGGACAACATAATAGACAATATTTACTAACCATTCCATGATACTTATTCCTTATAAATCTAATTAAATGAAAATAGGCTAAAGTAAAAATAGACAATTGGTGCGGCAAAGATAAGACCGTCGATTCTATCAAAGACACCGCCATGTCCGGGGATAAGGGCACTGCTATCTTTGATGTTGAGGTGTCGTTTAATTGCAGATTCAATCAAATCACCAATTTGAGCAACAACGGCAACAATAGCCCCGAGTTGAGAAAATTTTAATTGCTCACTCATAAGCATCGGTAAATCAAAAGCATTTTTAATAACATATATATATATAAAGCTGACGGCAACGGCTAAGACAACGCCGCCGATTAAACCGGACCATGTTTTATTTGGGCTGATACGCGGTGCAAGTTTTGGTCCTTTAAGCGATGTGCCGATAATATAGCCGCCAATGTCAACGCTCCAAACCATTAAAATAAACCACAATGTCATTACAAAGCTGCCTCTTTCTCCCGGAATGCCGCCAAACGCATCAAAAAGAAAATACATCCAATATAACGCACCGACCCCAATGGAAATATAGAGAGAACCTAAAGTTAGGAGCAAACGGTGTGCTTCATCTTTTGCTTTCAAATAAATAAAAGCAGCGATAAAGCCTAGCATCAAAAATAAAACGATTCGATTTGAGATAAGCAAGGAGCAACCTAACGCAAAAGCATAGCATGCCGTATAAACATTGGCGCGCTTATTGGGAACCATGGCTGCCCATTCCCAGCACAACATAATTCCAACCAAATAAACCAAAATATCAGCAAACGGATGTCCGTATCTTAAAGCGCCGATAACAACAGGAATCATAACAAGCGAAGTTAAAACTCTTTTTTGTAATGATGTAAGTTTAGCTTTTTCCATATCTTCTCTCTCTCATGCTAAAGTTCTCTAAAATAGTAAGTAATTCGTTTTTATCAAAATCCGGCCATAGCGTATCGGTAAAAAACAGCTCTGTATAGGCAAGTTGCCATAAAAGATAATTGCTGATACGTTGCTCGCCGCTGGTACGAATTAAAATATCCGGGTCAGGAATATCTGCAGTATAAAGATTTGCAGAAAAAAGAGCTTGGTCAATTTCACCAATTGTCACTTTTTTCTCAGCAACCAGTTGAGCTGTCTTTTTTACGGCTGATAAAATCTCTTGTCTGGAACCGTATGACAAAGCTACGCAAAGCGTTAAAGCAGTATTATCAGCCGACTTGTCTTCAATAGCTCTCATTTTCTCCAGAATATCGGGTGCCAACATCTTTTTTTCGCCGATAAAACGAATTCGAACATTATTTTCCATAATGTCTTTAAATCCTTTATCAAGGTACTCTCTAAGCAATTGCATTAAGGCGTCAACTTCTTCTTTTGAACGTTGCCAGTTTTCGGTTGAAAAAGCATAAAGTGTTAAATACTTAACGCCTGCGTCTTTTGCTGCGCGAGTTATCTCAATCACGTTTTCAGCACCTTTTTTGTGACCAAAACTACGTGGCATTCCCCGTTTTTTCGCCCAGCGTCCGTTTCCATCCATAATAATGGCTATATGTTTGCAAATATCCGTTTCCATAATGCTTAGACTTGTAAAATATCTTTTTCTTTCTGAGCAAGTAGTGCATCAATCTTCTTGATTGAGTCATCAGTTAATTTCTGAATATCATTACCATATCTTTTTTCGTCATCTTCGGAAATAAGATTATCTTTCTTTAGTTTTTTAACTTCATCTAAAGCATCGCGTCTGATATTACGAATAGCAACTTTGTTTTGTTCGGCGTATTTTCCGGCAACTTTAACCAATTCCTTTCTTCTTTCTTCGGAAAGTGGCGGAATAGGAATACGAATGAGTTGACCGTCTGAAACTGGGTTCAAGCCTAAATCCGATTCTCTAAGTGCTTTTTCAACGGCTTTAGCCAACCCTTTATCCCAAACACTGACAGATAAAGTTCTGGCATCAGGAACACTGATAGTTCCGACCTGAGCAATCGGGGTGCAAGACCCATACGCTTCAACCATAACATTATCCAAAAGGCTTGCATGTGCCCTCCCGGCTCTTAAGCCGCCAAAGTCATTGGCAAGCATTTCAAGTGTTTTTTCCATCCGTTCAATTGTGTCTTTTTTTATGTCATTAAAATCGGTCATGTTACCTCACTTTATAATTGTATAATTGCCTTTTTCATCTAAAACATTGGCAAGAGAATTCTCATCCTCTTGCTTAAAAACAATAATAGGGAGTTTGTTTTCTCTAGCCATGGAAATTGCAGTCATATCCATAACCTTAAGTTCTTTTGTGATTACTTCGTCGTAAGAAATCTCATCGAAACGCTTAGCGTCAGGATTCTTTTTCGGGTCGCTGTCATAAACACCGTCAACCTGTGTGGCTTTAAATAAAGCATCGCAATTTGCTTCCAAAGCACGCAAAGTTGCTCCTGTGTCTGTTGTAAAATAGGGGTTGCCGGTCCCTCCGGCAAAAATAATCACTTTTTTTTCGGAAAACAATTTTTGCATAGCTCTGAAAGAATAGGTTTCAGCGGCTTGCGGCACGGCTAAACCGGATAATATTTCGGCAGGAATACCTTTTGCGAGGAGAATACTTTTAAGAAAAAGGGCGTTGATAAGGGTTGCAAGCATACCGGCTTGGTCAGCAACCGGTCGGCTGACGGCTTTGTTCTTGTTATTAACCCCTCTATAAAAATTTCCCCCGCCGATAACCAAGCATAAATCGATTCCTTTAAGGTAAACTTTTTTTATGCTTTCAGCAATAGTGTCAAGAATATGCTCGTCAATACCGCAAGGTTGGCACCCCATAAGTCCTTCGCCGGACAATTTTAAGAGTATCCTTTTATAAGCTTTTTTCATCAATCCCTCGAGTTTAATATTTGAGGATATATTAAACAAATAATTCGATTTGTCACCATTTTTTTAACTCTAATACAAGATAAATGCACATTAGTCTGAAAATAAGTTGAATTTTTAACTCATTTTATTAACATAAGAAAAAATAAACTTGGAAAGGACGGCACTATGTCAACAGAACTAATTTATGGATTAAGCGCGTTATTCGGATATTTAATCGGCTCAGTGCCGTTTGGCTTGGTTCTAACCAAAATGGCCGGCTATGGAGATATTCGCAAAATCGGTTCGGGTAACATCGGGGCAACAAATGTCCTTCGTACCGGAAATAAAATGCTTGCGCTGTTGACGGTGCTTTGTGACGCATTTAAAGTCGGCTTGGCAGCAATCATAGCTAAATATGCGGTCGGCGCAGATACTGCTCTTGGCGTGAATGCTTCGCTTGTTGCCGGTGTGTTTGGTGTCTTGGGGCATAATTTTCCTGTTTGGTTAAAATTTAAAGGCGGCAAAGGTGTTGCTTCAACTTTTGGTTTTGTGTTGGTAACGTGTTGGCCGGTTGCTTTAATTGCTTTGGCAATTTGGCTGATTATGGCTTTTACATTTAAATATTCATCTCTTTCGGCTTTAACTGCTGCGGCATTGTTGCCTGTCGTGTCATATTTCTTGGCGCCGTCTATGGAATATACACTTGTATATACAGCTATTGCTATTTTGGTAATTGCTCGCCATCATGCTAATATCAAAAGACTGATAAACAAAGAAGAGAGCAAAATAAAATTAAAAAAGTAAAAACGGAAATAAAGTAAATTGAATAAGCAAAAACTCATATCATATATCAGGCTGATAAACACATCAGGCATAGGTCCGGTTAATTTTAAGCGAATACTTGCAAAATATGGCTCAATAGACAAGGCTTTGTCTGAACTTTCTTTAAAGCGGGAAATCTATCCTTTAAAAAAGGCTGAGGAAGAAATTTTGACCGCGGAAATCAAGCGTGTTAAAATAATAACGCTAGAGGACGAAGAATATCCTTATAATTTAAAACAAATTGAAGATTGTCCGCCGGTGTTATATGCTCTGGGCAATGTTGAACTTTTAAAAAACAATAATATGTTGGCTGTTGTCGGTTCAAGGAATGCTTCAATAAGCGCTTGCCGCTATGCCAAAGAAATAGCGTCAGATATTTCAAAGCGGGATATAATTATTGTATCCGGTATGGCAAGGGGAATTGACGCTGCGGCACATACGGGAGCCTTGATGGCGGAAGGTAACACCATAGCGGTATTGGGTACGGGGGTTGATGTTGTCTATCCGAGTGAAAATCAAAAACTTTATGAAAATTTGATGCAACATGGACTGATACTTTCGGAATATCCGTTTCATACTAAGCCGCAAGCGTCAAATTTCCCGCGTCGCAATCGTATCGTATCCGGTTTAAGTAAAGGTGTGCTGGTTTTGGAGGCGGGGATTCAGTCAGGCTCTTTGATAACCGCTCGCCAAGCGTTAGAGCAGGGACGGGAGGTTTATGCTGTCCCCGGTGCGCCGTATGACGGGCGCAGTTCCGGTTGTAATAAATTATTAAAAGAGGGAGCTGTATTGGTTGAGAGTGCTCGGGATATACTGGAAAACTTTAACTTTACACAAGAAAAATTTGAACCAAAGCAACCTCAAAAAGCCCAAATCGATGATTTGTTTGAATATTCGCTTGACAACAAACAAAATAATTCGGATAGTGCCGAAAAGAGAGATGATTATTCTGATTTTCTATCGCTTATTTCTGAACAAGGAGAAGATATTGACGATTTAATTCGCTCAAGCGGTCTTGATTCGGAACAGGTGTTGATGAAGATTGTGGAGCTGGAACTGGATGGAAAAGTCATTCGGCTTCCGGGCAATAAGATAGCTAAAGCTTAAAAAGGGATATAGAAGATGAAATTAGTGGTGGTTGAATCTCCTGCAAAGGCAAAAACAATTAATAAATATCTGGGAAAAGATTATAAAGTTTTAGCAAGTTACGGGCATATTCGCGATTTACCGAGTAAAGATGGCTCTGTTAATCCTGATGAAGATTTTAAGATGATTTGGGAATTAAGCGCGGGCGGTAAAAAACGCTTAAATGATATTATTACGGCTCTGAAAGATTGTGATACGTTAGTCCTCGCATCCGACCCGGATAGAGAAGGGGAAGCCATTGCTTGGCATATTTTGGAAGAATTGTCTTCGAAAAAGAAATTAAAAGATAAAAAAATCGAACGAGTCGTTTTTCATGAAATCACAAAACACGCCGTAACTGAGGCAATTCAAAATCCGCGTCAGGTGGATGATAATCTCGTTTCAGCCTATATGGCACGCCGTGCGCTGGATTATCTTGTAGGCTTTACATTATCTCCGGTGCTTTGGCGCAAGCTCCCCGGTTCCAAATCCGCCGGTCGCGTGCAGTCAGTTGCACTCCGCTTAATTTGCGAACGCGAGATGGAAATTGAAAAATTTAAACCCGAAGAATATTGGACCATAGATGTTGACCTTGAAAACCAAGATAAGGCACTCATCCCATCGCACCTGATTAATTTGGACGGTAAAAAGCTGGAAAAATTTGATATAAACACTAAAGAAAAGGCCGAAGCTGCTAAAGCCAAAATCGAAGCTCAGGATTTTAAGATTGCAAAAATCGAGCGTAAAAAGGCTAACCGATTCCCGGCACCACCATTCACAACCTCAACGCTTCAACAAGAGGCGGCGCGTAAACTTCGCTTCTCAGCTAAAAAGACCATGCAGGTTGCGCAAAAATTATACGAAGCCGGTTTTATTACTTATATGAGAACGGACGCGGTGAACCTTTCTGCCGAAGCTATAGCTGCCTGTCGTGAGGCGATTCTCAAATATTTTGGTGAAAAATATCTTCCCAAAACTGCCAAAGAATATAAAACCAAGTCTAAAAACGCACAGGAAGCACACGAGGCGATTCGTCCGGCAGATGTTATGAATACACCTAAGAAAATGGAAGGTAAGATTGACGCTGATGAATATAAACTTTATGAGCTGATTTGGAAAAGAACGGTTGCCTGCCAAATGGAACCTGCGGTTTTAGATAGGGTAACAATCGATTCGCTATCGTTAGATAAGCAGATTCTTTTGCGCGCTAATGGTCAGGTTATTGCGTTTGATGGCTTTTTAAAGCTCTATCAGGAAGGCAAGGACGATGATAACGGCGATGATGACAATCGCCTGTTGCCAAATGTGAATGAAGGTGAAGACGTGGCTAAAAAGGCAATTAAGCCCGAACAGCATTACACCACGCCGCCGCCACGTTTTACCGAAGCAAGTCTTGTTAAAAAGCTTGAAGAACTCGGTATCGGTCGTCCGTCAACTTACGCTTCAATTATTGCTGTTTTGCAAGAGCGCAAATATGTTAAAGTTGAAAAATTGCGCTTTATTCCGGAAGATAGAGGGCGTATTGTGACAATTTTCTTGGAAAACTTTTTCAAAAAATATGTTGAATATGACTTTACCGCGCAAATGGAGGAGTTTTTAGATGACATCTCCGCCGGTTCTATGCAGTGGAAGAAGCTTTTAACCGGTTTTTGGACGAAGTTTTATAATAATATTCAAGCCGTGCAACCCTTGCAGGTAAGCGAGGTTATCAATAAAATTGATGAAGTTTTGGCTTATCATCTTTTTCCGGAAAAGGAAGACGGCTCAGACCCGCGTGAATGTCCGGAATGTCATAAAGGGCATTTAAGCATTAAACTTGGCAAATTCGGCGCTTTTCTGGGTTGCTCGAATTATCCTGAATGCAAATACACAATGCCTTTAACCGACATCAAAGAGGAAGAAGAGCAAAGCGTAGAAAAAAAGCCAAATCCGGAAGATAAAATTTTAGGAGAGCATTGTGGCTTAAATGTTTATTTGAAAAAAGGTCCTTATGGATTCTATGTTCAGTTAGGCGAAGACGCAACCGCAACAACAGAAAAACCCAAACGCGTTGCTCTGCCAAAGTTTGTTACTCCCGAAGAATTAACTTTTGAACAAGCTGAAACGTTAATCAGTCTGCCAAAAGATTTAGGCAATGACATCAGTGTTAATATTGGCAAATTCGGGCAATATATCAAACAAGGGGGAAAGTCCCGTTCGTTGACAGGCTCTGACAATATTTTCAATATCACGCTCGAACGCGCGGAAGAATTGTTAAAAAATGTTGCCGCCAAGCCGGAAGCCAAAATTTTAGGTAAACATCCGAAATTAAAGGAAGATGTGCAGTTGGCAAACGGTCGTTACGGCGAATACATCAAGTGCGGTAAAAATAATTATCGTATCCCCAATGCCTTAAGAGGTAAAGAAATTTCCTTGGAAGACGCCATAAAAATTATAGATTCCGCTAAATAAAAAAGAGGCGTTAAAAGCGCCTCTTTATTTTTTATAATATATCTTGACTAATCTCTTATTTTTGCTAACCTGTTTACAGCACAGTTTGTTTTCAAATTGTGTCAGAGCCGGAGACGGCTCGGAGTCTTAGAAAACTCTCGTTATGTGCGGTGTTGGATATAGCGCCGTTATATTGCTGTCTGCAAAAGGCAGATACAATGACTATATCCCCGACTATAAAATGGTCGGGGAGGTTCTAGCGTATGTTCAGAAGCTCTGATTGGCTTTAAAGGCGGAACGGTCATTTCACATAGCATGATTTTCTAACTCTCCGACTGCCTCTCATCAGGCGGTTTTTTTTATGTTTTGTATGGGAGAATAGTATGGAAAATCAAACCGGTCGCTCAATGATAGAAATGCTGGGAGTTTTGGCTATTGTCGGTATCTTATCGGTCGGCGGAATATCAGCCTTTCAAAAAGCGATGACCAAACACAAAATTAACCAAACAACGGAAGAATTTTCTCAGTTTATAAATGATATATTAGGATATTCTGCACAAATAAAACGATTACATAAAAATGATAAAACCGTGCAATTAATAAATATATCCTCATCAATAAAATTTCTTAAACCTATAAAATGGATAAAAAGAGGGCAATATTTTTATGATAGTATGGGAAATAGAATAAACCCTTTTCTTCGTAATGATGGTGGAAATGTTAAAATAAAAAAATTTACACTAGATTATGAAATGAAAATAGGAAAAGATAATATTGAACTATGTCTAGCAATGTTTAATATGGCAAAGCCATATTATGAAGAACTGTCGGGTATAGGTGTTTGGACAAAAACTGAATCGGTCGGAGCCAGTGGTAGCAGAACCTGCGGAACAAATGGAAGAAAATGTCTTTCAGATATAACGTTATCAGATATAAAAAGCTTTTGCGATACTTGTACATTGAAAAAAGATGTATGCACTTTAGCAATAACGTTTTATCTTTAACCTAATAAAATTTTTATCCCACGCTTCCCTCAAGTGAAATGTCAATCAACTTCGCTGCCTCAATCGCAAACTCCATCGGCAGTTTTTGCATAACTTCTTTGCAAAAGCCGTTTACGATTAAACTGATAGCGTCTTCTTCGGAAATTCCTCTTTGTTTACAATAAAAAAGCTGTTCTTCGCTGATTTTGGAAGTTGTCGCCTCGTGTTCCAAAATGGCTGATTTGCAACTGTTTTCAATATAAGGCACCGTGTGCGAGCCGCACGTTTGCCCGATTAAAAGGCTGTCGCATTGCGAATAGTTGCGCGCGCCCTCGGCATTTTTGGAAACTTTAACCAACCCTCTGTACGTTTGGTCGGAAAATCCGGCGGAAATCCCTTTGGAAATAATCCTTGAGCTGGTGTTTTTGCCAAGATGAATCATCTTCGTTCCCGTGTCAGCCTGTTGCCGGTTGTTGGTCAGCGCCACCGAATAAAACTCGCCTTTGGAATTATCTCCTTTCAAAACGCAAGAAGGATATTTCCACGTCACGGCTGAACCTGTTTCAACCTGTGTCCACGACACTTTAGAGTTTTCACCCTCACAAAGCGCCCGCTTGGTTACAAAGTTATAGACGCCGCCTTTACCGTCTTTATCCCCCGGATACCAGTTTTGCACCGTAGAATATTTTACTTCGGCGTCTTTATGCACCACAATTTCCACAATCGCAGCGTGCAGTTGGTTTTCATCTCTTTGCGGAGCTGTACATCCCTCCAGATAAGAAACATAGCTTCCTTCATCGGCAATAATCAGTGTTCGCTCAAACTGTCCGGTATTTTTGGCATTAATACGAAAATAGGTCGAAAGCTCCATCGGGCATTTAACGCCTTTGGGGATATAAACAAAAGACCCGTCCGTAAATACCGCCGAATTAAGCGCGGCAAAAAAATTATCTGTATAAGGAACAACAGAGCCTAAATATTTTTTTACCAAGTCGGGATATTCTTTAACCGCCTCGGAAATGGAACAAAAAATAATCCCTTGTTTTTTTAATTGCGCTTTATATGTGGTTGCCACCGATACACTGTCAAACACCGCGTCAACTGCCACCACGCCGGCTAAAACTTCTTGCTCCTTAAGCGGAATACCAAGCTTGTTATATGTTTCCAAAAGTTTTGGGTCAACTTCATCCAAACTTTTGGGAGTAGCCTTTTGCTTTGGTGCGGAGTAATAAAATAAATCCTGATAATCTATTTTGTCGTATGTAACTTTTGCCCATGTCGGCTCCGTCATCGTCAGCCATTTTTTGTATGCCTTCAAACGTGAGTCCAAAAGCCACTCAGGCTCACCTTTTTTATGCGAAATCATACGGATAATATCCTCATTAAGCCCTTTCGGTACAATTTCGGAATCAATATCGGTTACAAAGCCGAATTTATATTTATCACCGCTTTCATCAGCAATTTCAGGCATACTGCTCATTTTTTTATCCTTTCTCTAAAAACGCTTATAAAGGAAAGCATTACAAAAATCAAGATGATATTCTAAAACAATTTAACCAATATTTAGGCATTTGGTGTTAAATAAAAAGCATAATAACAAAGGAAGAAACTATGAAAAAGGTTCTGGCTGTACTACTTTTTATGCCGTTGTTTACCGGATGCTATGCCGGAAACAATTGGTTTCCTTTGTTTAACAGCTACACTCCAAGCAGCGTGATTGTGAAAAAAGGAGATACGCTATATAGTCTGTCACGCAAATATGAAGTGCCGTTAAGAAGCATAATTGAAGAAAATAATCTTTCAGCTCCTTATATCTTAAGCGTTGGGCAAAATCTACGCTTACCTGTGCGTAAAACCCACACGGTTGCAAAAGGCGAAACACTTTATGCTATTTCTAAAAAATATGATGTGGACATCACTTCCCTTAGCAAATTAAACGGCTTAGACGCACCGTTTACGCTCAATGTCGGGCAAGTCCTGGCTTTACCGGGGAGCGTTAGCACCAATACGATGACTGCAAAATCTTCATCTGGCGGTTCTTCTTTTTCACAAAAAAAGATAACATCTACAAGACAAACTGCTAACACGCAGGCAAAAGCCAAAACAGCGGCAACTTCTAAAAAAATAGCGAAATCGGCTCCGCGTCAAGCTGTTTCAACTTATCGTAAAAGTAAGTTTATGTGGCCGGTAAAAGGAGCGGTGGTTTCAAATTTCGGCGTTGTCGGTAAGGGGAGGCGTAACGATGGTATAAATATTAAAGCCTCCATCGGAACAAATGTCAAAGCGGCGGATAAAGGCGTTGTCGCTTATGCGGGTAATGAGCTTAAAGGGTTTGGCAATCTAGTGTTGATTAAGCACGCTGACGGTTACATTACTGCATACGCCCATAATGACAAACTCTATGTCAAAAAAGGGCAAAAAGTTCTGCGCGGGGAAAAAATAGCGACAGTAGGTCGCACCGGCAGCGTTAATACACCTCAGCTTCATTTTGAAGTTCGTGCCGGCAAAAAAGCGGTTAACCCCCGTCAATATCTGCCCTAAATAATTTAAATAAAAGCGTATTTATCCTCAAAATCTGCATTTTTCGTGGTAAATCTCAGAGTTTTAGGTTGTATCGCCTTTTTTTTTAACCTAAACTCATAAAGACAAAACTAATTTTTTATAATGGAGAAAAATATGTTTATAACAGAAGCTATTGCGGCGACTGAAACGACAACGGCTGTGCAAGCAAGCCCTATGGCTGGCTTTTTGATACAGCTCATACTTGTTTTTGCAATTTTTTATTTTTTGCTTATTCGTCCTCAGCAAAAGAAGATGAAAGAGCACGAAAATATGCTAAACGCAATTAAACCTAAAGATGAAATCATCACCGGTGGTGGTATTTATGCTACGGTAACCAAAACCTCTGAGGAAATCTTAACCGTTGAAATTGCCAAAGGTGTGGAAATAAAAATTTCTCGTTCAAGTGTTCGAGAAGTAGTTTCTGATAAAAAAGACGTAAAAAAATAAAAAAGAGAGTGAAAATGTATAAACTGTCATTACAAAGAGTAATTATGATTTTGGCGGTATGCGCACTGGGTATTTTCTTTACGGTGCCAAACTTTGTCAAAGATTCAAAAACAAAACTGCCTTCTTGGTGGCAGCCGGTTAATTTGGGGTTAGATTTGCAAGGCGGTTCCAGTCTTTTGCTTGAGGTAGACTTGTCTGCCGCATTAAAAGACAGAATGCAAAGCTTAGAAGATTCTGCCCGTTCCGCATTAAAAGAGGCAAGAATTCGCTATCAGGGGATTAATTCCAATGCGGATGGCTTAAAAGTTAAAATTGAAGACGCAAATGCTCGCTCCAAAGCAATTACCCCGTTAAGAAAGATGGACGAGGGGCTTAAAGTGGAAGAGCAAGACGGCACGTTGGTTATAACCTATGATGAACCGGCTTTAAATGAAATCAAACGCAAACTTGTTGACCAATCAATTGAAATTGTCCGCAAGCGTATTGATGAGTTCGGAACAAACGAACCGATTATTCAAAGTCAGGGCTATGGGCGTATCTTAGTTCAACTTCCGGGTATTCAAAATCCTGAAGAAGTAAAAGTTTTGTTAGGTAAAACTGCTAAGATGACCTTCCACTTGGTAGACAGTTCAACCACTGCGGCAGAAGCCAGACGCGGCAAGCTTAAAAGTTCTTCTCGCATTATCCGTGGCTCTGCCGGGGAACAATATGTTATTGTAAGAAAACCGGCTGTCGGTGGTGAAACGTTAACCGACGCGGGTGTTTCTTTCCAAGATGGTGCGGCGGCTGTTAGCTTTAAGTTTAATAACTTAGGAGCTAAAAAGTTTGGCGAAGTAACCAAAAACAATGTTGGCGAACAGTTAGCCATTGTTTTGGATGATGAAGTTATTTCTGCTCCGACAATCCAGTCTGCAATCACCGGCGGTTCTGGTGTTATTACCGGAAATTATACCTCTGAAAGCGCTCAGGAGCTAGCGTTGCTTCTCCGTTCCGGTGCGCTTCCTGCCCCGTTAAATATTCTTGAAGAAAGAACCGTGGGCGCAGGGCTTGGCGCCGATTCAATTGAGGCTGGTATTTTTGCTTCGGTCATCGGGTTTATCGGCGTGGTTGTTTTCTTGCTCCTAGCTTACGGCTTGTTTGGGCTGTTTACGACCATTACGGTTTTCTTGAACCTGTTTTTGATGTTGGGCGCATTAAGCCTGATTGGTGCAACATTAACTTTACCCGGTATTGCCGGTATTATCTTGACAATCGGTATGGCGGTAGATGCAAACGTTTTAATCTTTGAACGTATGCGCGAAGAAGTTAAAAACGGTCGTTCGATTAAAGATGCAATAGAAACAGGTTTTACTTTTGCATGGGGAACTATTATCGACTCAAACCTAACCACGCTTATTGCTTCAGCTGTTCTATTCTACTTTGGCAGTGGTCCGGTTAGAGGTTTTGCCGTAACGTTAGCTGTAGGTATTGTTACCTCGCTGTTTACATCCGTAACGGTAACCCGTTTAATTATCACGGCTTGGTTTAATCGCTTTAAGCCCAAAGCTTTGCCGATTTAATTTAATAAGGAATAAAAAAATGACTATGTTAAAATGGATAACCAAAGACACAAATATCGATTTTATGAAAGCGCGTTATTTTACTTATGCGTTATCGGGAATTTTGATAATCTTGTCTTTTTTGAGTATGTATTTCAAAGGGTTTAATTTCGGTATTGACTTTTCGGGTGGCGTTTTAATGGAAATTAAGGCTGAACAACCGATAAACGTTGAGGAAATTCGCTCTAAGTTAAGCGTGTTGAAATTAGATGAGCTGAATTTGCAAACTATTGGTGAAAAAGGTGATGAACTGATGATTAGAGCTCAAGCCGAAAACGCTGATGAGGCCGCACAAAGAAAAGCCGTTGTCGATATTAAAAATATCTTGGGCAATGGTTATGAATATCGTCGGGTGGAAAACGTCGGTCCGCAAGTTGGTGATGAGTTAAAAACCGCCGGTATTGTTGCCTCCGTTCTAGCAATGCTTGCAATTGCTATTTATATTTGGGCACGTTTTGAGTGGCAATTTGCGCTTGGCGCTTTGTTAGGCTTGTTCCACGATATAATCATAACTGTCGGGTTGTTGTCATACTTCCGTTTTGATTTCAGCTTAACCACGGTTGCGGCGATTTTAACCCTTGTCGGTTATTCAATCAACGACACGGTGGTAACCTATGACCGTATTCGTGAAAACTTGAAAAAATATCGCAAAATGCCACAGCTTGAGTTGTTAAACAAAAGTATTAATGACATCTTCTCCCGCACGATTTTAACTGGCGTAACCACTTTAATTGCGGTTATTCCGTTGTATATTTGGGGCGGAGAAGCCTTAGAGAGTTTTGCTTTCACCATTCTTGCCGGTTTGATTATCGGAACATACTCCTCAATCTATATCTGCACGGCATTCTTAAATCTGTTTGATTTGAGAGCCGTTGAGCATAAAGACGAGGAAAACTACTTCGGTACAATCGGTTAAGATAAAAACTAAAAGAACTCCCCGCCGTAAAGCGGGGAGTTATCGTACCAAGAGAATCTTTTAATCAAAAAAGCAGCATAAAGCTGCTTTTTTTAATTATATAATCTATGATTTTTATATTTCCCTTGCGCATGAGGTGGAACAAATTTGCAAGAAATATCTCTTCCCTCAGCCCGCTTAAACACTTCTTCTGCAAAAGCCATTTTAGCAACATGAGTAATAAACAGCGGTTTTTCAAGTTTCAGTTTGCCAAGCGTTTCTTCCAAAGCTTCAAAGCTGTCATAAATTGTGCCGACAAAAATCATATTGTCCGTTAATTTATCTCTATTTGCTCTATCCATTTTTTCATACCTCACAAAAATAAAACCAAACATCGAAAGAAGTATGAAATTAAAATCTTTTTTAAAGCTCTAAATATTGCTATATTGACAATAATAATGACTAGGAATTATCGATTCTCAAATCATAAATTTTTGCCTAATCTGCTCACTATGATTATGCTTAATCCCCTTAGCCCCTGAAACAAAATGTTTTTTATGCCAATTTTCGGCAACCATGCCGACAATCTCGTTGTCCAAATCATTATGCTCAATACAGTTAAACCGATTCGCCAAATCATAAACAACGTAATTTGCAATGTTAACCTTACTCATGATAAAACTCCTCATTAATTGCAGAGTCAATATAAAGAGTTGTTTTTACAAAATAAAGGTCTATAAAACTAATGTCTATGTTTATAAGGGTGTATTTACGCTTTACACCCTTATTTTTATACCTAAAGTTTTATATTTACTTAATATTTTCTTAAAATAAATAATCAGCCGAGCTTATCTTTCAACAGTTTATTCACCATAGCTGGATTCGCTTTGCCTTGAGATTGTTTCATCACTTGCCCGACAAACCATCCCATCAGATTAACCTTGCCGGCTTTGTAGCTTGCAACATTATCAGGGTTTTGGCTTATAACCAAATCAATGATTGCCTCAATTGCGGAAGTGTCAGTCACTTGCTTTAAGCCTTTTTTCTCTACAATATCTTCCGGATTTTCACCCGTTTCCGCCATAATCTCAAAAACATCTTTGGCAATTTTTCCCGAAATAACGTCTTTGCTGATTAAATCAACCAATTTACCTAAATTTTCTGCGCTGACAGGAGAATTTTTAATATCTAAATTCTTTTTGTTTAACATAGCAAAAAAATCACCCATCAACCAGTTAGCAACCTTTTTGCCATCACGTCCAGCTGCTGCTTTTTCAAAAAACTGTGCAACTTCTTTGTTTTCGCAAATAACCATTGCATCGTAGGGTGTCAGACCTAAATCTTTAACAAAACGTACTTTCTTTGCATCCGGCAATTCTACCAATTCATTTTTAATTTTGGCAATGAAGTCATCGCTTAAAATCAGCGGTGGTAAATCCGGCTCTGGAAAATAGCGGTAATCGTGCGCAAATTCTTTTTTGCGCATAACTTTGGTAGAGAGCGTCGTCGGGTCAAACTGGCGTGTTTCCTGACAAATTTCTCCACCGTTTTCATAAACTTCGACGTGGCGTTTTGCTTCCGATTCGATGGCTTGCATAACAAATTTAACACTGTTGACATTTTTCATTTCGCACCTTGTGCGAAGCTCGTCCGAGCCGTACGGACGAACGGAAACATTAACATCGCAACGCATAGAGCCTTCATCCATATTGCCGTCACACGTTTCAAGATAACGTAAAATAGAGCGCAATTTGCGCAAAAATGCCCCAGCTTCTTCCGGTGCTCTGAAATCCGGTTTGGTCACAATTTCCATTAACCCTACGCCCGCACGGTTTAAGTCAATAAAACTCTTTTTTGGGTCAATATCATGAATAGATTTGCCGGCGTCCTGTTCAATATGCATTCTCTCAATGCGGATTGTTTTTGTTGTACCGTCCGCCAAATCAATATCAATCGCACCTTCACCGACAATCGGATGAACAAACTGGGTAATCTGATACCCTTGCGGTAAATCAGCATAGAAGTAATTTTTGCGTGAAAATTCGGAATATTTATTAATAACCGCATTAAGCCCTAAACCGGTTTTAACTGCTTGGTGAACGCACTCCATATTCAAAGTCGGCAACATACCGGGCATGCCTGCGTCAACAAATGACACATTTTCATTAACATCATCACCAAATTCGGTCGACGCGCCACTGAAAATTTTTGATTTGGAGATAATCTGACAGTGAATTTCCAGTCCGCAGATAACTTCCCATTTTCCTTTTTCTGTTTCAATAATGTATTCAGCCATTTTCTTTACATCCTAACAAAATTTGCGCCGCGTTCAAGTTGGTATCCTGCCTTAAAAATTGTTGCCTCATCAAAACTTTTGCCAATAAGCTGCATACCGAGCGGCAAGCCATTTTTCGATAAGCCGATAGGCAAGCTCATTGCCGGCAAACCCGCCAAATTAACCGATACGGTAAACACATCGTTCAAATACATATTAATCGGGTTTTCAAGCATTTTCTTATCACCGATAGCAAAAGGTTCAATCGGGCTGGTCGGAGTTAAAATAACATCGCATTTTTTAAATGCTTCATCAAAATCATTCTTAATCAACCGCCGAACTTTTTGCGCTTTGAGATAATACGCGTCATAATAACCTGCAGAAAGAACATAGGTGCCGATAAGGATACGGCGCTTAACTTCTTTGCCAAAGCCTTCGGTTCTAGTGTTGATATAAAGTTCATCCAACCCATTGCCGCTAACCCTGTTGCCATAACGGACGCCGTCATATCTTGCCAAGTTAGAAGAAGCTTCTGCGGGAGCAATCACATAATATGTCGGCAAAGCGTATTTTGTATGCGGTAGGTTAATATGAACAATCTCCGCGCCTTGCGCTTTTAAGATTTCTGCGGCTTTGTCCCAATAAGCGCTAACCTCCGCGTTTAACCCATCCGAACGATACTCCTCGGGAATACCAACCTTAAGCCCTTTAATATCTTGCCCGATAAAAGATGTAAAATCAGGAACAGTAACTTTTGATGAGGTTGAATCTTTGGCGTCATATCCTGCCATACTGTTAAGCATAAGCGCGCAATCTGTCACGTCTTTGCAAATCGGTCCGGCTTGGTCGAGAGAAGAGGCAAAAGCAATAATGCCATAACGCGAACAACGCCCGTATGTCGGTTTAATACCGGTCACGCCGCAAAAAGCAGACGGTTGCCGGATAGAGCCGCCTGTGTCCGTTCCCGTTGCCGCTGCACACATTTTAGCCGCCACGGCAGCCGCCGAACCGCCGGAAGAACCGCCGGCAACAAGCTTTGTTTCTCTGCTCCAAGGGTTAACCACCGGTCCGAAATAACTTGTTTCATTACTTCCTCCCATTGCAAACTCATCCAAATTAAGCTTGCCTAAAAACAAAGCCCCGTCATTAAGCAGGTTTTGTGTGACGGTTGATTCGTATTGTGGTACAAAATTATCAATAATATGCGAACAAGCTGTTGTGCGCACGTTTTTTGTGCAAAATAAATCTTTAATGCCCAAAGCGATTCCCTCAAGCGGACGATTCGTCCCATCAGTATATCTTTTTTCAGAGGCTTTGGCTTGTTCTAAAGCCTGTTCGGTTGTTTGGGTAATGTAAGCGTTGTATTTGTTATTTTCGCTCATTTTCTCAATATAGGCAGTTGCCAGTTCGACCGGAGAAATTTCTTTTTTTCTTAATTTTGCAAGCGATTCGCTGATTGTTAAATCTGTTAAATTACTCATCTTTTCTACTCCACAACCTTGGGCACAACAAAATAGCCATATTCTTTAGCCGGTGCATTAGCTAAAATTTCTTCGCTGATATGTCCGCTCAAAACTTCATCTTGTCGTAAAGTCAACGTTTCATTATTAACCGAAACCAAGGGCTCGACATTATCAGTATTCACTTCACCGAGTTCTTCTACCCAGGCTAAAATTTTATTAAATTCTTCTTTTGTTTCTTCAAGCTTGTCTTGTTCGACCTTAAGCCTTGCCAAAAAAGCAATGCGCCGAACGGTATCATTATCAACGGCCATGATTGTTCTCCTAAAAAATACCCTAAACTTCTATCATAAATCCGCTTATTTGCAAGTTTAAATTTTTCTCCTGAAAACAAAAATATTTACAATATTTTATTTTTTTTAAGTTATTCTTCACTAAAACATACGGAGGGACTATGGGAATAGGAAACGCATATAAAAAATTAGAAGAAATTTGGTTTAAGCTAAATCAAAAAATCCGTTTTTTACTGGTAGGCGGGTTTAATACCGCGCTGTCTTTCATTATTTATTACATTTTTTTGTATATAACAGAAGGTAAAGAACAGCTTTCGCTTTTATTGATGAATCTTGTCAATATTAATATCTCGATTGCAACGATGCGCTACTATGTTTTCCAAAGTACCGGTAACTTCAAAAAAGAATACGCTAAAGCTTTTTCGTCATATATCGTTTTATACTTTATTAACACAGGGTTGCTGGCATTATTTGTACGCATAATCCGCTTAAAAGAAATCTTGCCTCCAAACAGTATCTTTCTTGAAATTCCAAATCTAAACAAAGCTGCTGCCCAGCTTTGCTGTATCTGTATCATTACGGTAATGACCTTTTTTGTGCACAAATATTTTTCTTTTCGAAAGTGATTTTTAAAATAAAAACAGCCTGATTATCTAATTTTTATTAAATAAGGGGTAAAATAATTTCAAAAGCTGTTCCTTGCCCCAGCTGGCTGCTGGCGGTAATAGAGCCATGGTGTAGTTTGACGATGGTGTCAGCCAAAGATAGACCTAAGCCCAAGCCCTTTTGATGGCGGGATTTTTCTGCCCGCCAAAAACGGTCAAAGATAAAAGGCAAATCTTCCTTTTTTATCCCTATGCCGTTGTCTTTAATGATAATTTTAACTTGAGAGGACTGTCGAGCTAATTTAATCTCAATTTTTTTATCCTCATTAGTGTATTTAAGGGCGTTATCCAATAAAATATTGATAAGCTGTTTAATCATAACTTTGTCAGCATTAAGTTTAACTTTTACATCAGCCTGAGCAAAATGAAACATGGCAGTCGGGCACAAATGTTGCATTGAAGAGATAACCTCAGAGATGATTTTATTTAATAAGACAGGCTCTTTTTGCAAAGCAATCGTCGAATTATCATATCTGGCAAGAGATAAAAGTTTATCAACCAAGTCATTCATCTGCTGGATTTCAGATTTAATGTCTGTAAGAACCTCTTTTTTTTGCGGATTGTATTCAAGTAACTCAGCATAGGAGTATAAAATGGCCAAAGGGGTGCGAAGCTCGTGAGCCGCGTCCGATACAAACTTTTTCTGCTTTTTATAGCTTTGTTCAATATATGTCATAGAACGCGCAACAAAAAAGCTTGCGAGCAAATAAGATAAAATAATCATAATCCCCACGGCAAAAAAAGCTATTTTGATGTATGTTTTGGCATTTTTGCGGATAGGTGTATAGTTAGCAAGGACAAAAACCTCTCCTTTTTGCGCCTGATTAAGGGATAAATTTTGTTTAATAACAATAAAATACCATTTTTGCCGATTGTTTTTCATATTTTCGTGATAGATTTTTCCGGCTTCATAGTTTTTAGTTAAAAGGCGTTGTTCCAATTGCTTAGCAAGAGCCTCGTTTTGTGGCTGTTCTGCATGGACAATTTTCTTGTCGATAATCCAATAACTGAAATTATGCAGCGATTTAATATCTGCTTTGATTGTATGGATTTCCGTTTTGTCGTTATAGTTGTTTAAAAATTCTTCGGCTTCCCAAACTTCTTCGGTAAGATAGTCATATAAACTGTCATATAATAATTTAACGCCGTTATGGCGATAAGAGCCATAACTTGCGGCAAATCCCAAAGATAGAATTACTGTGATGACAAGGGTGTATTTTATAATTAGCGTTCTACGGATTTTTTCAATCATTGCATTATTTCCATTTTATAACCAATGTTTTTGATGGATTTAATTTGAATGTTTGGAAAAACTTTTAAACTTTTGCGCAGCATATAAATATGAGAATCAAGGCTTTCCATATTCGTATCCATTTTATCTTCCCATATTTTTTCAAAGATAGATGTTCTTGGCAATACATTATTCAGATTAACAAACAGCATTTCAAACAAAGCAAATTCTTTTTTACGCAACTGGATTTTTGTGTCATCGCACTGAACAGTACATAAACTGGCGTTAATTTCTATATTCCCTTTCTGATAAATTTTATCAATAAACGGTTTATCCTTACGGCGCAATACTGCATTGAGCCGTGCGGATAATTCTTTGATTTTATAAGGTTTGACCACAAAATCGTCAGCGCCGGTATTTAGCGCCCGCACACAATCATCAAGCTCACCTTTGGCTGTTACAAAAATAATTCCGCCCTGGTAGTTATATTTATTGCGTAATAAACGGCAGACGTCCAGACCGCTAAGCTCAGGCAACATCCAATCTAAAATAACGGCGTCATAATTTGTGATGGCGTTTTCTTTTATATATCGTATGGCCTCATTGCCGTCTTCTGCTCAATCAACAAAAAACTTCTCATAAGTGAGCAGTTCTTGAGTTGTTTTTCCTAATTTTATATCGTCTTTTACCAATAAAATTTTCATTGTATCTCCTTTGGTGTGACTTATCTTACTGTTAATGCTAATTAAAAGTAAACAGATTTATTTTTATTTATTTCAAAAAATTTCAGATTGATTTCAGTTTGAGTGCGAATATTTAAGCAAACGATTTTTATGGAGAAAACGATGAAATCAAGTTTGCTGTTTATTTTGTTATTGTTATCTGCGGGGTTGGTTCTTTATTCTTCCTCGTGTGACTTGTTTTTGACAATGTTGTTTTATGATAACGCTTTTTATTTGCAAAATAATGCGTTTATAAAAGCGATTGACGTCGGCAGCGAGTATTTTATAGCCGCTTTATTTTTGCTGATTGTGGGGATTTGGTGCGGACGCCGGCTTAAACTTTCATTTTTTACGCACCCGCTCTTTAATCTTATTGATACAAAAAAGCTGTTGTTTTTAGGAATATCTTTCTTTGGTTGGTGTGTGGCGTTTCCGTATTCGTTTAAAATCTTTTTTCACCGCGCTCGACCGTATCAGACGGATTTATTTGGTGGTGAGTGTATGTTTAACAAAGCTTTTGAAAAGTCTTTTTCTTGCTCTGTCGGGGATTCGTTTATCTCGGGACATACCTCGTTTGCAATGTGGTTGTTTGCTTTGGCGTTGGTTATGCCTGAAAAAATCCGTAAATCAATGACAGTTTTATCTTTATGTATTGTTTTTATGGTTGGCGCAAGCCGTGTGCTTGGTGGGTATCACTATTTAACAGATGTATTTTTTGCCGTTTTATTGGTCGGTAGCGGAATCTTTGTAACTTGGAAAAAATGTTTTACGCAAAATGTGCCAAATAACGCCTGTCAACCTGTTTATGGAAAGGAAAAAAATGTTTGTCATCAAATCTAAATCAATCAAAACAGAGTTGTACCGCAAAGCTGTGCATTTAAGTTCTTTATGGATGCCTGTGCTTATTTTACTTTGCTCGCAAAATTTTTGTATTATCTTATTTTTTAGTTTGTTGGCTTTTAATCTCCTTGCTGAATACTCGGCATACCGAAAAACAACCATTGTTGGGACATTGTTTCGCAAAATGTTTATTAAAACATTACGGCATAAAGAAGTTAATGCGGATGTGTTTGTTCCAAGCGGCTCGGTGTATATTTTGGCAGCGGCTTTGTTTGTTTCCGTTTGTTTTTCAACAAAAGCTGCTGCGGCGGCAATGTGTATCGTGTTGATTGCGGATTCTAATGCGGCTTTAGTGGGAAAACTCTGGGGAAAGTTCCGGTTTTCTAACGGAAAATCTGTTGAAGGGACGACAGCCTTCTTCATCAGCGCGGTTTTTGTTTGCTTGTTTTTCTTTCCGCTCATTTCTCCTGTTATGATTTATGTGACGGCAATTTTAGCAACCTCAGCCGAATTTTTTGAAAAAAAGATTGGAATTGATGACAATTTATCAATTCCGCTGGTGTCCGGTTTTGTTCTGAATCTGATTGTTTAGTGAAAGTTTAAATAAGATGAAAAACAGATTTTCTTTTAATTCAATAACATTTATTGCGATTGTTAGCGCTTATTTTTCATTTATGCTAAATGTTAAGTTTTGGCAGTTTGCATTTGATAAAATAGACATTACCAGCATAAAAGTAGCTATTTTTGCATTCAGCCTGCCTTTTTTTATATTTATTCCTTTATTTTGGTTTTTCAGCCTTCTTACTTTGCCGCGTGTTGGTAAGCCGTTGATTATGCTTCTTCTTGTCTTGTCAGCGGCTTCTGATTATGCGTTGCAAAACTTGGGAATTGTTATCAATTCGGATATGATTCGCAATTTTGTAGAAACGAATGTTCGTGAAGCGACGGATTTGGTTACGCTGCACGCCTTTTTTTATGTTTTGATTATCGGTGTTATTCCGGCAATATTGGTTTATAGGACAAATATTGTTTTTTTACCGTTTAAAAAAGAAGTGTGCCGGCGGTTGTTGTGCTTTTTGTTCGGGGTATTGATGGTTGGGGTTATTGCTGCAGCTTCATATAAAGAATATGCGTCTTTCGGGCGCAATAACAAACAAGTGCGGTATTATATCAACACGTTTAATTATATTTATGCCGTCGGGCGTTATTATAAGCGGGCAAGTGACGCCAATCGCGAATTTGTTATTTTAGATAAAGCGCCGACAATTTTGCCAAACCAAACCGGTAAACCGCGCGTATTAGTTCTTATTGTCGGGGAAACGGCACGGGCGCAAAATTTTTCGCTTTACGGATATGACAAAGACACAAATCCGTTGTTAGCCAAAAATGACGAGATTATCCGTTTTAAGGATGTCACATCGTGCGGGACGGCAACGGCGGTTTCTTTGCCGTGTATGTTTTCACATCTTACAAGAGCGCAGTTTTCTGTAACCAAGGCTCTGTACTCACAGAATCTTTTAGATATAGCCAAAGCCGCGGGCTATGATATTATTTGGAAAGACAATGATGACGGTTGTAAAAAGGTATGTGACAGAGTTAATAAATTTGATGCAAAAGCCGGGAATAAACAACCCTATTGTTTTGGCGATTATTGCCATGATGATATTTTGCTCGATGGATTTGAAGAACGTTTGAAAAACATTACGAAAGACACCTTAATTGTTTTGCACACGATGGGCAGTCATGGTCCGACGTATTTTAAGCGCTATCCTGACAGATTTAAAAAGTTTACGCCGGCTTGTGATACGGCGAATTTGCAAGATTGCACGAAAGAGCAGATTATCAACACCTATAACAACACAATTGTTTATACCGACTACATTATTGCTTCGGTGATTGAAACTTTGAAAAAACACAATGAGCTGCAAAGCGGAATGCTGTATGTTTCAGACCACGGGGAGTCTTTAGGAGAAAATAATATCTATCTTCACGGTCTGCCTTATGCGATTGCTCCGGATATGCAGAAAAAGGTTCCGATGGTCTTATGGTTATCTGAAAGCATAGAAACGTCACTCGGAATTGATAAAACTTGCTTGAAACAACAGGCAGAAACAAAAGCTTTTTCGCATGATAATTATTTTCATTCCGTTTTACGGTTGCTTTCTGTCAAGAGTACGGCGTATGAACGTAGTCTGGATATTTTTGAAAAATGCGAAAGGTAGAGGGTTTCTATTTGAATTTAAATAAAACTTGACAAGCAAAATCTGTAATGTTAAAACACCCGCATAAAATAATTATTTAGATATTATAAAGTACACAGTTTTTACCTTGTTAACTTAAGAGATTCACCAGTAGTCAAACTAAAAGGTTTAGCAGTCCGTCAAGATTTCTTGAAAAAGCTATGGTTTGTTGCGGGAATATCCTTGAGTTTTAATTGTAAGTAATGACGAATGAAAGCAAACAAGAAAAAGTTGTGAAAAAAGAACAGCAAGTAGGCTTGGAAGCAGCCTTTCTTTGAAAGAACGTTTATGTTCGCTAAATTCTTTCCCTTGAAACATCGTTTCAAGGGTTTTCTTATGCTTAATTGTTTATAAAGATTATATTTTATTTTGCGCCGCGATGCTCTAAAGTAATATATTCCGCAGGAATATACCCTTTTTTCAAAACCAACATATAGTGCTTAATCGTTGTCCAGGGTGAAAGCGCTGAATATTCTTCTTTTTCGCATAAATGCCAGTCACAACGTTCCAAACCAATCTCGTTAATATCGTCGATTTTATAAATATTTTCATAACTGGCATCGCTTAAAGCGGTTTGTCTTAAATCTTTGCAATAAATGGCTTCTACCACCTCATCATTTATAAGCTGATTGAGGTCAAAAGAAATAACATCAGCATTGTGAACAAGATAATTTAAATAAGGATGAGCATAGTCTTCAATCGGCGCCATCTCGGTTACAACGCAAATTGACCGTAACCTCCCTTTAAATGTATTCTCTAAATAAGCCAAAATATCCTCAAGATTGTCAGACTTTGCGCTGTGCCTATGTGATAACAGCGCATTTTTGTAATGTTCGCTGTTCTTATCAAACATTGCTAAAGATTTATACCCTTCGACCTTAATCTTCTCATACGCATAGGTATATAGATAAACTTTCATTTGATTTCCTTTTATAATTTTTAGCTACCGTCTATGAAATTATAGCATTTTTACCATTTCAGCAATTAGGATGTCAAACTTCCACATTTTTTTATTTCCGGTTCTGTAAAAATAAAGCTTTTCATAAAAACCGACGGACGGACCTTCATCCATTGTCCAAATTAAACAACGTTTATATCCAAGTTGTTTTTTGTTTTGACAAAGATAATTTACTAATAAAGTACCAGCCCCACTTTTTTGACAATCCGGCGACACATAAAGAGATTGTATTTCAAAACAGTTTTCAAAAGAGCAATCTACAATAGCAAATGCAATAATTTCTTCCTGCTCGACAACAACATAACATTCTGCTGTTTGAAGATGATTTTGCATTTTTAAGATATCGTCTTCCTGAACGGATAAAGTGTCTAAATACGCATCCGGCAAATATCCCCGATATGAAATTTGATAGGCTTTATTATGAATTTGCTTTATTTTTAAAGCATCATTAGACTTTGCTCTTCTAATTAGCATAAATTCTATAACCTTTTCCACGTGCGCTGTTTGTTCTTTTCTTCTTTATCGCGAAAGGCTTGCTCTAAATCAATGTTATGCATATTTGCTAATGAGCATATATAAATGAACACATCGGCCAGTTCTTCCGCAACATCTCCGGCAACAGACCCGGAGCCGATACTACCCGATTTAGAGTTTTTGCGTATGGCAGAAATAACCTCACCGCATTCTTCTGCCAACAAACAGCATTCGTAAAATTTATCTGTTGAGTTAAAACCTCTCTCCTGCTTCATTTTCAAGACATATTCTTGAAAATCTTTTAATGTAGGCGCTTTTTTTAGTTCCAAAGACATTCTCTTTCTGCTTTCATTTGATACAAGTTTTCCCTATTTAAGGGCAAGTTTCTTTTTAAGATATAATATCCCCCAATAAACAAAGTTGTCAACATCTCAGAAACCGGCATAGCCAGCCAAATTCCGGAAACGCCTAGCAATGTAGGCATAAAGATAAACGCAGGAACCAGAAAAACACCACCTCTGAACAGGGCAAAAACCGTAGCTTCTTTAACTTTTTCCACACTTTGAAAATATCCGATAGCCGTCAGATTTATAACAAAACATATAAATCCGGCAGAAAAATAAGGAAATCCGCTAATTGCCAATTGCGCTGTCGTCGTTGCCGTATCCAAAAACAAGCCGACTAAAAAGCTCGGGATAGTAACAAACAAAACCATAACCAAACCACCGGAAACAACCGCAGTAAGCAAGGCAATTTTTTCCGCTTCAACAACCCGTCTGTTATCAGCAAGACCAAAATTATAGCTGATAATAGGTTGTGAAGATTGAGCAATAGCGTTACCCACCATAAATACAAACGGAGCATAATAACACGCAATACCAAAAGCTCCTACGCCGTCATCTCCCAAGTAACGCATAAAAATATGGTTGCCCGTAAACATCAAAACCGCCATAGCAGCCTCCCCAAACAATGCCGATGAACCGATATAGCATTGATTTGAAATGTTTTTAATAAATAAATGAAATCCTCTAAGACCGATGTTAAGCGGATATAGGCGCAGGGTTTTAGCATAACTTTGCAAATAACCGATTGATAATATTCCGCCAACCAAAATGCTGAGAGCGGTGGCTAGAGCCGCTCCGGCTACCCCCATATTTAAAGGGAAAATAAACAGCCAATCCAACACAATGTTTATCGTTGAAGAAATAAAACTGTACCACATTGCCAATTTCGGTGCCCCGTCTAGGCGAATGATAAACAAAGAGATGACAATAATCATCTCAAAAACCAACGAAGGGATAAACCAAATGAGATAATCCTTAACCATCAAAAGAAGGTTGTCGGACGAACCTAACAGATAGGCCGTTTGGCTAAGATTTAACATCATAAAGACAGAAAGAATAACCGTAATAAAACTCACAAACAACAGCGATTGTGTAACATTAAGCCGAGCCAGTTTAATTTTTCCTCGAGAGAGCGCAATTGAAGCAATAACCGAACAGCCGATTCCAAACATAAGTCCGAAACCTGTAAAAATCATCAAAAGCGGAATACAAATATTAACCGCGGCAATGCCTTCGCCGCCAATCCCGTGTCCGACAAAAATCCCGTCAATAGCCGTAACGGCGGCAACACTTAACATTCCCAAAAGTGTCGGAAAAAATATCTTTCTAAATAATGTAAAAATCTTATCTTTTGCAAAATCCATATCCTCATCTTTATATTTGCAGAATTAACCAATTAAAAAAGAACAAAAAAATACCAGACAAAATAATTGGTTTTACCCAGTCATCTTATCCAGCTTTTACGCCCTCCGATGAGGATTACAAAACTCTAAAGTGTTTACAGACCTCCGTATATAAGAAAGATAAAAAAATCAAGCAAATAATTAAAAGCTTGTCAAATATCGCAACTATTGGTTAAAATGACCCAAAAGTGAATGGCTCCAAAACAGGCACAAATTTACTCAAAAGGAGGATGAAATGTTAAAAGTTTATGATACCAAAATGAATTCTTTATATAATAAAGATAAAAAAATTGTTCACGAGCAAGCTCTTTGGCATAAAGTTGTTACAGGTATTTTATTTAATAAACGGACAAACTCATTATATTTTCAAACAATCTATCCCAAAAAATCATATACTTTCGACCGTCCGGATTATATAGATTTTTCAATTGGCGGTCATGTTGAAGACAACGAAACAATAAGAGAGGCTCTTATTCGTGAGGCCAAGGAAGAATTAGATTTATCAGATTTAAAACTATCTTTTTTAGGAATCCGTATTTGCAATTGTGACCCGGCGCCAACTTATCGTATTCGTGAATTTCAATACTTTTATGCAATTGAAACAAGGCAAAATTTGCAAGAAATGAGCTTTTTGCATTCAGATAAAGAAGTTAAATCTATTATAGAGGTTAAAATTGATGATTTTCTTAATCTTTTGCTAAAAATAAAATCCGCGGTTTTGGCTAACGAAATGATTTTAAACCGAGAAACCAGACACGGAACTTATGTCAAAAACATAACTCTAACAGCAGATAGAATTATACCGGATTACTATGATGACAAAAGTATATTTGAGAAAATTTTGACTCTAAAAGCCTTAATTGAAGAGTAAACGAAAAGCAATCAAGTCTAGTAAAAGCTTGCATTTTTGTTTTTATGCCATACACTTTTTAACAAACAATAAGGAGAACAGGATGTTTGAAATCATTGAAGAAGGAGCAGTCATTGCTCCTAATGTTGTTATCGGTCACCATAGTATTATTAAATCCGGTGCCAAAATTCAACAAGGAACTGTTATCGGAGATTTTTGCTTTATTGATTCAGGCGTCAGTATAGGTTCAAACAATCACATCGGAACTGGCGTACATATACACTCAAACGTCACTATCGGTAGAAATAATGACATCTTGGATAATACGGTTATAGGTCTTTCAGGAAAGCATATCGGGTATCATTTTTATCAAGGACGGGTGATAATCGGAGATGATAACTTTATCAGCAACAATTGTCGTATTGATAGTGGTAATAATCACCTGTCAGATAAACACCCCGAATTGCTCTCCTTTTCAGCCGTTGACCTGCCGGCAGAAATAAATTTTGAAGATGCAACCATTATCGGGAATAGGTGTTATATATTAAACGATGTCAGTATTCATCATAATTGCCGTGTAGGATTAGGCGACTTGCCAAACTCTCAAGCTCCTTATGATACAGTAATTTGTACAGGCTGCTGCTTAAATGGTTTTGTTCAAGTTCGTAAAGGGTGCGAGCTTAGTAGTGGTACGTATGTGCGTGAATTTGCCTCATTGGGAGAAGGGTGTTTTACAGGGATGCTTTCTCATATCGTAAAAGATGTGCCCCCGTTTGCTTCTATTATTGCCAATCATAATACGGGAGATTGTGAGCGGTTAATAAATAAATTTAACCTAAGCAAAACCGATATTATACAAATTAAAAACAAATATACTAACAAAAGGAGCGGTCGGCTTAAACAATATTAAAAATAGTTTTATCCTGTAATCTTTCTAAAATTTTATAAAAGGAAAATTGCAACTAAAAACTTAATAATAAAACAAGTTCTATTATAATTTGAAAACAAAAGCAGGTTCTTGTACCTGCTCTTGTTAAAATGATGTAAAATTCAAAATTAAATATTTAATTTGTATAAAAAACTTTGGTTAAGATTTTCCACGTCCCGTTATCTTTAAGTAATAAGAACATATCAGAAAATCTTGCGCCGTGCCAGTTGTTAGATTCAACTTTTGCATAAGCAATGTTGCCGGTAATATCAATAGAGGTAATTTCTGCTTCAATTTCAGGTGCCGCAGGATTATTGTCAATATAATCAAACAAGGCTTGTATTGCGCCGCCGTTTATACTGCCGTTATCTGCATTATACATAATTGCGTCTTTATGAAACGCCGGTTTCATAATCTCGCTTTTTCCTTCTTTTCCGGCTTGTAAATATTTATTAATTGTTTTTTTGACTTCCTGATAATCGTTAACAGAAATCATTGCTTTATCTCCTTTATTATTCTTTACGTTAAAATCAGCCGCATAAGCGGATGTGATTGAAAGTCCTAATAAAACTGAAAATAATATTTTTTTGAGCACATCTCATCTCCTAAAAATTTCTTGCACACTTAGATGTAATCGTATATAGTATAAAAAATCAATACTAACAAATTTGTTTCATACTAACTAAAAAGAGAGTGTAAAATGACACAATGTATCGCGCCGAATACTAAATTAGAAAATACCGGCTTTGGCTATACTTTATCGCTTATTGGCGGAAAATATAAAATGATAGTGCTCTATTGGCTCGGTGAATTCGGCATTTTGCGACATAATGCCCTACATAGGCTTATTGGCAAAATATCTTTTAAAATGCTCAGTACCACATTAAAAGAACTGGAGCGCGACGGCCTGATAAATCGTAAAGTATATCCGGAGCTTCCGCCCAAAGTGGAATACAGCTTAACCTCAAAAGGTCAGTCGCTTATTCCTATGCTTTTTGCTCTGTGCGAATGGGGCGATAATCACCGCCCGAATAATATAGATTAAAAAGAGGTATATATGAAAGAATTAACACCTAATCCAAACGAGATTTTTCCCGTTGCAAATTGCAAAACCGTAACGTATGTCAAGCCGACGATTGCTAATCCGAATATTATTGTTGGTGATTTTACGTATTTTAGTGATACGGATTTTGAATCACACGTTTTACACCATTACGATTTTAACAAAGATAAACTGATTATCGGCAAATTTTGCCAAATTGCTTCCGGTGTTAAGTTTATTATGAACGGGGCTAACCATCAAATGAACGCCGTTTCAACGTTTCCTTTTAATATTATGAAGGGGTGGCAGCAAAATGTTCCTGCGTTATCAGATTTACCCCTGAAAGGAGATACAGTTATTGGTAATGATGTATGGATTGGTCAAAACGCCACAATACTTCCCGGTGTGCATATCGGCGATGGCGCAATAATCGGAATGAACAGCACGGTAGGGCGTGATGTGCCACCCTATACCATCGTTGCCGGTAATCCGGCAAAAGAAATCCGTAAAAGATTTGATGATGAATTAATTGAACTTATGCTAAAATTTAAGTGGTGGAATAAGTCTGTCGAAGAAATTAACAATTTAATCCCTCTTTTGACAAACAGCGATTTGCAAACAGTCAAAAAAGAAATTAAGCACCTTATGGAACATCTAAATAAAAAGTAGTCCGAAAACTTAGCAATATCAAAATCTATTCAAACAGCCATTTGGGGCGACTATTTGCATTGGTGATACTAGCTCGCAATTGCAGAACTAAATATCAATAAAGAATTAAAAATAATTCTATTGAATTCACAAAAAATATTAAATAATATCAAAAAAACATAAATTTAGGAAAAAAGATGTTAACAATCCGAACAGAACAAACTAGTGATTACGCAAAAGTTTATCAAGTTATAACAGAAGCTTTTAAAACAACCGAGTACAGTGACGGAAATGAAGCCGATTTAGTTGAAAAGTTGAGAAAAAGTTCTGCTTTTATTCCGCAGTTATCTCTTGTTGCATTGGTTGATAATCGTATTGTCGGACATATTCTATTTACAAAAGCCTATGTGGGCAAAACAACAGTTTTGGCTCTTGCTCCGTTATCAGTTCTACCGCAATATCAAAATCAAGGTATCGGACAGGCTTTGATTGGAGAAGGGCATAAAATAGCTCAAAAACTGGGATATAAATATGTCGTTGTTTTAGGACACGCCCAGTATTACCCTAAAGTTGGATATATATCGGCAAGTAAATATGGTATCAACCCTCCATTTAAAATATCAGATGAAAATTTTATGGCAATTTGTTTTGATAAAACAATCTGCCAATTAAACGGAACAATAAAATACGATGATGCTTTTAATATTTGCTAGTTCCCAAAGAACTGTAGCAAATTTACTTTTAGCGCAGCTATATATTAAGGAAGAAATTTTTACATATATCAAAAAAGACCTTGAAAAACTGATAAATAAACAAAACGAAGCTCACAATCGAGAAGTCAAAGCTGTGCGTAAAAAATACGACACGTGTCAAGATAAAATCAAACGTTTGCGGTCATTACTGCTTGAAGGGCATTTAACCCCCGAAGAATACCGTGATATGAACGAAGATTTGAAAAAAGAACAATATGAGTTAGAGGGAAAATCTGCTTTACTAACTAAAGCTGATGAAAACTTTTCTATTGCCATTTCAACGATAATGTCTATGGCAGCAAATGCCTACCAAATATTCAAAAGTTCGAGAGTAGAAACAAAAAGAGCGATTTTAAATATTTTACTCTCGAACTTGAAAATCACAGATAAAAAAATCTCGTATACACTAAGGAAACCTTTTGATTTGATAGATTCTTTAAACAAAAAAATACCCTCAAAAACTGAGGGTAACGCATTTGGTGATGCTTAACTCACAGTTTCCGAGCTAAAATACTTGGTAAGTAAAATGCTTACCTTTTCAAGATTAGGGCACACCAAACATCGTTAAAACCAGCCATATCTCGACAGGTTCTGCGATAAACATTAACTTCCAAAGGAAGTGACTGCTCCGATACTGCCCAAAAGGTTTTCACATCAAGTGGAGTATCTCCGGCTTTTTCGCGTAACTGAGAAACTTTATCCCAATTATCTAAAAGCAGCCCGCAATCTTCCATGTTCAACAACTTTCCGCCATATCTTGAAATATAAGAAGAAAGACAAGGTAAATTGAGCGAAGGATTTATCCTGCTGTGTATCACAAGCTCAGGACTGATGCGATAACCGATAATCCGCCCGTTTTGAGGAAGATAATCTATGCTCTCAACCAGATTTTCATAAACATAACGAGGCTCGGTATAGTCATCAACACGCGGCGGAAGTATTCCGTTCCAAAACGGCTCACCGGCCGGACCTCCGTAACAGTTGGACGAATAAGATAATTCTTCCCGCGTCTGTCGACGTATACGTGCGACAGACCAACAGACAAAAACTAAAAATCCTAAAAAAAGCGTAAACAAAACGCAAAAAATTATACTCATAAATATACCGGAATATTTTCAGAGGCTTGTTTGACCGGATCCTCTAGTTAACACAATAATTACGTTATTGTGTCGCTCATACCACATTTTTTTCAAATTTGCAATATCTATTTAGATTAGGGACTCAAAAAATATCCCAAAATTTAGGCAAGCTTTCAACTCACTCAAAGCATTGAAAAACAAAGACTTTTGCATAAACGAGTTCGTAAAAACTTCCCAAAACGCCATTTTCAAAAACGCAACATTTGAACTCGCCAAACGACTTGGAAAATAAAGAAAAACGGCAGGTTTTTATACCTGCCGCTTGCATTGGTGATCCCAACGAGATTCGAACTCGTGTTGCAGCCTTGAGAGGGCCGCGTCCTAGGCCTCTAGACGATGGGACCACATCTAAAACACCTAACTCTTAATATAAATAAAAATAGATTGCAAGCATTTTCTCAAGCATTACGATTTTTTTTAAGAATACTTAGCATTTTTCCAAGAAACTGCCCATAATTTTCTTTTTGCCAACTTTATCAAAAAAGACTTCACATTTGTCGCCATCAACATCAATGATTTTACCGTATCCAAAGCTCGGATGATATACACGAGTGCCGGCAAGCGGAGATTTCTTTTTACTTTGGTAAAAATAATCAGAGCGTTGCGATTTTTGATAAGAATACCCACTGTCGTAATCATCATAGTCTTGTGAAGCGCTTTCATAACTATCAAAATAGCCACTTTTTTCCCGTTTAGAATAAGAGTTACCATAACCACTGGAACGATTGCCGTAGCCGTCATAGCTCTTTTTATAATAATCTTTGCCCCCGCCATAATTGCTACGATACGAATTTGTTTTTGGGGCACCAAAACCGGTATTATTGCAAAGTTCAATACAAGACGGCGGCAGTTCATTTAAAAAACGTGATGGTAGATAATTTTGCCATTGTCCGTATAGTTTGCGGTTAAACGCCATAGAAATAAACAAGAGCTTTCTGGCGCGCGTAATGGCAACATAAGCCAAACGCCGTTCTTCTTCGACACTATCTTCTCCGCCGCAGTCCAAACACTTTTGGTGCGGAAAAATACCTTCTTCCCATCCGGGTAAAAAGACGGCATCAAATTCCAGTCCTTTTGCCGCATGTAAGGTAGACACAATAACTTTATTGCTGTTGTCGTTATATTCATTATCAATCACAAGGCTGACATGCTCCAAAAAATCAGAAAGATTGGGATATGTTTCCGTATCACTCATCACACTGATAAGTTCTTTAATGTTTTCGATTCTCCCCGGAGCTTCAACGGATTTGTCCGCCTCAAGCATAGCCATATATCCCGATTCGTCAACAACCTGCTCAGCAAGCTCGCCTAATGTGAGTGCTTGCATAACCTTTCGCCACTCGTTCATATTGTGTATAAAGTTTTGAATAGCTGTGTTGGCTTTCCCCGAAAAGGCACATTCTTCAGCTAAGTTGCACATCGCTTGATACAAAGGAATGCGGTCAAATTTTGCTCGTTCACGGAATTTATCAATTGTTTTTTCTCCGATTCCACGAGCAGGTTTGTTAATAATACGTTCAAAAGCAAGGTCATCGCTGGGTTGCAAAATTAATCTGAAATAGGCTAGCATATCACGGATTTCAGCGCGCTCATAAAATTTTAAACCGCCGACAACTTTATAAGGAATAGCCTCTTTAATAAAAACCTCTTCAAAAGCGCGAGTCTGCGAAGCTGTGCGCACTAAAACGGCTATTTGTTCATAATCAATTCCCTCAAAACGCAAATCCTGAATCTTTCGGGCGATATATTTAGCTTCATCTTCGCCACTGTATGTACTGACAACTTGGATTTTTTCATTTTTACATTCGGAAACGGGGCTGTGTTCTGCAACTTTGAGCGTCTTACCCAAACGTTTGGAGTTATGGGCAATCACGGCAGAGGCGGCATTTAAAATATTTGCGGTGGAGCGGTAGTTTCTCTCAAGGCGGATTGTTGTGGCCTCAGGAAAATCCTCATTAAACTTCAAAATATTTTCAATCTCGGCGCCTCTCCAAGAATAAATAGACTGGTCGTCATCACCAACGCAACAAATATTACGGTACTTTTGCGACAATAAACGCAACAAAAGATATTGCGTAACATTAGTGTCTTGATATTCATCGACCATAATATATTTAAACCGTTCCTGATATTCTTCCAAAACAGCTTTATTCTCCGGCTTCATCAGCATATCCAGCACATAAAGTAAAATATCTCCGAAATCAACGCAGTTTAATTCCACAAGGCGTGCTTGGTATTCTCTATAAATCAAAGCGGTAACGTTAGTTTTACAATCATTGATAACCCGATTAATCGTAAAACCCTTGTCCTTATAACGGGAAATTTTTTCTAAAACCGCCTGCGGGGTGTATTGCTTTTCATCAATACCGTTACTTTGTAAAACTTGTTTAATCACCCGTTTTTGGTCATCTTCGCCTAAAATGGTAAAATTAGGTTTTAAGCCAGCAAGTTCGGGATATTTGCGTAAAATTTTGACGCATATACTGTGAAAGGTGCCGAGCCATACCGAATTTACCGTATCGCCGATATATTGTCGAACCCGCTCCTTCATTTCATTAGCTGCGCGATTTGTAAAAGTAACCACCAGACAATTCCACGGTCTGACATTATTTGTACTCAAAATATAAGCAAGCCTTGTTGTTAAAACCTTGGTTTTGCCTGTTCCCGCACCGGCTAGAACCAAAAGCGGACCTTCCGTTTTCATAACGGCTTCTTTTTGTTCGGGATTTAAGCCGTTCAAAAAATCAGGCACGGGTGCCAAAGCGCTGATATTATCATATACCGGCGCACTGTTTATTACATCATCGTCATCAAAATCAAAAATGTTGTTCATGTCGTTAAATTTCTTGTTTTTTTATTCTCTAAATCATATATAACCTTATAAA
Source organism: Alphaproteobacteria bacterium (assembly GCA_017939155.1). Taxonomy (GTDB): domain Bacteria; phylum Pseudomonadota; class Alphaproteobacteria; order RF32; family CAG-239; genus CAG-267. The sequence continues at coordinate 8,869 of JAGAZZ010000047.1, read as the reverse complement.
GGCATAAATTTATAAATAAAAGCTTTTTGTTTATTTTTAGAACAGAAATAAAACATTTGGGGGTATGATGAACGAGGTAAAAGAAAAAATCATCGCATTGCAAAAATATCTGGATAGCCGGATTATCGGTCAAAAGGATTTAGTCAAAAAATTGATAATTACCCTTTTGGCAGATGGGCACGCCTTGCTTGAAGGTGCACCGGGACTGGCTAAAACCAAAGCAATTAAAACACTTTCCGAATGTATAAAAGCAACCTATAACCGTATTCAGTTCACGCCGGATTTGTTGCCTTCGGATATTACCGGTAGTGATATATATATCGCCGAGCGGTGTGATTTTGAATTTAGAAAAGGACCGATTTTTGCCAATCTCGTTTTAGCCGATGAAATAAATCGTGCGCCGGCAAAAGTTCAGGCGGCTTTGTTGGAAGCTATGGCAGAACGGCAGGTCAGTGTCGGAGGTAAACAATACCGTCTGCCGGATTTGTTTATGGTTTTGGCAACGCAAAACCCGATAGAGCAGGAGGGAACTTATAATCTTCCCGAAGCTCAGCTTGACCGCTTTTTAATGTATATTAAAATCGGTCACCCTGAAGCGGAAACAGAAAAGAAAATCTTAAAATTAGTCCGTGCCGAGCAATTAGGGATAAAAGAACAAGATGCGGCTTGGCAAGAGTTCTCAAAAACAGTAGGAAAGATAACAATTGAGGATGTTTTGTCTGCACGTCGGGACGTACTTTCAATGCACATGAGCGAAGCACTGGAAGAATATCTTGTTCAACTGGTTATAGCAACCAGAAATCCGGCCAAATATGATATTTCATTAAAAGACAGCCTGGTTTTCGGTGCCAGTCCGCGTGCGACCATAGCGCTTGATAAATGCGCAAAAATTAATGCTTGGCTTGATGGTCGAGATTTTGTTACTCCGGATGATATTCATGCTGTTATATATGATGTTTTGCGTCATCGCATTATTTTAAGTTTTGAAGCTCAGGCGGAAGGCTTAACCGCAGATGACATTATCACGTCATTATTAAAAGTTGTCCCTCTGCCTTAAAAACGGTGTATTTAAATGTTCTTTAAGAAAAAAATAATTGAAGAAAAAAAGCCAAACGGTCTATATGCCGGTTTGGATGAACTTATTGAACAAAAAAAATATCTTCCTTATATTCGTAGTCGCCATAATAAAATGACTTCAGACCGCGCCGGTGACATCCGTTCGGCTTTCAAAGGGCGCGGAATGGAGTTTGAAGAAGTCAGAACCTATGGCTTTGGCGATGATGTTCGAGATATAGACTGGCGTGTTACCGCCCGCAAAGGCGGAACATATACCAAGGTATTTGCAGAAGAAAAAGACCGAGAGGTTTATGTCGTATTGGATTTGTCGCCATATATGGTTTTCGGCACCAAAAAGGAATTAAAATCAGTCGCCGCAGCCAAGCTTGCAGCTCTACTAGGGTGGCAAAGTATGGCTAATAAAGACCGCTTCGGGTTAATATTGTTTAACGGTGTTGAAACTTTGGTGTTTAAGCCGCAAAATAATCAAAAACATCTTATGGCCATCTTAAAAGCTATCTCAAAAACCAGCGAAGCCATTTTAACCTCAAAAACAGATATAAACCAAACAAAAGACATTGCCGAACCGCTCCAACTATTACAGTTTGGTATAAAAAGCCGAGCTACGGTTTTTGTTTTAAGCGATTTTAAAAATATCAGCGATGTGGCGTTAAAGTCGTTAGTTGCATTAACAAAGCGCTGTCGGGTTTATTGTATGAATATCTACGATGTTATTGAAGATACGCCTCCGGCTTCGGGCGAGTATATGGCTGAATATAACGGTGAAAAGTTGGTTTTTGATTCGACACCGGAAACATTTAAACGTGCTTATTACTATTATTTTTTAGAGAAGCGCCGCAAGATGGAAAGCTTTTGCAAACGGTTTAATTGTCAATATTTAAATATTCGTACCGACCGACCGTTATATAAACAATTAAAAATTTTATAGTTTATCATCAAGAAAGCTTGCATTTTTTTATCAAAAAGATAAGATTCTTTCATATTTAAGGAGAAAATATGAAAAAAATTTTAGTATTGAGCGTTATCCTCATTGTTTCAGTTTGGTATTATGTCAGCCAAAGGGTGAGCTTTAGTGTGGTTATTCCGGTTTATAACGCCGAAAAATATTTATCCCGTTGTTTAGACAGTATTTTAGCTCAAAAAGGAAATTTTGAAATTATTGCTGTTAATGACGGCTCTAAAGATAAATCATTGCAAATTTTGCAGGATTATGCCAAAAAACACTCTAATATCCGCATAATAAACCAAAAAAATCAGGGGGTATCGGCTGCAAGAAATACCGGTATGGCGGTTGCAGAAAATGAATATATAACATTTATTGACGCAGATGACTGGCTTGAAAGAGATGTTTTTAAGAAAATCTCCAAAATTTTAAAACAAGATAATCCTGATATTGTACTAACAGGATACTATGATGTGTACGATAGAGAGTGGGTAAAGCAAGTAAAAGGGGAAAAATATGTCAACGAAGTTCCTGAAGAAAGTAAATATCTTAATACGGATTTAAATAAGTTGGCGCTATTTTCACCATTTTACGGCAAAGAAGCTTATAGTGATTTATTTTATGCAAGCGGCGGCGTGCGGGCGCGTTTTTTCAAAAGAAGTTTTATGGAGAAATATCATATTGAGTTCCCTGAAAAGATAGCGTGCAATGAAGATGCAGTTTTTACATTTAGAGCCTTTTTAAACAACCCGTTAATATCCGTTACAACAGAAGCGATGCATAATTATCGTAATCGTGCAGATAGTATTTCTAAAAGTCAGAACATCATAAAAGAAGCACCTAAAAGTTTTGAAATTATGTCGAATACGCCGGAATTTAAGCAAGCAAACCGGCGTACGCAAATGCTCATAAGGGATAGTTGGTTATTTTTAATAAATTTAGGAATAGCAAACCTCCAACGTCATCATATTTCCGAAGAAAACGGAATTAAAGAAGCGCGTAAAGCTTGTGAAATAATGCAACAAAAGTATAATCCGGAAGAGTTAGAAGCTTGTCGCAATTATCAAATGTTGAAAGAGTTTTTATCTGCAAGCGAGCTTAATCAGGCTCTTTAATCCTTTCAATATCCGCACCGACAGCTTTTAATTTCTCTTCCAGTTTTTCATATCCCCTGTCTAAGTGGTAGACCCGGTTGACAATCGTTTCACCTTCTGCGGCAAGACCGGCTAACACAAGGGCAAAAGACGCTCTTAAATCAGTTGCCATAACCGGTGCGCCCGAGAGCTTTTTAACGCCGCGTACAATCGCCGAAGCATGCCCGTGAATATTAATGTTAGCCCCCATACGGCAAAGTTCGGGAACGTGCATAAACCGATTCTCCCAAATACTTTCCGTTACAAGCGAAGCCCCTTCGGCAATCGTCATCAAAGCCATAAATTGTGCTTGCAAATCGGTCGGAAAGCCCGGGTAGTAATCAGTATAAATATCCTCGCCGATAATTGTTTTGTTTCTAGCGTCAATGATAACGGAATTTTCTTTTTCCAAAACCTCAACCCCCATTTTTTCTAAAGTTCGGAACGGTTGTTGCAAATGTTCGGCTTTGGCGTTTATAAGTTCGATTCTCCCTTTGGTAATAGCTGCCGCAATGGCGTATGAGCCTGCCTCGATTCTATCCTCAATAACGGCGTGTGTGGTGCTATGCAGCTCTTTAACCCCTTCAATGGTTAAAATAGAAGTGCCGCGTCCGAAAATCTTAGCTCCCATGCCGATAAGCAAATCAATCAAGTTCTCAATTTCCGGTTCTTTTGCCGCATTTTCAATTTTTGTAATGCCGTTGGCAAGAGTCGCTGCCATTAAGATATTGCAGGTAGCTCCGACCGACGCTTTGCTGAAAATAATATGAGCGCCTTGCAAACCTTTGGGAGCGTCAGCGATAACATATCCGTTTTTAATCTCGATTTTTGCTCCCATTTGCTCTAAAGAGGATAAATGAATGTCAATCGGTCTTGCCCCGATAGCACATCCTCCCGGTAGAGAAAATTCCACATGATGAAAACGTGCCAAAAGCGGTCCCAATACATAATAAGAAGCGCGCATTTTGCGCACAAAATCATAAGGTGCAGTCAATTCTTTAATATCATCAGCTTGATAAGTATAGGTTTTAGAGCTGTGGTGATTAAAAATTTCATCGTTGCTTGTAATTTTCAGCCCCATATAACTAAGTAAACTGTTTAAAAAAGTGATGTCGGAAAGCTCGGGTACATTTTTTAGACAAACCGGCTCTTTGCTTAATAATGAAGCACAAACCAGCGGAAGAGCGGCATTTTTAGCTCCGCTGATGTAAATTTTGCCGTTTAATTGCTTGCCGCCGATAATTTTGATTTTATCCATTAATTTATCTCCTCAAGTTAAAATGTTATTGTGCAGTTTTCGATTCTTTAAGCTTTTTTAACTCAAGTTCTTGCTTTTTGCGTTTTTCAAGATTTTTCTTAAGTGCAGCGGCTTCTTTTTCGATTCTTGTGGCTTTTCGTTTTTTTTCATTAGTCATGGCATATCCTTTATATTTTCTGTGATAAGCTGATACTAACTGGTTATTAGTATATAAATTCTTAATAGCCTAAGATTGTCAACAAAACTAAATGATAAATTTAATTACGTAAAAACAAACAATTAATAAAAAATCCCCAAAGTTATGAAAAAAAATCTTGCAATAATGAAAAACTATGTTATAAACCATCTTCGTTAAATGATGCGGGTATAGCTCAGGGGTAGAGCGCAACCTTGCCAAGGTTGATGTCGTGGGTCCGAATCCCATTGCCCGCTCCAATTCAAAAAGCCGTCCTTTTGGGCGGCTTTTTCAATTTAGATACTAAAATAGACACTAAAATAGATTTATTAACCAAATTTCAACCGATAATAAGATAGTATAAAAAACAAAAGGCAATATCATCTAAGAAGGTGTCAAATGGGATTATTTACAAAAGATAAAAACGAAAATCCAAGTCCAAATTCAAGTCCAAATCCAAAAACAACAATAACGCCGTCTAAAGGTGTAAAGCAAGATGTATCCGCCGGTCAGACGCGAGGCGGAACATTAAATAGTGCGACATTATTAAAAAATGAAGCAGTAGCGACTCCGAAAATACAAGATGATGGAACTATGCCGCAGATGATAAATGAGGCGCAATTCTCAGATATTTATATTACACCGGATAAAACCTGCTATGTTTGGAGCCAAAAAAGTAATTGTGGTCTTAAAGAGGCAAAATTTATAGATTTGAAAGAGTTTGTCGATGCTGTTATTGCTAAATACGATGGAACAATGAATAGTTATTCTTTGAAATATAAAAACCGTAATTATCGTATAGAAAGAACAATTGCCATGGAAGGCGAGCAATATTGCGCTCGCAAAATGCCAAGCAATATTCCGGATTTGGAAAAATTGGGGTTGCCTTCAGGCGTGTATAATCAGTTATTAAAACTTTCTCATCAGTCCGGTCTGATTTTATTTACGGGCGCGACCGGAACGGGCAAAAGTACAAGTATTGCTGCGCTAATAAAAAAATTCTTAAATCTTGAGGGTGGATATGCGTTTACGGTAGAAGACCCAATAGAGATGCCGCTTGATGGAACATACAAAACCGTTAACGGGGATTTAGGGCTTTGTAAGCAAACCGTACCGGTTGATGGAAATTGGGCTGAAAGTATTAAATCAGCACTACGTTCTAAACCTCGGTATATCTATGTCGGAGAGATTCGCTCTCCCGAATCTGCTGTTGAGCTTTTGCGTGCGGCAACATCCGGACACCTTGTTTTCTCGACAATTCACGGTAATAACGTAACAGACGCAATTAATGCTTTGGGAAAATATGCCGCATCAAGCGGGATAACCGAAGAAATGGCGTATGAACTGATAGCTAACGGATTCCTTGCCTGTATTCATCAAAATTTAGTAGGTTCACCTCGTAAACTTAAGGTTGAGGCTGTTTTTGCTAATCCAAATCCGACCGCAGGCTGTCCGGTTCGCGGAATGATTAGAACAGCACGATTAAATCTCAGTACAATCATAGAGCAACAAGGAAGCCGGATGAAATTGGGGCAACCTCTATTTGATTAGTGCTTCTGCCCAGTCATTTGCCTTAAACCCGATAAGGACAAAGGTATCGCCGATAATCAACGGTCGTTTAACGAGCATTCCGTTGCTGGCTAAAAGTTTAATTTGTTCTTCTTCGCTCATCGTTTGGAGGCGGTTCTTTAAATCGAGGGATTTATAAAGCATTCCGCTGGTATTAAAAAAGCTCTTTAGTGGCTTGTTTGACATCTTGTGCCAAAGTGTTATTTCTTCTGTTGTCGGATTCTCTTCAACAATATGTCTGTCACTAAAACAAATCTGATTGTCAAGAAGCCATTTCTTTGCTTTTTGGCAGGTGGAACATTTGGGGTATTCGATAAATAAAACGCTCATTTTCATCTCCTTTGATTTTTTCTATATAATGAAAGAAAAAAATATATTTGCAAACAAAAAGCGCCGATATAACCGGCGCTTTAAAACTACTTTTTTGAAAGATTAGAGAAAATAGCTAAACAAAAAATGACCAATACACAGCCGTAGAGGCATAATGAAACACTACTCAGCATAAACCCGACTACAAGAATCCCGCAAAACAAATAAGCGAAAAAACCAAGAAGTATGGCGGTATATTTTTTGCGCCAAATAGAAGATTCTTTTTGCAAAAGCTCATCACTATGCTCTTTCCAAAATCTGTTTACTTTACATAGTGCGAAAATGCCAAGCAAAATTCCGCCAAGCGCCCATAAATAAAAAGGCACCAGCTCTTTGTTAAAATAAAATAATTCCATAAGATAATAATTTAATAAGTTTATAAATACAAACCAAGTATATAAATAAAATTAAAAAAAAGCAAATATTTATTTTTGTTCAAACTGCATGGCGCCGGAATTAATGCAGTAGCGTTGTTTGGTCGGAGCAGGACCATCATTAAACAAATGTCCGAGGTGTGAACCGCAACGGGCGCAACTAACCTCTGTTCGAATCATATCATGACTGAAATCGGGAGAGAGCTTAACGCTGTTATCAATCGCTTCATCAAAACTCGGCCAACCGCTGCCGGAGTCGAATTTGTTATCAGAAGCAAAAATCGGATTCCCGCAGGCGCCACAAACAAAAGTCCCCTCATCGTCAATATGCAGCAATTCGCCGCTGAACGGACGTTCCGTTTTCTTTTGGCGTAAAATGCGATATTGTTCGGGAGTTAAACGTTCTTTCCATTCGTCTTCACTAATGTTTATTGTATCAGAGGTAATCGAACAGGAAGTTCGTTTTTGTTTTGCTAAATATTTTTGATGGTATTCTTCCGCCGGGTAAAAAATGGTTTCCGGCAAAACCTGTGTGACTATCGGGGCGTGGTAAATTCCAGAGTCGTTTAATTTGCGGATTTTATTTAAAGCAATGGATTCTTGTTCTTCATCGGCAAAGAAAATAGCCGAGCGATATTGTATGCCAATGTCCACTCCTTGCCGATTAAAGGTTGTCGGGTCATGATTTGCAAAATAAATATCCAAAAGCTCTTCATAACTGATAATCGAGTCGTCATAGTTGACTAACACAGCTTCAGCGTGTCCGGTGTCGCCAATACAAACTCGTTCATAAGACGGATTCGGAATAACCCCGCCTGTATAGCCGACAGTCGTGGAAACGACTCCTTGTACAACATCAAATGCAGCTTGGATTCCCCAGAAACAGCCCGCAGCAAAAATCGCGTGTGAAATGCTCATATCTTCCTCCTTATATACTATATATAATCTCCGGCAAATTTTTTACTATATGGCTGTAATAAAAATACCGCCGATGGGAGGAGCGGCGGTGTGGGTTTGTTAAGGTAAATATGTATTTAGAGGAGTTCTTCTTGTTCTTATTAAATATAGAATATCACATTTTTGGGCTTAGTTCAAGGTAAAAATTAAAAAAAAGTTAAAAAATTTAAATGGATTCAAATAGTTCTCGAAAACTTTAGCCGGCAAGTTTAAAAATCTTCTATATAAAGAAAATATTTACAAATATCTTTTCTCACACGGAAATATCAGAAGAGTATAAGATGTCATCGATGATGACAGGTTTAATCTATAAAGCCGAACGGCTATATAGGTAAAGAGGAGTCTAGCCTATATATTAGCGCTGATAGCCCAAAAGAGAGATTGTAAACCCCGCAGTTTCTTGCTATAGTGCATAACGTTGAGTCGGAAACACGGCAGGACATCAAAAAGAAACGCCGTAAAACAAGCTGTTGAGCTGATAAGGGCAAAAAAGTTGAAATTTTTTTAAAAAAGTTGTTGACTTTGGGAAAGTAGTGTCCTATAAGACGTTTCACCGGCAGGGAAGAGCGAGTTCGCAAGAACGAGCAAGGCTCCTGCGGGTTGAAGAAAAGCTCCTGAGGGAGTGGTTATAAGAAATAGTAAAGAAGAAACTAAAGAGGATATGTAGACAGTATGTATGCAAATATATAAAGTCTATATATCAAGGAACCTATAAATACTTTGAGAATAGACAGGATTGAATATCAAATAACATGAGAGTTTGATACTGGCTCAGAACGAACGCTGGCGGCAGGCTTAACACATGCAAGTTGAACGGGATTTGTATGGTGCTTGCACCACATAATGAGAGTAGCGCACTGGTGAGTAACACGTGGGAACATACCTTGAAGTGGGGGACAACAGTTGGAAACGACTGCTAATACCGCATAATCCCTGAGGGGGAAAGATTTATTGCTTTAAGATTGGCCCGCGGAAGATTAGGTAGTTGGTGGGGTAAAGGCCTACCAAGCCGAC
>JAGAZZ010000046.1 GCA_017939155.1 Alphaproteobacteria bacterium | reverse complement strand
TTCTTTTTTTATTTCTGTTTCATAAATTTGCTGAGTTTTTTCTTCTTGTTTGCTACGTTCCGTTGCTAAAGATTTTTCTTGTTTTTCAACGGTTGCAACAGATTTATCAACCAAGAGAGCGTAAGCCAAACCAAGAGCGATAAGTGTAATCCAAAAATTGTAATTAGGTAAAGTCTGTTTAATCGCAATGTAAGCTAAAGTTATACCGCCGACAAATAAACAAAAACCAAGGGCTTGCCATAGCTGAACTTGATTCTTTATCATCATGACGCCGATAATAAGAAACAAAAGTGCTATTGCTGCGCATATAATCCGTTTAATTAAAAGCATATTTACTCCGCTTTAATTTTTCCTAATTACCAAAATACCGCTTAATCGTAAAGTTTCGGTAAAACATCACAATTTTTTTGCTGCTTTTTCTTCATTTTATCAATCTTTTTAAAAATTTCAATAAATTTAACACCATCAAATATTCCACCGTCATCAGAATATAAAAATTTATTCAAAGCCGCAAGCTCTGCACTGAATTCATCATTATTTACAAGAGAGGATAGCTGATTAAAATTTTTAATATCATCGCACAAAAATTTTTGTTCACCCCATCGAATCAAAGCTTCCTTTGCTCCTTTGTAATTATGGTTCTTTATCAGCGTAATAACTAAATCTCTTTGTTTATGCTTGTTTTTTTGTGTAAACCATAATTTCAGGATAATGACAAAAATCAAAAAGCCAACGATAGCCATAATCAATATTTTTTTATTAAGTTGTCCCGTAAAATCATTGATTTTCCCCAAAGCTGTTTCTTCTTTTTTGGGCTGGATATTATCGGTTTTTTTTGTACCGACAGTCGATGTATCTTTTTCTAAATCAATGACAGAGGATGTATCTGTGTCAAAAGCCGGGGAAATATTAAGTTTTTCTTCCGCTAGGACAGCTTTTTCAAATTGTCCGGTACGAACATTAAACCATTCTATTTCAAATGGCGGAATAGTCAATTCCCCGGATTTAATGGGAATATAGACAATATTCATCGTTGCTGTTGTTACTAATTGTCCATCGACAATTTTTTCCATAACAGACGGTTTTTCGGGATATTGCTTAAATCCTTCGGCTTGAGGAAAAGAAAATTGTGGTAATAAGCTTTCAGTCATTCCTGAAGCTGTAAACGTAAGAGTTCGACTCAAAGCTTCCCCCTTAATAAATTGTGTTCCCGGAGCCCAGCGCGCAGATATTGTTAATCCTGTTAAAGGAAGCCAGGTTGCGCTATTTAATGAAGTAGGTGCGGGTTTAACATTGATTTCTTCCGTTTTACTTCTCATCCTAACAGGAACTTTTTGTCCGAACGCGTTTCTGAAATCAACTCCGAACATCATCAAATCATCATCAAAATTCGGAAAATCAAAATTAGCGTTTTTAAGATAATAGCCGTTAAAAGAAATTTCCGGTGTTTTGATTTTACCGCTTTTTTGTGCAAAGGCGGCAAATGCGAAAGTAATGACGTTGACGTGTTTATTGTTGACAACATCTTGTTTAACAAAAGGCTTATCTAAAAGCGGAATAATAATCCAATCTTTCTTCGATTCGTCGCTGATTGTAATAGACCCGTCATGTAAACCGATGCTGTCATAAACTTTTGTGATAAGAATAACTTGCTGTTGTACGTATGGCGATGGTGTGTCTATAGTTTGTTCAATTTGAAAATAAGGCGCGTTAGAATTTTCTTCACTGTCGGGAACATACGCAACATCCGTTACTTTTTTAACCTCAACTTCTACATCATTCGAAATTAGATTACCGTATCTTATCGGCGCAATAGAGATTTTTCCCGTTTTTAGCGGAATTAAGCCGATTGTCCATTTCTTTGTCTGACTGACAGAACCATTAATCATATTATACTGCTCAGCATAAGATTGCGAAACAATATCAAAATCTTTTTTTAAAGAACTCAAATCCGGCTTATCATTTTTTTTACCGTCATAACTGATAGTTAAGTAAAGGGTATCTCCCTCGCTTATAACCGATTTATCAAGGGAAATTCCAATTTCTGCGCTATAAGCTCTAAAAGCCAAACAACAAAAGATTAATGTATAAAAAAACTTACAAATTTTCATCATTATACCTATCCTTTATATATTCTTTTTTTATAAATTCTCTAAGCAAACCGCCCGTATCTTCAGGAATTTCTCTATATCTGCGTTGCATAGCCAAAGCTTCCTCATCATAAGGTGTGTCGTCATCACCTTTTTTAGCGTTCATCAAAGATGCATTTTGTTCTTCCTGTTGCTCTTCTGTGCCATTATCATCATTTCCCTCGTTATTTTTGCTTTTGTTTTCATCACCATTGTCATTATTGGCTTTATCAGGAGTGTTGCCTTTTTCCTGCTGTTTATCATCCTCTGCGTTTTCTTGTCCCTCGGCATTATCATTTTGCGCGGATTTATCATCAGTTTTATCTTGTTTAGACTGTTGTTCATCTTGATTTTTTTTATCTTCATTAGAGGACTGCTCAGATTCGTTTTGGTCGTTTTGCTTATCCTGAGCCTGCTTGTCAGAAGAGGATTGATTATCCTCACTCTGTTGTTGCTGTTCGTTCTGTTTATCTTGATTTTGCTCGGATTGTTCATTCTTGTCAGAAGATGAAGATTGCTCCTGATTTTGCTGTTGTTCGTTCTGCTGATTGTCCTGATTTTGTTGCTGGTTTTGTTCTTGATTATTGTTACAATTTAAAACCGAAGGGTCACTTTTAGCCCTCTCAAACAAATCTTCAAGCACTTTTTTGTTATATATGGCATCTTTATTGTCAGGATTAAGCTTAACCGCCTTACTGAAAGCTTCAAGCGCCTTCTGATACTCACATTGTTTGGTCAAAATAACCCCGCTGTTATAAAAAGACACATCGCTTTGAGATTTTGCTAATTCTTTTAACGCTTCGTCTTTTTTATCCATTTTATAAAGGCTAATTCCTCTCCATAGCGGGTCTTGAAATTTATGAAGCGCCGCTTCATATTGTTCTTGCTTAAAAAAGCGCAAGCCCTCCTGGTCATCATTTAATAAAAATCCGGCTTTGGCCTGTGTTGAAAGAAACATTAAACACAAAATCAAAATCCCCTTGCGGAAAAAAGGTAACAGACATAATAAAGGGATAAAAAGCAAATAATACCCGAAATCAAGATAATTTGAACGCAAATTTTGACTAAGCGTCATCTTTTCTTGGTTAATATCCGAAATTTTATGAATAAGCTTTTTCGGGTCATCTTCTTTAACGCTAAGATAAACACCATTGTCTTTTTCAGCCAATAGCTTAAGTTTTTCGCTCCCTGAATAAGAGCTATCCACCACATTGACTGTATAATTCAGCTCCTGCGCCTTTTTGACAGCCTCTAACGCTAAATCAAATCGCTGTCCGACATCGGATGCAAATAAAATAATGTTTCCGCTCGCATATCCGGCGGTTTTAAATCGTTCGATTGCTAAATCAATAGCTCTGTCAGGTCTGTCTCCGTCATCAGGCACAATATCAGGAACAATTTGTTCCAAAAGACTTTTAATAAGTTTAGCATCATCAGAAAGAGGGGTGATGAGATAGGGTTCTTGGGAATAAACCTCTAAACCGAATTGTCCTTGTTCTAAATTATCTGTAATATCTGAAATCATAAATTTAGCTCTTTCCAAACGTGAGGGAGAAATATCCGTTAGTTGCATATTCGGAGCTAAACTCAAAATAAACATAACCGGATTCTCAACGGCAAATGTAGGTACTTCCCTTTTTTTCCAAGCAGGTCCTGCTGCCGATAAAACAGCAAAAACAAGTCCGGTGTAAATAAATTTTTTAATTGATATTTTCTTTAGTTTGTTGCTTCCCGTAAGCAAAAAATCAAGTAAATTTTTATCACAGATATTTTCCCATGAGGAAGCACCTGCTTTTATATTTATCTTTTTTAAATATAACCCCAAAGGAAGAAGCAAAAAGAGTAAAATCCAAGGTCTTAAAAAATGAAAATTTTGCAAAAATTCAATCATTTAAATAACTCCTCGGTAAAAACAGTAAAAGAGCTGCCAAAACTAAAGCAATTAAAAGCGGTACATAAAAAAGTTCCTTAACTTCTTGAATGACATTGCTATCGTTGCTTTGAGGTTCAAGAGAATCTATTTTTTGATAAATATTGGCAAGTCCTGTTAAATTTTTTGCTCGGAAATAATTGCCTTTTGTTCGTTTTGCCAGTTCCTTTAAGCTGGTTTCATCAAGCTCATTGTTTCTGATGTTGAATAATGAACCGAGAAAACTTGCGTCTGCGCCAACACCGACCGTATAAACTTTTATTCCTTCTTTTTCAGCCAAATCAATTGATTGAGCCATACTGAGCGAGCCATCGTTGTTTTCTCCGTCAGTAAGCAAAATAATGACTTTGTTGTCTTTATTCTTCTCATCTTTTAAGTTTTTTAGTGCGATTCCTAAAGCGTCGCCGATAGAAGTTGAGTTGCCGGCCATTCCGGCGTCGGTATTTAATAGGATTTCCTGAACGGCTTTCTTGTCAAAAGTAAGAGGCGCCTGCAGGTAAGCTCTTGTCCCAAATAAAATAAGCCCGATACGGTCTTCTGTCCTGTTATCAATAAAACTGCTGACAACCGCTTTAACTGCGCTTAAGCGGTCGATTCTCCTTTCTCTTGTCGAAAAATCAGGCTGTAGCATAGAGTTTGAAATATCAACAACAAGCATAATATCCCGATTCTCAGCTTTAAGTCTGAAAGGTTCACCGACAAATTGCGGCCTTGCTGCTGCCGCAACCACCAAGCTCCATAAAATAAAGCAATAAAGAAATTTGATGGAAAATAAAACAGTTTTGTTAATAGTTGAAAAATAAGTTTTTTCAGCTCTGGTTTTTATATTTTTTAAATCATCAATAAACGGAACGCGTAAAGCCTCGCCATGCAAACCGCGCGCTTTAGGCAAAATAAAATAAATAACAAACGGTAGCGCTAATAACCAAAACATAAAAGGATAAGCAAAATGATTCATAAGTTTGCTCCTATCCAATTTTTACAAAAAACTTTTAACTTTTCAGCCACCGTGTCGTTGAAAGTATTGTTTTGTTCTTTCATAAACGGAGCATATATTAATAATTTTGCTTCATCGCCGGATAATTTATCTTCCGTATGTTTATTTAAAAAATCAATCCACTCTTGACCGTATAATGCGGCGGCTTCTTTATATTTAACCGTGCATATACGCCTCAAAAGCTCCGACATTTCTATTGCAGCGGTAACCGGGTTGGCTATGTTAATATTCTTTAAGGTTTTCAAAGCATAATGCTTTTTGCTCTTTTTTATGCCCAAAAGTAACAATTTTATCATAAAAAAAAGCAAAAACGAACCGATAAGCAAAACCCACCAGCCGTATGCAATCGGAAAAAACGAAACGCCGTCAGGTATATAAATATCCCGTATTTCAGGTAAGTTATTCATAACCGCCTTTCTAAAAAAAGATAAACCCTAAACCTAAATTTATGTTAAAAAGTTTCAAATATCAAGAGAGCTTGTCAAGATATTGCCTAATCTCAAAAATAAATTCATCTTTTATCGCTTTATAAGCCTCTTTTTTGAAGTCAACAACATTTTCAACGGCAAAAGCAAAATCCGCCCACATATATTTCTTAAATTCAGGCATTGGAGTTTGAACGTTTATTTCGCTCTCCTGTCCGCAAAAATAAAATAAGGAAAAATAAATATCCTGTCCGTCATTAAAAATACCTCTTTTTCTGAAATTTTGCTTAATTTCATCTGTAAATTCATAACGAATAGGAGTCTTGTTTGAATAAACTAATTTAACCGAAGAAACATTTGTTTCTTCAAAAAGCTCACGTTTGGCAGCTCCCTCGGGCGATTCGCCGGTTTCGATACCGCCCTGAGGAAACTGCCAAGCATTTGTTTTGCATTCAATACGACAGCCTAAAAGAACTTTGCCTTCATTATTAAAAACAACTGCTCCGGCGCATCGTCTGAATTTTTTAGTCATAATTTCTCCTTATTTAGAATATAAAGCCAAAGCTTTAACTAAATCAAGCGCACGGGTTAGCTGATAGTCGGCTAAATCCTCTTTACTTTTTTTGCTCTTTTCAGTTTGTTTAGAGTCTGTATCGCTGTCATTTTTAAGAGCGTTGTTTAATTCAGCCTCGCTGATATTAAGCGCATAAGATTCCAACTCTTCAACCTTGGCAGGCTTAACTTCAATATCCGGTTCAATGCCTTTAGCTTGAATAGAGCGTCCTGACGGCGTATAATATCTTGCGGTGGTTAAACGCATTGCTCCATAATCTCCTAAAGGAATAACTGTCTGTACGGAACCTTTGCCAAAAGATTTCTCACCTAAAATAATAGCTCTGTGATGGTCTTGAAGTGCCCCTGCTAAAATTTCAGAAGCTGAGGCAGAACCCTCATTAATAATCACAACAATCGGCAACCCTTTAGCAATATCGCCTTCGGAGGCCATAACTTTAGACGTATCATTTTCATTGCGGGAACGGGTAGAAACAATTTCCCCTTTATCTAAGAATAAATCAGAAACGGCAATAGCTTGGTCAAGCAATCCTCCCGGATTATTGCGGACATCAATAACAATACCTAAAAGTTTATTTTTTAATTTCTTCTTAGCTTGAATGATAGAATCCGAAATGGCTTTATCAATATCTTCGGTAAATGATGAGATTCTGATATAATCAACCGAATCCTCTTTAATTTCACTTTTAACGGATTGAATTTTAATTTCCTGACGTTTAATCGTCATTTCAATTGGTTTGGAATTAGCACGCCGAATGGAAAGTTTGACTTTCGTTCCCACTTTGCCTCTTAATTTACTGACCGCCTCATTAAGATTTAAACCGATAACTGTTTCTCCATCAATGTTAGTGATGTAATCACCGGCTTTTATTCCGGCTTTTGCTGCCGGTGTGTCATCAATCGGGGAAACAACTTTAACTAACCCGTTATCCATTGTTACTTCAATTCCAAGTCCGCCAAATTTACCTTTAGTTTGCTCGCTCATATAATTGAAACTTTCAGCATCAAGATAGCTCGAATGCGGGTCTAAAGATGTAAGCATCCCGTTAATAGCCGCTTCAATTAACTTTTTATCTGTCACTTCTTCAACATAAGATTTTTTTGTTTGTTCAAGAGTGTCAGCAAAAAGGTTTAATAATCTATACGCTTCAGCATTATCATTAGCTTGTTCCACAGCCTTAGCGGGAGCTGAACCTAACATCAACCCGATAAATAAAGAGAGTAACAGTAGCTTATTTTTTCTCATTTCAAATCCTATCAAATAAAATTAACCGGCAATCCATGGAGATGGATTAATCGGATGTCTGTCTTTCCTGATTTCAACATAAAGCTTTGTATTGTTGCCCACGGGCATAGTCCCGACCGGCTCACCGGCCAAAAGCATTTGTCCGACATCGCAGTCAATACTGCCCAATCCGGCAAGTAAAGACAAATATCCGTCTCCATGTTCTACAATAATAATATTACCATATCCTTTAAATGGTCCCGAAAAAATGACCGTTCCGTCAAAAAGAGCCGTAACTTGTGCATTCGAACGGGTTTTGTAAACAATTCCTTTAGAAGTAACTCCTTTTGAAATCATTTGTCCGTAATCTGTAATCTTTGTACCGCTAACCGGTTTGGTCAGGTGTCCTTTTGCTTTGGCAAAGTTGCTCCCTTTAACTTGTTTTTTTATGCTTGCGTGTGTTTTGGTATCAACCGTGTGAGGGGCATTAAGCTTCTGTAATTCTTCCTGGCGCTTAAGCGCGGCGATTCGCTCTTGCTCTTCCCTCTTTTGTCGGGCGATTTCTTTTTGCCGCTCCAATTCTTCTAAAAGGTCACGCAAATTTTGCGCTTTTGAAGATAATGTTTCAGCAATTTTTTGGGTTTCGGCACTTTTTGTTTCTACGGTTTTGCGCAAACTGGCTTTTTTATCCATCAGTTTTCGCATCTCAGCTTGTTGAGATTCTAACAATTTTTGTTGTTTCTTTGTTTCCTCAAAAGTCGATTCGACCTTTTGTTTTTGCTCGTAAACATTATCTAAATCGACTTTAAGTTTAGAGGACTTTTCATTAAGGAAAGGGACTGTTTCTCTAAGCAAAATAGCACTTCTTATAACATCAATCGGCGATATAGGCTGTAAAATAACCGATTCGGAGGGGTTTAAGGACATATTTTGCAAAGAAGCCAATGTGTGTACCAACGAATTATTTTCTTTAGTAAAAACTTCTTCTTTAAGCTTTAGCTGTTGTTTTAGCTGAGTAAGCTTTTCCTCTAAATCTGATAATTTTTCCTCATTGTTTTTAATCTTTTGCGCTAAAACAATAGTATTCTTATCAATTTTAGATAATTCCAAGTTTAACTGGATGGCTTGCGCCTGAAGTTTTCTCGATTCTAAAGCTTTTTGTTGTGCTTCTGCCTCAATTTTGATAACATCGTTTTCAGATATATCTTTAGCATAACCAAAATTGCAAAAACAACAATTTAGTCCGAAAAGGGATAACGTTATGCTAAAGAATAATATCTGTTTCATCAAAACCTTATTTGTTAATCAAAGAATTTCCGGTCATCTCGATGGGTTTCTCAATATTCATCAAGTCGAGCAAAGTCGGAGCAATATCAGCAAGCCGTCCGTCTTTTAAAGATTTAACCGGAGGCTCTGAGTTAAATAAAACTGCTTGAACTTTGCCAACTGTATGCGCTGTATAAGGTTCACCGGTTTTTTCATCAACCATTTTTTCTGCGTTGCCATGGTCTGCCGTAACCAGCAAAACGCCGTCAACACTCTTAATGGCTCTCATAACATTACCTAAACAGTCATCAACGGCAGCAACAGCCTTGAGTGCCGCTTCCATAATGCCGGTATGTCCAACCATATCACCGTTGGCAAAATTGCAGATAATCACGTCATATTTTTGCTTTTCGATAGCGTCAACTAACTTTTCTGTGACTTCATAAACGCTCATTTCCGGTTTAAGGTCGTATGTCGCAACTTTAGGACTGCTGACCAAAATTCTTTCTTCGCCCTTAAATTCTTTTTCTTCTCCGCCGTTAAAGAAAAATGTCACATGGGCGTATTTTTCCGTTTCAGCGATTCGAAGCTGTGTTAATCCGTGGTTGGCAACAACTTCTCCAAAGATATTTTTGAGCGCTTCGGGAGCAAAAATTGTTTTCATAAAGCGTCCGTGGTCAACAGAATATTCAACCATACCGACCAACATAGCAAAGTTGACAATCTTCTTTCTTTCAAATCCGGTAAACTCTTTATCACCCAAGGCATAAAGAATTTCTCTTGCTCGGTCGGCTCTGAAATTAATCATTAAAACCGCGTCACCGTCTTTAGCACCTTGATAATCACCGATAACTGCCGGAACAACAAATTCATCTGTTACGCCATCGGCATAAGAAGCGCTGATAGCCTCATCAGCCGAACCAAAACGTTTGCCGTCCGCTAAAACAATATTGTTGTATGCTTTTTCAACTCTGTCCCAACGCTTATCTCTGTCCATAGCATAAAAACGTCCGGCAATAGTTGCAATCTGAACCCCATTGAGGTCATTGATTTGATTTTGAAAATCCTCAAGAAAACCCTTTGCCGACTGCGGAGGCGTATCTCTGCCGTCCAAAAAGGCATGAACTTCGGTACGAATACCATTTTGAGCTAAAATGTTGCACATAGCTTCAATATGTTTTTGATGAGAATGAACGCCGCCCGGTGACATCAAGCCCATTAAATGGCAAGTGCCTTTGGTTTCTTTTAATTTGTTAATCATATCAACCAAGACGGGGTTTTTAGCCAAAGAGCCGTCTTTAATAGCTAAATCAATTTTCGGCAAATCCTGCATAACAACACGCCCAGCGCCCAAATTTGTATGTCCAACCTCGGAATTTCCCATTTGACCATCAGGAAGCCCGACGTCATAACCGGACGTTTCAACAAAACAATGCGGATAATGTTCTAATAAATAATGCCAGTTTGGCGTGTTTCCTTGTTCAATAGCGTTATCAGGGGTAATCTTTTCTCTATATCCCCAACCGTCTAAAATTAACAACATCACAGGTTTTTGCATAACTTTGTACTCCATATAAATTGTCAAATCTTCCTAAATATAAGTAAACTTAAATCAGAAAGCATTATTTTTATCCATATTTTTTTAGGTTATAAACAATATAAGTCTTGTTAAACAAAATGATAGCTTTATATTAAACATAAATATTAATTATTTTAAGAGGAGCAGATGAAAAAAACGCCGTTTTTGCTTTTGTGTTGCGCGCTTTCAACTCCGGCAGTCGCCGGCACATGGGAAACAGATTACAGCCTGTTTTTAAATAACTATTATGGTTATACGGATTACGCTTCTCCTTATAATCGGCTTCATAAACAGAACAATCTTAACTCTTCAGTTAATTTTTACGGTCAGACATCTTATCTTTTTAATCAAGATTATTCGGCTTCGCTGGTCGGTTACTTTATGGTCGATTCTGCAAAAAAAATAGAAAATTACAATCAGGGTGTATGGGGGGAAGAAGTTTTTGCTTTGGCGGACAGTCCTTATGGGCAAATTTCGGTTGGTCAAAATTACAACGTGGCTTATGCTTTTGCTGTCGGCGCCCCGAATATCGGCGCGTATCATATCAATAATACGGAGCTGACAAATTTTATAACCAACCCGAATTGGTATAAAAAAGGACACAAAGCATCGTATAAAACGCTTAATTCCACCTACATCAATACCGATGGCGCCTCATTGAAAGCAAGTTACATAACACCAACATACAAAGGAATAAAACTCGGCGCAACCTATGTCCCCGAAACGTATAGCGAGTCAGGTTTGGTTGCCAAAGATTCTCCCTATAAAGATAAAAGCGCGTATGTTTTAGGTGCCTACGGTGGTTGGGATATTTTAGGATATGAACTTGAAACCTCTTTGGGTTTTGCTGATTTTGATAAAAATGATAAAGAATATTCCGCCGGCTTCAGCCTTTATCGCAAAGGGTGGACATTAGGCGCCTCGTATCGTAAAACCAAAACAAGCAAGAGCGATTATGCCTTAAATAAAGAAAACCTGTTTGACGCATATCGGGAAGGGCGGGCATATAATGTAGGTTTAAGCTATGCCATAGGTCCTTATACCACAGGAATTGCCTATTTCGATTCTAAAGCTGAAAATTTTGCTAATCATGATAAAATCATCAGTTTTTCCAACACTTTTCAATATAACAAATACGTCGCATTTTCCCTGACCGCGGCTCATCTTGAATCCAAAGGGGAAAATAATGACCTTAAAAATACCTCTAAAGGGTATGCCTTTATTGTCGGACTGGAGTTAAGCTTATGGTAAAAATCAATATAATTTCCTCAAATTCTGCCTTTGCTGAAGATTTGGATTTACACATAAAACAAAAAATTCCCGAAGCTGAAATCTTTTTGGAATATCCTGTGGCAGATACAGATATGGTTTTTATTGATGAAGATAAAAATATTTTAGAAAAACTTGCCAAGCAATACAAAGAATTACCAATCGTCTTTTTCTCTAAAACAGATGAAACATCTGAATTTGCTGACTTAATTATAAAAAAGCCGTTCCGATTGCCTGATTTTCTCCAAAATCTAAACAACAAGACCCTGCTGCCCAAAGTGCGGCGAAAAGAATGTTTGAATTTTAAAGAATACAGCCTTTATCCGGTAAAAAAAGAGATTGTTTCAAGCTTAAATAAAGAAATCGTCAAATTAACGGAAAAAGAAGTTGATATAATCAAATACCTTTATCAAAACACGCCCGATATTGCCACAAAAGAGGAGTTATTAGAAAATGTTTGGGGCTATAGCTCGGATGCTACTACTCATACGGTTGAAACGCATATCTATCGCCTACGTCAAAAGGTGGAAAAAGAAAAAGGCAGCCAGTTAATTATCACCGAAAATAACGGTTATCGCTTGAATATATAATTATTTGCTACTCAATCCCAGCGGCGTAAAGGTAAAGCGGATGACTTTCCAGTCATTATATTGCGCGCTGCTTTGCTTAGCTAAGACCTTAAAAGCGTCTTGCGCAAGATAAATAGCTCTCTCTGCACTATCGGCTAACGCGGAAAAATAAGTATCCGAACGATAACGTTTCATATCCTCAATTGTAACAGCACCGGGGATAATATTACCTTCTTTGGTGAGCTTAACCGAGATAACAACTTCAATATTTCTGTCATCTTTTCCGCTACCGCTGATTTTCCATGCTTCCTGAATTTTGGATTTAACATAATCCACACCGGAAATGGATAACTCACTGAAATAAGAGCCTTTGCTGTTTCCACCCTCGATTCCCATATTGTTAACCGGCTCGTCGTGTGGAATTTGCGCTGGCGAATCTTCGGTGCCGATTTGTTTTTGCAAATCATCAACCGAATTCATTAAGCTCTCAAGCGGGTTAGCTTTTCTGACAGCGGCAGGTTTTTTCTTGGTGGTTGGTTGGGGAGCCGGTTTTGTATCTTTTTTAGGTTCTGGCTTTTTCTTCGGCTCCGGTTTTTTAACCGGTTTTACCTGCGGCTTTTTCTGAGGAATAGGAGCTGGTTTCTTCTTTTCTTTAATCGGCTCTTTTGATTCTTTTTTAGGTTCTTCTTTAACTTCCTCTTGTTTCGGGGCTTCTTCAATTAAAGACGGCGCTTTGATTTCAGGGGTTTCAACCACCGGTTCCGGTTTAGGGGCTTCTTTGGGCTGTGGCTCTTCCTCAACTTGTTTTGGAGCAGAACTTTCTTCTACGGGTTTTTCTTTGCGGGTAGCGGGTTTCTTCTCTTCACCGCGAACGGCTAATTCGGGAATATTTGTTGAATCCGAAATTTGTATATTTTCCAAATCAACAATAATCGGTGGTTGTTCGTCAAACTCACGTTTACCCGACAAAAAATTTATATCCCAAACACATAGCAAAACAACTGCTATGTGAAGGGCTGCCGATTTGTAAACGTAACTTTTCTGCATCAAAACTCTTCCGAATTATTTTTTTCGAGCTTCGGTTTTTAAACCGACTTTGGAAAATCCGGCCTCTTTAAGTAATGCCATTAAGCCGATAACACTGCCGTATGCGGAAGAGGCATCGCCGGAAATTGTAATTGTAACATCCTGATTTTCCCCCTTGATAGCCATAATCTTGTCAATAATCGTTTCTGGCTCAATAACGCTTTGCCCGATATAATAAAAACCATCCTTATCAACACTAATATTGATTGATGTTTCTTTTCCGTTTAAGGTTCCGCCACCGACTTTAGGTAAATCAAGCGGAATACCGGAAGTCATTAAAGGAGCGGCCACCATAAAGACCACCAGCAACACCATCATAACATCCATCAGGTTTGTCATATTGATGTTGGCATTTCGACGGCTGTTGCGCCTGCTTGTTCTTCCGTTTCCCAAAGCCATCATTATTCTCCGGCCATTTCAGCTTTAATGGCGTTATCATCAATCTCTCTTGAAAGAATGCTGGAAAACTCCGCCATAAAGTTTTCTAATTTTTTAGCGTAACGTTCAATATCAGAAGTGATAATATTATAAGCAACATAGGCAGGAATTGCCGCAATCAAGCCAAATGCGGTGGTAAACAACGCTTCGGCAATACCCGGAGCAATTGAGGTTAAAGAGTTGCTTTGGGTGGCAGCAATAGCATTAAAGCAGGAGATAATACCCCAAACCGTTCCAAACAAACCAACCAACGGGGCAACCGAGCCGGTGGAAGCCAAAAAGCCTAAATGGTTATCAAGTTCATCAAGCTCTTTATCCATTGAAACCATCATAGATTTTTCGATTCGCTGTTGCAGAGAAACGCCTCTTAAGCCCCTGTCCGTTTTGGATTTTAAAATATTTGTCCGGCGCCATTCTTTCATTGCGGCAACAAACATCGCAGACATCGGGTCTTGCGGGTTGCCGATAGAATCATATAATTTATCTAAAGACCCACCAGACCAAAACCGTTCTTCAAATAATTTAGAAAGTCTTTTAACTTGGCGTAAGGTATTGAATTTTTCAAAAATAATCGCCCAAGACCAAACCGAAGCGGCAATCAACCCAATCATAACCGCTTTAGTGATTAAGTCAGACGACCACACCATATCCCACATTGAAAATTGATTTACAACTTCGTTAGCAACCTCTGTTTCCATATTTTCCTCTTTTTATCAAATAACACCAGATAAATTTAGCTTTATCATATAATTGTAAAAAATCAACTAATCAAAACAAAAAAAAGTTGTTCTTTAGGTTAACCCTAAAAAACAACTTCTTTCTACACCGTCCCGGAAATCCACCGCAAAAAGTGGAAGCCGAGAAAAACGATTAGTGCCACGATGAAGATTAAAGCTCCCCATCCTATTAACATGAGTAAGACATTGCCGAAGAATTTGTGTATTCCGGTCCACCAATAGACAAGGAAGAACACGAAGAAAAAAATTCTTCTGACGCTAAACCCATGATTGTGAAAAAAATTCACAAGGAATGGGAAGAAATCATCCGCATAGCCAATTTTTGAGTTCAGATAAACTAAAACCCAAACAGTTATCCAAGCGCATATCGCCGCCCAGATAAAGGAGAAAATCCCCTCTTTGAAGTTATTCATATCTATAAAAAAATAATTTGTTTCCAAGCAAAATTATACCCTAAAAACCGAAGGTTTTCAAGGTTTTTTGTCAAAATTTTATGCAAAATTATTTTTTTTGCCTATCGTCACGGAGTTTTTCAACCCATTTTAATCTCCTGACGCACTCATTTCCGGGGGCTATAGGTCCGTAAATTTTACATAAATGAATACCAATATCCGGCTCGCCGGCTAAAGTATAGCAAATATCCCCTCTTGTTGTAATGTTTCTGATTTGGGTGCCGTACGCGGGTACATCTTTGAAAAGAAAGGCAAAAGTTCTTTGTTTATAAAACATATTTAACCCCATCATCTTCAAAACCCGATTCATATCAGATTTTAATATCACACTGAACGAACAAGCGGTTTGTCCGCTTATATCTTTAAAAATCTTAAAACTTCCCTCAAGCAAACCGATAGACATATCTCCCTCCAAAGGGGGTAAAGCTTTTTGTTCTTCAGGCAAAGGAGCTGTTGCATCAGTACGATTTATAATATCTGCGGCTCTATCCATAGAATCATTAAATGTTTTAACTTTAGTAATATCGCGTTCGGTTTCGGAATAGTCACTAAACATTTCGTTAAACAACGCCTCATCTTCATCCACTTCATCAAGAATAGGGGCTGAGGCGGCATTAGCCTTAGGTTCAGCAAGTTCTTCATCATCAAGAACTTGTGAAAAAACCGGCACACAACAAAACAAGAGAAAAAAAACAGTCCAAAATGTAAAGACGATTCGTTGCATTTTGGTTTCCCTTTTAGTTAATGTTGGTTAAAGTCTTATCGGAAGCGCCAAGATTCTCAACAATCTTTTGAATAACAACATCAATATCAGAAAGCTCTCTTGTTTCTGTTGCTTTATTTTGAGCAGCAATTTCTGTTGCAGAGATTTTCTTAAACTGACCAAAATATTCCGGATTCGAGGTACTGACAAGCTGGAACAGCTTAGTGCATTCTTTTTCTCCATTATTAAGACCCAGACCGCTGTTGCTGTCAAGATTGCGTGCAATATCACAAGGTGAAACGCTATAAGAGGCTTTGCTTAGCATTAAATAACATTTTTCGTTGTTAACATGTGATTTAACAGTAATTTGTTTATCAGCTCCGAAAGCATTAACCGTTATTGCTGTTCTTAACGGGGCAGCAACAACATCTTCGCCTAATAAGCTCTTTTGTTTGGCGGCTTCTTCAGCACCTAAAACAGATTCGACATATTTGTTAAACTTAAAGCGTTCATCAACAACATCGTTCCATTGCAAATCTATTGTAAATGAACGAAAGTTTATTGCCGTACGGTTGTAAAGGGTTACTGAAAAGTCACACCCCGTGACAACGCCATCGCTGGAAACCGGCGTAACGTCATGTATTTTAAAAATAACGGCATCCGGACGCGTGGTCGGTTCTTTTTTTACTTCATTAGATGCGACACTTGGTGCATTTCCCGCAGCTAAAGCCGGCAGACAAAAAACGATACCCGATAATAAAACCGATAAAAACTTGATAGATTTGCTCATGTTAAAACCTCATAACTTATTTTTATGAGCTCATCATATATGAAGATAGTTTAATTTTTATTAATTATCAGAAAATAAAAAATATCTTTTCTAGCTTGTTTCTTCAATTTTCTTCTTTAGACGTAACAAATCAGCCCAAACTTTTGATTTTTGTGCGGTACTTCTTAATAAATAAGAAGGATGATAAGTCGCAAGAACGTAAGCTGTTTTTTGTGATGAAATCGAATATTCTAACCATTTTCCTCTTGTTCGTGAAATTGAATCAGCACAATCCATAACCGATTTCAACGCAATTCCGCCCAAAAGCAAAAGAAAATCCGGCTCAATCAACTCAATTTGTCTTTTTAAAAAAGGTAAACAAACGGCAATTTCATCATCAGTAGGCGTTCTGTTCCCCGGCGGACGCCATGGTAAAACGTTTGTGATATAGCAATCAGCGCGATTTAGCTCAATTGCTGTAAACATTTTATCCAGTAATTTGCCGCATCTGCCTACAAATGGTTTGCCGATTCTATCTTCATCAGCTCCCGGAGCTTCTCCGATGAGCATAATTTTAGCTTTATTCGAACCATCTCCGAAAACAGTGGAAGCCGCCGTATTTTTTAAATTGCAACCATCAAAGTTTTCAAGCAATTTTCTAAGTTCTTCAAGAGAGGTTGCTTTCAAACAAACATCTTTGGCGTTTTTTAAAGCAGTGGATGAAGATAAAGCCAATGCGCCGGAAGCCTGAACCTGAGCCACAGGTGCAGACGGACGCCCAACCGAAACCGAAGTTTTAGGGATGACAGGCTGATTTTCTTTATTAAAGGCGCATACCTCATCCGAGCAGGTTTCTGTAACGCCTGCCCAAATATACCAGTCAAGAGCTTCTTGTATGTTAATTTGTTTATCCATTGCTAGCAGTTTATACATATTATACTTTTTATTGCAATATAAAGCAATTATTTACACAAATATAATAAATTTAGTTTAAAGTTAAGCATAAAATGATAAAATATGTTAATATTACATAAGGAAACGGACAATATATGTTAAGAGCAAGTTACATCATAGCCTTATTGAGCGGAATAGGTTTTTTTAATTCCTGCACGGGAAATTTTATTAACCATCCTAAAGAACCTCATTATGCTTATATAAAAGAAGAAGATTCCGTTTATGGAAGTTATCTTGCTGGAAGAATAGCCCATATCAGACAGGACTATAGCAGCGCGGCTATGTATTATGTTAAAACTATGGAAAAAGGAATGGTTAATGATGACCTTTTAGGCAAAACATACATTATACTAGCTTCAGAAGGTAATATCGACCAGGCTATCAAATACGCTAATCTTGCCCGTCAAAATGGTGATGAAAATAATTTTATTGACGTTATTAGAGCTGTTCATGCCTTTAAACATAAAAATTACAGACTTTCAAGAAGTTATTTGCAAAAAATTGATGAAAAAGCATATAATAACCTGATTACCCCTTTATTTAATGCCTGGAGCTATGTGGGCGAAAACGATTATGTAAAAGCAAAAGCGGAAATGGAAAAAATATCTTTCGCCGATGAGCTTAAAACCGTATATAATCTTCATAGCGGTTTAATTGCAGAATATTTTAATGAGCCGAAAACAGCGCGGAAATATTATGAAACGATTATCAATAATCAAGCTGACGATATGTCATTTCGTGCGCTCCAACTGATTTCAAACTTTTATGTTCGTCAAAATCAAAAAGACAAAGCAATAGCGCTTGTTTCAAAATATTACCAATCAAATCAGATGAAAGAGCTGTTAATCAGTTTACGTGAAAAAGTTAAAGAAGAAAAGCCATCGGTCGCACCAATTGTTAAAAACCCTGATACCGGCATAAGCGAGGTCTTTTTAGAAATTGCTCTGCTGTTTAAATCTGTTCCGATTGGTTATGAATATGCGCAAATGTATATGGCTATTTCTCAATATTTTAATAAAAACAACGATATAGCAAAAATGGCATTAGCTAATTTGTGCGAAGAGCGTATGATGTATCAAGAGGCTAATAAATATTATGACACGATTAATAAGAAATCAGAAATGTTTTTTTCTGCTCAAATCCAAAAAGCAAATAATCTCTCTTATGAAAAAAAATATGACGAAGCTGTAAAGGTGTTAAAGCGCTTGTCACGTGAAAATCCGAATAATTTTCAAATATTATTTAATTTAGGGGACATCTTGCGTGTTAGCAATCATCAGGATGATGCAATCAAATATTACAACGAAGCGATAAGCACAATTTTTTATGAAAGTGAACGCTATTGGCAGGTATATTATGCTCTAGCTGTATCTTATGATAAAAACAACGAGTGGTCCAAAGCTGAACAAAATCTCGAAAAAGCCCTAAAATTAAGCAATAGACATCCGCAGGTTTTAAATTATCTCGGTTACAGTTGGTTAAAAAATAATACAAATGTTGATAAAGCTGTGTCTTATATCTTGGAGGCTTATGAAAAGGAACCAAATGACGGCGTGATTATGGATAGCCTTGGGTGGGTATACTTTAAAACCGGAGATTATAAAAATGCTATATTATATTTGGAAAAAGCCTCTGAATTAAATCCGCAAAATGCTATTATTAGTGACCATTTAGGCGATGCGTATTGGTTCGGCGGTCGCAAAAATGAAGCCGTTTTTCTTTGGAAACAAGCATTAAGTCAAAAGGATGAAGAAAAAGAGCTAAATATAAAAAATGTAAAAAATAAAATAGAAAATGGTTTAAAAAACACTTCGGCTTTGACGATTAAAGATGAAAATATCAAACAAAGTCTGCATAGCTTGAACGACATAACGGAGTAAATATTTTTCGTAACAATATCAAAACAGTCGGGATTAAAAAAGCGGCGAATTTCTCGCCGCTTTGAATACAATCAAATCTACTTTTGATATTTTAAAATAAGCTCTTTTAATTCACCGGCCAGTTTTTTTACAAGCGATTCGTCTTTTCCTTCTACGCGAAGTTTTATAACCGGCTCTGTGCCTGATTTGCGGGCAATTAAGTTGCTGTCGGTGCCTAAAGCTTCTTTAGCGTGTGCTAAAGCTTCTCTAACATCATCATGCTCAATGCTCTCAGACATATAGTCTTTGGTAGAAAATCTGATATTCTCAATAATGCAAGGATAGGGGGTAAAAAGCGGAAAAATTTCACTCATAGGACGCCCGTCTTCCAAGTAGGCTAAAGCTAAAATAATTGCGGTGGCTAAAGCGTCCCCGCTTTTGGCATAGTCGGAAAGAACAATATGACCAACCAGCTCACCGCCTAAAGAACTTTCTTTTTCTTTCATTAAATCAATAACATATCTTTCACCAACTTTGCTTTTGTAGTAGTTAAAGCCTTTTTCTTGTAGATATTTTCCCATTCCGAGATTAGACCATTCCGTGCTGATGACAGTGTTGTTTTTTAATTGTTCGTGTTTTTTTAAATATTGAGCCAAAAAACAAAGCAACTGGTCGCCATCAATAACTCTGCCATTATTGTCAACTAAAATGATTCTATCGCCATCACCGTCAACAGCGACTCCAAAATGGGCGTGCGCGCCTTTAACTGTTTCAGACAATTGCTCTGTATGCTGAGAGCCGCAGTCTTTATTTATATTGTATCCGTCAGGCGCGTTGTTGATGGCAATGACGCCGGCTCCTAAATCTTTAAATGTTTGTGGAAAAATATAGTGATAAGCTCCGTTTGCGCAGTCAATAACAATTCGAAGTCCCTCAAAAGCTTTATAATTAGGGGCTATATCGCGCATATTTTGAATGTAATCTTCAATAACATTCTCGTCTTTAATAATAACCCCGAGGGGAGAAGGGCTTTTATTTTGTTGTTCGTTGTTGTTATTGCCATTATTCTTATTATTATCGGTGGTGTTATTATTTTTTTGTTCTTTATTATCTAAAAGCCCTTCAATTTCAGCATAAAACTTATCAGAGAATTTATTGCCGTGTTTATCAATAAGTTTTATGCCGTTGTCGTGATATGGGTTATGTGAAGCTGTAATCATTAACGCCATATCAACATCCAACGACGGAGTTTTCAGAGTAACAAGAGGTGTGGGAACAACCCCTAACGACACAACGGTAACACCGTTTGCTGTAAATCCGGCACTAAGCGCGGCTTCAAGCATATCGCCCGAAACGCGGGTATCTTTGCCGATAGCGACTCTTTTTTTATCCGTGCAAACCAAAGAGCTTAATACTTCTGCTAAATTAAAAGCAAAAGACGCATTCATCGGATAAAGGTTTGCAACGCCTCTGACTCCGTCAGTTCCAAATAATTTATTAACCATTATTCTGCTCCAAAATCAATTTCTTATAAAATCAGGCTAATGCCATAAAATTGATAATGCAAGCGTTTCGTTTGTTTTTATCTTATAAAACGTATCTTAAGCCTAGATAGATTTCTTGGTCTGTAACATCAGTTTTGCCATTATGTTGAGATAATTCTCCCATATCATAATATCTGTATCCTAGGTCAACGTTAAATCTGTTTGTCACTTTTGCAGAAATACCGGCACCTAAAGACCATGTAAAGCTGTCATCTTTGGGCCCGTAGCTAACGTCAACAATTTTGTTCTTAAATGATAGTTTGCTACGTGTGTAGCCAAGACCGGCGTTAACAAAGGGGGTAAACCAAGTGTAAGGGAAAAAATCATAGTATACGACAAACATATATGATTCCGATTTAAACTTGCCTTCGGTTATTTCCGTAACATTGGCAGAGTTCTTCTTTCTCCAAACATATTCAAGTTCACCTCTGAAATGTTCGTATCTGTATCCGAGAGCACCGCTGGCCATAAATCTTCTTTTATCAACAACGTAGTTAGAGTGACTGTTAGAAACACCGCTCCTGCTGTCCTCAACTTCATATTTTGCAAATCCGGCACGACCGGCAATATAAAAGCCATCACATTCGGCTTGTGCAAGATTAACATTTGCGGCTGTAAATATCGCCAAAATGGTTAAAAATAAATTATACTTTTTTGTCATAAAAAACTCCGATTAAAATAGTCCTAAAGTTGATTCGTAGACATAAATAATACAAAATTTAAACAAAAACAAGTAAAAAATTAAAAAAAGGTAAAAAAAATTAAAAATAAGCCAAAAAAACTAGATTAAACACTCAAAATCATTGCTTTTTTAATAAAAAGTGATAGTAATAAACCTACGGTGGTCGGATAGCTGCGTCGATTCTGTCGATGAGGAAAGTCCGAGCGTCATGGAAACAAGATACCGGATAACGTCCGGCTGGAGAAATCCAAGGGAAAGTGCCACAGAAAATTACCGCCGAATCCGATTCGGTAAGGTTGAAAAGGCGAGGTAAGAGCTCACCGCAAAGATAGTAATATGCTTTGGCAAGGTAAACCCTATCTGACGCAAGACCAAATTAGGAGAGCGGCTTTAGCCGTATAATGGGGCGTTTCCACCCTACTCCAGAGGTAGGTCGCTCGAGCTGGTTGGTAACAATTAGCCTAGATGAATAGCTATCGCTTTGAATCTTCGCAAGTATTGTGAAGCAAATGATAAGTACAAAACTCGGCTTACAGACCACCTAAATTATATATTGGGGAATTTAGATTTAATGCAGCAAACTTTTAAAAATAGTGTAGAAATCAAAGGTATAGGATTACATTCCGGTCTTGATGCCGTCTTAAAACTTGAACCGGCGCCTGAAAACAGTGGTATACAATTTATTCGTAGTGATATTAAAGAAAGTTTTCCGATTCGCGCCTTATATTCTAACGTGGTGGATACAAGAAACTGCACCTGCTTGGGGGTTTCTCCGCAAAATATCGTCAGTACAATAGAACATCTTATGGCGGTTTTGTATATTTTAGGTGTTGATAATGCTCTTATTTCAGTAAATAACCCGGAGATACCTATTCTTGATGGTAGCGGAAAAACATTTTTAGAAATATTGCAAAGAGAAGAATTGGTAAAACAGCAAGCCGCTCGTAAATACTTAAAAGTAAAAAAAGAAATTACGTTTACGGATGATAAAGGAAATTCAATCAGTTTATCTCCTGCCGATTCGCTTGAGATAAGTTTTGACATAGATTTTCCTTCAAAAATTGTCGGACACCAGCATTTTGGAAATAAAATTACTAAAGATGTTTTTGCAAAAGAAATAGCTCCAGCGCGGACATTTTGTGAAAAATATCAGGTCGATTATCTTAAATCTCTCGGGCTGATTAAAGGCGGCTCTTTGGAAAATGCCGTTGTGTTAGATGGCGAAACAATTTTAAATCCGGGAGGTTTCCGTGTAACAAACGAGTGTGTTAATCATAAAGTTATGGACACAATAGGTGATTTATATACTTCCGGATATTATATATTAGCAAAAGTTATTGCTAATAAAACCGGGCACTATCATAATAATGAAATCTTAAAGCGGTTATTTGCCGATAAAGAGAATTATGAAATTTTATAAAAAAGGGGTTATGAAATGAAAAAAATTATATATGTTCTGCCGTTTCTCTGCTTAATGTTGGTATCTGCTTGTGCCGGACATGATGATGACGAAATTGCTGATGAAGATAAAAGTGCGGAAACCTTATATAATGAAGCCTATGATTATTTAGAGAAAACCTCTTATCAAAAAGCTGCTGAAACCTTTGATAAAGTAGAAATGGAGCACCCTTATTCCAAATGGTCGGCAAAGTCCAAATTAATGAGTGCTTATGCCTATTACAAAGATGAAAAATATGATGACGCGATAGCCTCTTTAGACCGTTTTATACGATTGCATCCGGGAAATAAAGATGTAGCCTATGCTTTTTATTTAAAAGGTGTGTGCTATTATGACCAAATAGCTCCCTCTCAAAAAGAGCAATCAGCCACCAAAGATGCTTACGATTCGTTTATGCAAGTGATAACCATGTTTCCAAACAGCGAATATGCCGCCGACGCAAAAGCCAAAATGGCTTTAATAGAAGACCATTTGGCAGGGCATGAGATGACAGTCGGGCGTTATTATTTGAAAAATAAAGAATATATATCTGCCTTAAACCGCTTCTCGACCGTAAGTGATGTTTATCAAACAACCGCGCAGATTGAAGAAGCTCTTTATCGAGAGGTTGAAATATATACGATTTTGGGTCTAACCAAAGAAGCTGCGAAAAAAGAAGAAATATTGCGCCGCAATTATCCGGAAAGTCAATGGGCAAAACTTGCCGCGCAGTTGGTTGCAAGGGATTAGTTTGGCGTATGTTAAAATCTCTATCTATCAGAAACGTTGTTTTAATAGACAGTCTGGATATAGATTTCTCTAACGGTTTGATTGTGCTTAGCGGTGAAACCGGTGCCGGTAAATCCATCTTGCTCGATTCGCTTGGGCTTTTACTTGGAAAACGCGCTGAAGCATCGTTGGTTCGTAGCGGAACGGATAAATTATCCGTAACCGGCGTCTTTGAAGTGTCCAAAGAAAATAAAATTTATGAGCTGGCTAAAGAATATGACCTGGAAATAGATGATGAGATTATCATAAAACGCACCATAACAATTGAGGGAAAAAACAAAATACTGTTTAATGACCAAATTATTACCTTAAAATTACTCAAAGAATTAGCGGAAAATTTGATAGAAATTCACGGACAATATGACAATCAGGGGCTTTTGAATCCGGCAACACATTGCGCAATATTGGATGAATATGGAGCCTATGAAAACGACATTGCCGTTGTTCAAAAGTCATTTCAACTCTATAAACAAGCTAAAAAAGAACTGAAAGTTAAAGAAGAAGCTTTGGCAAAAGCTCGGGAAAACGAAGAAAACCTTAAACATTGGGTAAATGAGTTAGAAAAAATATCACCTCAAACCGGGGAAGAAGAAAGCTTAAGAACGCGCAGAACCGAGTTAATGAATGCGGAAAAAATAATCGAGAAATTAAATACGGCATACTCAAACTTAAACACGGGAATTTCCGTAATAGAAGAAATTTCTAAAGCAAGAAATGCAATTTCTAGGGCAAATGAAATCGTTAACGGCAAATATACCGGTATAGAACAAAATTTAGATACTGCGCTTTATAGCTTAAATGACGCTATCGAGCAAATAGAAGCGGAGTCAGCAGATATATCTCTGAATCAAAATGAAATTGATAATATCGAAACAAGGTTGTTTGCTTTGCAAAATCTTGCCAAAAAGCATCAAACCACAATTGAAGAATTACCACAAAAGTTGGCAGAACTTTCTTTAGAATTAAAAAATCTGCAAAATGGAGAGGAGGATATAAGCGAACTTAAAAAAGAAACCCAACGTCTAAAAAATGAATACATTGCAAAAGCGCAGACTTTGAGCCGGTTAAGAACGGAAACAGCAAAAAAACTGGATAAAAATATTATGCAGGAGCTGCCACCGTTAAAAATGGAAAAAGCGGTTTTCAGAACAGCAATAACCCCGAAAGCGGAAGAACAATGGGCAGAAAATGGTTGCGATGAGATTTGTTTTGAAGTTTCAACCAACCCAAATACACCGTTTGGTGCCTTAAATAAAATCGCCTCGGGTGGTGAGTTATCCCGTTTTATGCTGGCTTTGAAAGTAAATTTAGCTAAACCGGCTTGTCAGGAAACATTAGTTTTCGATGAAATTGATACCGGTATCGGCGGAGCTACGGCAGAAGCTGTGGGAGAACGTTTGTCGCGTTTGGCAAAAAAAGAACAAGTGTTTGTCGTAACACACTCTCCGCAAGTTGCTGCGTTTAGTGATGAACATTTTAAAGTATTAAAAGAAACAACGGATAATATAACGACAACGCGCTTAATTAAACTGGATGATAAAGGTAAAGCCGAAGAAATAGCCCGAATGTTGGCCGGTGAAAAAATAACCAAAGAAGCGCGAGCGGCAGCGTTGGCTCTTTTAAATAAAACACCGGAACCGACATTGTTTTAAATAAATTAAAGCCGGCGTTTTCTTCTTTTCAAGCGAGATAATTTGTAGCTGACAACCGATGTGTCACGTCCGGTTTTTGCTAATCTGTCATACATTCTCTCAATTTCTTTTTCAAGATAAGCTGTTTCAATATCATTATCCAAAGTAGCTTTTTCTTCAGCCGAACCAAAAGCTTTGACGCCGCAAACCTCGCGGATAATGTCAACAATCTCTAAATTTGAATCTTGCCGCCGTTTAATAAAATAAGGTAATTCGTAAACAAGCTCGCGCGCATTGTCATAAACTTTAGTGTTATCCGTACATTTGCCATATCGTGATTTTAATAAATTAAAAGCGACTTCAAGCTCAAAATCATTGTCTACCACAATAAATGGTACCGGGTCAGAAAAGCCCTTATTAGAAATGGATTTTAAAAATTCCAAAAGATGGTGGAAGAATCCGCCAATGTTATAAAGTATAAAAGGCTTTTTTTGTAATAAGCCGTCTTGCATGGCCACACAGTCATAAGCCAGTTCGTCAAGAGTTCCCACGCCCCCCGGTGCAAAAACAACAAAATCAGCGTCAAGCAGACGCTTTTTTCGCTCTTCAAGTGTTTTAGCAAAAATAACGTTAATATGTTTAAGCATATTATCTTCGGAATCATAAAGCTTAAAATATTCCTCTGTGGTTATTCCCTGAATCAAATAATCAGGGATGGAGCAATGTTGTTTTTCGTGCCAAGCGTCAATCACACCACGCGCAACAGCTCCCATAATGCCGCTGTTAGACAATCCGAAGTCAAGCTTAAAACCCATTTCAACAATTTTTTTACCTAGGGTATAAGCCTCTCTGACATACAAAGGATTATGTCCTCCGCGCGACCCTCCGGCGACAAAAACCCGAATACCATCCTTTTTATTTTCTTTAATGAAAGTAGAGAGCAAGTCGTCTTTACTGTTACAAGTTGTATGCTCATTCATCTTAAATCTCCTCAATATCGCCTTGCTGTTGTTTTTTATAAAAGTCTTTAACAAACTCATCAAAAGTATCTTCAGCTAAAGCTTTTCTAATTCCTTGCATTAACCGTTCATAATAGCGGATATTATGCCAGCTAAGCAGCATAACGGCTAAAATTTCATTGCATTTTTGTAAGTGATGAATATAAGCGCGTGTATAATTGCGGCAAAGCGGACAATCACAACCCGCTTCAACCGGGCGTGGGTCTTCTCTGTGTCTGGCATTGCGGATATTAATCGGTCCATATTCGGTAAAAGCTTGAGCTGTTCTGCCCGAACGAGTCGGCATAACGCAGTCAAACATATCAACGCCTCTTAAAACAGCGCCGACAATATCATCGGGTTTGCCGACACCCATTAAATATCTGGGTTTGTTTTCCGGCAACATATCGGGTGCGTAATCCAAAACCTCAAACATTTTATCTTGTCCTTCGCCAACAGCTAAACCGCCGATGGCATAACCGTCGAAATTAATTTTTTTCAAACAATCTGCCGATTCTTGACGCAAATCCTTAAAAATACTGCCTTGCTGAATACCAAAAATGCCATACCCGTCACGGTTTTGAAAAGCCTCAAAACTTCTCTTCGCCCAACGCATAGAGCGTTGCATAGATTTTTTAGCTTCATCAAATGTTGCGGGAAATGGCGTACACTCATCCAAACTCATTGTAATGTTAGAATCAAGTTTGTGTTGAATACCGATGGATTCTTCCGGTGTTAAGAAAAATTGCTTACCGTCAATGTGCGATTTAAAGCTGACACCTTCTTCGGTAATTTTTCGTAAACCTTTTAAACTCATAACTTGAAAACCGCCGGAATCGGTCAGAATAGGTCTGTTCCAGTTCATAAATTTATGCAAACCGCCCATTTTGGCAACTAAATCAGCTCCCGGGCGCAACATAAGATGATAAGTATTGCCAAGTAAAATTTCAGCTCCTGTTGCCTCGACCGATTCGGGCAACATAGCTTTCACCGTACCGCAAGTACCAACCGGCATAAACGCCGGCGTGTTCACAACCCCGTGTTTCGTATAAAGCTTTCCGAGCCGTGATTTATTATGCTTTTTTAAAATTTCATATTTTAGTGCCATGGTCTATCCTTAATTTTCTTTATAAATTTTACTCCATAATGGAATCTCTTTGCCGATTCCCTGCTGTAATTTCTTTTGCTCAATAAAAGCCATTTCGCCATTATCAAACATTACTCTATACCAATTTTGGTCAACCGTATATCCAGTAATTCTGACTGTTGTTCCTGCTTCAATGGTTTTATATACATCAAAACCGCTATCAGCGCCATGTCTTGCCTCGGTCTTTTCTATAACATGATATAACTTTTGTTTATCTGATACGTCAACCGGAATATCAAATATTTTTGCAACAGCAACATCGCTGAACGCCTTTTCGCCATTATTAAAAACAACAACTTCTTTTAAATTCGTTTTGAATGAATTGGTTTGCTCAATTTTTTTTAAGTATAAAGTGCCACCAATAAGTAAACAAGCACACAAAACGATAAGAGGATAAAATAATTGTAAGGAAACAAGTTTCTTAAAATTCCACTTTTTAACACTTAAAGCATTACAGTCTTGCAATGAACTAATAAATTGTCTTAGATAAATCGCTGCTTCTTTGGAAGCTTGTTGTTCAGCCAAAAGTGCCAAAGTTTTGGCTTCTTCTTTTTTACCTTCCGCTTCATAAACAAGAGCGTTATGAATAAATAAATTTAAATTAGCTTTTCTG
Organism: Alphaproteobacteria bacterium; assembly: GCA_017939155.1. GTDB lineage: Bacteria > Pseudomonadota > Alphaproteobacteria > RF32 > CAG-239 > CAG-267. The sequence continues at coordinate 24,372 of JAGAZZ010000046.1, read as the reverse complement.
TCATTAATTCGTAAAATGTTTTTAATAAGTGCATTGCTGTTTGCAAACAAAGCCGTTACGCCTAAAAAGCCATAAATCCAGTTATGTCGAGTAATGTTACCGATAACACCGGCGGCTTCATATTGGCTGCAATAATAGATTTTATGAATAGATTTGTAAGAGAACCCTTTGCCGGTAATTTCCGTTAAAGGGAAAGCGCGTAAATTTATATCTTCCTGTCCGTGCATATTGCGCAATAAACATAAGGCGTTCATATCAGGAAAATTGTCTTTGTCATAAATAAAAGAAAGCAACATATATTTTAATCGGCTTTTGCTCTCTTTTAAAACTTCAAAAGCTGCCGAAATTTTTTGAAATTTATCAATAGCAGATGAATCTGGATTGTGGTCGGGGTGCCAACGTTTCGCAAGTTCCCGGTACTTTTGGCGGATTTCTTCTTCCGAGGAATTAGCCGTTGCTTCTAAGATTTGATAATACCCTAATTTATCATAAGCCATAGCTGTTTTATTCATAATCTGTCTCCCGGTCTAATTTTTTTGCAATACCACATATATCAATTGCCGCTTCTGAGGTCGGATAGCGAGTTAACAGCAACTCTTTATTCCGTATTGTATCACGTATCCTTGTATCAATTCTAACAATTCCCAAAAGTTTCGGAATATCTATTCCGCTTCTGTCGGCGGCCTTGCTGAGCTCTTTATATATTTTATAGCCGTCTTCAAAAGAGTTTACTTTGTTAATTATTAAATTATAATTAGCATTTCCGCCTGTTTTCTCAATAAATTTAATGATTTCAAGCGTGCGAACCAAATCTGTGCTTTTTTCCGAACACATAATGATGATATTGTCAGAAATCCGGCAAAGACTGAGATTTTTTTCATTAACTTCCGTTCCTAAATCAATAATCGTATGGTCATAATTTTGAGCAATGATGTTTAAGTCTTCGGCAAAAATTTGGATTCTGCCCTGCGGTTGGTCTAAAAGATAATTATTGCCTGCTGTTGCTGTCAAAATGTTAAAATCTTTATTTTTATATGCGGTTATCAATTGGTTTAGAGTTTTCTTTCCTTGAGTGTAGGCTTCTAGATAAAGCGGAGCACTTAATTTAAGATAAGATTCGATATTTGAGAAATTGCCATTGGCATCTACAAGCAGAACTTTATTTTTTTCCATATTTAAAGCATGGGCAATACTAAGGGCACACCAAGATGTTCCTGTTTGCTCTGCTCCGGAAATAAACGCTGAAATATGTTTAGACATACCATTTTCAAGAAATAGCCTTTTATAAACTAAATCTAAATCGTTGTTCAAAATACCTCCGTAACCAAATAAATTATTTCATATCAAAAAAGATAAATCATTTTTTAATATAATACCAGCTATACTTTAAATAGCAAAGATTCTTTTAAATAAGGTGTTATAAATGAAACAAATCACAGCGCTTTTGGTAATTTTTTTCTATTCATTTAATGTGTCCGCCGCTACAATTAGAATGTTCGGCAAAGAAAAGAATGGTTTTAGTCAGCCTAGATATATGCAAGAGATTGTAGTAAGCAGGGAAAATTTAAATTTTTACTGTATGGCACAAGATAATCATTTCCCTTTTTCTTCCAAAGGACAAGGAAGCGTTTTTTATAAAATATTTGAAGACTTGGCATATAAAGCGCATGTTACCTTTGATTATTTTTATCCGAATGATTTTGAAAAAAAAGTGGAAAATTTTGAACAAGGAAGACCTCCGGAAGGAATAAATGCTTATTGTAATGCCTATTATGAATATTTACCTTATTCAAAAAATGAATATGTTTATCCGGCATTTTTTGAAAATAAAATCTATGTCATAACATCAATACAAAATAAACTGGATTTAACCACAAAGGAAAGCCTGAAAAATTATAGAGGTGTTCGTTCGCAAACTGACCATATATCATCCTTTATTGCTAAGGAATTTGCCAATCTTAAAATAAAAGATATAGAAAATTATGCCAAAGCCTATGAAGAACTGTTAACCGGAAAAGCCGATTATATGGTTGCATCTTATTATCCTAGTTTAATTGAAGCCTATAAGCTTGGAATAAGAAATTACATTATCTATAGCAAAGATGGCGTTTGGAAAATGCCGATGTTTATTCGTATTTTGCCACAATTGAAAAATAAACCTCAAGTAAAAGCTATGGAAAAATACTTAAAAAGCGCCCGATACAAAAAAATTCGAGATGCTGCATTTGAAGAATTAATTGAGATATATAAAAATAATACGCAGGGTATTGTGCCGCCAACGTATGTCAATATACAACAAAATAATTCTGAACCCCAAAAAGAAACAGAAGAAAAAACAACACCGGAACAAAAACTTGAAAATTAAAAAATAAAGTGTAATATGCACTCACTAACTAGGGAGAAATAAAATATGGTTCTTTTAATTCATCACGGCATATCGCCGCAATCGCGAAAAATTCGCTTGATTATGGCGGAAAAGAAAATGCTTTTTGTCTTGAAAGAAGAAGAGCCGTGGAACGTATCTCAGGAAATATTAAATATTAATCCCGCGGGAGAATTGCCAATACTGGTTTTTGATGGCAATGTCATCTCAGGAAATTATGCAATTACCGAATATTTGGAGGAAAGTAATCCTCAATATAAGCTTCTTCCGGAAGATATTAAAGAAAAAGCCGAAGTTCGCCGAATTATGGAATGGTTTGATACAAAATTTTATAATGAAGTTTACAAATACATTGTGGCGGAAAAAATTATAAAAAGATTTCAATTAAAGCAGGCTCCGAATTCAAAAATACTTAAAGCCGGGTTGAACAATCTTAAATTCCACATGGAATATATTGACTACTTGGCAGATAGGAACAACTATATCGCCGGTAAAGAATTAAGCTTGGCTGATTTAACGGTTGCCGCTCATCTCTCAATTATTGATTATTTAGGCGATATTTCCTGGAATGAATACAAAAATGCAAAGCTTTGGTACGCCAAGATAAAATCTCGTCCGAGTTTTAAGGATATTCTAAAAGAGAATATTCGTGGCATTTTGCCGTCAAAAAGCTATGCTGATTTGGATTTTTAAAATGAAGAAAAGTTGGTTGACAGTCCTTTTTATGTTTTTAGCTTCCTGTTCCGGAGGTCAAAAAGGGCAGGTCGTCTTCCATTGGGACCGTTACAACACGGGGGGAATAAAATTTGCCAGAGACCATTCTGAGTGTATGCGTGAGGCTGAAGCCCTAAAGTTAATGCCGAATTTTAAAAGTTGGTTTTATACCGAAGAACAGCGCTATAATATTGTGGTAAAATGGCATAAAGAACACGGAATATGGGCAAGTTTTGTTCCTTATCCCGGAGCAATGCCGATAATGGTTAACTCCGTTCGGGATGATACAGACGCAAGCCCGCGTAAATATCAAAAATGTATGTTAAAAAAAGGCTATGTTGAAAGAACAACGGATATTCCTGAAGCGAGCAATTTATTTATTTATAAGCCTCAAAGCGTTAATCAGGATGCGCCGCTTGATGATACATATCATTATTAAATCGTTTTTTGCGGTACGGACTGTATAAGAGAAAAATCTTTTTTAGCTTTCAGAGTCTTTTGATAAGAGAGTTTGTTTTCCAAAATCTTCTCTTTTTGCAGTTGTTCAATGAGCTTTTGCGGTTGAACAACAATGCCGTTCAAGCCCTTACGCTTAAAACCGGTTTCTAATCCTAAATTCCACATCTGCTCTAATGTGCAATCAGGAGTAACTTGTTTACATAAAGCATAAAGTCCGGTAATTTGAGGAATTATCCAGCTATACCCGCCTATGGCATAGTGGCTGTATTCTCTAAACCCTGTATTACTGGCAGCAGTTCTATGCTCAATCGGAAATAACAATCTTTTACTTTTATCTGGGGAAAACCACTCTGGTTTGGCGCGACTGTCAGCATACTCGACGTCTAAGGAGCAAATGCTGTCGGTACTGTTAATGTCTTTTTGCAAATTTCTGTTATAGCCGTCAAAAGATAATCCTTTTTCCTGATAGAGCATAACAGTAATGACATCAATACCGGCGGATTCTGCCGCCTGTCGCATTTTTTCATATTCATCATATCCGGTCATCGTGGGGTCGCAAGTTTGTGAAATAGAAATTGCTGTTATTTTTTCACCTTCGAGTAACAATTCATTAATTTCAAGGCAACGCTTAATTGCTTTAGGAATATCTCCGACAGTTCTTTCGCCAAAATGCGGATTCGAATTAGATTTTACTGCAAAGAAATAAACATTTGCCTCTGGTGCCATACCGCAGTTTGTTCCGACAGCTAGAGAGGTCACTCCTGAACCGTGATAACTTCCTACGGGAAAATCACAAAATTGCTCATAATGAACTATTTTATTATGATATTCTTCGTGGTCTGATAGTCCCTCATCTATAATGGCAATTTTAATGCCTCTGCCGGTAATCCCTTTTTGATGCAATTCATGAATATTTTGTCCGCTATCTTTGCCTTTTTCCATAAAGAGCTCTGAAGAAAAATCTGAAGGTAATGTCGCTTCTAAAAAATCTGTATGTGTATCAAAATTAATGTCACTTGCCGGAGTATGGCTAATGTCAATATTTACTTTATAATGCTGAAGATTTAAGTGAGGACGTACATTATTCTTTATGAGTTCTTCTCTGCGTTCTGCATTATTTTTTATTATCTGTTCAATTTCCTTTTTCTTATCATCCGGAAAATAATTAATTTTTACCGGCGCATAGGGTAATAAAGGCGTATTTGTTTTGCTAAGACTGTATTTATTTTTTGCTTTTTTTAGTGTGTCCATCGCCTTTCTCCCAAATAAAACATCTTTAATAATATCATATTTTATAATTACTGGCAAGCTCTAATATTATAACCGCCGCCGGTTGCTTTGTAAAAAGCTGTCAGATACTTGATTATGGCAGCATTGCTTGTGATTAGGGCGTTTTGTGCATTTAAGTAATTTTGCTCAGCCGTGGCAACATCTGTAAAATCAATTAAACCGTTTTCATATTTATTGCGGGTTAATTCCATCACATTTCTCATCTTGTTTAAAGAAGATTTGCTATAAATGTTGGTTTTGTAAGCCTGCTCAACGGCTGTGACCGCATTTCTTATTTCCGTAACTGCCATAAGCATACTTTCATTGTAATTTAACAGGTATTCTTCCTTAATATGCTTTTGTAACTCGATATTGTTGGTTAGTTGTCCCCAATGCCAAATCGGTAGCGTGACGCCGGGAGTATAGCCATAAATTTGACTGTCATTATTAAATAAAGAATGTCCGCTTGAAGAAATAAACCCGAAAGTGGCACTCAGATTAACTGTCGGATAAAGGTTTGTGATAGCTTGGTTAACAACAGAATTTTGAGCGCGGGCATTTGCTTCCGCTGCCATAATGTCGGGTCTTGAACGCACGACATCAAGAGGAAACTGATAAAGTTTTTTCGTGTCAAATCTAAAAGTGTTTGCCGTAATGTTCTTTTTATATTTATCTAAGTTAAGAGGAAGATTTGTTGGTAAAACGCCCAAAAGCACCGCAAGCGCGTTTTTATAGTTTTCAATTTGTGTTTTTAACGGTGGAATGGTCGATTTTGTCGTTTCAACCGCATATTCAGCTTGGTTTAGCGCTAAATCATCTGCAATGCCGGCATTATATTTATCGCGTACGGTTTGCAAAATATCCCGCTGTAAATATAAATTACGTTCGGCAATGCGCAGTTTTTCTTGTGCTTCTCTTAGATTGATATAATTTAAAACCGTTTCCGCAATAATTGAAACTTTAATGTTAAACAAAGAATATTGAACGTTGTTCATAAGCTCTGAGTATTGCTCGGTGATGTATTCTCCTTTGCCCCAGATGTCAAGTTCCCAGGAGGCGTCCAGCCCCGCTTTAAACGCATTGACATCATAAGCATAGTCAACATTGTTGCTGGCTTTGCTAAAATTATAGCTGCCGTTTGCGTCAATCATCGGAAACATTTGTTTTGAATGTATCATAAGAGCATATCTTGACTGTTTTAATCTTTCCAACCCTTGCTGAACTGTAAAGTTATTATTTGTGGCATATCGAATCAGTGTATTTAAATCGCTGTCTTTAAAAACCTCATACCATTTATTTGACACATCCGTATTTTGAAAGGAGCTGATTTGCAGATTTTCGATAATGTCTTTATTTTGCACAAAAGGTTTAGACTCAAAATCTTCTCCGACATGACAAGAAGTCGTCAAGAATAAACTGAATAATAAATAAATTTGTTTACGCATGAGTATTCTCCTCATCTGATAAGGCTGGGTTTTGTGCTTGTTTTTTTGATGTCGGACTAAAATATTCGGTAACACTTTCAAACAAGGCAAACAAAGCCGGAATAAAAATGATGCCGACCAAGGTTGCAAAAATCATACCGAAAAAGACTGTTACGCCGATAGAAATTTGCGAACTGGCACCCGGTCCTTTGGCAATGACCATCGGAAAAACGCCCAAAATAAAAGTCATCGCCGTCATCAAAACCGCTCTAAACCGTTCACCTGCTCCTTTTTCTGAAGATTCTAAAATACTATATCCTTGCTCTCGGTAATCTTTTGTAAATTCTACAATCAAAATAGCGTTTTTAGCTGCAAGCCCGATAAGCAAAACAATGCCAAGCTGGGCATAAATACTGAGCGGAAGCCCGAAAACCTGTAATCCGATAAATGCACCCAAAACCGCAAAAACAGTCGAAAACATAACCGAAAAAGCAAGCATCCAGCTTTCATAAAGCGCCACCAAAAATAAATAACAGAAAACAACCGCCAACGCAATTAAAGCACCAACCAAACCTCTGGTTTCCGCTTCTTGCAACGAAAGAGCCGTCCAATCGATTGAAAATCCCTTCGGTAAAATACTTTTAGCCAAAGCCTCCATTTTATCCATAGCTTGTCCGCTACTGATGCCATCAGCTGCTTGCGCCGTAATTGCCGCCGCGCCATAAAGGTCATAGCGGTAAATAATTTTAGGAGAAATTTCTGTTGAAACCTCGGCAAAGCTGTCAACTTTAATTAAATTGCCATCATTAGACTTAACATAAAGGTTTTTAATGTCATCGATGCTTTTACGATAATTAAAATCAGCTTGTAAAATAACTCGGTTTACCTGCCCGCTTAAGGTAATGTTGTTAATATACGTTGCGCCTAAATTGCTTTGCAATGTTGCAAATAACTGAGATACCGGAATATTATAAGATTGCAGCTTAGTCCTGTCTATATTCAAATAAACGTGTGGTGTATCAGCGGTATATGTACTGAACGCATAAGCAATATCTTTATCACGGTTAACCGCCAGAAGATACTTTTGCAATGCTTGCTCAAGTTCTTGCGGGGTTGAGTTTGTATTTGTCGCAATAAGCTCTAAAGAAAGCCCGTTACTTTGTCCGATTCCGGGAACGGAAGGCGGTGCAAAAAAGTTAATTTCTGCGCCGTTATAAGTACTGAATTTTTTTGATAAAGCACCGGAAATTCCTTCAATTGACAGAGCTTTTGTCGTTCGTTTAGACCAATCGTCAAGCCCGATAACCCCTAAAGCGACATTTTCGCCGCCACCTCCTAAGATACTGTAACCAGCCACGGTTATAACATATTTTATACCGTCCATTTTAAGGATTTCATCACTCATTTGAGCTAAAACATCATTCGTTTGGTTTATGCTGGCCGTGCTGTCTAATTGTAAATTGGCAAAAATAATCCCTTGGTCTTCTTCGGGTAAAAAGGATGTTGCAGTGTATTTAAAATATACGCCGATAACAGCAATCACACCCAAAACCGCAAGTACGGTATATATTAAAAAACGGGAGAAAAAGCCGACAATTTTGATATAAATATCTCGAAATTTGTTTAATCCGTTATCAAACCACTTAAAAAATCCCTTTGTATCTCCTTGTTTTTCATTATTCAAAAAAATAGAGCATAAAGCCGGACTTAAAGTTAAAGCGTTAAAAGCAGAAAAAATAACCGATGTGGCAATTGCAACGGCAAATTGCTGATAAATTTTTCCGGTGATACCCGCCATTAAACCGACCGGCACGAAAATTGCCAGTAAAACAAACGTTGTTGCTACAATAGCGCTGCCAATCTGCTGCATAGCTTTAACCGACGCGTCATAAGAATTGAGATTCTCGTTTAACATAAGGTATTGCACGCGCTCAACCACAATAATAGCGTCATCTACCACTAATCCGATAACAAGAATCATCGCAAATAAAGTTAAAATGTTAATATCAAACCCTAAAAGGTAAATCACAATAAAGGTTGCAATCAGGGAAACCGGAATAGTAATCAACGGAATAAGGGTTGTTTTGAATTTTTGTAAAAACAAATAAGTTACTAAAATAACCAGTCCGAAAGTGATAAAAAGCGTTTCAACAATAGCTGCAATGGAGGCTTGAACATAATCGGTTGAATCGTAAGCAACATAAATTTCCATATCCTCGGGAAATGTTTTAGATAGTTCTGAGAGTTCTTGTCGGACAATTTCCATGGTTTGCAAAGCATTAGTGTTCGGGGTTTGGTTCAATGCCATAATAACGGCCGGCGCATTGTCATATCGTGAGTTGATATTATAAGCATCTCTTCCAAGCTCAATTCTGGCTACATCTTTTAAATAAACCGTGCCGCCGGTAGAAGAAGTTGCAATAACAATATTAGAAAACTCTTCTACGCTGTTAAGAAGTCCTTTGGCTGTTAATGTTAAAACCAAATTTGTTTCTTTGCTGCTTGGGGCAGCGCCGATACTGCCGACCGCGGCTTGTATATTCTGATTTTGTACGGCACTGATAACATCTGTACTGTTTAATCCTAAAGCAGTAATCTTATCAACATCAAGCCAGATTCGCATACTGTATTTCGGACCGAATATTTGCACTTGTCCGATACCGTATAGTCTTGAAAGCGGATTTTTAATATTAGTGTACGCATAATTGCTCAAATATAGGTCGTTGTAAGTGTTGTTTGGTGAGCGAAGTGTTATTAAAGCCAAAATATCGGCATTTTCGGTTGAAACATCTAAACCGTTGAGTTTAACTTCTTCGGGAAGTTCGCTGTTAACTTGTTGCAGTCTGTTCTGCACCTTAACTTGAGCAATATCCGGGTCTGTACCTATATCAAATGTTACCGTAAGTGTATAAGCTCCGTTGTCATCGGCAGTAGAAGACATATAAAGCATATCTTCAATACCATTCATCTGGTTTTCAATCGGTACGGCCACCGTGTCGGTTAAAACTTGGGCGTTAGCTCCTAAATAAGTTGTTTTAACACTTACTTGCGGCGGGGTAATATTAGGAAATTGTGAAATCGGCAGGATTTTTATGGCCAAAGCTCCCAAAATAATCATAATGATAGAAATGACCATGGCAAAACGAGGTCTGTCTATAAAAAATTTTGAAAACATCAAACTATCTCCCGCACAAAGTTATTTAACAATATTAAAACTGAGTTTAGTTCCCTCTTTTACTCGGCTGACATCATCTAAAATAAGCAAATCTCCGGTTTGAAAAGTGTTTTTTAAAACATATTGATTGTCTTTGTCTGCAAGAATTTGAACCGGAACTTTCTGAAGTTGGTTGTTTCTTGCAAGTGTTAAATAAGAGCCGTCTTGTTGCATTTTTATATAGTTTTTATCAACCATAACACTGTCTTTAAATGTTTTTAAAACTTCAACCGTAACAAACGCATTCGGCAAAAGCTCATTTTTATCATTTTTAAAATAGGTGTAGACGGCAATGGAATTCGTTGGTTTATTGAGTTGGTTATCGGTGTATTTAAAGTCGCCGGTATATTCATAATTTTGACCGTTTGCTAATTTTAGTTTAATAACGCTGTTTTTAAAAAGCGCGCCGTCATTTTTCATATTAAGATATTCAGCATCAGTTAAAGAAAAAACAATACGAATGGGGTCGGTTTGCACAATGGATAAAAGCGCGCCGCTGGCTGGTGAAACATAATCTCCGGGGCTTAAAGTAAAGTTGCCGATAAGCCCTGAAAAGGGAGCTTTGATAATTGTGTAATGGTAGTTAACTTCCGCTAAAGCTTTATTAGCCTGAGCATTTTTAAGAGACGCCTGAGCTTGCAAAAAATTGTTTTTTGCGTTATCCGTTTCAATCTCGGAAAAAGCTTTTTTACCTGATTTTTGTACTCTGTTATAATAGTTTTGATTGTATTCAAATTGAGCTTCTGCCTGCAAAACAGCGGCTTCTGCTGCATCTAATCTTGCTTTATATTCGTTTGGGTCAATTGTTAGCAGCAAATCATCTTTTTTAACGCTTGCGCCGGCTTTAATTGCAACATTTTGAATATATCCTGTGATATAAGGAATAATTTGCACCTGATTAATAGCTTCGACATAACCAACATAACTGTTTTTAACAATAACATCTTCCCCTTTAAGCGGAGTTGCATTAAGGGTTAATCCCTCGCTGACCGGTACGGTTGAAATTTCTTTCGGATTATTATGCTTAAATATGAAGTATCCTAATCCGAAAGAAATCAAACATAACACAATCAACAGCAATATATATGTCCGTTGCTCGTTATTTTTTTCCATCTTACTATCCTTTTATTCTAAATGAAGTTTGCAGAATAGATAATAAGAAAAGAAAACGTTTCAACCCTTACTGCATAAGTTCTATGGCTTTAGTAATTTTTTTTATGGAGTTAAGTTCTATTTGGCGCACGCGCTCTTTAGAGATATTATACATTTTACTTAAATCATCTAAAGTAATAGTCTTTTCGTATAAACGGCGCTTAAACAAAATATCTTTCTCTCTTTTGTTTAAAACATATAACGCCTGGTTAAACATTTTGCGGCGATACTTGACCGTTTCGGCATGAGCTAGACTTTCTTCCTGATTTGGTTTATTATCTGAAATAAAATCAAGCCATTCGGTTGTGCCGTCTGAATCTCCGTCAATAACGGCGTTTAAAGACCCGTCGTGTGATTTTAAGCGCATATTCATATCAGTAACATCTTGAACGCTGACATCTAAGGATTTGGCAATATCAGACAAAATATGTTCTGAAAGTTCTCTGTCATCAATAAGGTTAAGCCTGTTTTTTATTTTTCTTAAATTAAAAAACAGTTTTTTTTGCGCAGCCGTTGTCCCTAACTTAACCAAAGACCAAGAATTAAGAATATATTTTTGTACCGAGGCTTTAATCCACCAAAGCGCGTAGGTTGAAAAACGAAATCCTTTTTCGGGCGCAAACTTGTCAATGGCATACATCAAACCTATATTTCCCTCGGAAATCATCTCTCCAACCGGCAAGCCGTATCCTCGATATTTTGAAACAACCTTGACAACCAAGCGTAAGTGCGAGGTAATAAGTTTGTAGGCAATTTCTTTATCTTTTGTTTGTTGATAGGCTAAAGCCATTTCATATTCTTCATCAGGTGAAAGGATGGGATATTTTTTGATTGATTGTAAATAACGCGAGAGGTTTTCCTCGGGTGAAAAGTCAAGTCCGTTTAGAATAAGTTGTTCTTTCATATTCTTTCTCCTAAAAGTTGACTTTATGGAGCTTATAGAAAGATTATTTTTTCCACAACCTAGACATTAGTTCTATTGTTTTTAATGTTTTTTTAAGGATTTAGCAAAAAAGAAAGACTAAAGTTTATAGTCGCGCAATTTAGCAATAAGCTCTTTCATATCAGCCGGAAAATCAGCATAAAAACTCATTTCTTTTTTCGTAATCGGGTGAATAAAGCCAAGGGAACAAGCGTGTAAAGCTTGGCGGGGAAAGTTGTTAACATAGCTTTTTAAAGGCTCGTGCAAACAAAGACCTGTTTTTTTTGCTTTAATGTAAACATCGTCACCGATAAGGTTGCAACCTTTGCTTGAAAGATGAACACGGATTTGATGTGTTCTTCCCGTTTCTAAATTACATTTCACTAAAGACGCCGCATTTTTATAATTTTCAATCGTTTCATAATGCGTGACGGCGCTTTTACCGCCGGTTTGTACTAAAGCCATTTTTTTGCGGTCATAAGGGCTTCTGGCAATATTTCCTTCAATAACACCTTTAAGAGGGGTTAAGACACTGTAAACAACAGCATAATAAGTTCGTTCAATGGAATGGTTAAAAAATTGTTCGGCCAACCCTCGATGAGCTAAATCATTTTTGGCGACAACCAAGATACCGCTGGTGTTACGGTCAATCCTGTGTACGATACCCGGTCTGGCAACACCGCCGATTCCCGATAAGGAATCCTTGCAATGATAGAGCAGAGCATTAACCAGAGTTCCGCTGTAAGCACCTGCCGCCGGATGGACGGTCATTCCTGCCGGTTTGTTAACCACTATCAAATCGTTATCTTCATATAAAACCTCAAGCTCAATGTTTTCTGCTTGAGGTATGGCGTCTGTTGCTGCGGGCAGGGTAATTTGATAAACATCACCCAAGCGGGTTTTAAAGCTTTTGTCTGTAATGCTTTCTTCATCAGCAAAAGCAAAACCGCCATCAATAAGCCGCTGAACTTGTGCGCGTGAAAGTTCAGAAATATTTTCACTAATAAATTTATCAATTCTCAAACCGGTTTTGCTCTCATCAACCGGTTCAGTATAAAAAACAGTATTATTTTGTTCGTTCATGGCTCATTTTTTAAATATATTTTCACAAATCGGTATTAAACTAACACAAATACAAGGATAAATCAAGACTATAATGAGCCGAATTCTAAGGAGATTAAGATGAGTGACGATAAGCAAGGCTTGGATTCTTTTTTAACAACAGCCCCTGAGGCACCTGAGCAAAATGCTCAAGCTGTAAATTTGGAAGATGAATTTGCTAAATTGCTAAACAATTTCATTACCGAAAAAGTTGAAACGAAAGAAACACCTCAGCCCACTCAGTCGTCAACATCGGAATTAAACGGCTTAGATAGTTTTGTCACTCAATCTCAATCCGAAACGACCGGACTTGACGACTTTTTGACCCCGACTGAAGAAACTCAATCTGCAAATGGTTATAGCTCAACTCAAGATAACTCGTCATTAGATGCGCTCATAACAAGCGCCGAAGTTCCGGCTCCGGTATCGGCAAACGAAACAGAAAATGCTGAAAATCCGATGCACTCGGAAGAACAGGAATTAGCGCGCGCCGTAACAAATTTTCAAGATGGCGTTTATGCTCTTGCAGAGAAAAAAAATCTGAAAATGCCGCAAACCGATTATACAAATGAGATGCTTGTTCCAAACTATAAACCGAGTGTTGGTAAAAAAATTGCACAATATTTGTTAGCCTGCTGGGATTTGATTAATAAATACGACCCTGAAAATATGAGCCGTCTTTCTCCGGATGCAAATGATGAGGAATATTTAACTTTTGCCGAAAGTCTGAACGATACGGATATGCAATTATCCATTATTTCGTATGTTGAAATCTTGATTAATATGGAAATTTGTGAAGTTCAATATGAACAAAAGAGAGAATTAGCCCTCAAAAACCGGATAAAAAAAGAACTTTATGAGGAGTATATGGAGCTGCAAGAACGTAAAAACACTTTCAAACAAAAATTAAAAGAAAAGAATTTTCCGATAGATACTGATAAATTAATAGATAATTATTTCCGTGCCGCGCAAAAAGACGCGGAAGGAGCATTTAAAGCCCTCACGAAGAATCCGGCAATGTTTTCACCGATACAATTTGAAAAAATGCGCCCTCGCTTTTTCGGCTTAATAAAAGTGACACCTGAAGACGGTATAAAAGCTAACCAAAAAATCGGCGAATTTATCAAAAAACTGAAAGTTTAAACTATTTTTGACAAAATATCCGATTTAAAGTAGACAACCTTAGGTTTTTATGTTACCATACAACAAAGGTTCAATATAGGAGGCTACAATGGCTGAAGAAAAAAACGATGTTTTAGGCTCGATGGATGACGAATTAAAAAAACTTGAAGGTGAATGTGATGAATTTGTAGGCAATAAACCTGAAAAGAATGACCCGTCAACTGATACGGAGCCCTCCGATAATCCTCAAAATTCAGATGATGAGCAAAATACGCCGGACTCTGAAGGACAAACAGATGAAAATAATGCTCCAACTCGGGAACCTTCAAACGCGCCACTTGGCGAATCTCATGCTTATGATGATTTAGACTTAAATTTAAATCAAAAAGGCAAAGCCAAACAAGAAGATTCTAATGCCGCTTCTAGCAAAAAAGGTAATTGGCCTAAAGCTCCTGAACATAAAAAACCGGGAAAAGGCGGGGGTGCCAAAAATATTATGGAGCTTATATGGGATGAGTTTATTATGGGTTCCTATGACTGGTTGATTGATAAGGCTACCAATATTACCTTGGATTTTGCTGATTGGGTTCTCTATAAACCGTTTTCAAGAAGTGAAGATGCGCCCAAGTCGAAAGAACCTGAGAAAAAAACAGTATATGACCATAGAGATGATTTGATTGCACGATATTCCCAAAATGCTCAAAAGGGCAAAGAATTGTTTGACCAAGCGCATAATGAAATCTTAGAAAACATAAAAAGAAGCCAAACAGGGATAGCTCCGGTTTGGAAAGTTTGGGAAAATGAACCGTCATTTTATCCCACGGTCGTAGATTTGGCTCAAAAAGCTGAAGAAAATCCAAATTCTCCCGAAGCAGAGAAATATGCTCGCTTTCTGAAAACGCCGGAAATTATGAATAACGTGCTTCAAGAAGAAATTTTACTTCGCAAAATGGCAGTAAGCTTATCTACAATGGATGCCGTTGTGAACGCAGATAAAAATATTTTGGCGCCTAAAGTTTTAAGCGAATTGATAAAAATGAAGAAAACATTAGAAAAAAAGAGCAAGCCTGATGAACTAAAAGAAAATCTAAAAGAATCAATTAAAACCATAACCCCATTGCTTAATGCTGAGGAAAAACCGGTCAATGACATTGTTGCCGATAGTCTGAGCAAAATAACGCAAATGGTTGAAAATTCTGGAGCAGATGCTGCGGGATTGGCTGAAAACGTCGGTAAAACTTTGGAAGAAATGCATAAGAAAATAAAATCTGTTCCGTCAGAAGCCAGTATTGAGAATAATAGCAAAGGGTATTATAATGATTTAGCAACAAACATTGCTAAAATCCGAGAAACTTATAAAAACGACCCTGAAAAAAGAAACGCTGCCGTCCATGATTATAAACTTACGGTAAGAAATGCAATTAATACGGCTCAAGAAGACACAGATAAATATCAGTCTTCCGGTAAGCTAACCTCTAAAAAACATAAGGAAAAAGCTCAAGAAAGTCTGACAAAGGCAACATCGTCAATAAATGGCTATGTCTTTGAAAACGGAGAAATCGGTGGAAAACCGAAAAGTCCTGACCAAACGCAATTTCCTTTGAGCGGTGATAAATATAAGATTCTTAAAGCTGTTAAAGAGTATGGAATAGGGGGCAGAAGATGAAAAAAATAAAAAAATTATTTCGTTTTTGTTTTATCAGCGCCCTTGTTTTAATCGTTTTTCTTTTTCTAGGTCGGATAATTTTCCGCCTGCTGTGGAATTTTGACATTTTAAACGCTGTATCCTACCAAAAAATGCAAAATTACTGGGAAAACGGCGGGGTTTTTAATACGTTTAAAGATTGTAGTCTGTTGTTTACGTTGTTGCTTTTCCCGATAGTTTGGCTCTATGCCAGCTATAAACTCTATAAATATGGTCTGGGTAAGTTTTTAACCAAACCTGTTATTGTACTTTATCGCAGATTAACGCGACCGAAAGTTATGGAGGTTGAACACGTTTCAATAAAAAATATGGGGTCAAAAGATAAAACTTTGGATGAAATTATCTCTGAAAAATTAAAATCAGAAGGAAAACAAAGCGGTACAGCGCATTTGTCAAAGGATTTGCGCAAACAAATTGCCGCAAAAATCGGAGAAAATGAAAAACAATAATTTATTGTTAACTAATAGGAGCCTATAATAAAACAATAAAAAACCGGAGAATAACTTGAAACCATTGCTAATTATAATAAAAACTCTGATAATCGGCTATCTGTGGAGCATAATCTTCATAGATGGCGTCAGGGTTCTTTTGTTAATAAATTGGCATTTTGACATCTTTTTGAAACAACATTGGAGCTTGTTAAGCTATAAATGGAATAGTGGGGCAGGGGTAAGCAATTCCGAACTGGGCTTTTTCCTAATTGTTGTTAGCTCTATTCCATTGTGGCTTGCCGGCTGGGTCGGGTTATGCCTTGTCAAATGGCAGCGTATGTTAAAAAGAATATTTTTCAGTCCGTTATATCTCTACCGTAAACTAACCTTAAAAACCAAAGCGCCGGTTGTGGTTAAGAAAAAATCTGTCACCGAAGAAGTCAAAACCATCAAAAAGACGCCGATTATTAAAAAAGCGCCGATAAAAAGACCGCCGCTTCCTTCGGCAACCTTATTACAATCAAATATTAATAACAATTTGTCTGCCACGCGACCGTCAACATCTTTTCAGGCAAGCAAGAAAAATCCGGAAATGCCTGAAAATCACGCTTTGTTTAATTTTGACGATGATGATTTTGATTTGGACTTTGATTTTGACTCTAAACCAGAACCGGAGAAAATTCCAACAGCTCTTGCCGTTGATACCCCTAAAACTATAGAGATGGAACAACCACAAAAAGAAAAAACAGCTCCAACTCCTAAAGTGGAAAATAAAGCCCAAACAAACAACAATAAAAAAGAAAATCAGAACAAAAATAAATCACCAGAAGCAGCGCCAATCAAAGAATCTCATACCCCTGTTTTAGATGTTTTAAAACAAAAAGGGTTTGATATAATCCCGAGTGCAATTATCAAAAACACCACCATAGATTATATCGCCGTATCAAAAGACCAGTTGCTGTTATGTTTAGTAGATAAAGAGTCCGGCGATTGGCTGGCTGATGAAGAAAAGTTTAATGACGAAGAGCCGCTGTGGTTCTCTGAAAGTAGTCACCGGATTTCTCCTGTTCGCAAGATTGATTTGGCTCGGGATATTCTTAAAACGAAACTTGCCGTTGCTGATATGAATTTTGAAATTCTGTCTTACGTGGTGATTCAAGCCGGAAATATCATCAATGCGGAAGATATGTTTGAGATATGGAACACAATGAACATCCGCGTTACGAGAATAAACCGTGGCAGTCCGAAAGAAATCCATCTGTTCTCCAAAGCAGTTGATACCTGCGAAGAAAAAACAGATAAAAACACACTTGAAAAACTAAAAAAACTTATCAGAAGTTTGGCTTAAACTAATTATTAGAGGGAAAAATGGCAAAAGAAAGAGGAAAAGAGTGGGAAGAATATGACAACGCCGTCCGTTGGATGACGATAACGTTTTTCATAGCGTTAATAGTCACGGCAGCTTTGGCGTATTTGGCACAACCGTTAGCTTTTTTGGTTCAAAAAGGGATTTCAAAAGAAAGTATGGATTTGGTTGTCCGTTTTGTTAAAAAATCTTTGGTTGACCCCGGCTTTCTTTATGACCGCTATGCTAGATGGTTTCGCCAAATCTATCGCTATAACGGAGAATTTAAATTAAGCTTGTGGCTGCCGATTCTCCCGTTTATTTCCTTTCCGGTAATCTTGTTGGTGGGTGGAATAAAATGTCCGTATCGTTTTCAATCAAATGTCCACGGTTCAGCGCATATTGCCACTCTGCGAGATATTGAAAGAATGCCGTTGTTGGGGTTTGATGGTTTCTGTATGGTTGTCGGACGCTTCCAAGGTAAGATGTTGAAATTAAAAGAAACATTATCAACTCTATGCTGCGCGCCTCCGGGTACCGGTAAAACTGCCGGTGTGGTTATTCCGACAATTTTTAACTCAGAGGGTTTAAGTATTATCGTAAACGACCCGAAACCTGAGTTGTGTTATAGTACAACCGGCGCAAGAAACAAAGTAGGACCAGTGTTTGTTATTAACTGGGGTAAAGAGGATAACCCTGAAACCGGGGAATATTATCCGAGTTGGAACCCTCTCTCTCCTGGGGCATTACCGGCTCCCGGTCCTGCGCGTGACTTGTATGTCGATTCAATGTGCAATACGCTGGTGGAAGACCCGAAAGGCGGAGCAGACCCGCACTGGTCTAAAACCGGTCGAAGCGCTTTGTGCGGTTTTATTCACTTTGTTTCTTCAAAGTGCGAACGAGCTTTAGCTAATGAAAAATTTATTCAAAAAATCTATGAAGGTTCAATGACCGAGAAAGATAAGGCAGACCTTATTCACTATTATGAAGATATGAGTGTTGGAGGTTTGCGGGCAAATGCCGCTAAAGCTATTCAGGACTTGCAAAGCGGTAATATGACAATAGAAAACTATCTTCCTATCGGTACTTGGAATTTGTTGCCCGAAAAGTGGATTAACCACGAACCGTGTATGGCGATGATTTTGGAGTGGATTACAACCTCGCAGATTGAGCAGACCAATGAAATCAAACGTCGTTTGGAAGAAGGCGACCAAATGGCTGCTATGGCCGACCCAATGCGTGATTTGCTTGACGCTGCGGTGGAAGAAGCCAACAACTATGGTTATTCTCGCCGTTGTGTGACCGAGCTTAGTGCCTTGAGCGCAATGCCGGATAAAGAGCGTGGTTCTGTTATGTCAACAGGTTTAACCGGTATCGGTATCTTTAAAAACTCGGCTGTTGTTGCCAGAACAAGTTTTTCTGACCTGAAGTTTAAAGACTTGCGCGGAATGAAAGACCCTGTTACCGGCGAGTGGAAACCGATTTCGGTTTATCTGTCCGTAAACCAAACCGACGCCCAAGCCTTAAACCCGATTAGCGCAACGTTTGTGGATTTGATGAGTGC
This sequence comes from Alphaproteobacteria bacterium, assembly GCA_017939155.1. GTDB lineage: Bacteria > Pseudomonadota > Alphaproteobacteria > RF32 > CAG-239 > CAG-267. The sequence continues at coordinate 5,567 of JAGAZZ010000046.1, read as the reverse complement.
GTATCTTATTTCTAATCCGCCGAACTTTGTGAACAAAACCGATGGCAAAATGGGGCCGTTCCCTGTATTGTTTGTACTCGACGAGTTTCCGCAAATGCCTAAATTAAAAGCGGTTATTGATGGGCCGGCGGTCGGACGTGGTCAAAAAGTGTCATACCTGCTTATCGGACAAGATTTAGGTCAAATTTCCGGTAAATACGGTAAAGACGACCTTGAAACCGTGATTTCTACCACGGCCTGCAAAGTTATCTTGTCACAAAACAACGAACAGACAGCACAGCGTTTCTCTAAAATGATTGGTAACAAAACCGTGCAGACAACCTCATTTTCAAGAAGTGAGGGCGGCATAAACAACAAAGACTTTAACCCGTTTGCCAAAAACGTAAGCTATCAGCTACAGGGCGTTTCTGCCATCAGTTCAAATGATTTGCTGAGTTTGCCGATGTTAAAGCAGGTTGTTTTAATGCAAGGGGCGATTGAAACGCCGATTATGGCAGACGCACCGCGTTTTTATCTTGATAAAAAAATGCTGGCGCAGTCTAAGATACCGCATTCTCCGTGGGTGCCTGATTGGATTGTCGCCCAAAGGACAGATGAAAATGAAGATATCTTGTCTAAATTAGGTATAGATTATGACCCCAATGCAGAAGAAGAGGTAGGTTTTGAAGAGGACGAAGCATAAATCTCAAAAACGCGAACATCGTTTCTTTTCTTTAACAACCGTGTTAAAGAGCAGTGCAAAATTTGCATTGCTCTTTAGGCGTACCTTTTTAATCTGGTGTGTGGTAAACTTTGCCTTTCTGTATCTTTTTAGTCAAATTCCGCACGGGTGGACAAACTCGCTGAGTATTTTATGGCTTGTGGCGTACTATATATATTGGTGCGTATTTATCCGCTATGTACAGCAACATCCGCCGTATTTCTCTTTAATAAGAATATTTAACGGCTTAATCCCCGTCAGTAAAATAATGTTTATCAACATCATCATTTATGTTTTGATTGTGGTGACGCCTTTTATTCCGTTGTTTATGGGCTTTAGGGAGAAATATTTAGAGTTTTTTGAAGGCTATATGGAAATAATGGAAAGCTATAACGCTTTGCCCGGAAAAACATCGTTTTATATATTTATGCTCCTGATTTCTCCATATACGCTAAGCCGTCCGTATTTGGCTTGGATATCTTCTCTCATCGGCTCCAGCCGCTCGATTATTGATGCCTACAAGAGAACTACCGGAAATTACTGGAATTTTGTGTTGTGCGCGTTTGTGATGAGCGCCTTGTTTTTTATTTCGTACTACATTGATACAATCTATGATATTAATACGCTGATTGCCTTGATGTCAGTCTTTCCGGTTTATTTTAATATCGTCTTTATTGATATTTATAAGGTGTTTTACAAACGAAAACCGCGTGTTAAGACACCATCGCATTAAACTCGTCTTCGGAAATAACTTTAACGCCGAGCTCTTGGGCTTTGCTGAGCTTAGAACCGGCGCTTTCGCCGGCAACAACCAAGTCTGTATGAAGAGAAACTGAGCCGGAAACCTTTGCGCCCATTGCCAGAGCTTTGCTTTTGGCTTCACTTCTGGTTAACGTTGTAAGTGTACCGGTAAAAACCACTGTTTTCCCGAATAAAGGCGAAGATGTGTCTGCAATATCCCCGAAATCTTCTATTCGGACAACACCAAGCAATTTTTCAATAATATCCAAATTATGCTGTTCTTTAAAAAACTCGACAATGTCATTAGCCATAGCCCCGCCGATTCCATCAATACTGATTAGAAGCTGTAAATCCTGCGCAACCATAGCTGTCATAAAGTTGCTAAAACTATGGTAATGCTTGGCGATAAGATAAGCCGTAGCGCTCCCGACTTGTCTGATTCCCAAAGCGTAAATAAACTTTTGTAAAGTAATATCTTTGCTTTTGTTAATCGCTTCAAACAATTTGCTGACAGACTTTTTACCCCAGCCGTCCCGATTCTCTAGATTAAGTGATGGAGAAGCTGAAAATAAATCTGTTGGCTTATTCCGTTCTTCTAGCGTAAAAATGTCGTAGGGCGTCTTAATAATCCCTTCTTTATAAAACTCATCAATAACTTTATCTCCCAACCCCTCAATATTAAAAGCTTCGCGGGAAACAAAATGTTTAAGCCGCTCAACAGCTTGCGCCGGGCAGGAAAGCCCGCCGGTACATCTTCTGACAGCCTCATCTTCTTCGCGTATAGCATGAGCGCCGCATTCCGGACAAAACAACGGAAATTGATATTCGGGCGTATCACCGTTTCTTTTATCAATCAAAACCTCGACAATCTGAGGAATAACATCTCCCGCCCGTTGAATAACAACCATATCACCGATTCGCACATCTTTGCGCTTGATTTCGTCTTCATTGTGTAAGGTTGCGTGCGAAACAATCACCCCGCCGACATTAACCGGTTCTAAATCAGCCACCGGTGTTAAAGCGCCGGTGCGACCAACCTGGACACGAATATTATTTAAACGGGTTACTGCCTGCTCGGCAGGAAATTTGTGTGCAATCGCCCAACGTGGCGTGCGGGTTAAAAATCCCAGTCGTTTTTGCAATTCTAAGTCATTGACCTTATAGACAATGCCGTCAATATCATAGTCAAGAGAGGCGCGATTTTCCATTAAAACATCAAAGCTTGCAAGAAGTTCTTTTTCGTTATGGCAGACTTTGTTATACTGATTAACCGGAAAGCCGAGTTCTTTAACATATTCCAAAAACTCTATTTGGCTTTTCCATCGTATGTCAGAAACATCGCCCCAAGTATAAACAAGGAAGCTTAAATTTCGCTTTGCGGTTATTCTGGCGTCAAGCTGGCGTAAAGAACCGGCCGCCGCGTTTCGCGGGTTAGCGAAAGTTTTTTTACCCTCTTCTTCATTTTTTTTATTGAGAGCAAAAAAATCAGCCTTTGACATAAAAACCTCGCCGCGAACTTCAAAACGTTCCGGCACATCTTTATCCAAAAAAACAGGAAATCCTTTAATTTCTTTAAGGTTATCGGTAATATCCTCACCGATTCGCCCGTCGCCGCGAGTAGAGCCGCGTACAAAAATGCCGTTTTCATATAAAGCGGAAAAAGAAAGCCCGTCAATTTTGGGTTCGGATGTAAAAACAATGTCCTCACCGCTGTTTAAAAAGCGTTTAATGCTCATAATAAAGTCTGAAACTTCCGTTTTCTCAAAAATATCGGCCAAAGATAACATCGGAACTTTAAGTTCAATTTTTTTAAAGTCACTCTTAACTTTAGCGCCGATTCGTTTGGATGGGCTGTCAGCGCGGATAAGCTGCGGAAATTTTGCCTCAATAGCGTCGTTTAAATGCCGCAGTTTGTCATATTGCGCGTCATCAAGATAAGGGTCATCATTTTGATAATAGGCAATATTTGCTTTTTCAATTTCTTTGGCAAGATATGCAAGCTGTTCTGCTGCTTCTGGCTCTGTCATATTTTTAATATCAGTCATATTGCCCTCCAAAAACTAACTAAGAACTATTATATACAAAATTTGTTGACAAGTTTCTATAAAAATGGCATACTACCAGCAACTTTTTTATGAAAGAAAGCAATGCAAATGAATTTGACCATAAAACAGCTCAAGATAAAACGTCCGGAAATCACTTTCCCGCCGTTTGTTTTGTGTTGCTAGAGGCAAATTCACAAAATCAAATTATAAGGCGGGAACGAACCCGCTTTTTTTAATATATAAACGAGAGGATAAAATGAACACGGAAATTAAAACCTATCAGATAAACGGCGAAATGGTTTGGCAAGGAACGCTTGCCAAAATCAACGGCGTCCGTCAGGAAAAACCGGTTCATTTTTATATTCGTCCGCTTAACGTAAATGACGCTCCGGCAATGGGCAGCCTTTCTGAAAATATTTATCAAAATTTGCGCACCGGTGAGGAATGTTTTATCCATAAGCACACAAAAGAATATTACTACGATGTGTTTCAAAACAAAAAAATTAATTATATCGGCGTGTTTGTCGGTAGTCAGCTTGTCGGGATGTCATACTTAAAAATTTGCGAAAATGCTGCGGATTTGCAAGAAGAATTGCCAAATGCCAAGTATGATTTTTTTAATTCTAAAAGAAACGGCGGTAATAGTCGCATAGCTTCTTTCGGTGCCGATTCGGTTTTGCCGGCATATCGCGGTAATGCCCTAAATCAAACAATGATTGAATATCGGATTAAGCAGGCTGGACGCCTCGGGTGCACGGATTGCACTTCAATTGTAGACCGTAGCAATTTGTGGAATATGACCCCGTATTTTGCTTGCCGGTTTAATTTATTTCAAACCACGATAGACCCATCCGACGGCGGCAAGATTTCTTTATTGCATAAGCCGATAGAAAAAGAAACGGTGCTTTCTTGTTTTAAGCCTAAAGTAGCTCTGCCGTATGACCGCTTTGAACTGATTGACAGCATGATAAAGAGAGGGTTTATCGGTGTGGAGTTTGACCGTAGCAAGAAAGAGGTGTTGTTTGCCCACTCGTCGTATTATGAGCCCGCTTTGGCAAAAAGCGATAGGTGTATGGCAATATTTGCACGCAAAACCGGCTACGCAATGTAAAAAACACGTTGAGATACAAATTTTTCTTGCGAATTAGAATTAGTTAATTTATTATACTTCCGATAATTTAATTTTTATTGGAGGCAACAATAGCTACAGAAAATACTAATGCGCCAGTACGTGCTGAAGACGGACCACGCATCAACCGTGACATTAAAGCAAAAGAAGTCCGGTTAATTAACTATAATGGAGAAAATTTAGGGGTCGTATCCTTGAATGAAGCGTTGAAAATCGCTCAGGAAGTCGGGTTGGATTTAATCGAAATCTCGCCGCAGGTTACCCCGCCGGTCTGCAAAGTTCTTGATTATGGCAAATACAAATATGAACAACAAAAGAAAAAGAACGAAGCTAAAAAAAATCAAAAGGTCGTCAGCGTTAAAGAATTAAAGCTCCGCCCGATGATAGACACGCATGACTATGAAGTAAAAGTTAAACAAGCTAAAAAGTTTTTAGCTCAAGGGGATAAAGTTAAATTCACAATGCGCTACAAAGGGCGTGAATTAAGCGCCAACGATATGGGAAAAGAAATCTTAAACAAGCTGATTGAAGATTTGGAAGGTCTTTGCAAAGTAGACGCTGCTCCAAAGCTCGAGGGAAAGCAGATGTTTATGGTTGTTTCTCCGGCGTAGTTCTGTAAAAAGGCAAAATGAAAGACGGCTATTCTGATGAATAGCCGTTTTTTAGCTATTATGCGCTTAGGACGTTAGTCACATAAGAGCAAGGTAATCTCCATAGCATTCAAGATTTTAACTTGACTTTAATCTTACTTTCACTAAACTTCTTCTTGTCGGTAGAGATACCGTCAGGGCTTTCACAAGCTCTCCGTAGATTTTGCTTGCTGCGTAGATTTCGCGCTTAATGCGCTCAATAACTTCGCTTCGGGCAAGGCAATGTAACATTTGCTAACACGCTTTTACAAGCGCTCGCAAATTAACATTGTCTGACAATTCATGGAAAAAACAATTCACCG
>JAGAZZ010000045.1 GCA_017939155.1 Alphaproteobacteria bacterium | reverse complement strand
GCTGGTACGATACCGCCTCAAAAGCTAACTCCTCCGACCCCTCAAAAGTTATCAAGCTCACCTCATCCCGCGAGTACGCTAAATTCACAAAATCCGACGGAACAGTCATATACAACACCTCAGCTACCTGCTATAAGAAAGCCGAACCGGAGTGTGATTATGAATATTTCCAACTGACAGCATCGGATACTTGTGGAGCTAGCAACTCTGTATTTACCAGCTCAAGTTGTTTATATTCCAATTTCCAAAACCACAAAGGAAATACAGCTAGCGCAAGCTACTATTATAATGGAACAGGCTTCCTTGCATTTAGCAAAATAAGCTCGACCTCTGAAACGTGCACAACCAGTAAAGGGACAACAGCATACAGTAAAGGGACAACAGCATACCAAACACTTTGCGAAGGAGTTCGCAAAGGAGGTTGCGGCGCAGGCAGAGCTTGGGTAAGCAATGGCTGTACCAGTACTGGTTATACCGCTATAGGTGGAGGTGGATTAAAAGTTGAAGGCGCAGAATTTGGAACCTGCGAATGTGATAATACTCAGAAATACTATACCTCAAGTTCTGATTGTACAGGTGCCGGATACTCCTCTTGTAAACAAAGTGGTACCTGTTATGCTCCAACCTGTAAAGCGATTGGGAAATACGATACGCTTTCAGAGTGTCAAGATGACGGTAATAGCGCATGCGAATCTTATTCAACAGGAACATCCTCAGGAACATGTTATGCCCCGGCATACTTTGACATTAGATTTGAGGTAAATATCAGTCCATGTCAAAGTGATGGTTTTAACCTTGGTTTGAAAGGGTCGGGAGCTAATAGTACATGGACATTTTTGGGTAGAGTAGGTTACGGTTCCCCAAATAGCGCCTCTCTTCCTAAAGGGACATACACGTTGAATGTTTCTGAGGGTAATGGTTATAAAAGTAAATTAGAATATTTTTCAATATATAGGTCTAATGGAGGAACGCTCATTGATACTTATGCAATTAAGGAGAGTATTTATGACAATGGATATCGTACTACCAGCGGCGTAAGTGCTTGTGGTAGTAGCTATGGCTGTTTGGAAAAGACTTACACATTTGCGCCTCATGATACGTACGTCGTCAAAGCGTATGGACACTGTGCACGGTAATACGCTAAAAAGCAGGTATTGTTTTTTACTTAAACAAAGCAACAACTCAGTCTTGAACCAGGGAATAAGGCGGGCTTTGCAGGATAAAATTATTGAATTCTGTTAAAAATAAAGGAGGCTAATTTGCCTCCTTTATTCTTTTCCGTGCTTTTTAGGAACCACAGCGGAACACATATTTTCGTATGTGCGAGTTATAAGGGAATAGAAATGAGAACCCTCAAGCCTCCTAACGCGCTGTCGGTTAACTCAATCTTGCCACCGTGTGAGGTGATGATGTCACGAGCAATGGACAAACCAAGCCCCACACCGCCGGTTTCTTTATTGCGCGACTCGTCAATACGATAAAATGCCTTAAAGACTTCTTCACGCTTGTCTGCCGGAATACCAGGACCGTCATCGTCAACGGTTATTTCCAGCTTATTATTATTGCTTTCCAACGCAACAGCAATAGTTTTACCATAATTGAAAGCATTTGAGATAATGTTGGTTACCGCACGCTTTAGGGCTTGCTCACGACCTTGAATAGCGCTGACTTGGTCATTAGTGGAATAACGAATCATCGCTTTCGTGTTACGAAATTTATTAATGATGCTCAAAATTAACTCATTCATATCAACGAAAGTATTTTTCTCTCCGCCCTCGCCGGAAACAAAGGCTAAATAACCATCCAACATTTTTTCCATCTCGCCGATGTCGTCAATAAACTCCTTATTGTCCGGATTATCAGGGAGCATAGCAAGCTGAAGCTTCATCCGCGTTAACGGCGTGCGTAAGTCATGCGAAACACCGGCTAACATCTGTGTCCGCTCGCTGATTTGCTTTTGAATACGCTCTTTCATCTTAATAAAGGCAATGCCGGCTTTGCGCACTTCGGAAGAGCCATAAGGCTTAAACGGCGTATTTATCCCTTTACCAAAATCTTCCGCGACTTGAGCTAATGTGGCGATAGAACGAACCTGAATCCGCAAAAACAACGTCGCAACCAAAAATAATAACAGCGATGTGCCGACCATCCAAGCCACAAAACCGAAAATTGAGGTGCTGAAAATGTTTTTAGTTAAAGTCTTAAAGCGATATAATCCTTGTGCTGTTTCAACCAAGACAATAAGGTTATCCCGCCCGTTTTCAAGATAAACGCTGGTGATTGCGTCAGGGAATTTTTGGTGCAAAGATTGCTCCAAAAAACCGGTAACGATTTTATAATCTTTGCCATAATGTGTATTTGTCTTAACGGCAAGTTGAGCATCACCAGTTATCAGCTCAAAGGAAAGACCATAATTTTTTTCATAGAGCTCTTGCATTTCCGTCAGTCTGTCCGGCGTATTTGAAACAACTTCTATGGCTGTTGCAATATTACTGGAAAGATTGTTGGAGAGCCTTTTGCCGACTTTTTCCCAGTTGCCGTTAAAAAAAGCAATTACCGAAACCGCTTGAACCAAAATCAGCGGAATAAAAATCAACAACATTGTTCTAAAAAACAACGTGTTGGGCAAAAGCTTGAGTTTTAAATATTTCAAGACTTTTTCCATTTTGTCAGGAAATTTTATGTGCATTTTACACTCCTTATTCTGAAATTAACATATATCCTTTACCGCGAACCGTTTGCAGGTAACGCGGATTTTTGGTATCTTGCTCGATTTTTTTTCTTAATCTGGTGATTTGAACATCAACTGTACGCAAATTTTCTGCACTGCCTAAAGCGGCGGCCAAAGCTTCACGCGTATAAACTTCACCTGCATTTCTACCCAAAATGTTTAAAAGCATCCGCTCAACCGGCGTAATATGAATAATATGACCGGATATATCGCTTAGCTCCCCTTTGACTAAATCATAGCGCACACCATTAAATGCCAATTTGCTTTGATGGTCTTCTGCAACTTTCGCCCGTTTTAAAATATTATTTATACGCAACACCAGCTCTTTTGGCTCAAAGGGTTTGGGGACATAATCATCCGCACCGGTTTCAAGACCATTAACCCGGTCTTGAGCCTCACCCATTGCCGTTAACAAAATGACCGGAATATTATTGCCTTGCTGTCTTAATTGATATAAAAATTCCGTGCCGGTTACTTTGGGCATCATAATATCGACAATCAGCAAATCAAATTTATAAATATCTAAAAAGCTTTGCGCTTCTGCCGCATCTTTAGCGGCAGAAGTGAGAAAGCCCTGTTCTGTCAAATAACGCCGAAGCAGACTTCTTAACCTTGTGTCATCATCAACAACCAAAATATGTTTTAGGGTATCTGCCATATAATCCGCCATTATTTTTTCATTTTAGGCGCTGGTTTTTTAGGGTGTTTTTTAAGAGGCTTTTTTGCCGGAGCAGGCTTTGGAGCTTTAGGAGCAGGAGCCTTAACCTGGTGTGGCACATTGTTATTTTCTTTTTTGATATACTCAATGCTGGTTTGAAAATATTGATAACCCGTGATAAACGTCAAAATACCGGCAACCCATAATAAAATCTCACCAAGAGCACCCCAAATAAACCACCCTCTAAAAAACAACATAGAAAGGGCTGTCATCTGAAAACCGGTTTTCCATTTAGCTAAACGCGTTACCGGTAGCCCAACGTTAACCTCGCGCAGAAACTCACGAAGACCTGACACCAACAGCTCACGACACAAAATAACGAATACCGGAATATAGCTGATAGGGTGAAGCATTCCCGGTTTTGCCAAAACCACAACCAAAGCCGTTGCCACCAAAAGCTTATCAGCTATCGGGTCAAGCAGACGACCGAAAGCGGAAACTTCACCTCGCTCGCGTGCAAGTTTGCCATCAAAATAATCTGTTATCGAAGCGGCAATAAACAACACGCCGGCTATATAGTTAAAATAACAACATTTAAAATAAACCGATAAGAAGATGAGCGGGATAACAACAATTCTTGAAATGGTCAGCAAATTTGGCAAATTATACACGACACTTTTCCTTTCTGATAATTTTTGACGTACTATATGCGTTATTATAATAATTTTTTTTATTTATGGAAGCAATTATAAATGTTTTCAGCCGTTTTTTTACTTATTCCCGGAACCTTGGCTATATCTTCTATTGAGGCGTCTTTAACCGCAGCAACAGAGCCAAAGTGGTTCAACAACTCTCTTTTTCTTTTAGCTCCAATGCCCTCTATTTCATCAAGGCTGGATTTCATCATAGATTTTGCGCGTTTTTTGCGGTGAGTACCAATGGCAAACCGGTGAGCTTCATCCCGCAAAGTCTGTAAATAAAAAGCAATACCCGAGCGATACGGAAGCGCAAAACTCTCTTTGCCGAGCTGATGATAAAATTCTTTACCGGCGTTTCTGTCCGGTCCTTTAGAAATGGCAATAATACTGATTTTACTTAAATCATAATCTTTAAGGATGTCGTGCACGGCGTGCAATTGCCCTAAGCCGCCGTCAAGCAAAATCACATCCGGGCGGTTTTCCTCGCTCATCCGGTCAAACCGACGTTTTAGCACCTCTTTCATCATGGCAAAATCGTCATTGGTAATCGTCGGGTCTTTGATGTTAAAAGTCCGATACGATTTCTTATCAAACCCTTCGGGAGTTGCCACCACCATTGCTCCTACGGCATAAGAGCCTTGGTTGTGCGAGTTATCATAAATTTCAATACGTTGAGGAATAGTAGGCAAATCAAAATATTGCCGCATTTCTTCCAAGTTGGCGCGAATGCTTTTATTTTCAGCCAAACGGCGTTCTACGGCCGCCAGAGCATTCTTTTTGGCATTTTCGATAAGCTTGAATTTATTGCCTTTGCTGAAAGTGCTGATTTTGATGTTTAAAGCGTCTTCTAAAAAATCTTTATTTTCAAGATTTTCAGAAACAAAAATTTCTTTTGGCGGCAAATGGTTTGTGTAGAAATTGCTTAAAAAAGCCTCCAAAACTTCTGCGCCGTCCGCTTCTTCGGTTTGTTTGATAAAATAGGGTGCATTGCCGCAATTTTGCCCGCCGCGGATGAAAAAAATCTCAATACAAAACCAGCCATCTTTTAAGGCAACACCGATAATATCAACTGATTTTAACCCGGCATATTCCAAATTAGCGTGCGTTTGGATGCCGGTTAAGGCTTTAATGCGTTCACGCAAAACAATCGCCTGCTCAAAATTTTCTGCTTCTGCGGCGGCTTGCATTTTTTCTGATAATTCTTGCTGTATGGTTGTATTTTTCCCCTCTAAAAAACTGACAACCTCCTTAACCAGTTCTGCATATTCTTCACGGCTGATTTTGCCGCTACAAGGCGCACTGCAACGTTTGATTTGATATAAAAGGCACGGACGCTCCCGATTTTTAAACACATTATCCCGACAGCTTCTGAGCATAAAAACCTTTTGAATCTCATCCATCACTTCATTAACAGCGGTAGCGCTGGCGTAAGGACCAAAATAACGGCAACCATCACTGCGGTTACCACGAAACTTTCTTAAAGCGGGGTATTCCTCACGCAAGTTTAACATTAAATGCGGATAGGATTTGTCATCCTTTAATAAGATATTGTATTTCGGGTGGAGCTTTTTTATCAGCTCATTTTCAACAACCAACGCCCGATTCTCGTTTTCAACAATAATAAATTCCATTTTCCGCACTTCGGCAACCATTCTTTGCAGGCGAATCGAAAGTTGGTCTATCCTTGTATAAGCAACAATGCGTTTTTTTATATTTTTAGCTTTGCCGACATATAAAACTTCATTATTTTCATTTAACATACGATAAACGCCCGGCGCTTCCGGGGCAATTTTGACGTTATCTTTCAGAATACCTAGCCCAAGCTTTAAATCAAACATCGCTTAATCCGCATATTTCCATTCATTATTGTCATAAACGCAATTATGTTTTTGATATTGCGGTTTTAAGATATGAATATCGCCAAAGCCGCTATAATCATAATAGGTGTTTATTAAATTAGAATCAATGATATGCGCCGGAATTTTTTTGCCGCGTTGCTCCCAATAAGTGTCCCAATATACGCCGGCAGAGATAAGTTTGGGCTTTTTTTCAATAATCAGATTGTTTAAGTTATCACGTTTGGCAATACTGGACTTTTCGCCCAAAACATCAATCTGCCCTAAAAGGATAGCATAATAGCCGGGGTCTTTGGCTTTTAGATTATAGGTCGCATAATAACCATTCAGAGCATAATCGCATGGCGTTAACACCTCAAAAGCAAACTCATGCCCGCCTTTTGTGTGAAATGCGGCTTTTTCTGTTTTATAAGTGATGTCATAATTGTAATACAGTATGAATAAAAGATAAACAAGCCCTAAGCCGGCAAAATATTTCCTCAATTTAATGAATTTATCTAAAAACATAACGGTTAACATAATGGCTACCATCAGCCAAAACATCACATAATGCAGAAAAGCTGAAAAATAAAGCAATCTCAGCCCGGTTTCAAACCAAAACATCAGAGCAAACAAGCGCTCAACAGCACTTCCTTTATATAAAAAATACAAAGAAGCCACCACACCTAACGGCAAAAAAATATAAAAATCAACAAATTCCAGAGGTGGAAAAATGATACGTTGGGCTTCAAAAATTTGCGGAATATAGGTGTTAAAATAAAAATTCGACTGCCAGTAAACGCCTAGAATCTCGTTAGCAAATAAAATACTTATAAACAAAAGCAACAAACATAACGTAACATTCAAAGCACCTAAGAAAGTTTTAATTTGGATTTTTCCGTTAATCAGCCAATAAATTACGGCAAAGCCGGGAACAACAAAAAACATCAAAGCTTTTTGCGTAAAGCAAAAGGCAACAAAAAAAGAAACAAAACTTAAATAAAGCGCTAAAGGCTTTTGCTCTTTTATATAGAAAAGCAGTTCATAAAGCCCGATAAAGAACATCAAAAACATAAAAATATCAGGTTTATAGTTTGCTGACCATAAAAGCGAATAGGAGGAAATACTAAGTGCGGCTATAAATAATGACGCATTTTTAGTGTTATCATTAAGCCGTAAAATTTTATATTGAAAATAAGCAATTAAGCACAATGAACTGATACTGATGGCATTAAATATTGAGAAAATGCTGGACGTATTGATAAGCATTGCCACAAGCGGGGCAAATAAATACCACAATAAAGGATTATGGTGTTGGAAGAAATCCCTATAAGGGACGTATCCTTGCCAAACCAACCAAGAAGAATGCAAGTGTTCGACATTATCCCCGTTAGCTTTAACGATAAAGCCGTATACATAAATTCCACTAAAAGCGGCAAATAATATAAAAAACCATAAACAGAAGCGAAGAACCTTAGTTTGCATACTGCCACTCCTTAGCTTGCGGATTATATTGGCAATTTTTGCCCCTATATTCCTTTCTTAAAATATACACATCGGGAAAAGGTGTTGGCAAATAATATTGCCAAATCAGGTCGCGGGCAACTTGCTGAATAAATACATTTTGTCCGCGATTTTGATGATAACTGCTCCAATAAACACCACCGAAAGCAAATTTTGGCTTATATTTTATGATAAGCTCGTTAACGTCTGGCATTGCGGCAATTCCTGCTTCTTCACCGGCTATATCAACGTGACCAAGCATTGACCAATAGTAATGCGGGTCTTTTGCGTTGATGGATTGATTGCCTAAATAACTATTTAATACATAATCGCAAGGAGTCATATTTTGTGCCAAATAGCGGGCAAAGCTTCTATCTTGTCCCCGAACAGTCGTATATTTCGGATAGGAAACATACGCATAATAACAGCTTACAGCCAACAAAAAGTAGGCAAACAAAAAGTTTTTATTTAACAACCTCGAGATTAATACACTGTTTAGACAGCAGGCATAAATCATTAGAGGTAATAAATAATAGGGCGCTATTGAAAAATAAAAACATCTGAGCGGCAGTTCAACAATAAACAATAAAGAGATAAGCTTAATATACAAACTGCCTGTTCTAAAAAAGCAAACAATACTGACTATTGCCATCATAGCCGAAAAAATAAGCATTTCATAGTCTGTGACGTTGATTTTGTTGTTGCCGTAATATTTTTGCATAATGACATTAAACGGATAATTTGATTTCCAGTAGATTTCAAGCGCATCTGCGTGATACAACAACGCAATAAATAAAAGCAGACTTAAAATCGGCAAAAGCAACGCGTTTAAAATAATACCGGCAGGCGTCTTTTTTTGATAAAAAACATAAAGAGAAAGCAAGCCCAGCACAAAAAGAACAATTAAGATTTTTTGAGTAAACAGAAACGCTAAAAAAAACATTTCAAATGACAAACATAAACTTACAAGTTTCGGCTTATCCCAAAAAGAAAACAAAAAATAAAGTCCTAGAGCAAAACACAAGGCCATAAAGGTATCGGGATTATAGTTAAAGCAGAAAATATAGTAATACGGCGGGCAAAGGGTTAAGAGGCTTAGAAGCGTTGCAAATTTTGGAGCAAAAAAGCGTGTGCAGATTTTATAAACCACAAAAAACGTCGCAATTCCGCCTAAAATACCGATAATATGAGCTAAATCAAGCAAGGTTATCGGGTTTAAAAAGTGTTTTAATATTGGCGCAAAAACATACCACAATAAAGGATTATGATGTTCAAAAAAGTCCCTGTACGGTACTTTGCCGTATGCAACAAGCCAAGTTGCATGGATATGCTCCACATTGTCCCCGTTGCCGGTTTCGGTATAAAATACCGTCCAAAAAGAAAAACCTATCGCATACAGCAACACAAAAAAAGCAATAATTTTGGCGGTCTGCTGAAAAAAACAGCTCTCTTCTACATTTGATTGCATCATCTAACCTCTTTATCTTATTTGCTGTTATCTTAATAAGATTAAAATTAAATGTCACCTTATTTAAGTTTTTTATCCGAACAGCGGCAATATTTTGCAACCGGGCACTTATTACACTCCGGACGTTGCGCCTTGCAGATATAACGCCCGAACAATACAAGCCAATGGTTAGCATTGATAACATATTCATCAGGCAAAACTTTTAATAAATCAAGTTCAACGGCAAGCGGCGTTTTACCCTGACTAAATTCAAGCCTGTGCGAAATACGCATAACGTGCGTATCAACCGCTAAGGCGGGCTTATTATACCAAACGTTTAAAACAACATTAGCGGTTTTGCGCCCGACGCCTGCCAAACTTTCAAGTTCTTCTCTTGTTGCCGGAACTTGACCTGCAAAACGCTCGACCAAATCTTTGCTCATTGTGATAATATTTTTGGCTTTATTATTAAACAACCCGATTGTCCGAATATGTGAAATCAGTTTTTCCTCACCCAATTCAAGCATTTTTTGCGGCGTATCGGCAACCTTAAACAACGCTTCTGTGGCTCTGTTAACACCTTTGTCCGTAGATTGCGCCGATAAAATGACCGCAACCAACAGCGTGTAAGCGTTACAATAATTTAGCTCGCAACGAGGTGTTGGGTTGTTTTGCTTAAACACCTCCATTATTTCCAATATTTCTGATTTTTTTCGCATACCGGTTCTCTTTAGGCTTTAACACAACCTGCGCCTGCGGCTTTGGGAGCTGTTGCGTCTAACGGCCAACGGGGGCGTGGCTTAAAATCAAGCGGACTAACGAGCCCTTTTCTAAATCTTTCAAGACCAGCCCATGCAATCATAACACCGTTATCCGTACAAAAACGAATCGGCGGAGCGGCAAAAATAAGTCCGTTTTCGTCAGCTAAATTTTTTAGCTTTGACCGCAAATATGTATTTGAAGCGACCCCGCCTGAAACAACAAGATGTTTCCCCTGCGGATAAGCTTGTTTAAAATAAGTTATGGCTTTTTTTAGTTTTCGACATAAACAATCCGTTGCCGTGTATTGAAAACAAGCGCAAATATCAGCCACATCGTGAGCCGGAATGTCCGCATGGGCTAAATTCCCGTCAGGGGCGTATGTTTCGACAATTTTTCTAACCGCTGTTTTTAATCCTGAAAAAGAAAGGTTGCAATCATTTGAGCCAATCAACGGTCTGGGCAGAGTAAAGCGCTGTTCGCTACCGGTAGCGGCAAGTTTTTCAACTGCCGGACCTCCGGGATACCCAAGTCCCAGCATTTTGGCTACTTTATCAAAAGCCTCTCCGGCTGCGTCATCAATTGTTGTGCCTAAACGTTCATATTTATCAACATCTTTAACCACCAGAATCTGACAATGTCCGCCTGAAACCAACAGTAACAAATACGGAAATTCGACATCATTACTGATACGAGCCGCAAGCGCGTGCCCCTCCAAGTGGTTAACTGCAACAAATGGCTTGTCTAAGGCCACAGCCAGGGCTTTAGCTGTCATCACTCCGACAATCACCCCGCCGATAAGCCCCGGACCTGAAGCGGCGGCAACAGCGTCAATATCGTTTAATTTAAGCCCTGTTTTAGCAAAACATTGCTCCAAAATGCCGTCAATATGTTCTAAATGCGAGCGCGCGGCAATTTCCGGCACAACACCGCCAAAGGCTTTATGTTCTTCTTGCGATAAAAGCGCTTCGCCCAAAATTTCTTTTTTATCATTTACTATTGCAGCCGCGGTTTCGTCACAACTGCTTTCTATCCCTAAAACTAACATGTTTGTTTCCAAAAAGATTGAAGTTTATTTTTTTATTTTATAAACTATATTTCATAGAATGCAAATAACTATTTTACGGGAGCCTAAAAAAATGTCAGAAGCCAAAGAAAAGAACATCACACAAAAAAAGCCGCGTTCCAAAGTGCTTAAATGGAGCGGTATTGTTTTAGGCATTGCCCTTCTTGAACTCGGCGCGGTTGCCGCTTCGGTTAAAATTGTTGAATTTCAAAATAAAAAAGAGCAAAACCAATTTGAAAACATTTCAGAGCAACTGACTGCGCAAAATAACCGACTCGCCGCCTTAGAAAAGCTCCCTGCTTCGGTTACAGCTAATGGTAAACAAATTTCTTCTAATTTCAGCACGTTGACAAATCTCTTGCAAGACTTAAATCAGCTCAAAGACGAAGTCGGCAATAATAAGCTTGAAACCTTAAACAATAAACTATCTTCCGTCAGCTCGCGCATAGAGTCGCTTGAGGAAAGCAAAAGCATAGAAGCGCTTGTTTTGAGCTTGGCACTTATTATTAAGGAAAATGCCCTTTATCATCGCCCGTTTGCCAAAGAAGCTGAAATTTTAACAGATTTAACCCAAGGCAATGCAAACATATCTGCTGATGTCGACATTATTAACCGCTTCAAAGACTCGTCCGTAGCAGATGACTATGAACTGGCTGCCAAATTTATGAATTTTAAGGACGATTTAAGTTTTGCCCCTAAAGACGCCCCTACCGAAAAAACTTCTGAAAATACTGAAAAGAGTACCGTTTCAAAAAGCATTGAGCTGATAAAAGATACGGTTGCCGGAATTAATTTTGATAAAGTGGTTGTCTTAAAGAAAGATAAAAAGACCGGCGAACAAAAACTTTTGTTGATGATGTTGGAAAATTTGGTTAAATCTCATAATTTTACCGACGCGCTTAAATACATTCAAGATAACCCCGAGTTTGCATACATCAACACGCCGGCATTTGGCGCTTGGCAACAGGAAGTAAAAGAAAAGCTTGAGTTTGACACGGCTGTTTCCAAGCTTATTGCTTCACAGTTAAAAGCTTTCCGGCAAGAAGTTTCTGCAAACAATCTGACTTTGCCCAAACCCGCTCCGACCACACAACCTGAAAACGTAGAAAAGGAAGTCAAAACTGATGATTAGTCGTCTTTTAAGGCAAGCTGTCGTTTTAGGCTTGTCTGCCGTGATACTTAAAGCAATTTTTCCTTTTGGGCAGGTCTTGTTTAAGCTTGGCAACTCTGAATTTGGCGCACCGCTTTATATGGTGGTTTTGTATATTTTTATTTTTTTAATAGCGACAGAGGTTGTTATTTATCTTTTGAAAGCGCTTGTGCGCGCCTTAAAAAACGATGTTCTTATCTCAAATCATGATTTTGCGGCAGATAATGACACTTCTCCCTCCTCAGCAACAGGGGATTGTAATAAAATCGTTTTAAGCCGCAATCAGTTTGATGAAGCCGCCATTTTGCTTGTAAAAACGATGAGTGCCGTCACTGCCGGTTTGCTAAACGAAGCCCGCCGCCATTTGGTTAATTTGCGTAAAATTATCGGTAATGATGCGATTATTGATATTTTGATGTTAAAAATCTATAAAGGCGAAAAAAACTTTGACAAGATGGAGCAACTTTCACAAAAGCTGATGGAAAATGAGGACATTCAGCTTGTCGGGATGAAAGCCGCGCTTGAAGCCCAGCTTGAGAAAAAAGAATTTACCGAAGCGTTGAAAACCGTTAATCAGGCTTTTGAAGTCCGGCAGGATTTATATTGGGTAATCGGTAGCGCCTTTTTATTAAGGGCAAAAAATAATGATTGGCTCGGTGCTCTGGAAGTTCTTGACGCCGGAATTGAGAAAAAACTTATGCCGACGCAAAAATCTTCCCGTTTGCGCGCTGTCGCTTTGTATGAATTAGCCAAACAATCCAAGGCGGATAAAGACAAGACAAAGTTCTTCAAATTTATCACTCAAGCGCTTCAGGAAGACAACAAGCTTATTTCCGCGGCGTTGGATTTAGCCGAGTTTTATGTTAAATATGACAAACAAACGCGAAAAGCAGAAAAGGTTTTGAGCGCAATTTGGACGGAAAATCCTTGTTATGAAACCGCCAAAGCTTATTTAGCTCTTTTCCCGAAAGATACCAAAGCCGAGAAAATCCAGCGAATGGAGAAGCTTGCGCTTTCTAATGTAAAATGTCCATCTTTGAATAATTTGATTTTAGCCGAGCTTTATACCGACGCCAAAAAATTTGCTAAAGCCAAAACGGAATGCCGCCTCTTTTTATTAAAAAATCCTGCAACGGAAAAAATCTCCGCTTTGCTTACAGAACTTGGCAAAAAAGCCCAAAAATCACATAAAAAAGCAGATAATATTTTTACATCTTTAAAACAAAAGTTTACAACAGCAGATAATGAAAATACTGATTTTGCCAAAGATTTTCAATGGGTTTGCGCAAACTGCGGTCATACGGCAGAAATATGGCAACCGATATGCCCCGAATGTGGCGAAATCGGGCGGGCATATTGGCATCTTTATGTCGATAAAGACAGCTCAACTGCTGAAGAAATCTGATTTTTTTAAGCGTGAAATATAAAGGAGTATGATTATGGATAATGCGGCATTAAAAAAGATTTGGGCGGAAAAGTATCAGGTTGTTCCTGAGCAGTTTGATAAGTTAAAACAAATTTCTTCTGCCGCCACGGCGTTTAATGCCAATATTGACGCGATTTTAAAGATTAACGGCGAAACCTTAAAAAAACTAATCATTGATAATCATATATCCGCTTCAGAACTTGAGGACATTAAACTCTCTTGTTTTAACAGCCCCAAAGATGTGCTTATCGGTATTGTTAAATGTTTTAGCCGAGGGATTGCTGAGGAGTGGGTAACGGAAGATATTGCCGTTTATAACTGGATGGAAAAAAATCTCGGGTTTGACCGTCTGCAAATGGGCGGTCAGGGCGGCATTATCGCCAACGCTCTTGCTTTGTTGGGAATTAAAAAGGTTATTACACACACCAATTCTCACCCGAAAATTCAAGCCGACCAGTTTTTAGGCTTAAATAATTTATATGCAATTGCTGACGATGGCTCTTTGCAAAAAGCCTCTGGAATTTCGCGCACGCAGGATATACCGCTGATTCATTGGATTATTGAGTTTGATAAAGGCGATAGCTTCACACTTGACGGCAAAACGTTTGTCTGCCCAAAGTCGAATCGTTTTATTGCCACATACGACCCGCTTAATATGAATTTGGTGATGAACCAAGGGTTTGTGTCTTATCTTGAAAATAACAAAACAGATTATTTGTTGCTTTCCGGCTTTCACCCTCTGCTTGCCCGCAAAAATGGTCTTGAGCTCATCAAAAACGCAGTTCCGGTGATAAAAAGATGGAAAAACGCTAATCCTGAAATGATTATTCATTTAGAAATTGCTTCAACGCAAGACAAGGCGATTCGTCAGGCGATTATTGAACAAATCGCCCCGCTTGCGGATTCTGCTGGTTTAAATGAACGTGAAACAATTGATTTGTTGGAGATTACCGGACAGACCGAACTGGCACTGCAAACCGAAAAAGAAACTAACGCCTGCAATTTATTTAAAGCTGTTTTGTTTTTGAAAGAAAAGCTTAATGTTGCGCGTATACAGTTGCACATGTTTGGTTTATACTTAACGATTCAAGATAAGCGGTTTCCTTATTCGCCCAAAGATAATCTTAACGGGATGATGACCGCGGCGGTTGTATCCTCAAGCAAAGCCTATAATGGCGAATTAACCGAATATAGCCATATTTCCAAAACTTTGGGAACAGCGGTTGCTGATGTTGGCTTAAACGAACTGAAAGCTTTATCGCAAATGCTAAACAAGCCTGAATTGTTAGAAACGGGGCTTTGTGAGGTTAACGGCTACTTTGTCAGCGCTGTTCCAACCATTTTGGTTGATAAGCCCAAAACCTTAGTTGGTATGGGCGATACTATTTCTTCTGTATCTCTACTCGCCGGAAGATAAAACATCATAATCTCTCTAATCCCCCTTCAATGAACTGTCCCTCAAAAGTTGGACTGTTCGTTAAAGGGGGAGATTTTTGCATTCTATTAGTAATGCGAATAGAGATAGTAATTCAGATTATTAAGGTTATTCGGTTTGTTTTCCTCAACCAGTGGCGTGCAACCATATGCATTGGTAGACACAGTACCACCGGTATAGTCAGCTAACACAGTTCCATCAGATTTCTTTATTTTCTCTACTGCAATACCACGGGGGACACCTGCAGTACCTTCACAAGCACTGGCTGGTGCATTTGAGGTAACAGCCCAAGTTCCGGCAACTCTAACATAGTCAGAAGAACCATAATTATAATACAAATAGAAGCTTTTTAGAACATTCGGGTCATTAGACATAGGAGTGCCAACAAATTTCGCTTTTGCTTTACATTGGCCATCCTCATTTACATAAGTAATATCTACGACGCCGGCAACGTTGTTTACTTTAGCGCACATAAGGTCTTTTCCACTCGTTGTTCTCACAGAGTCATGAGGAACACAAGGCAAGTCTCCTCCGTCATACTTACACTGGGCAACTCGACATTTTACACCGGATTTGTTTATATCTTTAACAGTAAAATATGAGCTATCTGGTGATTGTGTTGAGCTTATCTCATTTATGCAAGTATACCTAGCACACGATATGCTTTTTTCAGGCCACTGTCTATAAGAAGAGCCAATCTTTATAACACCATCACTCACTAAATTTACTACAGCACTGCTATAAAAAACACTATCACTAACACACTGTACTTTGACACAATCAGAACGGTTGTAGTGTTCAACTGCTTCTATATAGTCTTGAAAAGTCGCTTTTTCACCGCTGGTATTGAAGCTATTTAGTTTATCTTCCCATTCAGTTTTTTTGAAGTAACCGCTTGGGCAGCCTTCTTGCTCGCACAAGCCGCAGGCGTTTGTAGCAGTGGTGGTTACAGAATCTTTTTTGCAGTCGGAGGCTTCGCTGGTGTAGGTTGTTGTGGTTGTACCGTCAGCTTGCTTTAAGGTATACCCGGATGAGCAGGAAGTCGTCGAGATGCTGTAGCCTTCCTCTGAACAGGTCGTTGAAGTACTTTCAGTGAAGTAACAAGTCGGGTCTTTGAAACATTTCAAGGTACCGTGCGGCGTAACTTCTGTACAAGTCTTACCTGTCGGACAAGAAGAGAGATAGCCGAAGTAATCACAGTCGACATCTTTGTAGCATTTGACCGTGTCTCTTTTTGTTACTGCTCCTTTTGTATCTCTGCTTATTGCATATTTATGGTCTTCAGGAGAGATTACTTCAATATAATTTATAGTTGAAGGTGATGACTTCCAGCCGGTCTGACAAGAGCAGCTGACATAGCAGGTAAAGTTATCACAAGAAGTATCAATTTCTGTTTGAACGGTAATGCTCCCCTCATTGAAAACCTCTTTATATTTGAGGTCCAAAATTTTGTCGTAATTGCTGGAAGCCTTGGCCTCTCTCAAAGTCTTATCTGCATAAGAGATATTATGCGTCATACCCTCTATATCATCATTTTTTACCCATATCTCTTATAAATCACCTTTAAATACTCTATGAATCTTTGCAAAAGGTCAAAAAATAAGTTAAAAATTATTCCGCTACGACTCTTTTTATATCTTTTAAAAGCTAATTTTTGGCATATT
>JAGAZZ010000044.1 GCA_017939155.1 Alphaproteobacteria bacterium | reverse complement strand
TATCCTCGGGTAAACCCGAGGTTCTATAGTCGCTACAAACCTTACGGTTTGACCACGCTCGTTGGCGTGGAACGGTGTTGTTCCAACACCTTAGCATTCAGCCCCGAGTAAACTCGGGGTTTTCTGTAAGGAATCTAATAATGAAAGCGCCCTTTCTTGGAAAGGACGCTTTTCGATGGCTCCGACTATCTGATTCGAACAGATGACCAATCGGTTAACAGCCGATTGCTCTACCGCTGAGCTAAGTCGGAATAAAACCCTAATGGAGGCCGGTACCGGAATTGAACCGATGTACAAGGATTTGCAGTCCTCTGCATGAGCCACTCTGCCAACCGGCCAACTCAACGTACCAACGTCACCGTGGTGAGTTGTATATATACATAAAAAAAATTGAACGTCAACATATTTTTTTTAAAATTGTGAAAAAAAATTTTTATTGTGCATATTTTTTGAAAAAATTACATTTAATTGTTAGATTTGCTAGAGTTCTTGGCAAATAAACTTAGGAGATTTGAGATGAAAATTGCAGTTGCTTCAGACCATGCGGGATTAGAATTAAAAAATTTTATCAGAGATTTTTTGAACAATAAAGAATTTGAGGTTGCCGATTTGGGCACGCAAAACGACTGTTCGGTCGACTATCCGGTTTATGCGGATAAAATGGCAGCGCAGATTTTAGCCAGGAAAGCTGATTTAGGCATTTTGGTTTGCGGCACGGGAATCGGCATTTCCATCAGAGCAAATCGGCATAAAGGCATTCGCGCGGCTTTGCTTTATTCTGATGATGTGGCGGTGATGGCTAAAAAGCACAATAACGCCAACGTTATTGTTTTTGGTGGGCGGACGATGGATAAAAATGATGTGATAAAGCGCATTGAACTATTTTTAGATGCCAAATTTGAAGGCGGCAGACATCAAAACAGAATCGATTTGTTAGATAAGTAATGGGGAAGATTATGCAACTTAACGCTTTAAAAAATTTTGATGAAGAAATTTATCAGGCGATTGATAATGAATTTTTACGCCAACAGAACAATGTTGAACTGATTGCCTCGGAGAATATTGTTTCCAGAGCGGTTTTAGAGGCGCAAGGTTCTATTTTGACCAATAAATATGCCGAAGGATATCCGGGGAAGCGCTATTATTGCGGCTGTATGTTTGTTGATGAGGTGGAAAGACTGGCGATTGAACGTTTGAAAAAGCTTTTTGACGCTCAATTTGCTAATGTGCAACCTCACTCCGGCTCGCAGGCTAATATGGCGGTTTTCGGCGCGCTGCTTAAACCGGGGGATACGGTTTTAGGGATGAGTTTAGATGCCGGCGGGCATTTGACACATGGGGCTAAAGTTTCGGTTTCAGGAAAGTGGTTTAACGCCATTCAATACGGGGTTAAAAAAGAATCGGGTTTGATTGATTATGAGCAAGTGAAAAGTTTAGCAATTCATCATAAACCGAAATTGATTATTGCCGGTTGTTCAGCCTACCCGAGGCAAATTGATTTTGTGAAATTTCGGGCGATTGCTAATGAGTGCGGCGCGCTTTTGATGGTTGATATGGCGCATTTTGCGGGGCTGGTGGCAAGCGGGCTTTATCCGAATCCGCTTAAATTCGCCGATGTTGTCACCACTACCACGCATAAGACGCTGCGGGGACCGCGCGGCGGGGCTATTTTGACTAATAATGCCGAAATTGCCAAGAAGATTAATTCAGCGATTTTCCCCGGTATGCAGGGCGGACCGCTTGAGCACGTTATTGCGGCTAAGGCGGTGTGCTTTAAGGAAGCTTTAAGCGATGCGTTTAAGGTTTATTCGGCGCAGGTGATTAAAAATGCCAAAGTTTTGGGCGAGACTCTGACTTTAAGAGGGTTTGAACTGGTGACGGGAGGAACTGATACGCATTTGCTTTTGGTTGATGTGAGCAACAAAGGGCTGAACGGCAAAGAGCTGACCGACGCGCTTGAGAGCGTTAACATCACGGCAAATAAAAACGCTATTCCGTTTGACCCGCTACCGCCAACCATTACATCCGGCATTCGGCTGGGAACACCGGCCGGTACAACGCGCGGTTTTAAGGAAGAAGAATTTAAGCTTATCGGCAATGCTATTGCCGATGTGGCTGACGCTTTGGGACAGCCTGATGAAAAAGAAGTTTTAGCCAAAGTAAAAAAACAGATTTTGGCTTTGACTTCGGCTTTTCCGATTTATCAGGATTAATTAAGCTTTGTTAGTTTTACGGACAGAAGCCAAAGTTTTTAAACGGACTTTGGTTTCTTTTTTGATGCGAAAAGAATCGCAGATTTTGCTGATTGATTTGCGAAAGATGAACTCATCTAACGGCGTGTTCAATAAAAACGCTTCGGTTTCTTTAAGGAATTTTATATAGGCGATTGAGATAAGCCAAGCTACTGCCATTTTATCATAATAGCCGGTGTAGGTTTGTGTTTTAATGTGCTGAAATATTTTTGCCAGATATTCAGGCGTGATAAAATAACTTAAAGCCAGTACATAAAAAAAGCGGATTTGATATTCTTGATGTGAGGTCAGCAATGGTTTAAAGGTTTCATAAAACAAGTCGCGGTTTTGTTTTACCTCTTTTAAATCCGCACAAAAAATATCACAAACTGCCCAAGTGTTTATATGCGGGATAAACTTTTTTATCAGCGCAATTTTATCTTGAGAGAGCATTTTGGCATTGGCTAAGATTAGAGCGTGGAGCATAAACTCTTCTTGATATTTCAGGTTTTTAAGCGGGATATTTAAGTAGAGTTGCGCCCTGCCCTCTTTTAATAAAGTTTTTGCATATTGCCGCAAGAGCGGAATCCTAACCCCTAACAACTTGGTATCTTTAGGGAGCAATTTTAAGGAAAACTGCCGATATTTTTCATCCGCGTTGTTTTGAAGATATGTTAAAACCTCAGTACGCATTGCGCTCAATATCTTTTAAATAGGCGATGGTTTCCTGTTCGAGTTTGGAGGCGGCGGCTTCATCACAAGCATACAAACCGTGTTCGTGCATTTGCAACGCGCTTACCGCCCAACGGTGATTTACACTGCCTTCTATTGCCGCTTTGGTGGCTTCAGCTTTAGCATCTCCCGTTGCCAACAACAGAACCTCTTTTGCCGCCATAATTGTTCCCGTGCCGACAGTTAAAACGGTATGCGGGACTTTGGTGATGTCATTATCAAACAGCTTGGCTTTGATTTTCATTGTTTCGGTGGTCAGAGTTTTAACCCTAGTGTGTGATTTTAAGGAAGAAAAAGGCTCATTAAACGCAATGTGTCCATCTGCACCGACACCACCGACAAACAAATCTATGCCGCCTTTTTGGCGAATCGCCAGTTCAAAATTTGCACATTCTTTTTCATAGTTTTTGGTTTTACCGTCTAAAATATAAATATTGGCGGCTTTTGTGTCGACATGGTTTAAGAGATATTCTTTCATATAGCTATGGCAACTCTGCGGTGCTTTTTTATCAAGTCCGATAAACTCGTTCATACAAAAAATTACCACATTAGCAAAAGAGAGCTTGCCGGCATGGTTGAGCTCAACTAATTTTTTATACATCCCTTTTGGCGTATCACCCATCGGGAGCCCCAACACAAAGGGTTTTTCCGCTGTCGGGCGGGCGCGATTTATTTTGTAGGCGACATACGTTGCCGCCCAGTCTGTTACATCTTCATAGTCTTTTTTTATGATTACCCGCATATCCGCCTCCTTGGTTAATTTCTTTATAGCTTTTAGTATAGTGAGCAATCGTAAAATTTTTACTAATTCATATCTCTATATTCATAAGTTTTTGTTCTTGGGCTGTAATGACAATCATATTTTTGGTATTCGGGTTTTAAGATATATAAATCATCCCGATTGAGCGGCGTGTACATCTCTTCTAAAAGATGAGCGCTGATATAGTGTATCGGATAGACGCCTATATCGCCGCGATATTCGCGGTAGGTGTCATAGTAATTTTTGCCGTAGATAATTTTCGGACGGTATTTTCTGATTAACGTTTCTAAATCCGCTGTCGGGCGGATGCCGATTTGCGCGGCGATGACGTCTATTTGTCCTAACAAATTCCAGATATAATCCACATCTTTATTAAACAGGTTATAGCCGATACGATAACCATTTAAGACATAATCGCACGGAGTGGTATTTTCTAAAATAAGACCGGCCGCACCGTATTTATAACTATCGCCTACCGTTATGCGCCGACTGTATATATGGGCATAAATGCCGCCTAATACCATAAAATACGTCAAAAACAGCCACACTGCCCAGCGATAACGACTTATCAGCGACACAGCGGCAACACCTGCAAAAACCGAAGCGATGGCGTGAAGAAAGGCGAAATAGTACACAAACGGCGTGAAATAATAAATTCTTATCAGAAGCTCGGCAATAAAGACAAAACCTATCATTTTGATATAAATATCGCCGTTATAAAAAACGCGCGCTACGGCATAAAGCGACAATAAGATTGGAACAAACATCTCCGGGCTCGGATGAATAAAACGCCTGGTGTGGAAAACTGCCGGAATGTAGGTATTAAGCTCAAAGTTAGCCTTATAATACATCTCTAACACGTTCTCTTGATATAAAAAAGCTAAAAACGCCGCATAGAGCGTTAGCGGCAAAAGAGAGGAAAAAAGGCAATCTGAGAAAGATATTTTCTTTTGATAAATTAAATACAAAACAATCAAACCGATAGCAAATAACACCAACAATGCTTTTTGCGTAAACATAAATGCGGCAAAAAACATTAAAAAGGAAACAGCGAGATTTATCAGCCTTTGCGATTTTACATAGCGACAGAGATAATAAAGACCGATTATCAAGCTGGCGGTCATAAAATTATCCGGTTTGAAATCTTTATTATAAAGGCTTTCTT
This sequence comes from Alphaproteobacteria bacterium, assembly GCA_017939155.1. Classification (GTDB taxonomy): domain Bacteria; phylum Pseudomonadota; class Alphaproteobacteria; order RF32; family CAG-239; genus CAG-267. The sequence goes on along the minus strand of JAGAZZ010000044.1, from coordinate 152,585 downwards.
GCGGCAACATAAAGAAAGACGCGGCAATTAAACCGCCTAAAGAAGTGCTTAGAAAATCTTTATTTAAGCGATAGATGTAAATAAGCGTTATTATGGTTATGGTCACGGTTAACATATTTGCGGCATCAACGGCACGCAAGCTGTATTCAAACAAACCGACTACGGGAGCACCAACATACCACAAGAGCGGATTATGGTGTTGAAAAAAATCTTTATAAGGAATTTTGCCGTTATATATCAACCAAGAGGAGTGGACGTGCTCTAACGTATCGCCATCACCTGAACCGCTGTAAATTACCACCCAATACAAAAGAGCTGAGCAAAAAACAAGATAACATCCTAATATGGCGTAAGGGATTTTTTTTATCAGTGATGGCATTAATTATTCCTTGTAGTAGTAGTTCCAGGTATCTGTTTTGATGTCATAACGACAGCGGCGAAGATTTTGATATTCCGGTTTTAAGATAAAAATATTAACAAACAGCGATTGCTCATAATATTTATCTCTTATAGCCGGATTAACCCAATGCACGGGAACGTCAAAATTTCGCTTACGGAGCTTTTCATTCCAATAGGGACCGGTGTATATTATCTTCGGAAGCTCCTCTTCAATCACTTTATCAAGATTTGGTAATGGTGCTAAACCTATTTTATTACCGATAACATCCAACTGACCATATAAATTCCAATAATAGGTGGTGTCTTTAGTGAACATTCCATAGGTTAAGCCATAACCGTTTATCACCACGTCGCAGCGATTTGTGTTTTCCAAAACATATTTCGGCGTCACATAGCGATGGTAATTAGGGTCAAGTTTATTGTTTTGGCAATAGTTTTTGAAAATAAACATTTGCCCAAACGCAAGAGCTAAAAATATTAAGGCACTCCAGTTATAGCGGCGAATAATGGCATATACACCAGCTCCGGCTAACATCGCGTTTAAGACGCCAAGAAAATAGTAATAATGCCGGTCTAACGAAAAATAAAAGAAACGCTGCAGGGCTTCCGCCAACCACCAAAGACACAATATCCGTGCGGTTGTATTGCCTCGCAACAGCAAATAAACAAAACCGATAAAAGAAATAGCGCTTAAAACATAAAACTCGGGTTTCGTTTTTTCCACAAGGTTACCGTAGACATCAGGAATATAAAGATTAAAAATAAAATTTGAGAGCCAGTAATGCGACAGCATATCGTGATAGACAAGCCACGCAACAAATAACACTGCACCAATTAAGGGCAAAATTAATGCTTTTAAGAAATCTTGTAATACTATTTCTTTGGTATAGAGAAGATAGACGACGGTTGCACCGAAGACCGCTAAAAAGAAAATACTTTTTTGCATAAACAAAAAGGAAATGAACATTGCTAAAAAAGAAAGAACCAACCTTTTTGTTTTTTTATCTTCAAGATAGGCAAAAAACCAGTAGAGCCCGAACATAAACGAGCAGACCATATAATTATCTGGACGAAAGTCCTGCCCGCTTAAAATAACATAAGAAGGGAAAACCGAAGCGACAGTTAAAAGACCGGCATACCAAGAGCCCGAAACAAAACGTTTTATTATAAGGGCTGCCATAAACAGAGTTAAAAACATCACAAGGGTTGAGATGATACGGACGACATCAAATACGGCTAAGTCATAAGCCATACCGCCCACCAAAGGTGCGAACAGATACCATAATAGCGGGTTATGATGTTGAAAAAAGTCTACATACGGAATTTTTCCTTGAAAGACCAGCCACGCAGAGTGGATATGCTCCACATCATCGCCGGTTTTGGGCTGATGATTGAATAAAACCCAAAACGCCAAATATACGCCGATAATTATCTGCAAAAGAAAGCAGATTTTAGACAGTCCAACAACCCAAGAGCCAAAATTTGTTTTCTGTTCAGGAGCTGTTTGTGCCATATTGCCTCGCTTTATCTGTTTTTAATACACCTGAGAGCAGGATGTTTGCCATCCTTTCAGGATATGCGTTTTCTTATAAATCAGGCGTTATTTTCATCCGCCGACGGAGAATCTGAAGGCATAACATCAGGAAGCATACCGATAGCTTTTTTGCGTTTAAGTTTGTTGACAAACTTAATTGACCGCTGGGCGTCCCATTTCTTTTTGCCTTCTTCACGCTGAAAGATGTGTTTATAAATTTCTATTGCCTGGTCAAACTCAGAAAGTTTGGTTAAGCAGGAAGCCAAACCGTCATAGAGCTTATGATGATAGCGACCATCAACCAAATTTTTGGCTTTATTGTAGCATTTCAAAGCGTCTTTGAACTTAAACATTTTTTGATAAACAAAACCGATACTTATCCATGCTTGGATTTCGGTACTGTCTATATTTAAGATTTTCGTAAAGCATTTTAGAGCCGAATCGTTATCACCCATCAACTGATAGGTTACGCCGATACCGTTCCATGCTTTGACATTGGACTTGTCTAATCCTAAAACCTTTTTAAAATAACCGATTGCCCGCTCGTATTGCTTCAATTTTTGCAAAGTTACAGCAATACTCAACAGAGTCTGCGGGTGTTTTGAGTCAATCTGATATGCTTGTTGTAAAACATCTAAAGCCTCTTTGAATAAAAACATGTGTTGCAAAGCAATTGCTTTGCCGTTTAAGGCTTCAAGAGAAGTCGGGTCATTAGCAAAAGCCTGTTCAAAACAGTTAATGGCTTCTTTATACAAACCGCGCATACTCAAAGTCACGCCTTTGTTATTCAGCACTTCAACAGACTTCGGATTTATCAGCAGCGCTTTATCAAAGCACTCAACTGCTTCCGTATATTTGCTCATTTTTTGAAAAGCAAACCCTTTAGAGTTAATTGCTTTCCAGTTATCAGGCTGGCTTGCCAAAAACTCATCAAACTGAGCAATAGCTTCTCTGCACATTCCTGAATCTAATAGTTCTTGCCCTCTTTTATAGGCGTTATTATCACTTAACTTAACCATATTCTTTCTCTACATAGTTTTACAAAATAATTTAACGTTGATATTATATGGGGATAAATTTTATTTTGTCAAGCTAAAAAATACACTCTTTTATCTGATTAAATTACATTCTCCAAAAATCCTTAAATATTTTTTTGCCCTTTTTTCTTATTGACAAAAAAATATTTTACATTATGCTTTAAGGCGTGAAATGTAATTTTATGTCTAATTTTTAATTTTTTATTTTTATGAAAAGAGAACTAAAAAAGGCTAAACGCGCTGTTTGGCTGTATCGGTATTTCGGACAGGATATTCCGCTCGAATATCTTGAGTATGTTATCAAATGTCAATGTTGTTCTAAGGATTTTCTTGAAAAATTTGTGCTTGACTATCATTTGCCGCAAGCTTTTGAGATGATGTTTTTAGAGGAATATGTCAAAAAGGATGAGAACCTTGTTGCCGCTTATATCAAGAAATTCGGGTGTTGCAAAAATGTCGGACATCATATGCTTATTGCCTTAAGCGGAAGTCTTTTTCTTTATGATGTGCTTAATCAGACCGTCCCCCTTGATAAAGATGCCCAACTTGCCTTCTTTAAGGGGATACATGATAAAAACGAGCGACTTAAATTTGTTGCAAAATATCGTCAATCTTTCTACCCTTGTACGGTAGACTACCTGCTACAAATGCAGAATTGCGATTTATTTACAGCTTATGTTCCCGCCATTACGTTCGGCAATGGTTTACCCCCCCATCAAGAGCAGATTATTATCAGGAGTAAAAATTTGGCGCTTTTCGAGATTTTAGTTAGCCATTGTGAGGTTAGCAACAACACCTTGGAAAGTCTGATTACGGACGACAATATCGACTATTTGCAGGTTTATTTTGCCCATCACTACATACCAAGCTTTATCCAGCGACATCTTGCCAAGCATGGTGACAAAAAGCTTCTCGCTTTATATGTCGACAAACATCCGCTTAGTGACGAAGCTTTGTTTTTGCTGGTTAACAAAGGCTACAAAGACATCTTAAAGCTTCATTATCTGAACTACGGTATCAGTGAACGGGTTTTGGCGTATCAGGCTAATTTAACGCGTTTCAAATCCTATATCGGGATTGATGAGACAAATTAAAAGTTCATTAAAGAGCTTCCGAAATATTCGGAAGCTTTTTTGTTGGTTCGATTAATTTACAAACATCAATCCAACCTTGGTTTAGGGTATATTGTTCAAGTTCTTTTATGCTTAGTTCAATAGCACTGTTTGCACTGCCACAGACCGGAAAGATAGCCTAAAACGTTTTTGAATTTAGTTATTTCACAAAAAAAGAGGTCGCAAACCGCAACCTCTTTCTTTTTTGCATATAGCCTGACAATTAACGTTTAGAGAACTGGTATGAACGGCGGGCTTTAGCGCGACCGTATTTTTTACGTTCTACAACACGGTCATCACGGGTTAAGAAACCAGCTTGTTTCAAAACAGTGCGGAGTTCCGGCTCATATTCGTTAAGAGCTTTGGAAATACCGTGTTTGATAGCGCCAGCCTGACCGGACAAACCACCGCCTTGTACTGTGCATACAACGTCAAATTCGTTTTCACGATTGGTGATTTCAAACGGTTGGTTGATAATCATTTTCAAAACCGGACGAGCAAAATATGTATCTACCGGTTTTTCATTGATGGTGATATTGCCTTTGCCGGGCATAATCCATACGCGGGCAACGGCATTCTTTCTTTTACCGGTTGCATAAGAGCGACCTTGTTTATCACGAGAAGGTTTGCGCTTTGAAACAGCTTCTGCCGGAGCTGCGGCAACGGCTTCTTTGATTTCCGTTAAAGATTCGATTTTTTTAGTAGCCATTACAGTTCACTCCTTTTATTTTTCGGGTTCTTGGAAGCGATGTCCAGAACTTCAGGATTTTGAGCAGTATGCGGATGATTTTCACCGGCATATACTTTTAATTTTGTCATTTGCTGACGTCCCATCGGATTGCGGGAAATCATACGTTCAACAGCTTTCTCAACAACTCTTTCAGGAAAACGGCTGTTTAAGATTTTGCCGGCAGTCGTTTCTTTAATACCGCCAATCCAGCCGGTGTGTTTGAAATATTTTTTATCTGTCAATTTTTTGCCGGTTAATTTTACTTTGTCGGCATTGATGACAACAACATAATCACCACAATCCAAGTTTGGTGTGAAATAAGGCTTGTGTTTACCACGGAGCAAAATTGCTACCTGAGCGGCAAGACGGCCCAATACAACGTCTGTTGCGTCAACAACATACCATTTTCTCGTAATATCAGACGGCTTTGTTGCGTATGTATTATTCATATTATTGGTCTCTTTTCTAAAAATTTATGTTAAATTCGAGGGGTAATATAGAGTAAAAAAAACAAATGTCAACAAAAAAGTTTTACGCTTTTTCAATATGTTGTTTAACGGTATTATGATACCGTCTATTAACTTGCTGATTTTCTGCGATTTTAGCACATTAAATAAAATTTAATTTTATTAAATTATTCTGTTTTTGTGGATTTTTTTAATAAAGGACTGGTTTTATGCGGATTATTTTAAGGTTATTTTTTTGTTTTTGTTGCTTGTTTTATAGTTTTGAGGGATATGCCAAACATTATTCCTCCCGACAAATTGAAGCGTATGTTAACAAAACGCCGAATGAAGCGGAAGATTCCGTTTATGCGCTGGCAAAATATCTGAGCAAACCATTTGATGAAGATTATGACAAGGCCAAAGCTATCGCCTTTTGGATTGCCGGGCATATTTATTATGACGATTACCTTTATAATAACGGGCAGACAACCCGATTGATTAAGTCGTATAAAAGCCAAGAACCACGAGAGCTTTTGAAATCCCGCGTCGGGCTTTGCGGTGACTTTGCCGATTTATTTAATGCTTTATGCAAAAAAGCGGGGATTCGCGCCCGCAGGGTCAGCGGATTTGCCTATCCCGCCGGACGGTCTTTGACCTTAAGAGATAAGCAAAACAGCGCCCACGCCTGGAATTATTTTTATGACGGGGCTAAAAAAATCTACGTTGATACAACTTTTATGGCTAAAGGGACAACCGGAGCCTCCGGCAGAGTTAATAATTTGCGCCACCGCCGCGCGCTTAAAGAAATCAAAAAAGACAGCCAAAAGCACCGTGCAGTTAATGATTTCGATACATTTTATTTTGACTTTGACTATAAAGATGAAATTCAAAAACGCCACTACCGACACAAAGAAAAATAAAGGGAGGCGAACCTCCCCTTTTTTAGCATTTTTGCAAGAATTTTTCAACTTTATCGGCTATGTTTTCAGCGGTTAAGCCAAAATATTCATACAGTTTATCCGCAGGCGCCGAAGCTCCGAACGAATCTATACCGATAGTTTTTTTGGCGTAACGGTTCCAACCGAACGTTGTTCCGGCTTCAACGCTTACAACCGGTTTTGTGCCCAAAACTTCAAGCTGATAATTCAGACTTTGCTCTTCAAAAAGCTCCATACACGGCATAGAAACCACAGCAGCGTTAATTTTATGCTCTGCCAGTTTTTTCTGCGCTTCAACAGCGATATGCACTTCCGAACCGGTGGCGATTATGGTCACGTCACGCTCTTTGGCACAAGGCGAAATGACATAAGCACCTTTGGCAGACAAGTTTTTATCAATTGATTTTCTCAACAACGGGAGATTTTGGCGCGATAAAGCCAAGAGGCTCGGACGATGTTCTTCGGTTAAGGCTTCCTGCCAACATTCCGCCGTTTCGATGACATCACACGGACGGAACGTTAAGATATTCGGCATTGCCCGGTAAGAAGCTAAGTGTTCTATCGGCTGATGTGTCGGTCCGTCTTCACCAACACCTATCGAATCGTGGGTTAAAACATAAATCACGCGTATTCCCATTAAAGCGGCCAAACGCATGGACGGACGCAAATAGTCAGAAAAGACAAAGAACGTTCCGCCATAAGGGATAACGCCGCCGTGCAACGCCATACCGTTCATCATCGCGCCCATTGCGTGCTCGCGTATGCCATACATAATATTATTACCGTGATAGTCTTCTTTGGTGACGGTTTTTAAGCCTTCAACAAATGTTAAATTGGACGCCGCAAGGTCTGCCGAACCGCCGACAATTTCCGGAATATGCGGAACGATGGCTTTTAAGCACATTTCCGAGGCTTTACGCGTGGCTACTTTGGGCTCATCAAGGAGAGCCTGTTTTTTTAAGTTATTTAACTCATTATCCCAACCGTTAGGCAATTTGTTGGCAATCACAAGCCTAAACTCGGCACCGGCTTTTTCTGCCGCATTTACCCAAGTTTGATAGGCGGTTTTATTTCTGTCTTGCGTGGCACGCCAGTCTGCCAGAATTGTGGAGGGGATTTCAAACGGGGCACTTGTCCAGTTCAGCGCCTGGCGCATAGCCGCCGTTTCGGCCTCTCCCAGAGGTGAGCCGTGACATTTAGAGGTTCCGCATTTGGTCGGCGCGCCGAAACCGATTGTGGTTTTGCAGGCGATTAAGGTCGGCTTGGCGGAAGCTTGCGCTGTTTTTATCGCTGTTCTTATCTCGTCAAAATCATGACCGTTAATGCTTAGCGTGTTCCAGCCCATTGCCTCAAAACGCTTTAATTGGTCAGTTGAGCTTGATTTATCAACCGTGCCATCAATTGTGATGTTATTATTATCCCAAAAGACAATCAATTTATTTAATTTCAGATGTCCGGCAAGAGAGGCAGATTCTTCCGAGATTCCCTCCATCAAGCAACCATCTCCGGCAATGACATAAGTGTAATGAGAGCAAAGCTCATCCCCATATTTGGCATTGAGCATACGTTCTGCCAACGCCATACCGACGGCAGAAGAGATACCCTGCCCTAACGGACCTGTGGTCATATCTATTCCGTCTAAATGACCATATTCGGGGTGACCGGCAGTTTTGGAGCCAAATTGACGGAATTTTTTTATATCATTGATATTTATATCTTCATAACCGGTCAGATATAATAGAGAGTATAAAAGCATTGAGCCATGACCGGCAGAAAGAACGAAACGGTCACGATTAAACCATTTGGGCGCTTGAGGGTTTAATTTTATATATTCGCCGAATAAAACGCTGGCAACATCAGCCATTCCGAGCGGCATTCCGGGGTGACCGGAATTTGATTTATTAATCGCGTCAGCGGCTAAAAAGCGAATCGCATTTGCCATATTTTTCAGACGAGAATTTTCTATCATATTATACTCCTTATTATTTTTTAGGGTTATAGGTAAACAGGGCTATCAGCTCCTGATGTTTAGAATAAACAAACTGGTCAATCAACGTGACGCGCTCAAAAACATAACCGGCGTTGATTAACACTTGCGCGTCATAAACAAAAGTTTTGGGATTGCAGGATATGAAGACGATTTTTTCAGGCTTGGCAGACGGGGCAAGCTCTGATAACGTTCTGCATTGCTCGTGCGCACCGGCGCGTGGCGGGTCCATCACGATGGCTTTGATGTTTTTGAAGTCATCAGCGTCAAACGGATATTTAAATAAGTTTCTTTCGATAATTTTCACGTTATGAATTTGATTGCGGTCAAGTGCTTTTTTCAGCCCCTGCAGTGAAGTTTTGGACGAATCGGCGCTGATTATTTCGTTTGCTTTATTTTGCGCTAAAGGATAAGTGAACGTTCCCAAACCGCAAAAGAGGTCAGCTATTTTGCCGGTGGTTGGGGACATATAAGAAAGGACGGTTTTAATCATTGCCTGTTCGGCTGCTTTTGAAGCTTGCAAAAAAGCCCTTTGGGGGATTTCTATGGCAAAGCCTGCGATATAGAGCTCGGGCGGTTGCGTTTCGGCAATTTTTTCGGGAACCTCCCCCTCTTTGCCCCAAGAAATACGGCAAATTTCGGGATTGGCATTAATAAAATCTGCCGTGAGCAAGCGATGTTCCAGCCCCGGTTCGGCGGAGAGTGTTAAGACAATGTCTATTCCATTATCGGCGTTGAGAAGATGAACCGAGCCGCTTTTTATGGTTATGGTTTCGAGCTTTTTCTTTTTATTTTTAACGTTCAAGCGGATTGAACAAAATTCTTCTAAAAAGTGACGCAACTTTGGCAATAACGCGTTTAATTCCGGCGTTAACATCGGGCAGTCTTTGATGTCAACCAAATTATGACTTAAAGCTTCGTTAAAGCCTATTATCAGCTTTCCTTTTTGGTAGGAAAAAGCCATATCGGCACGCCGGCGCAAACCGTCATCAATAAATACGGGGGCATCAATCAACGGAGAGGCGTTTTTTATCTGCCCGATAGTTTGTTTAAAATCATTTTCTTTCTTTTGCCGGTAGGCTTGTTTTTCCAGCGTGCGGAAGACGCACCCGCCGCAATTTTGACATTGTTCACTCAATATTTTATCCTTTCGTTTTTCGTTTTAACAAAAAAATATTTGAAAGACAAGCTTTAAGTTTTAAACATTTTTACGCAAGAGATATAAAAAAGAGGTGAATCTTTTTTTTTATGATATATAATAAGGTTGATTTAAGATTTTTTAACGGAGATTTTGATGTTAACGCGTGTTCCCGACCATTTCAGCTCTAACCTAAAATTTGACTTTGCAAAACTTCCGGCAACGGTTACCGACAGGTCATCGGCTTTGATGTCAGTTTTAGGAATTATTTTCGGCAGTATGTTGCTTGGTTTAGGCATATTTGAGTTATTAAACTTCATTAATGCAGAAAATATGGGCGGAAAATCCTTGCTGACGGTTGAGATTGGCGCCGTTTTCGTCATTTTTTTGGCTTTAGGACTTATTATCGGTTCGGTGTTTTCTTTTATCCGTGCTAAAAAAATCTTTTTTGACGGAAAGGAATTTAAGATTTTTTGCAGACCGGCGGTCGGTGTGACTTATAGTTTTTCAGAACCGTTATCGGGTTATGCGGGGGTTCGGTTGAGAGTTTTGTTTATTCAATCGGGGCTGTTTAATAAAAATCGCTATATTATTGACCTTTATCATCAAGACCCTAACAAAATTATTCCGCTTTATATTTCTACCAAAAATAAAAATATCCGCAAAATTTGGGAGGGATATGCTAAGATGTTTAAGCTTCCGGCTTTGAGTATCGGCGACAGAGGATTAGTTCAACGCGAGTATACGGATTTGGATAAATCTTTAAAAGAATTGGCTGATGCAGGGAAACTTCCTTTTATCGCCAGCGGGAAATTTCCGGCACCGGCTTCTTTAGAGATTGAAGAAAAGAAGTTGGAAACCGTTATTGAGCCAGCCGGCATTTATTGGGACACATTCAGCACGCTGTTTTTGTTTATTGCCATTGCCGCTGTTTTTCTGCTCACGGCAGGCGGGGTTTATTTGACAATAATCGGGACAACGTTACCGCTTAAATATTGGGCGCTGGGTGCTATTTTGCTTGTAGTCGTTGCTTATTTTGCGCTGAAATTGTTTAATTCGTATCGCCTGATTATCAGCGATAGCCGTATAGCTGTATGCGAAACGCTTTTCGGTTCTGTTCTTAAGACGGACACTTTAGATGTCAAGAAAATTGAAAATGTCGAGCTTAGTTACAACCCGACGATTGACCGTTACAGTTTGGCGGTTATCAGCGATGACAAAATCATTACTTTCGGCAGCAGGCTTCCGGTTTCGGATTTGTTATGGCTTAAGGACTATGTTATCCGTAAATTAACTGGTAATTAAATTCAGATTTTCGTTGCATAGCAGGCGGAAATGTATATATTTTGTATTAAAACGTTTATTTTTTATCGGAAGGATTAGATTATCATGGCTAAAAATATCAAGCGTGGCGCAGAGCAGGATACCGCAAAAGGGCAAAACGGCGGCAATCAGTATTTTAATTTAGATGCTGAAAAAGCTTTTTTTGATGAAGTTGACGAAGAAGTCAGAAACGAAAAATTTAAAAAACTTATCAATAAATACGGCGGGATATTTTTAGCGCTTTTGATTATCTTTTTATCTGTTGCGGTCGGCTATGAAAAAATCGGACAATGGCGTTTGGAAAAAGCGGAGCAAGAGAATGTCCGCTATGTTCAAGCATTAGCCGCACAGAAAGATTTTGAAGACAATATTGCCGAGCTTGAAAACATTGTGGCAACCGAAAGCGGCTTATATAAAGATATGGCTCGTTTACAAATTGTCAACATTTTGCTTGATAACAACCAAACCGAGAGAGGGCTTAAAAATTTAAGCGAAATTTGGCAAGATACGGAAGTTTCTAATAAAATCAGAGAAATCGCCGCAATTAAATTGGCTACTTACAAAATTGATTCTGCTCCGTATGCTGAAATTGAAACTTTGCTTTCGCCGATTGCCAATGACGCGAACAGCTCTTGGGTTTCGATGGCAAAAGAACTTTTAGCGATGTCGGCTATTCAAAATAAAGATTTGGAGAAAGGTCGCGCTCTTTATCAAGAACTTTTGACCAATGGCAATATTTCTGATGATTTCAAAGCCAGAATCAATGATGTTTTAGCATCAATAAACGACGCCCAATAGATTATAAACAGTTGCGTTTTTGGAGGTTGATATGCACGGATTAAGTAAAGGACTTTGCTTATGCTGTATGGCGCTTTTGACGGTATCTTGCTCGCAAGATAAAAAACTCCCGAAAGGCGAGCGTCTGTCTGTATTAGACAATTCTTATAAAGAAGAAATATTTGTTGAGAAAACAAAACCGGTTAAGCTTCCGGCGGCAACTGTTAATATGGCTTGGGGACAGGCGGGGGTTAATCCGCAACATATTATCGGCAACCTAAAAGCCGGTTTTGAGTTGACCGAGCTATGGTCAGAAAATTTTGGCGCAGGAATCAACAAGCGCGATATTTTATTGGCGGCGCCGGTGGTTAGCGGCAATCGTATTTTTGTGATGGACAGCAAAGGCAAAGTGAGCGCGTTTAACCTTAAAAACGGTGAGAAGATATGGCAAAACGAGCTTAAGGCTAATATCGGCGGGTTTAAGGAAACTAAAAGCAGAGCGTCCGGTTTGGCGGTTGAGGGAAATACACTTTTTGCCACCACGGGATTTGGCGGTGTTTTTGCGATGAACGTTGAAACAGGAGCGCCGAAATGGCGTAAAGTTATGGATGCCCCGATACGCATTGCGCCCACCGTTACTAAAAGTATGCTCTTAATCCAAACGGTTGATAATAAGATTTATGCCTTAGATAAAACAAACGGTAAAGAAATATGGAAATTCGGTGTGGCACAGGAAGACACGGTTTTAGCCGGTGGCGCCGCACCTGCATACGATGCGGAAGACAATGTGGTGATTGCCGGTTTTTCTAATGGTGAGATTGTGATTTTGAATGCCGCTGTCGGCACGCCTTTATGGTCAGCTATGTTGGTGGCAAAGAGCCAAGTTAATTCCTCTACGGAAATTAACACAATCGGCGCTTATCCGATTGTTCAGGAAGGGATTATTTATGCTATCAGCAACAGCAACAGTATGCAGGCGCTTGATATGCGGACCGGTGAAAAACTTTGGGAAAAAGAAATCGGCTCCATGCAGGATATGCTGATGGCGGGAGATTATTTGTTTGTCATTTCAAACCGCAATATTTTATACGCGGTTGAAAAATACAGCGGTGAAACAGCTTGGGCGCTTGATATTAGAGAATTTTTAGTTGATGAAGACGGTGAAAGCGATGTGTCGGTTTATGCGGCGCCGCCGTTAATGTTAAACGGAAATATATTGCTCGCTTTTTCAAACGGCAAAATTTTGAAAATCAACGCGGTTAACGGCAAAGTTTTGGCGAAAACAGATGTCGGGATTGATATTAGCAATGGATTGATTGCGGCACAAGAACACGTTATTGCCGTTTCTGATGACGCTGATGTTATCGTTTTTAAGTAAAGAGAGGGACTGATGGTTAAGATTGTAGAGGTTCAAAGCGAGATTTATGATTTAGGCAAAGCGAAAGATATTTGCACTCATATTGAAAAATGCGGCAGAACGTGCTACAAATCTGAAAATTTGATTACGGACAGCACTGCGGTTCCTTTTATCTCGGGTATTTTGAAAAGTGGGCACGAATCGGTTATTGAACATGCTAATGTTATTTATTCCATGCCGCTTTGCGATAAGAACAAAGAAATTTTTAGTTTAAGAGATATTCGCGGCTTAACCGTTAACGTGGAAAAACACCCTGTATCGGGAGAGGAAGTTATTGTCGTGTCCGGTAATATTCGGGCTTTGCGTGATTTGGCAAGACAGCGTGATGTTCATGACTTTTTGCTTTTATTAGGGCTTGATATTTTTTATATTGACCCTAACGGCAGGCGTGTTTTTGAAGGAGTTAAGATTGAGGGGATTCAAAAATCGCCTTTTTCGGAATTACACAATTACGTTACCACGCACTCGATTTGCGATATTGGAGCGTATAAAGATGTGACACGGCACAGGTTTGCTTCTTTTTCTATCGAATCAACACGTTATTGTAACTATTCCAAAGGAAAATTTGGCAGTGAACTGACGATGATTGAGCCGTGCAATATTGAAAAAGGTTCGGCGTTATACGCGCAATGGCTTGAAACAATGGAGATGATTGAGAAGTCTTATATGAAAATGGCCGAGCTTGGGGCAAAAGGCGACCAGCTCAGGATGATTTTGCCGCACTCTTGCAAAGCGGATATGATTATGACGGCGAGCGTTGCGGCGTGGAAGCATATTTTTGCGCTGCGTTGTCATTCGGCGGCGCACCCGTCGGTTCGCTTGGTGATGAAAAAAGCGCTTGCGAATATTTATAAACTTTACCCTGATTTTGTTGAAAAATTATATCAGGAATTTATCAGCGCGTAAGCGGATTATTTAACGCTTGAAAATTTCAAAGCTTTGTGTTATATGCAATAGCTAATTGGTTTATTTTGAACAAAAAAGGATGAAATATGACACTTAAAGCGGTAATTGTCGGACGACCTAATGTCGGAAAATCAACATTATTTAACCGTTTTGCCGGAAAAAAACTGGCGCTGGTGCATGATTTGCCAGGGGTTACGCGTGACCGTAAAGAAATCACGACAAAATATAAAGATTTAGATTTAACCGTGATTGATACGGCGGGGTATGAAGAAGCGCCCGAGGGCAAAATGGAAGAGCGGATGTGGCAACAGACCAAGCGCGCGATTGATGAGGCGGACGTTGTGTTGTTTTTGTTTGATGCCAGAGCCGGTATGCAGGCATACGACGAACATTTTGCCGATTTGGTGAGAAAAAGCGAAAAACCGGTGATTTTGCTTGCCAACAAATGCGAAGGCAAAACGCAAGAACTCGGTATATATGAAGCCTACAAACTGGGGCTTGGCGAACCGATTATTTTTTCTGCCGAGCACAGTATCGGTTTTGATGAGCTTTATTTGCAACTTAAAGATTTGGAAGCAAAACTTAAAGAAGAAAATCTTGAACAACCTGAGGAAGAAGAACCGCAAGATATTGAACAGCTCAAGAAACGACCGATTCAAATTGCTATTGTCGGGCGACCTAATGTCGGGAAATCCACGCTGGTTAATGCTCTTTTGAATGATGAGCGGATGTTAACCGGACCGGAAGCCGGACTGACGAGAGATGCGATTACCTCGCGTTTAGCGTGGAAAGGCTGGCAGCTTAATTTGGTTGACACGGCGGGGCTCAGAAAACAAGCTAAAGTGACGGGTGTGATTGAAAAAATGTCGGTTGAAAGCACGCTTTATGCGGCTAATATGGCGCAAGTGGTGATTTTGGTATTAGATGCGGACGGCGTTTTGGACAAGCAGGATTTAACCATTGCCCGTAAAGTTTTGGACGAAGGGCGCGCCTTGGTGATTGCCCTGAATAAATGGGATGTGGCGGATAAAAAAGAGGCTTTAGATAAACTTAACGATAAACTTCAGACCTCGCTTACCCAAGCGGATGGCGTGCCGACGGTGACCATTTCAGCGTTAAAAAAACGTGGCTTGGACAAACTGTTAAGCGCGGTGATTAAAGTTTATGAGCGTTGGAACGTGCGTATTCCGACAGCTCCTCTTAATCAATGGTTCCGTGACGTGCAGGAGGCTAACCCGGCGCCTTTGGGCAAAAACAAGCGGAGGATTAAGCTTAAATACATCACGCAGGCAAAGACAAGACCGCCGTCATTTTATATTTTTTCCAGTAATCCCGAGGGACTGCCGGATTCCTATTTGCGGTATTTGACAAACCAACTGCGCGATAGTTTTGACCTGAGGGGCGTTCCTATTCGCATTACGGTCAGAAAAGCAGATAATCCGTATGCGGAGAGCAAATAAAAGATAATGCCGAAACTGTTGTTTCGGCTTATTTTTAAGCCATATCGTTTTGATTTTGCTTTAAGCGCATTACATCTTGTGGAGAAAGTGTCGTCTGTTGTTTTTGAGAAGATGTATTTTCCGGCGTATTCTGTTGCGGTGTATTTGCGGCTATTTCTATATCCTTTGTTTTATGAGAAAGTGTTTTTTCTGCCACGGTACGCTGGTTTTTAAGGCTTTGCGAGACATTTTGAGCCAATAAATTTTCTTCGTTATTGGTGTTCTCGGGTTCATTTTGCCCTAAGAGAAAAACTTTTCCATCTATATATCCGCACTGCCAAGGATTCCAACTATCGTTTCCTCGGCTCGCTCTGATTGTTTCTAACCTTTTGCGATATTCTATTCTTTTTTTAGCCTCGGCTCGTTCCTTATCTGTTATCCAAAATTTTAATGATGAAGCTTCAACAATTTCTTTGTCTTTTTTGGGGTCTGCTTTATAATACCAGTCATATTTGGCATTGCTACGGACAACTTTTTTTGTGCCTGCAATTTCTTCTTTGGAATAAATTGCTTTGCCGAACCGTCCCTCATTCATTCCTTTTTGAGCCGGATTCATAGCAGCATCTAATTCGGCTTCTTGTATCTGGCGCAAATATAATTTTTCAAGATGAGTTGCCTGACCGTTTTTCACTCTTTTTTCTATTTCCTCATATATTTTTTTATGTGAGCTTTTTTCTGAATCCGACCGAGATGAATTTTTCACATGTGTAAATGCTTGTTCTTTTGCTTGTGCGGCTTCAACTTTTGTAAAACTTACATCCAAGTCTTTATATCCTGCTTTTTCATAAATATCTAAACTCTTTTTAGCATCTTTATATTCTCGGTAATCCTTGCTAATCCATTCATCACTATAAGCTAGGGCAACCGTATACTTATCTGAAACCTTACCATCTTCAAGAATTGGTTTTCCTGCCACAAGATGAAGTGTATTTCCGCCAAATTCGAGAGGTTGAACGTATTGTTCTGATTTGGAATCTAAAAAACGACTGGTATTATCGTCTTTCCATATATTACTAAATTTCTCTGCTTTTCGTTTGAATTGCTTGCCGACTGTTTTGATTTCTCTTTCTTCTTTCTCTTCGCCGCTCATCGTTTTTCTCCCTTTTAGAATAATTAAACTTTCTTTATAATTGTACGTCTATTTTATAGAGAAAGGCTTTAAGGGTAACTTTTTGATTTTATGCAAAATAAAAAAATTGACAAATATTTAAAATAGACGTAGGTCTATTTTGCATATCAGGGGATATTAAAAACGGAAGCTTTTGAGCCTCCGTTTTATCTTTTATATCAATGAGTTATTTAGCCAAATGTTCTGCCGGCGCAGGCGGTATAGGGAGCGGGAGCGTCAGTTAAAGCAATGGCGATGTTTTGTGTGTCACTGATTTGCAGTTTTTCGCTCAAAAAGGCGGTTATTTCGGCAACAAATTTATCTTTATCGCCTAAGCCGATTGATTTTAGCTCAACCAAAGCGCCTTTATTTTGCGCTTTGCCGCCAAACGTCATCGCTTCATTATAGATAAAATTTGTGACAACATAGGATACCGGTTTGTGCAGAACTTTAGCGGTCAGTTCGGCGGCAAGTTCGGACAATGTGGTCATATTTTCGGCTTCTATGTTTGTATATACGGTTAAATAAGGCATTTTATTCTCCTTTAGTGTAATTGCGTGTGATATAATGAGGCATATATGCCGTTTTCTTTATTAATCAGCTCATCATGCGAACCGATTTCGGCAATTTTACCATAATTGACAACAACGATTTTATCGGCATTGCGGACGGTTGACAGACGGTGCGCAATAATAAACACCGTACGGTCTGCCATCAGATTTTCTATGGCTTGTTGGACAATTGCCTCAGATTTATTATCAAGCGCTGATGTTGCTTCATCCAAAATGACTATCGGGGCGTTTTTAATGAACGCGCGGGCAATGGCGATACGCTGTTTTTGTCCGCCGGAGAGCAGAACGCCGCGCTCGCCGATTTCTGTATCAAGCCCTTTATCAAGAGTTGAAATAAACTCATCCAAGCAAGCGCATTTAACGGCGTTATTAATTTCCTCCTCGGTGGCATTTTCCTTGCCTAAGATAATATTATCGCGAATTGTGCCGCCAAAAAGGAAGTTATCTTGGAAAACTATCGCAATTTTATCACGCAATGAGTCTATATCAAGCTTGCGGATGTCTTCGCCGTCTATCATCACTTGTCCGGAAGTGACATCATAGAACCGCGGCAACAAGTTCACCAAGGTTGATTTACCACCGCCGGAATTACCGACAAAAGCTATTGTTTCACCAATTTTGATTTTGAGGTTAATATGGTCAAGCACCGTTTTATCTTTAACATAAGAGAAACAAACATCTTTGTATTCGATGGCGTTTTTCGGTGTTGCCAAAAGTTTCGGATTTTCACAATTCATAATTTCCGGTGTGCGTTCCAACGCCCCGAAAACACGCTCCATCGCCATTAAAGCCATTTGCACGCTGTTAAAGTTATTACCGATACTTTTTATCGGATTATAAAGCATAATCAGCGCGGCAATAAACGAAACAAAATTACCGGCTGTTATCTGCTGAGTAACAATTAAATGCGACCCTGTCCAAATCACAGCGGCTATACCGAAAGAAACGATAAAGTGCATTAAAGGCGAGAGCATTCCGGTTCTTTGAATCATCTTCATCCCAAGCTTAAACACATTATCAAGCGTGGCACAAAAGCGACCGTTTTGATAATCATACAGATTGTATGAAGCGATAATGCGGTTACCATTATAGGTTTCATTAAAATGTGTCATCACGGCAGAGCCGGAGAAAACAGTTTTATCCATAATTCCTTTAATTCTTTTGCGCACGCGGGTCAGCGGGAAAAGCGCGCCTAATAAAACTATGGTGGCAATAATGGCCAACTGCCAGGAGTTATAAAACAAAACGGCGATTAATGATAAAGAGGAGAATAAACGGGTTGTAAACAGTTTCATATTGTTCAAAAGCCCGCTACACGCCGAATCGACGTCATTATTAAAACGAAAGATAATATCGCCTGAGGTGTTTTTATCAAAGAAAGAGGCGTTATAGCGCATTAATTTGCAAAAGAGTTTTTTCTTGACATCCATGGCGATTTTTTGCCCGACCCAAGTGTTTAAGTATGTGGCACTGTATGTCAACAAGCTTTGAATTGAGCTGAAAACAATGATTAACAACGGGATAAAAAAGGTTGACGGTCCCATGGTGCTTTTTTCGACCATAACAACATCCATATAAGGTTTTAATGCCCAGGCAATGACCGCGTCCATCGAGCCTATCGGGATTGTTATTAACACCGCGGTTAAGGCTCGGCCCCAGTATGGTTTGACATAAGGCAGGATTTTTTTGTAATTAACCACAATATTTAAGCTTAAAAATTTTGCTTTTAATTTTTGAAACATTTGATTTTCCAATATAAATATTACATAAAGTCTGATTTTGCCCGTAAGCGGCATTGTATTTGATTTTCTTAGCAAATAATTTATCAGATGTAAACAAAAAAAACTTTGATATTAAATCAAAAGCCGCTCCTGAAAAGAAGCGGCTTATCTTTGGTAGTCCATAACACGACTACAAAATTTCGATGGCGCCGGCGGCGGTACGTCCGCGGTCATCATAGATTTCGTAGCTGACGCGTTGACCTTCATACAGCTTTCTTAATCCTTTTTCCTCAAGTTTCGTAATATGAACAAATACATCCTTTCCGCCGTTTTCAGGTTGAATAAAGCCATAACCTTTGCGGGAGTTAAACCATTTAACAGTTCCTGTTGTCATTTTGTCTCCTTATTTTATAAACCAGTTTCACTTTTTGATGTCGGATTTTTCACCCAACACACTCTTTTTATAATACTATTTATTTTATAGTCAAGAGATAATACACACTTAGCGGTTGTTTTTTTGTAAAATATTTTGCATTTGTGTTTTCAGATGTTCACGAAATTCCGGATTAAGTTTATGGTCAGAAGCTTTTTTTGCCATAATTTCCAAGATGTCCTGTTGATATTTTGTTTTTTGAGAGGCTATTTTGGTTAAATAGTAGACGGCTGCTTCAAAAACCTGTTTTTCAGGATTATCAAGCTCCGGCAAGATGCTCAAATATGCCGGAGAGAACTGTTTTTTGACTTCGGCGTGCATAAGAGCGTATGAGGCTTTTTGGATTTTTTCGGCCTCTGTTGCGCTAATTTCCCCGCTTTTGCGACCAACGAGAAAACCTTTTAACTTTTGCAACATTGTCGAGCTTACTCCTGCCATAATATTCTCCTTTTCATCATAAAATTTTATATTAAAAAGATATACGGAGATTTTTTTTTTGCAATCATATTTTCGCATAATTTCAAGAAAAATTGTTGACAGATAAAATAAACCGTATTATGTATGGTGTCGTTATTTAGGATTGCTTGATCGTCTAATGGTAGGACAGCGGACTCTGACTCCGTTAATCTTGGTTCGAATCCAGGTCAAGCAGCCAACAGTTCAAAAATCGTCAGAAATGGCGATTTTTCTTTTATTTACAAGCACTTAATCTAGTTTGAAAATGAGGTGGCTAATATGCTGTACCCGAGATAATCTTCGAACTAATTTTGATATGTTTCCTTAAAAACCAAGTAGTTATAAAAGTTCAAATGTTGCGACACGATTTTTGTTTGCATTGAAATTTTTTGATGTTATCGAGAGAACAGCTTCATACTTTGTATATAACCTCTTTTTTTTAATGCTTATAGCTTTTGCTAAAATAATTGACTTTACCGGTGGAATATGCTATAGTTGAGTTAATATTAGGGAGATTTCAGGAAAGAGGCTAAACTATGAACGATATGAAAAATTCTGATTTAATTTATCAAATGGTTAAAAAATACGGAAAAGAGGAGCCTGATTTTTCTAAACAATATGGTGTTTCCCCAGATATGAAGTACATACATCTATATGATTATCCTGCATGTGGAAATGTTCATATAGATATGATAGCCGTAAATCCTCATAATTCCCAAAAGCATAGTAGTGAATTTACAAATGATGGTCGTATGTTTTATCGTCCTTTTCTTGTTGGAGATGGAGGTACACAGCATCACCTTCGCCCACTAGGAGATTATAAACTAGATGGTAGAGGTACTTATAATGGTGAAGAAACGCTCGTTTCAATCATTAATACGCTACTTATAGAAAAGCAGATAGGTTTTTCCAATAAGAAAAATGGTGATTATGATGTGGGGTTTGTAGAATTGCTTCTTGAAAGGTATAAGGAAGATTTATCGCGGAAACGCCACTATACTTTTATTGATAACTCTAAAGTTGATGAAAATATTCGTGAGAGGATTCATACTTCAATTCGAGAAAGTATACATGATAAATTTGGCGGAAATTTAGAATTTCCAACACCTCTTCCTTTAATATCACCTAGTAGAAACATACAAGAGAACAGCATATTTTTAGTTGCCACGGCTATTGATGCTCATCTTGTGTTTTGGGCACCTAATGGTAGCGATTCAATTTCAGATAATCGTTATGGAATAGAGTTTTTGAATTCCATAAACGACCTTGTAGGCGGGCGTGATATGTTTGAATTTGTACGACAATACCCTTCTCAAATACACGAATTTTGGGTTAAACAATCTGTGCCCCAAAAAAATGGAGCAAAAATGACAGATTTAGAAGCATTAAATTTACTAATCCAAACGGATGGTGGCATAGGATTAAATTATCGCCCGTATACAGATTATTCTTATGACAAAATATGTAAAAAGGACGGAGAGTATATTTTGGAATATACAATATATAAACAAAAACCTGTTCTGCGTAGGAAAATCAGTGATGACAAGGCTCTTGAAATTTGCAAAAAAAGCGGTTTAGATTTAGTGAAAAAAGTTCAAGAAAGAATAGATGAAGACAAAGAATACGATGTAAAGCGTTTCAGGAAAGCTTTACAAACTCTAATGCCAAACCTTTATGAAGAAGTCATTGAGCAAGGTAAAGCTGATGTAAAAAATCTTGAAGAATTAATACAATGGAAAAAAACTACGGAAAAAACATCAAACAAAATTAAAGAACTCAAAGAAAGGACTCCTTCTGGTAAACTTGAGGATGTTCCGCATTTAACAACCCAAGTTTTACGCACGGTTGGTGAAGATAATTTGGGTAAGTCTAAACGCTCAAAATCTGAGAAGAAAATTATAAAATCAGCAATAGATAAAGTGTTGCAAAGCACCAGATAATAAGCGACTAAAGAGCTACTAAAGCCGCCACAAAAAATTTTGGCGGCTTTCTTATTGCCTAATAAACTCATCTCATAATAGCTATATCTATCTTTTCTATGCAAAACTATACCAAAACCAAAATCGCTTATATGAGGCAAAATAAACTTCTGTTATTCAAAAATAAAAGTTACTTCAACCTCGGATTCCTAATATCCCAAAGTTAACCGGCGCAAAAAAATTCCATAATTTTAGTTCGAGAATTGCAAGTCGTCTCCAGCCAAGTTTGATTGATGTGCGATGGAGCTGATGCTTTCTGTCGTTTTTTATTTTAAAAATTTATTTTTGTTTTTTTCTAACCTATTGACATCTGTGTCATACAGCTCTACTCAACATGGACAAGATGGTGCTTTAGAGCTTATTGAAAATGCCATAGGTGACCATGCAGAAGATTTAGATGATGAGGATTTAATTAATCGAAAGGATTCACGTTAATAAACACTTTAAGCGTTCTACAGTGTCTGAACGAGAGAACATTAAAAGAAATCGCTTACCGCAAGAAAGGATGGATGCTCTAAGAGACCTGAGGAAGTAAGTCTTCCTTTTTACCATTAGTATAAGTACTCTGATAGAGAAGGACGTCGTTTAAAATCTGCTCATAGCGGCGTCCTAGCTCCATATCATTTACTGTGCGTCCATAAAAACCTGTATCTTCTTGACTATACATAACACCATAAAATTCTAACATTCCCTGTTTTATTTCATTTAACGCTTTTATCATTTTTTTGGCATTTTCAGGGGGGGGATTTTTCTTTAATTTTTGCAATAATAATTTTTTCTAAGCACGGTTATATCTATTTTTATAAGCCTTCTTTATTTCATCATTATAAAAAAAGCTATCCCATACGGGTTCCACTGTTTTCGCATAACATTCTTTGCTTAATACTTCTGCCTGTAACTTAGCCTCTTCTATACTATCTTTTTTTTGCTTCAGCATTTACAATAAATGAAAACATTAACATTATTACAAATAAAATATATTTCATAACATTCTCTTTAGTACAAATTACGATATAATTTAATAAGCTAAAGTCAAGTTTTGAATTTTTTTAATATTTCCCTCAATTCATCATTAAAATCTGTTCGAAATACATTGATGAAGCTGTACATTGAAATCCGGCTTTTATTTTTATGGTTTAATTTCTATCGGGGTGTTGTTAGGGACAAGCTGCCAGATTTCTTCTATTTCTTTATCGGTTACGGCGATACATCCTGCTGTCCAGTCATAGTTTTTGTGAATAACGTCAAAGAGTGTATTTGGGGCATAATTGGGATAACCGTGAATCATAATATCGCCGCCGGGGGAGACTTTTTTAAGGGCGGCACGGGATTTATCCGCCGCATTCGGGTATGAGATACGCAATGAGAGATGATAGGCGCTTTTAGGATTTCTGCCGGAAATTATATATTTTCCCTCGGGTGTTTTGCCATCGCCTTCTTGCTCTTTGTGCCCTGTCGGGTTGGAGCCGAGGCGGATGGTATATTCTTTGATATTTTTATCTTTTTGGCGCAGATACAATTTACGAGCTGATTTTTCAACCACAATATTATCTATTGTTTGTTCGGCGGCGAGTGCCGGAAAGGCTGTCAGCAGCAGGGCTAAAATTAACTTTTTCATTGCAATTCCTTTATTTGTTATTAAGTTTTGCTTTTGGCGCGAGACTCTTTTTCTTGACTTTAAAGTATTCTTTTTTATTATACCACTTATAAATCAATTATTATTAACTAAAATTTTTTTGTTATGAAATTAAAATGTATTACTTTTTCAGGGGCTAATGAGTACACAAAACTTAGCGACCTAGAGGATGTTTTGGTGTTGCATACTGAGGCCGGCATTCAGGTTTCAGGTAAAAAAGCCTCTTTTGGGACGGCTCGGTATTGGTGGCTTCACGCGCTTCATGCGCGTTTTGGCTTGCTCTATTCACCTCATCCTAATTTTGCCTTGCATTTGAATCAGGACTGGGTGGAAGACTTTTGTGACGATAACCCTCCGGCGGAATTATCCACGTTTCTCAGTTGGGGAGCAAAGTATCGCAGACCTTTCTTTGAACGGGTGCAGCTGAATTTCAGAATCGGACGAGAAAAAACGCCTGATTTAGACCGGATGCTTGCTTCAATGAAGAAATACCCGAACGTGAGGTTTATCCTGTCGTACAATGATGACAATGCGGAGTTCATTAACAAGCTCTATGACACCGGCTTTAAGTTTGACTGTCTTTATGACAATTCTCATGGTGAAGGAGTTGAGGCTAGTCAGTATGCGCCGCCAGCATTTGATGGTGTTTTACAGGGATATGCCGGTGGTATTGGTCCTGACAATGTGACTTCTGTTTTAAACAAAATCTCACAGTCTTTATCTGCCGGTCGTTCGTATGTTGATGCGACAGGAAAACTCACATCAATTTCCCGCCAGCAGGAAATTTTTATTGATGCCGAAGGCAAGCTTAAAGGCGAAGACGGGCATTTCTCTGTTGAAAAGTGTAAGGCTTATTTGTCTGCAGTTTTTCGTTTGGAGAATACGGTCTTTAAGTTCACAAATTTAAAGTTTGACTGACTGTAGCTTTGAAAATCAGATTAAATCTCTCCGTTCTAACGGAGGGATTTTTTTATGACCTTTTTCATTAAGGTTGAAAAAGGATAATTGTTTAGGTTTTGGGGTGCGATGAATATGCCGTCTGCGATAGGAGAAGTGTCCGTGCAGAAAGTGTAAATCTGCAGAGTTAGCTTAAAATGGGTGAAAACATGAGTGACTGCATTTTCTGTATCTTGCGCAGTGGGAAACAAAACACCCTCGTCTACCCACGGGAATTCGTATAAGCCGGAAAGAAGACCTTTTTCGGTACGTTTGCGGATAAGAATTTCCCCTTTGGAATTATATATCAGATAAACGCTACCGTGTTTTTCTTTCTTTTCCAACTTGCGGCGATTGGGAATTTGCTCGACATCGGCAGCTCCTTTGGATTGACAATATTTTGCCCAAGGACAGAGCAAGCATTGCGGATTTTTCGGTGTACAGACGGTTGCACCTAAATCCATAATTGCGGAAGCATAGTCGGCGGGATGTTCCCGACTGGTCAGTTCTTCAGCTTTTAGACGGATTTTCTCGGCAATAGTATCCAGAGAATCGGTTAAATGATACAGGCGGGCGATGATTCGCATTACATTGCCGTCTATGACCGTTTCGGGTTGATTAAACGCTAACGCCAAAAAGCTTGCGACCGTGTAAGCGCCTATTCCTTTAAGCTTTAAGACATCTTGACGTTTTTCGGGAAATCTACCACCAAACTCATTGACTATCATTTGTGCGGTTGCGTGCAACGAACGGGCGCGGGTGTAATACCCCAACCCTTGCCAAAGTTGATAGACTTCTTCAATATCCGCTGAGGCTAATGCCTGAATAGTGGGAAAGTGCTCCATAAAACGATGAAAATACGGAATAACGGTTTTGACCGTGGTTTGTTGGAGCATAAACTCCGAAACCAAAATGACATAAGGGTTCGGGTGTGCGCCACCTTTAAACCGCCACGGCAGGCTGCGCCCGTTGAGGGCATACCAATTAAGCAGGAGTGTTGATAATTTTGTATCAGTCATGTCAGAAGATTAGCGTTTTAAATATAAAATGTCTACCGATTTCTGTTTAAACGGGGATTTTCATAACAAAAGAGAGAGGAATAAATTTCCCCTCTCCCTGACCTCCTCTAATGCTAAACAAACGAATTTAGATTTTTTGCTTTGCAGAAGACAAGGAACATTTCTTGTTCACTCTACAAAACCTGAAACTAAATTCTATTTTCAACTTTTCCATCGTGAACAGTTAAAGATATAGTCTTATTTGCAAGAATAACAAGAGAGTTTGAACTATTTGGCACATTTTAGAACTTTGAGATATAAAAAAATCCTCCCTCATTTAAGAGAGAGGAGGATTTGGTTTTTCGGTGCTGCTTTTGAGGTGTTCTATAACTCGCTGTTTTGTCAACTTGGCCAGACTTTCTTTTATGATGTCTGGCAGTCTGTTTTCAAAATCTTTTCTAAATTCTTCATTTGACTTAGCTATTTTTTGCAACAATTGGTCATACGCACGACCTTCTTTTATGGCTGAACGGAAAATAAAAGATACAATTGCAAAAACGAGAATTAAGAAGAACAGACCTAACGGATAAGCATTGTCAGTAAGCGGTTTAATCATATATAAACCATGAGCAAGGTACAGACCTATGGTTAGCAACGATGCTATGGCTAAGATGGTCAAGGTTTTCTCTTTGAGATACAGCCAACCATAAAAGCAACCTAAGAGCATTCCCACAACTCCACCGGCTAAGACGTAACCCACATTTACCGCAAAAGGATGGTATAGATGTTCGGAGATAACTTGAGAATACACCCAAACGGCCAGATAAAGCACACCGACAGACACAAAAAAAGCAAGAGCTTTATAGGTGTCTTTTACATAATTTTTTTCCATAATTATAAAAATTTAAAAATTAAACAATCATCTATTTTTTATCAGATATTCGTTTTTTGTCAAGTTCTTTAAACACATAAAAAAAATCCCCGAAACGGGGAATTTGAAGAAACTGGTGCTCCGGAGAAGACTTGAACTTCCACTGCCTGAGGCAACATGCACCTGAAGCATGCGCGTCTACCAATTTCGCCACCGGAGCGATGGGTATTTAATAGAAGCTTTTTTTAGATTAGTCAATAGTTTTTTACAAAGTTTATTTTATTGCGTATTTTTACGTCACCGGGCTTAAAAATCTATTATTAAAGCACAATATCTATTATCACTAGCGCAAATACTGCACATTTCATAAATATCTTTTAGGGACATATCTTTAATACATTTTCTATTTTTCCCGTTACAATACATATTCCCGTAATAATATTTATCGCTTGTTGTTTCTGAGCCTCCGTTTTTATCTTTTACTGTTGCCGTATAGCTTAAAATATCGCTGAATTGCATTATAACCTCCCGATATAACGTTTCACAAATTGTGACTGAGGTATCTGAATCCGTAATTAATATATTGAAATTTAGCTTATTATTTTCCATACGAATAAATGGCCAAACATAATTTCCCAAACGGTCAATAAAACCTTCTTGTCCTTTTGAAGGAATTACAGTTCTTGACCACGTCTTTGGCACAAGCTGCATATCATCAAACAAAGGTGTCAGCCAATAATAATCTCCTTCTCCCGCTTTTGCTCCCCTTAATGCCTCCAATTCTTTTTTATATGGCAAAACTTCTTGAAACAATGTTGTATACTCTTCTGCTGTTTTTAACAGCTTATATTTAAACATTGCTTTAGAATAGCCTGAAATTGCTCCTACCGATAGAATACCGACAATTGCCAAGACGCCTAACATTTCAATCATCGAGCGACCTAAATCATTTATTTTCATATTACCAATTCCTTTTGACAAATATAATAAAAAAGCCGCCGATAAGGCGACTGGAAGTTAGTAACTACTCAAATAACATAGCGCGACATATTGACTAAAATAGCGTATTTTGCCGCCTTCCAGTCTCTGACCAGAAAGCGTGCAAAATTAACGTCTAGCACATTGACGTATTTGAAGAGGTTACTAAGCCCCAGACAGGCTATTGCCATATCCGCTTAGATGATATTAAGAAAATTCAAAATGTCAAAGTTTTTTTATCATTTTTTTAGATTAAGCCATAAGCTTTGAATAACAAGGCTACGCCTAAGATGACCCGATAGATGACAAAAGGAAGAAATGTGGCAAACCTTAACCACCGCATCATCAAAAAAATTGCTAAAAACGAAAAGATGAAAGACAGCCCTATTGCCTGATATGCCATAGCAATCCGCGTAAATTCGGCGCCGTTATACAGCGTATAAGCGGCAAGGATTCCGGCAGCTAGGATTGAGGGAATTGATAATAACATGGTGAATTTGGCAACTTCGGCACGGTTATAGCCTAAAAAACGCCCCATAGTGATAGTCACACCAGAGCGACTGGTGCCAGGGATAAAAGCCAAACATTGGGCAAACCCTATCAGCAAGGCGTCACGCAGGCTCATTTCATTTAAGGTTTTGGCGGTGCTGAATTTGGTGTCTGCATACCATAGCACTATTGAATATACGATAAGCATTACGCCGATTAGTTTGGTGCTTCTGGTCCAATCAGTGCCGAGATAGGAGAAAACGCCGCCGATGATAATTGCCGGAATAGTCGCAAAGATAATATAATAGGCTAAGCGCACACCGGCGTTGGCAAAGTTTGGCTTAAACTTATTTTGCCATAAGCCTTGAAGCATATTTTTTATGGTGAGCCAAAAATATAGGACAACGGCAATTAACGAGCCGATGTGAAGCGCAATATCTATCGCCTGCCCCTGGTCACCGTAGGGGGTTAATTTTGCAAATAAAATCAAGTGTCCGGAAGAACTTACCGGCAAAAATTCGGTTAATCCCTGTATTACTGCAAGCCAAAAGATATGTGTACTTATCATTGCTTTTCTCCTTTTAATTGCGACAATTATAGCGATAAGTTCTTAAAAATCGAATAATGAGGTTTGCGTTTTTTCTTCTTTTTTTATTTTTTTTACGGATTTTGGTGCGATGTTTGGGGTGGTATCTGCCGCGACTTTAGCTTGCAGCTCGTTATCGGCAAATTTGATGATTAAACAGTCTTCTTTTTTTGCACTAACGGCGTTGTATATGGTTTGACCTTCGGTGTTTTTGACCCAAGCAAAACCTCTTTTTAAAACTGCCTCAACGGAAACGCCTTTGAGCCTTGCGGATAAACCATTCAAGCGTTCATCATAACGCTGTAAAATTGATTTTAAGTATATCGGTTTCAGAGCGGCTTTTTCTAAAGCATTTTGTTTTTGTGAAAGTTCGTTTTTGATGGCATTTTGCAGACGTTCCACCCGATAGTCCAAATCTTGCAGATTTTCATTGATGATTTGGCGCATATTGGGAATGCCACGGCTTAAACCGTCAATTTTGGTTTTATATTCTTCAAAATAACGCCATAGGGCATTTTTCATCCGGCTTTCAAGGATATTGACGTCTGCGACCAACTCATTTTTAACCGGAACGGCAAATTCCGCCGCACCGGTCGGCGTTGGCGCGCGCAAGTCTGACACATAATCAATCAACATCGTGTCTGTTTCATGCCCAACGGCGGAGATGATAGGAATCTCAGAGTCATAAACCGCACGAATAACCACTTCTTCATTAAAAGCCCATAAATCTTCCAAACTACCGCCACCGCGGGCAACGATTATGACATCGGGACGCTTGATGGAGCTTGTGTTATCTAAACAGTTAAACCCTTTGATGGCTTCGGCGACTTTTTCAGCCGCGCCCTCCCCTTGCACCGGGGTTGGCCATAAAACGATATGCGAGGGGAAACGGTCGCGTATCCGGTGGATAATATCCCGAATAACGGCACCGGTTGCACTCGAAACCACGCCTATTGTTTCCGGCAAGAAAGGAATAGGCTTTTTATGCGCGGTATCAAACAAGCCCTCTTTGATAAACTGCTGTTTGCGTTCTTCAAGCAATTTTAATAAAGCGCCCTGTCCTGCGGGTTCTAAACTTTCGATGACCAACTGATAGGAGGATTTGCCTGAGAAAGTGGTGATTTTGCCTTGAGCAATCACCTCCAGCCCGTCTTCTATTTTAACTTTTAAGCTTGAAGCCGTGCCGCGCCAACAAACTGCCGCCAAGACAGCGCCGGTGTCTTTTAAGGATAAGTACCAATGACCGGAATCCGCACGTTTGGCGCCAAAAATCTCCCCTTTGACAATGACATGGGAAAAGTTGCCCTCAACAAAGCGCTTTATTTCATTTGAAATTTGTGTTACCGACTTCGGCTCGGGGGTCAATTTTTCGTTTTGCGGAGCAAAAAGGTCACCAAAATCTAAATCCATCATAAGCCCAAGAGCCCCTTGGCAAAGTCTTCTGCCTTAAAAACATCCATATCTTCGGCTTGTTCGCCAACGCCGACAAAATACACCGGAATTCCGGTTTCCGAAGCAACGGCAATTAAAATTCCCCCTTTAGATGAACCATCCAACTTAGTAATGATGACACCATTTACATCAACAAGCTCTTTAAAAGTTTTGACTTGGTCAAGCCCATTTTGCCCGGTGGCAGCGTCTATCGTGATTAAGGTTTTATGCGGTGCGTCGGGCGAAACTTTTTTGATGACGCGAACGATTTTTTGCAACTCTTCCATTAAGCCTTTTTTATTTTGCAGACGACCGGCGGTATCTATAAAAACAATATCGTCTCCTCTTTTTTCGGCTTCTTTTAAGCCGTCAAAACAAAGACCGGCGCTATCACACCCCGCGGGACCTGAAAAGACGCGGAGATTATGGCGACTACCCCATACGGCAAGTTGCTCAACAGCTGCGGCGCGAAACGTATCTGCGGCAATAAAAGAAACCTGATAGCCCTGCGCTGAAAACTTTTTGCCTAACTTTCCGATAGTGGTGGTTTTGCCGGCACCGTTGACGCCGACCATCAAAATCACAAACGGCTTTTTGGACTTGTCAATCACAAACTCCTGCTCTGACGGCTTAATCAGGCTGATGATGTCATTCTTAAGTTCTTGTTTGATTTGCTCGATTGAACTGTTTTTATCAAAACGGCGCGCGGTAAATTTTTCAACAATTTCCGAGGTTGCTTTAACTCCCACGTCTGCCGTATACAACAGTTCTTCCAAATCGGTTATAACATCCGACGATAAGCTTTCTTTGGTAAAAATATCCGTTATGCCCTGACTTAAATTTTGTGATGTTTTTTTTAAGCCCCAGCCCAGTTTTTGAAAAAATCCACTCATTTTTCCTCCTTTGTCAGATTTCTTAAGCGTTCCGCCCGTTTACGGCGGATATTTACCGGAACCTGCGGCATTTTAGATGCCGGTGTTCCCGGACGTTCGGAATAGGGAAAGACGTGCAGATTGCTTATATCTGCCTCTTTGACCAAATTTAAGGTGTTTACAAAATTTTCTTCCGTTTCGGTGGGAAAGCCGCAAATAAAATCCGCGCCAAACGTGCACTCGGGACGGGCTTTTCTCAGCTTTTGGCACAAATTAATCACATCTTCCCTATTATGGCGGCGCCCCATCCGCTTTAATATCAGATTATCTCCCGATTGAATAGAGAAATGAAAATGCGGATGAATATTCGAATAGTTTTTAACCAAAGCGATAAATTCTTCATCTATCGCGGCGGGGTCCAGCGACCCGAATTGCAGGGACGGAAGCCCGGGAAACGTTTGCAAAATCTTTTTGACCAGACCGCTGAAGCTCGGCTTATAGGAGCAGGCGTCAACCCCGGTTAAGCAAATTTCTTTAAAACCTTGGGCTAAAAGAAGGCGGATTTGCTCTAAAATTTTCTCTTCTTTTACCGAACGGTTGGCTCCGCGCGCCTGCCAGATTATGCAATATGTGCAGCGATGGTCACAGCCTTGCTGGATTTCAACAAAAGCCCTTTCGCGCCCTTCAAAACCGGTGATTAAATACGCGTCATACCCTTGAAAGGAAAAAATATCGCCAACGACAGTTTTTTCTTTGGTGATTAAATATTTTTCTATTTCAGTTTTTTCCTGATTGCCCAGAACCAAGTCAACCTCAGGCATATCGGCAAAGCGTTTGGTGCTGACTTGTGCAGCGCAACCGGTGACGATGATTTTGGCGTTGGGGTTTTCTTTTCTTAATTTGCGGATGGTTTGACGGCATTGGCGTTCGGCTTCCGCTGTCACGGCGCAAGTGTTTACGACAATCAGGTTGTCATAGGATTTTAGTTTTTCTTTAAAAATTTCACTTTCATAGCTGTTGATACGGCACCCGAAAGAAATAACTTTCACCATTGTTTTATCCTTATTCTTTATGGAGATGATAAGGGGTAATTTTCTTTTGTGCAAGTAAAATTAAAACATAATCTGATATTTTGCCTGAGTTTTTTTAGCATAATCCGCCCAAAGGGCTTGAAGATACGGCTGATTAAACCACGGTGTCCAAGGTTTATGACCGGCAAAATGAAGAATTGCCGCATTGTCATAAACTTCTTTAGGCGAATTTGGCACCTTTTCTTGATAAAATTCTGCTAAAAAAGCGGCGCTTTTTTCCTCAAAAAATGTACTGTTGACATTGTAGACATACGATAACGGCAGAACTTTTTGCCCCACGACGACATTTAAAATGTCTTGGTCGCCAAAAATTTCATTATGCGTGTTAAAATAAGTTATGGCACGGCGCTCGATATTACGCTCACGAATTTCTTTTAAGTTTAGGAGCATAACGCCACTGTTAAAATAAAAATCACGCTCTTTCAGACCTAGTTCTGCGATATGCTCGGGAAATTGATACATCAGACCATCTTTCACGGCGGCGATGTATTGATTTTCCAGATTAGTTTTATAAACTGAGGTTAAATCTTTTTGAACGATGGTATCAGCGTCTAAATAAAGAACTTTATTGATGTTTTTCAGATAACCGGCAATAAAAACCTTTTGCAAAGCCGGGGCAAACGAGGCAAAACGCCCGAGGTGCGCAGAATCGAGATTTAGCTCTTTTGTTTGATAGACGCTTATTTGCACGTCGGCTTGTTCTATTTCTTTTAGTTTTTTTATATCTTCGTTGGTCAAATCTTTAGCTAAAACGTGAACATGGTATGAGGTGTTTTTGTTTTTATTTAGGATTGCGGAATGAAGCGACACCATCATATAGGGAAGATATTTTTTATCTGACATATAAGCCAGATGTATGGGATTTTTAGCGCTAAGCAGAACACTTAACGCGATTAAGGCGGCAAATGAAAGCAATGTCAGCGTTAGAATTATGTGTTTTTTCATCAGTAATCCTTTATTTCATCATAATAACGAAACCAGAGTTCTTTTAAGAAACTGGGCTTATAATTATCTTGCCATGGCTTATCGCCGGCATAATGGATAATTGACGCGTTTTCATAAATATAAAAAGTGTCTTTGGACAACGGCTCGCCAAAATATGTGCTTAAAAAATCTAAATCATCAGCTTCAAAAAACGTGCTTATGCAGTTGTATTTATAGGACATCAGCTTAACTTTGTCAGCAAAAACGACATTTAAGACATCTTGGTCGCCAAAAAAATCAGTATGGGTTTTGATGTATTCGACAAGTTTTTCCACGACATTTTCTTGGCGCTGGAGTGCTAAATTATACAGCATAACGCCACTGTTAAAATAAAATCCGCGCTTATCAAGACCTATTTCCGCCATTTCTTTGGGAAAACGGTAGAATATACCGTCTTTGGCGGCTAAAGCATAAACTCCGGTGGTCTCTTGTTCAAACAGCGGGCGCAAATCTTTTAATACTAACGTATCTCCATCCATATAGATTACTTTGTTTAAGTTTTTTAAGACTTGCGGCAGATAAATCTTGTGCATTCCGACTTTATATTGCAAGAAGCGTTGCATATTTTCATAAGGAAGGTCGGGCTCTGTTTGCGGAATAATTTTAATATTTACGGTTTCGGGTGCCAGATTTTTCAGGCGATTGAGAGCCTGCTCATCTTGCGGGGTGAGATTTTGGGCAATGATATAAAAGTTATATGTTGTATTTTGGCATTTATTTTTAATCGCAGATGACATAGAAACCATTGTCGGCGGTGTGTAACGCGAATCTGTTATATAAACGATGTCGACATTGGCGGGTTTATCCTGACAGGTATTGGGCTGAATACGGATTTTTTCAGGACGGGGTGTTTCCGTCTTTTTTATTTCAGGCTCTGTTACGGACTGATTTTGAGCGATTTCTTGATATAAAAAGATTGCAGTTGCGATAATGCCCAGCATTAACAAAACTATCAGCATACACATTTTTTTTGAGTTCATTTTGCCTCCTTTTGAGGGCATTTTAGAGCAAAAGTGTTAATTATTCGTGGATAATTTGTTTTGTGGTTGTAAAAATGAGCAAAATATTTTTAGTATTTAGTGTCAAACAATTATGGAGCCGTTATGAAAAATAAAATTGCCTATCTTTTTGCTACTTATTTCGGATTAGGATTTTCCAAGTACGCACCGGGGACTATGGGGTCACTCGGGACATTACCCTTGGCGTATGCTTTGATTTATTTTGGCGGCTTTAATGCTTTAATGACTGCGGCGGTGATTATTTTTATTTTAGGTGTTCCGGCTGCTAAGGTTGTTATTCAAAAAAGCGGAGATGATGACCCGTCTTTGGTGGTGATTGATGAAACGGTGGGACAGCTTTTAAGTTTTTCCATTGTGGCCTATTTAGCGCCTGAGTATTTAATGGGGATAGACAGTTTGTGGTTTTATGTGGCGGGGTTCGCCTTTTTTCGCTTTTTTGATATTTTAAAAATGGGACCGGTTAAATATGCCGATACAAAAATTAAAAATGCGTACGGGGTTATGCTGGATGATGTGTTTGCGGGGATTTTTGCGGCTATTTTACTTTTGGGCGTTTTATTTGTTCAAATTAATATGATACAGGTTTGAGTTAGGCTGATTGCCCAAATGTTATCTTACTTAATTAAAAACTTTTGATGATTTTAATTGGTTATTTTTTTGCTTTTAATGTTCTGATGACATGTTCTTCCTCAAAGGCAAACAATCCTTCCCGAACCAGTTTTTTGGGCTTTTGCGCGTGAGGATATTTGCTTAAATTATATAATAAATCCAAAAACAGACGGTTAGTTATTTTTATTTCGTCCAAGTCCGTTGCCATTGAACTTGTATTTTGAATATCTTTTATTTTTGTCATATTCATTATCCTTTATAAAAAGGGCGAAACAGCTTAACTCATCTTTTATAAAAGGAGGCTGTTTATTTTACATCATACTAATTTGCATTTCTATCTCCAGCCACTTGGTTTCTTTTTCATCCTTTAAGATTTGCAATGATTGCAGTTTTTCGGTTAAAGCATAAAACTTATCGGTATCGGCGGTAAAAAGCGCGGGGTCTGACAAAGTTTGCTCGATGGTTTGAATTTCTTTTTCGATGGCGCTGATTTCATTTGGCAGAACTTCATATAAACGTTGGTCTTTGTAGCTTAAACGCGGCGATTTACCGGATTGTTTTTCGGGCTCTTTTACCGGTTCTTTTTTTGGGGCATCCGGAGTTTTGCGGTCTGTTTTTTGCCCCGACTTGACATATTTTTCATATAACTCTTCATAGTTGCCGACGTGTTCAATAACGCTACCGTCCCCTTTTAAGTAAAGCATTGATGTTGTAATTTTATTTAAGAAATCACGGTCGTGACTAACTAAAAGAATTGTCCCCTCATATTCATCCAGCACTTCTAAAAGCAAATCCAACGTATCCATATCCAAATCATTGGTCGGCTCGTCCAAAACCAAAAAATTTGATTCTTTGGCTAATGACAAAGCGAGCATTAAACGATTTTTTTCACCACCGGAAAGGCAGGAAACCGGACTTTGCGCCTGTTCGGGTGTAAACAAAAAGTCTTTCAAATAAGCGATAACGTGACGATAATGCCCTCTTACCCAAATATGGTCACCTTCACCGCAGAGTGTTTTCCATAATGTTTTTTCTGGGTCCAGGGTTTCACGATTTTGGTCAAAATACACCATTTCCAAATTTTTGCCGATACGAACAAAACCGCTGTCCGGCTTTAGGTGCGCGGTCAAAAGCTTTAAAAGCGTTGTTTTTCCCGAACCGTTGGAACCGACAATACCTATTCGATTGCCTTTCATCATCCGTAAAGAAAAGTCCTTGATAATTTCACGCGAGCCAAAACTTTTGTTAATATGCTTTGCCTCTAAGATAAGCTTGGAGCGGATGGCTGCTTCTTTGATTTCCAAATCCACGGAGCCTAATTTTTTGATTTGCTCTTTTCTATCCTGCCGCAATTGTTTTAAACGGCGCAGGCGACCTTGGTTGCGCCGCCGTCTTGCGGTTACGCCTTTATGCAGCCACTCGGTTTCTTCTTCGATTTTTTTGTTAAGATATTTTTCTTTAATAATTTCCTGATTTAGGATTTCATCCTGCCAAGCTTCAAAAGAAGCAAAACCTCTGTCTGTTTGGTGAATTATCCCCCTATCCAGCCAAAGGGTTGCATTTGACACACGAGTTAAAAACGAGCGGTCGTGACTGATTACTACCACCGCGCCGGAAAATTTTTTAATTATTTCTTCTAATTTTTCAATGGTTGTGATGTCTAAATGGTTGGTCGGCTCGTCTAAGAGCAAAATATCCGGCTCGGAGATAAGCGCACGGGCAAGAGCCGCTTTTTTACGCTCGCCGCCCGAGGCGGTTTGCGGATTTACGGTTGAATTAATTTCTAATGCTTCCATTAAAATATCAGCTTTATAGCTTTGAGAGGCGCGGTCTTTTTCCTCAAGTCCGGATAAAACAACATCTTTTAGAGTGTGGTATAAAGAAAAGTCTTCTTCTTGCGCCATATAGGCAATTTTTATGCCCGGTTGGATAAAAATTGAACCGCCATCGGGGTCTATTGTGCCGGAAATTATTTTTAACAGGGTTGATTTGCCGCTACCGTTACGCCCGACCAAACAGATTTTATCCCCTCGGCTGATGTTTAGACTGACTGATGTAAACAGCGGGCGAACGCCAAATGTCAGGCTGATTTCTTTGAGCGTATATATCGGTGTCATATTTGCCATTTTTTTAGTTATTTACGTTAGGATATCTTGTTTATTAAAATTTACTTTTTTCTTTTTATACTTTATTTTGTGTTGAAAGCAATATTTTTTTGCGATATTTTTTAACACAATCAACATATTTCCGCTAAGAGGGCATAAGATGGGAAAATTTTTTAAGATTGTTTGGGTTTTGATGTTGTTTTTTTCGGTTAACGCTTCGGCACAGAATATTGTACAGAGTTCCCCTGAGCTTCAAAAAAATAACGTCAATGACGGTGCGGTGAAAAAAACAAATGACACCGCCGAAGAACTTTTGGCACGGGCTGAAACCGGGGATGAAAATGCGTTGCTTGATTTAGGGTATATGTATTTGTATGGCGCTAACGGGGTTAATATTGATTATAAAGCGGCATTGTCTTATTATCAAAAAGCGGCAGAGCTTGGCAATGCTACGGCGTATAATAATTTAGGAAGCTTATATTTTAACGGTATCGGAACAGAGGCTGACCCTAAAAAAGCTATTTCATATTTTGAGAAAGCCGTTGAGACCGGAAGTACAGATGCGGCGGTTAACCTTGCCATTATTTATTTAAGAGATGTTGATAAAAACAATATTCCGACGACCTTTAAAAAAGTTAAAAGCTTATTATTGATGGCGCAGGAAAAGAACTTGACGGCTAAATACCTTTCCGGCTATGCTTATAAAATCGGCATTATATTTAACAAAGATATGAAAAAAGCATTTTCATTTATTAAACAAGCCGCGGATGAAGGCTATGATGAGGCGCAATATATTGTATCTGAGTTTTATATTAACGGCACAGGGGTTTCCAAAAATTATGCCAGAGCGGTTGAGTATCTGCAAAAAGCATCTAAACAAGGTCATTCTCAGGCAACAATGCAGCTTGCGGATATTTTATCTCTTGGAGAAATTTATCCGAAAAATATAAAACAAGCTTATATCTTATATAATATTGCTGCCGGGGCTGGCATTTCCAGCGCCTCTGAAAAACGTGACGAATTAGAGAAAAAATTAGGTATTGAAGATTTGCTCTCGGCTCAGGCGGAAGCGGAAAATATCAAATCTGAGCCGACAGAGCAGACAAAACTTATTCGCCAAACATTTGGAGAGAGCTTAAAAAAATATCTTGATTCTTATATTAACTTAGAAATAACTCAGGAGTAGAAAAGTGAAGGCATCGGCGTTTTTTAACAAACTTGTTTCTTGGCTTGGATTATTTTTCTTTGTTTTAGCGGCTTATATGATATATCGCCAGCTTTCTAAATATTCTTTAGCCGAGCTTAAAAGCGCGCTTTTGGCAATTCCAAAAGAAAATCTTTTTTGGGCGGTCGGCGCTTCGTTTATCGGATATGTCGCGCTTTCAACATACGACTATTTAGCGCTAAAATACATCAAAAAGAAATTAGCCGCCTGGAAGTGGATTTTGACGGGGTTTGTCGGCTTTTCTGTCAGCAACAATGCCGGACACGCGATTGTTTCGGGCGGAGCTGTCCGTTACCGGTTTTATTCAAGATGGGGGATTACTCCGGCAAATATTGTCAAGATGGTCACTTTTTCGGGATTTACCTATTTAGTGGCGTGCTTTTTTTTGATTATCATAGGATATGTTTTAACGCCGGAACACGCTTTTGGCGGTAATGATTCGACCAAAGTTTCCACATTGATTACGATGATTTTATCGGTTATCGGTATTTTGATTTATCTTTGGGGAAGTTTGAATTACAAAAAAGCTATTGTCATTAAAGGGGTGGACTTTAAAATGCCTGATTTCAAGCTTGCTTTAGAGCAAATTTTTATCGGCAGTATTGATATTGTGATGGCGTCCTTAGTGCTTTATTCGGTGCTTATCTCATTTGTGGAAATTGATTTTGTAACCTTTATGGGCGCTTTTATCATCGCGCAAGTTTTAGGGGTTTACAGCCAAGTTCCGGGAGGCTTGGGTGTGTTTGAATTGGTTTTTTCAAATATTCTGCCGGGGCAAGATAATCAGGCGATTTTATTTGGCGCGCTGATTGCTTATCGGATTATTTATTATTTGTTGCCGCTTATTTTATCAGGAATTGTTTTGGTTATATATGAATATTTCCGTTCCCGTAAAAATATTGATTTAGCTTAAGAAATACCCCCGTTTTTTGAACGGGGGTGATTTTTTAGAACTTATATTTGACATTAAAGAGTCCCATGTGGTTATCGTAGTTTTTGCGATAAGTTCCGTTATAGCCGAGGCTGATTTCAATACTATCGTTCAAGGACGCCGTCAGACCGACTGCGGCTTCATAGCCCAGACGATTTAAGCGTTTGCCGTTTACGGTATAGCTTGCGCCGTTGTCGAGCATAACGACAGCTTTGTCATTATCTGCGATAATATCATAGGTTAAACCTAAATAAACTTCCGGTGTGATTTTACACATACCAAAGCAAAAATCTCTGGCAAAAGAAACACCGGCGGCGGCTCTTAAGATGTCCATATCCTGACTTTTTATGCGTTGACCTAAGCCATCTTTATAAGTGCTACGGTGGATATTGTAATAGCGCATTCCGATTTCCGGCGTGATTTTATTATCGTTGAAGTGCAAATCATATCCCGCTATCCCCTGCAAAGCGTATGTTTTGGCGTCATATTTTGCATCAAATTTTTGATTTAGCGCGATTTTGCTTTCATCATAATCAGCTTTACCGTATGAAGCGAGCCAGTTGATAAAACGATTATCCGGGCGATATTGACCATAGATAAAGCCGGTCAAGCTGTCTACATCGGTTTTACGATTGGGGCTTGAAATATCAGCGTTGTCGTATTGCAAACCTAAGCCTAACTTGGTATTTTGGTTCAGTTTTTTATCAAATCCGCCGACAACGCCGTGAGATTTTACCTTAAAGCCCTGAATGCCTGAAGTTGTTTCGCGGTCGGTTTGGCTCAAATAGGTTTTACCCCAAACTGAAACCTCGTTGAACTCATCGCCGGAGGACATACCATACATATTAGCGGCTGCTCCGTATTTGAGGTGGTCAACGGTTGCTTGGAGGATACGGTCGTTGACATCGGTTGTCATATCGTGGACGACCGGGGCTTGGGTTGGAGCTATCGTTTCAAGCGTTTCGACAAACTCGGCTTGATTGTTTTGTGCTAAGTCTGCCAATTTGTCGGCAACTTCTTGAGCTTTTTCGTTATTAAAGCGCTCTCCGTCAACCCAGGCTTTTGCCGTTTCAGCCTGTGTGTTAGAAGCGCCGGTTTCTTTTGCCACTTCGGCTGCCGTTTTAACCAAGCTTATGGCATACGCCCCATTTTTGCCGGACTTTTCAAAACGATACATATTGTTGTCAAACTCATCGTTAAAGTTATTAAAGTCTTTATTTTCAGCATTTAAGAGGTTAATTTCAGCCGTTTTGCCATAACCGACCAGACCTTGAGCCAAGGTGGCTTTTAAGGTTGCGCCATTTTCAACGGTTATGGTGTTGGCGTTGAGCGTTCCATGATTATTAAGTGCGTTTACATTCAGCTTTAAGACTGAACCGGTGGCAAAATTTGCTTCTTTGAGGGTTGCCGTATGGTCATTGAGGTCAAAAGTTACCCCTTGATTAATCTTTAGAGTTGCGGTGTTGTCAAAATTGTTATTTTGGCTCATTTTTAAGGTACCGCTTTCAACTTCAACCGTGTTGCCGGAAATTGTGCCGGTGCCGAGGTCAAAATTATCTAAAATAGCGATTTTGCCCAGACCGGTGATGGTGTTGGTGTTTGTGCCGGAAGTCAAGGTTAACGTGCCGTCGTTGGTCAGCGAATCGGTGAGGTGCAGTGTATCTGCGGACGTTGTTAAGGCGCCGATTTGAGCGATGTTAACGGCTTTTTGCGTCACTTCTGCGTTGTTGGTGATATTGCCTGCGATAGTGGTTGAGCCGGTGCCGGAAATGGTGTTGGCGTTGGTTCCGGAGGTCAAGGTTAACGCGCCGTCGTTGGCAAGCGAATCGGTGAGGTGCAAACTGTCAGCGGACGTTGTTAAGGCGCCGGTTTGAGCGATGTTAACTGCTTTTTGCGTCACTTCTGCGTTGTTGGTGACGTTGCCGGTGATAGCAA
The DNA here is from genome assembly GCA_017939155.1 of Alphaproteobacteria bacterium. Taxonomy (GTDB): domain Bacteria; phylum Pseudomonadota; class Alphaproteobacteria; order RF32; family CAG-239; genus CAG-267. The sequence goes on along the minus strand of JAGAZZ010000044.1, from coordinate 112,377 downwards.
CACTACCTGTGCCGGTGATATAGTTGGCGTTGGTGCCACCGGTGAGGGTTACGGTTCCGGCGTTTTGGATTGTGTTGTCAGCCGTGATGATATTTTCAGCAGAAGTGATGAGTTCTGCGCCCTCTTGGTTAACGAGTTCGTTAGTGGTGAGGGTTCCGGAGTCGTTGTTTATTGTGCCGGAGTTGGTGACACTTTCAACGTTAATGTTTTCCGCATTGGTCAATATTGCCTGTTTGTTCACGTTTAAGGCTTTTTGCTCGATTGTTGCGTTGTTAGTGACGTTGCCTGCGATATTAAGCGTGCCTTTGATGACCTCGCCCTCGGAAGTTGTTGTGTTAACAAGGCGATTCGCGTTGGTGCCGGAGGTCAAAGTCAGGGTTCCAGCGTTTGTGATGGTGTTATCAGCGGTGATAAGCTTGTCGGCTAAAGAGGTCAACTCAGCATCTTTATTATTAATGATTTGCTCGGCTGAAATTATGCCGTTTTCTTCGTTTGTCGCTGTGCCCATATTTACAAACTGGCTTAATATGCCCTCTTCTTCGCTCAAATAGCCGATAGTGCCTTTGTTGGTGAGCGTGCCGGTGGCATAGTTTACAATAGCGCTTTTTGAGCTTTCGGTTGCATTATAAGCGATTTTGCCGATGTTTTCTAATTTACCATTATTTGAAACATGGGTATTTATGGTACCTTTGTTTGTTAATATACCGGTGGATTGGTTTAGTACAGCATTTCCGGCTGATGGTTCGATTAGACCGGTGTTTTCTAATATTCCGATGTTAGAAACAGTCCTTTTTATTGTGCCGGCATTGTTTAACGTACCGCTATTTTCCATATAGCCAGCATCAATTACGCCGGTTGTTTCATTTGTTAAGGTAGCGCCTGCGCGATTATAAAGGGCAGAACCTCCGGCTATCGTGCCAAAGTTTTGGAAATTTCCGCCTTCTTGGTTTTCAAAATACATATTTTGATTTTGGTTACTATGGTTTTCTATTTTCCCTTTATTATACCACGTTCCGCTCATGTGGCTATCTGCTTCCATAATAATGGTGCCGGTCGATTCGTTGCGGGTTGTGTTTGTCTGTGTGCTGCCGGCTTTATTTATAATTGTGCCGGAATTTGTGGTCTGACTTTGAATTTGACCGGTGTTGTTGATTGTGCCGGAGTTTGTGGTTGTTCCTACAAGTTGACTGGTGTTGTTGATTGTGCCAGAGTTTGTGGTTTGAGATGCTATTATTCCGGTATTATTTATGGTGCCAGAATTAGTAACGCTTGGGCCTGTTATTGTACCTGCGTTATTGACTGTTCCGGCGTTTTCGAGAGCGACTCGAAAATCAGGACCCCATGTTGATAAGATATTGAGCTGACCACCATCTTTATTTACAAATTTTCCACTACCATAAACACCACCATTCTGTATGGTAAATTTATTAGAATTTTGAATTCCATCTTCGGAAACTGTCCATATTCCATCGTATATTTTTATAGTACCTTTGTTATTTATTGTGCCTGAGCGACTGCCTGCACCGAATTCTATCTCACCTGTTGTTTCATTTTTGACTTGGATATTATTTCCTGACCCGATACCGCTAATCGTACCGCTATTATTTATGATGGCATTATTGACACTATATCCACCATTTTGTCCTTGATAGTTTTCATTTTTTACACCGATAATCGCTCCTTCGGCATTATTAATAGTTCCTTTTAAAGAAGTGTTGCCATACATATCAAGTTTTATTGTGCCTTCATTGTTGATATAATTTTTAGTGAGGTCGTCCCCCGTGATATTCAGACCGCCCGTATATGTTCCCTTATTATCAAATCCGCCATAAACATTACTTCCATACGTTGCTTCAATAACGGTATTTTCACCATTAATAAGATTTCCATAAATCGTTCCTTGTATAAATTTAGCAATTCCGTTATTAATAAAATCTCCGGTTTTGGTTTCACTATTGCCTATATTTATTGCATTGTATGAATTCTTCATCTCAATCGTGCCATTATTTGTCAGAGTTCCTTTTATATTACTATATACGCTACCTTGCTCATCCGTTAAAAATGCGCCGGTTTCATTTAGCAAATCTCCATTCAGAGTACCTATAGTCTTAATTGTTCCGCCGGTTTCATTTGTTACATTACCATCTACTTGTTTGATATATTTGATAAAACCACCGTCTTTGTTTGTGACATCACCGGTGATAATACCCGACATATCTACTGTTCCGGCATTTTCAAGATTGCCATTGAGTTTTGAACTTTGAAACATATCATTAATAATTGCGTCAGCATTATTGATTAATTTACCATTGATTGTACCGACAGCACCGTAAATTGAAGAATTGTTAGTTACAATACCGTTAATTGTTCCGTTATTATTGTCCAAACTGCCATTGTTTGTGACATCAGCCGTTATGGTGTTATTATTAGCTAAGGATTTGCCAGATTCTATATTTACATTGTTTTGGTCTATTGCCGCATTGTTGGTAACGTCGCCGGAAACTGTAACCGTGCCCTCGCCTGTGATGGCGTTGGTGTTGGTGCCACCGGTGAGGTCTAGTGTACCATCATTTGTGATAGTGTTATCGGCAACAACTATGGCTTCCGCGTCTGAGGTTAGTGTGGCATTTTCGATGATATTGAGCTCTTGTTGGTTAATATTGCTTGCATTTTTGACATCACCGGTGATATTTAAAATACCTCCGCTTCCTTGTAATTGCTGGGATAAAGTACCACCGGTTAGATTTATCGTGCCACCATAAGAATTATAAATATCACCTTTGAGAAAATCTGCCGATGTTGTAACATTTGCTTTATTGCTATAAGTGCTTAAAGTTCCAAGGAGTTCCCCTCCCGTTATATCCATTGTGCCGGAATTGTATGTATAACCTTTTATAGTACCACCGGATATTTGGATAGTTCCTGTATTTGACTTAATTCCTTGTTCAACAACGCCTCCTTCTATTATTACTTTATCAGAATTATTAATCCCTTCTTTTATGATACCTGTGTTTTTGAAAGTTCCTCCATAATTTTGAACATTGCTTTCTATTGTTCCGCTATTAGAAAAAGAGGCTTCTTTATTTAATAGTTTATCGCTAGTGCTCATTCCTCCATTTTCCACATAGCTTATTGTTCCTTCATTTTCTCCAGAGCCGTAGTTATATATACCGTTTGCATTTCCTGTATCAGTATTGGTAAACTTTGCCCCCTGATAATTATATGTCTGCCATGTGATTGTACCACTATTTTCAAATTCCCCTCCTGCATCATTATATGCCATACTCGCCCACTTACCTTTATTTTTTATAATTCCCTCGTTGCGTGGTCCACTATATAGATATGCATTTTCTTCATTAATTAGCGTTGCTCCAGTATGGTTTATGTAATCAAGTTTCTGATAGCTATTCCAATATCCATTATTTACTATTGTCCCATAGTTATTTATGCTACTTCCACCCATAAATCCGTTATTTGTAAACTCAGCCTGCTGTTCGACCTTAAGTATTCCTCCACCAATGAAAGGCCCACTTTTTCCAGTTGGGTCACCAACTGCATTGGATACATTGCTTTCTGAAACAATATTAATTTCTCCATCTTTACCATCAACTTTTCGGTGGCTAATTTCAGTATTTATTGTTCCGCCGGTGAGATTAATTGTTGAACCTTGATTAATAATTTTTGAACCCTCATCTGCGGTTAGGTCATCTGCATTTAGGGTCACATCTTCCGTAATAATCGTATCTGCCGCGTGACAAATCATCGGATGAGTAAGAGCGAAGAAGCCGAGGTTGATGAGGAGGCATTTTTTGAGGACGGCACGGTATCTTGCGTTTAGACATCCGAGGGCGGCAGCGGTGTATTTCATAGTTCAATTCCTTTAGTTAAATATTTGATTCTCTATTAAAAATCCTACGGGGGGGGGGGGGGTAAAGATTTGGTTAATAAAAAAAATTTTTTTGAAATTTTTTTTTGTTTGGTGCCGCTTGCGGCGGATTTTTTTTATTTATTCAGTATGTTGGGAGAAAGAGAATTTGTGTGACGAGGGTCACAAGTTATGGAGAAACTTTGCTTTATTTTGTTAAAATTTGTGTGACTAACGTCACCGGATTATGGATTGCGCCGCTACGAAGCTTCGCTTCTACTTGCGCGAACAACTAAGTGTTGCGTCGCTATGATTAGATAAGGAATGCTAACGCATAAGTTATGGATTGTACCGTTACGAAAGGCGTTGCCTTTCTACTTGTACGAACAACTAAGTGTTGCCGCGGCTAAAGCCTAGCAACACTAAGAGAAGTTTGCCACGGTTGCGTATGGCTGACGCCATGCGCCTCGTAATGACTCGGGGGGGATGACTATAATAGAAGAGCGTTTGAGAGGGATGACGGGGGAAGAATATTTTTTGCGAATCGGGAAGATTATTTTCAGCCTATAAAAAACCGCCCTATTGGGCGGCATTTTAGAGTTTTGAAAAATTATTTTAATTCCGAGGTGCAATGCGGGCAACGGCAAGCTTTAACCGGAATTTCTGTGCAACAATAGGGGCAAGTTTTGGTGGTCGGTTCAGCGGCGACTTGCTCCACAGCTTCTTCTTTTGTCATCTTTTCTTGCAACTTATTAATCGCCTTAATCAAGATGAACACCGCAAACGCCACGATTATAAAACTGATTAACGCATTGATAAACAAGCCATAATTAATCGAAACCGGATTTTCACCCGAGGTCAAGACCAACTTCAAATCAGAAAAATCAACCTTGCCTAACAAAAGCCCTATCGGCGGCATTAAGACATCTTTTACAAGCGAATCGACAATTTTGCCGAAAGCGGCACCGATAATGATACCGACGGCCATATCTATCACATTGCCGCGCATCGCAAATTTTTTAAATTCAGAAACAAAATTTTTAAACATATTTAAGCTCCTTTTTAAGTTTTAAGGGGTTAATTTTCTTCTTTGTGTTCAAGGTCTTGTGCGACTTTGGGGTCACGCAAAAGCTTTTCTATCCGGTCAACTTCGGCAAAAGACGTGTCCATGCGGAAATTTAAATCCGGCGTGTAACGCAGCTTCAACTTTGAAGCTATTTGTTTTTTTAAGCCCCAAGCTTCCGCATTCAGGTCATCTTCTATCTGCCCGAGATTTTGACCGTTTAAGGTCATAAAATATATCGTGCAAAGCTTGAGGTCGGGTGAAATATCGACATCCGTGATTGTGATAAAATTATCCAAAATCAAAGGATTGCGGACTTCTCCACGCTCTAAGGCCGCGGCGATTATCTTTTTTATCTCCTGAGCCACGCGCAACTGGCGTTGTGAGGGCTCTTTACTGCTTACAATAGGCATTTTTCCTCCTTAAAGTTTGGCGGCAATCGTTTCTATTTCATAACATTCGATATAGTCACCGACCTGAATGTCATTATAATTTTCAAAACTCATTCCGCACTCATAGCCGTCTTTGACCTCTTTGACATCTTCTTTGAAGCGTTTTAACTGCGCCAAATTGCCGTCATGAATAACGACGTTGTCACGAAGCAAGCGGACTTTTGAACCACGTTTCACAATTCCCTCAGTTACCATACAACCGCCGACCTTGCCGACACCGGTGATGTTAAAGACGTTTCTGATTTCAGCATAGCCTAAGAACTTCTCACGCAATTCCGGCGAGAGCAAGCCTTCAAGACCTTTCTTGACATCGTCTGCCACATCATAAATAATCGAATAATAACGAATATCTATGCCATCACGGCGTGCCATATCACGGGCTTGAGGAATCGCGCGGACATTAAAACCGATGATGAACGCGTCTGAGGCTTTAGCCAGCGTCACATCCGACTCGGAAATCGGTCCGACTGCCGAGTGCAGAACGTGAACAGAAACTTCATCATTAGATAATTTTGTAATCGTCCCCTCAATAGCCTCGATTGAGCCCTGAACATCGGCTTTAATAATCACCGCCAACTGTTTGGATTCACCGGATTTAATCTTATCAAGCATTTGTTCCATAGCGGATTTTGCACTCTTGACGAGTTTGGCTTCGCGCTCTTTACGAATCCGGTAACCGGTGACCTCACGAGCTTGGTTTTCATCTTTAACGATAATAAAGTCATCACCAGCAGATGGTGTGCCCTGCAAACCTAAAACCTCAACCGGTGTGGCGGGAGCAGCTTCAAAAACCTTTTTGCCGTGTTCGTTAAACATAGCGCGGACGTGCCCCCACTCTTTACCGGCAATGCAAACTTCGCCGACTTTTAACGTTCCGTTTTGAACCAAAACCGTGGCGACATTACCGCGACCTTTTTCCATCTTAGCCTCAATGACGACACCTTCGGCCGCACGGTTGGGGTTAGCTTTCAGGTCAAGAATTTCGGCTTGCAACAAGATGGCTTCAACCAGTTTATCTATATTAATGCGTTTTTTTGCTGAAACTTCCGCACACAAGCTTTCACCGCCCATTTCTTCAACGGCGATGCCGTGTTGAAGCAGCTCGGTTTTGACTTTCATCGGGTCTGCCCCCGGCAAGTCTATTTTATTAATAGCGACAACGATTGGCACATTGGCGGCTTGCGCATGGCGAATCGCCTCGACCGTTTGCGGCTTTATACCGTCATTGGCGGCAACCACCAAAACAACAATATCCGTTACTTTAGCACCTCTGGCGCGCATTTCTGAAAAGGCTTCGTGACCCGGGGTATCAATAAACGTGATTTTCTGACCATTGTCTAACGTAATTTGATAAGCGCCGATATGTTGCGTGATACCGCCGGCTTCACGCGCGGCAACGTTGGTTTCACGAAGCGCGTCAAGCAAAGAGGTTTTACCATGGTCAACGTGCCCCATAACCGTTACAACCGGCGCACGCGGCAACAAATCCGCCTCGGTATCTTTCGGACCGGTTAAGCCCTCTTCAACATCGCTTTCGGCAACACGTTTGAACTTGTGTCCCATTTCCTCAACGATAATCTGCGCGGTGTCGGCGTCTATGGCTTGGTTAATCGTTGCCATTACGCCTAAAGACATCAACTTTTTAATGACCTCAGAGCTCTTTTCAGCCATACGGTTTGCCAGCTCTTGAACGGTAATAATTTCAGGAATGACAACTTCTTTGACGATTTTTTCCTGCGGCGCCTGCTGAACTTGCGGCTTAGGCGCTTTTTTCTTAAAGCGGCGACGCGGCGCACCATAACCATAGTCATCATCGTCATCTTCATTATACATATAAGAATTAACGTTGATTTTGGTATTACGTTTCGGCGTTTCAAAACTACGCTTTTGAATTTTTTTACGCTCTTGCTCAAAAGTTTCTTCTCTGGTTAACGGCTTTGAATTTTCTTGTGAGGAGCTTTTTTTGCCTTTTTTAGCATAAAAATCTTCATCATCGTCATCATAATCTTCTTTTTTCTCTTTATATTTGACATTATGCGACTTTGAGGGTTCATTATTCTCAGGTTGATTTACGGCAGGAGCGGGCTTTTTTTCTTCCTGCTCGGCTTTTTTCTGCGCTTGAGCTTTTTTTAACGCTTCAGCCTCAGCTTCTTCTTTTTTCTTTAAAGCTTCGGCTTCTTCTTTTTGTTTTTGGCGCAAGAGTTCTTTTTCTTCTTCCTGCTGTTTTTTCTTAGCTTCGTGTTCTTTGGCTTTGGCCAACAACTCAAGCTTTTGAGCTAAAGCTTCATCTATCTCGACAGAGGCTTTTGCTTGAGGCTTTTGTGCAACAAAACGTTTTTTTCTTACTTCTACTTGCACAACTTTGCGCCCTTCTCCCGCTGCCGACAGACCGGTTTTCTTCAGGGTTAGGGTAGATTTTGCGGATAATGTTAATTTTTTGCCATTATCTTCTGTCATTTATTATCTTCTCCGTCTGATAAAAAGTTTTGATACCTTTTTAAATTTTGATACACCATAACGGCTATATCGCTTTTTAAGATTGCGATATGAACCGTATTTTCTTTATTTAAGCACATATCTAATTCATCTATACTAAATAAATTAAATATTTCAATATTTTTAGCAAATAATGCCACTTTTTCTTTTCCGTCCGTTCCGGCATTTGTTGCTTCTATAATAAACTTGACTTGATTTTTTTTGACTGCCTCTTTTACTTTTTCAAAACCTGTGACCAGCGCACCTGATTTGCGCGCTAAATTAAGTGTTTCAAGTGCTTTTTGTTTTATTAGCTCTTCGATTGTTTCTACAAAATTTTCCGCAATTTTTAAATTATGGCGGCTAACTTTATGAAATAGCTTCTTTTCTAAGGCTTTTTCTAAGGAGAAACGATTGTTCGTGATGTACATTCCTTTGCCGGGGAGTTTTTTATTAAAATCAGGCAGGAGGGTATTGTTAAGCTCAACAAAGCGAAGCAACTCGCTTTGCGGCTTGACGGTTCCGTCTAAAATACATTTACGTTCAATCGTTTCTCTTGACATATTAGGCCTTTCTAGTTTTCTTCGTCAGCAAACCAGTGCTCACGAGCGGCCATAATGATACGATTGGCTTCAACATCAGTGATGACACCGTTGCCTAAAATTTCAATCAGCTCATCTGAGGCAAGGTCTGCCAAATCATCAAGGGTTTTAACACCTTTTTCAGCCAGACTCAAAATCATATCCTGGTCAAGACCGGGGATTGTTTTTAAGCTGTCATCCACACCTAAAGTTTTGCTCTTTTCAATAAACTCGAGGTTACGTTTTTGAACAAAATCTTTGGCACGTTTTTGCAACTCTGCGGCTAAATCTTCATCAAAACCTTCAATAGAAGAAAGTTCGCTAAGCTCAACTTCGGCGATTTCATCAACAGTTGAGAAACCTTCAGAAATTAAGACATGAGCAATCATTTCATCAACATCTAAGGCTGAAACGAAACGTTCGGAGCGAATACGATTTTCATTGGCACGACGCTCACGCTCTTGTTCCTCGGTTAAAATATCAATATCCGCATTTAAAAGCTGAGAGGCTAATTTTACATTTTGACCGCGGCGACCGATTGCCATTGAATATTGTTCTTCGGTGACAACAACCTCGATACGGTTATTTTCTTCATCCAAAACGACTTTACTAACCTCTGCCGGCGCCAAAGCGCTGACAATAAACTGTGCACGGTCGGCAGAATAAGGCACAATGTCGATTTTTTCACCTTGAAGTTCGGTGACGACAGCTTGAACACGAATACCGCGCAAACCAACGCACGCGCCAACCGGGTCAATTGAAGAATCTTTGGCTTTAACGGCGATTTTTGCTTTTGAACCGGGGTCACGTGCAACGCCCATAATTTCGACTAAGCCGTCATAGATTTCAGGAACTTCGGAAGTGAACAATTTTGCCATAAATTCCGGACAAGTACGGGACAAGAAGATTTGCGGTCCTCTGGTTTCACGACGGACATCCAACACATAAGCGCGAACACGGTCACCGTTTTTAAAACTTTCCCTTGGGATAATTTCATCACGGCGAAGAATAGCCTCGGTTTTGCCCATATCAATAATGACGTTGCCAAATTCAAGACGTTTAACGGTTCCGTTAATAATCGTGCCGATTTTTTCTTTGTATTCTTCGTATTGTTTATTGCGTTCGGCTTCACGCACTTTTTGGGTTATCACCTGCTTTGCGGTTTGTGCAGCGATACGACCAAAATCAATTGGCGGCAATGGGTCAATAATATATTCGCCTACTTTAACATCCGGATTAATTCTTCTTGCTTCGGCTAAGGTTAACTCGGTTGTTTCATTTTCAATTTCATCCACAACGGCACGGTAACGAGCTAACGTGATGGCGCCGGTTTTGCGATTAATGGTGACACGAATGTCATGTTCAAAGCCATATTTGGAACGTCCGGCTTTTTGAATTGCCTGCTCCATAGCGTCAAAAACATCTTCGCGGTCAATATTTTTTTCTCTGGCGACCATATCGGCAACCATCAAAATTTCAGGTCTTGGCATATTAACGATATTTTCCATTGTATCCTCTATTTCGGGTTAAAGTTAAGCTTTCGGCGTTTTTTGGGATTTTAAGAATTGTTCCCATAGTTCGTCGGTTATAATAATTTTGGCTTTGGCAATATTAGCAAAAGGAATGGAATATGTAATGTTTTCCATTTCAAGCATAACATTGTTATCAGCGGCAACTTCTTTGATTGTGCCTTTAAAACGTTTGCGTTTTTCAACCGGTTCAAGCGTTTCAAGCTTGATAAGATAACCTTTGTAACGCTCAAAGTGTTCAGGTTTTGTCAGCGGACGGTCAAGCCCCGGTGAGCTGACTTCAAGCGTGTAGCGGTTTTCTATCGGGTCTAATTCATCCAATGTGGCAGAAACAGCTCGGCTGACTTCGGCACAGTTATCCACGGTTAACTCTTCTTCATAATTTTTGTGCTCAATCATAATCTGCAAAGTCGGGTTTGCCTCACCGATTGTCAGAATCCGAACAACCTCGTAGCCGAGCTTTTCAACTACCGGTTCTATTATGTCTGCCAAATAATGCCGTTGCATTACGTTCTCCTTTATTTTTTTAACAAAAAAAGCGGGGTATTGCCCCACTTTCAAGTCAACTATGAAAGATTATGTTTGCTTTATAACACATTAAATTTAAAAGGAAAGCTTTTTTTTGATTTTATTTTCATTTTTTATCAAAAACGATATTTCAGGCCGCCTTCGACTTTTAGCGGGTGTCCGTCTTCCAAGTATTGCATTAATTCGCCATAGATTGAAAAATCTTTATAATCGTAATTAACTTTGGCAGATAAGATACCGCGATTGCGCGAGTTTAAGTGACCTTTATCCCTCAACCTATATGAATACCGACTTGCTTTGTGGGTTGCATCAAAACCGCGATATGGGTCGGCGAACTCATGATACCACCCTATTCCCAAGATGGTTGAGAGCTTACTTACATCGCTAAATTCAATTTCTTTATCAAGATACAAGCCTAATGCGCTTTCTAATGAGAAAACATGGTTTGAGGCTAATTCTAAGGCTAAATCATCGCCATCTTCATTGGCTGAATCCATATACCAACCGACAGCATTTAGTCTGGCAAACGGAGTTAAATTAACAAGTCCCAAATCTATGGTATAGCGAACCTCATTTAACAAGCCGTAGGTTATTTCGGTGGTATCGGCTTTGTAGGTGCGGTTATAACCTCGGCGGCTGTAATCTCCGTCGGCATAGCCGAGCCGCGCCATTGTTACGGCAGTTAAACCGTTATTATTTGTATAAGTCAACGGGACATAGCCTTGAACCATAAAGTTTTTACGACTGGAGTCATTATTATAGTCAGTATCGGTATGCGTGAAGCTCAAACCCAAACCTAGGCGATAATTGTTATCAAGCTTTTGGTCATAGAGGGCGTACATACTCTCTGAGGTCAAGTCATATCCGGTTAGCGTGCCGCGGTCATCCTGCCCTAAATATTCTAAATTTCCGCCTACTATTTTGCGCATATCTTCATTTTTATTTTTAAATAACTCATCCATCATTGTTTTATCAAGACTTCTTTGCACTTTAAGCTCTTCTTCGGCGATGTTGGGGAGCATATCCGTTCCCATAACCGAAGTTCTTATTTTTTGTTCTTCTTGCGCATTTCGTGCAGACGTTAAGATATTAAAGAGTTCCTGATTCTTTTTGTTTTGGAAATTTTTGTTGAGATAATTTGCCTGACTTTTATCCATTATTGTTGTCAAATCTTTTAATGACATTTCTGCGTCATAACTACCATTTTGATTATCTACAAGCTTAGCGTCGTAAAGATATGAAAGCGAATTAACGTTTAAATCTTCAATATTCTCTGCCGTAATGGCATCGTGCAGAATTTTTTTTGTAGCAAAAGTATCTTTTATTGTATTTTGCGAAATATTGAGATTTCCGCTTATTTTTTCTTTTGCTATAAATTTTCCGCCTTTATCAAGAATAACCTCGCCGCCCATTGCTGCAAAGTCTAAGTTTGACGAACTTTCTGTTACGCCGCTATTGACCAACTTTGCACCATTATCTAACCATATTGCTTTACCGCCATTACAATCATTACCATCGCACGTTTGACCGTTAATTGTGATGGTACCTTTATTTTCAACGGTTGCGTTTGCACCAGAGGCATAAATTCCATAATTTTCACCTTCCCCTAGAACATTTATTATGCCTTTGTTTACGGCTTTAGCTGATGTGACATCCGAATCGGATTTAACATATATACCATAGCTTGCCGTTTTGCCGTTAACATTAATTACGCCGTTGACATCGTTTATAGCATCTCCGTTTAATGCACTCATTCCATAAGCGGCATAATTTTTATTTTCCGTATTAATAACCGCATTATTATAGAGATATGAACTATCACCCAACATACCATACGCATTGGTGCCATATTGCGAAGCTTTTACCGTAATTGTAGATTTTGTGCCATCGTTGTATAAGCGGGCGTTTTTACCATACATACCGGCTGCCGTTCCGCTATTGGTTCCCCCTATGACATCAACGTTAATTTTTCCTGTAACATCTGCCGCATCATTACTTGAATAAGCATTGTATGCCGCACTTTCCTTAAAACCGTTTGTACCGCCATCAAGATAAATACCATAATATTCAGCATCACTTGCCGCGCTTTTACCTCCGGCTGTTATATTAATTTCACCAAGTACCGAACCTTTGGTTTGAGTTTTATCATCATTGCCGTAATATGCGTTATATACGATTTTAGGCTGTGCCTCGGCACTATTCCCCCCGTTACTTTCATAGGTTGAACTATAAATTCCGTACATTTTGCTAAATGTATCTCGGTCTTTTGGCGTGGTAATATTTATTTTTCCTTCAACCGTATTGGTATTATTCACAAGAGCCGCATTATATATCGTTGCTATCATCGGTACCGATTTTGCGTTATAAATACCATAGGCTCTGCCGATTGAACCATCTTTAGGCGAGGTGACATTTATATCAATATTTCCTTTTACGACGGTTGAGGTGTTATTATTAATTGTATTTTTAGGCGCAACACTATAAGCATTGGCAACAGTTGCCCCTTCTCCATCCATACCTTTTAGAACGATGTTTGATGTCAAGCTTGCATCATTTATGACAATACTTCCCAAAGATTCCAATTTAACATCTGACCCTGATTGAGCATACGCATTAAACGCATCACCTGCCGCATATAACCCTACTGCATTTTGAAGAGCAGTGCTACGACCGGAAATATCCAGTTCTATCTTGCCTTCTGATGCAACATTGTCTTCTCCATAGCGAGCGGACGAACGAAATGCGTTATAGGTATTATTATAAATTCTTGCGATTTCTTTATCTTCGTTTTCACCCATATAGGTTGCCGCTCCGTTCCATATACCGAATACACTTCCCCCTCCGGTATTGGTGGCTTTTATTTGTCCGGTGCTTTTGTAGCCGATAGCATTATAAACATCAACCTTATTTTCCCCGCCTTCCGGGACATAAATACCATAGGCGGCTTTTCTGTCTGAGCTGGTTGTTACGTCAATCAAGCCTTCGGCGCGAAAATCTTTATGGAATCCATTAACTTCATTATAACTTTTATTAAATTGTGTTTCACTATTTGCTACACTTCCGTTAGCATGGATACCATAAACATCTCCACTTCCCGATAATATAATTTTTCCGCTTGAGACAGCGTTAGAAACAGCCGAATCTAAATATGACAGAGCATTGTTGACACGAGCTTGAGCATTATCTCCCCTTATTCCGATTACTGTTCCTGAACCTTCATGTGTCATTGAAATTAATCCGTCAGCGCTAACATTTGCGGCTGAGCCTCCCGTTGTGTTTGCGTAGGCATTATAAATATTTCCTGCCCCTTCAATACCTGTTATATTACCCAAATTGACAATTGTTCCATTTTCGGATGAGGTATTATATTTATTTAAGAGTATTGAGGCATTTGCTGTGCTTTGCGATGGGTCTGTCAGTGTTCCCGAAGCATTTGTATAGGCAAAAGCATTATAAATGCTATCAGAGGTATCATTATAAATTCCGTATAATGCTGATGAAGTATTTGTATCATTTATTTTGATAGTTCCGGTAGCTTCCGTTTGCGCCTTTTGGCTACTGATTGCCCCTGCATTATAGATAACTGACGGAGAATATATGCCATAAACAGAGTTGGCGCCGGTATTTTTATTTGTAATATTAATTTCGGCGGTTTGCTTTTGCCCAGAAGAAGCCAAGGCGTTGTAGACATTATCATAATATTCTGCCGTGCCGTCTTCGTTTTCAGCCAACACGGGTTTCATTCCGTAGACATCGCGAAATTCATCTCTGTAGCCGTCGTTTTCCATCGTTATGGTACTGTTATTTATGTTTGAGTCTTTTAAGCCGACATAATCCGGTCCTTTTTTTTCGCAACGCCCCAACGGGGACATTGCCCAGCCGTTAGCCGTATCACAAACGCAAGCTCCGTCTTCGGTTTTAATATAACCATCAACACCGGACGAACACTCCGTCACAACACAAGTTTTATCTAAATTGCTCCATTCGTACCCCGGCGCACAATTTTCACATTCCGGATTATCTTCTATCGGCTCTCTGTTTAAAGCACATTTTTGACCACAATGTTCACCATTACTGTCTACTGTTATTTCATACTGTGACGGACAAACATCACAGTTTTCACCCGTCCACTTTTCATCACATATATATTCCGTTCGGATGCAAGAGCCATTATCTAAAACAAAACCCGGCAAACAGTTTTCGCAATTTTCATCAAAATTGGGTTTACAAGCACAAGCTTTTTCAGGGTCCGGTCCAGGTTCGACCTGCGTATAGTTGGCGCCGATAACGGTGCAATCAACAACAGGACTGCAATTACCATTATGTGAAAAATAACCGTCTTTGCAAATACATTTATTTTGGGCTTGAGTATACTCGGGACCTCTGGTATTTTCACAATCCAAATTTAAGTAACAAATTCCCGAACCGCCGAAATCTTTATATTTTGGTTCATCGCAACGCTCGCAAGAGTCGCCTGTGTACCCATCAAAGCAGATACATTTGGGTTGTTCTGCTGAGGTTGATATGTTATATCTGCCGTGTGAAGAGCAATAAAGTTCGTTTAAGTTATTCCACTCTTCCATATTACCTTGACCTTCCTGATAATTTCCGCCATCGGTTTGCGTGCAATTTTCTTTTTCTCCTGTGTATCCCTTATTATAATTACAGATACACTCAACATTTTCGCCATCGCGTTTGGGAAAAGTATTCGGATAGGCTGCGCAGGGATTTTCTTTATAACAGAAATCTGCCGTTGGCGAATCCAGCGTAGAATATCCCGACACACACTGCCTACACGTATCTTGTATCTGAATATCACAATTTTCTATTTTTTTATAACATTTGCTGTCATCCCCAAACGTACCGTAGCCTGAATTACATTGGCTACATTTGTTTTCCTGTTGGATTCTGCAATTTTCTATATTTTGATAACATTTTGTTTTATCGCCGTTATGCGTGCCATAACCGCTATTACACTCGTTACAAATCCGACCAGTTTGAGTTTTACAATTTAAGATAGGGTTATAGCAGACATTATCGCTTAAATAGAAGCCTGAATTACATTCATTACATTTATCTTTGTTTTGGTGTTTACAATTTACAACTGTTGCATAGCAGTTTTTTTCATCGCCAAAATGACCAAAACCACTCCAACACTCGCAGAGCTTGGTTTGAGTATTATATGTACTGTTGGCCGGACAATCCGGCTGTTCAGGTGTCGGCGGATTTGGAGTATCCGGATTATCATCGCCGGAATCTCCACTGCCTCCGCCCGTGCTTCCTTTTAGAGCAAAAGCCGCGGCAACAGCGCCGGCACCAAGAACAGCGGCACCTATCATATAAGGTTCATCGGGGATATAAACTTTAGCGGTATTTTGCTCCGGCAGTGCACCAAAGAAACGTTGATATACCCTTTTTGAAACATTATTAAGACATACCGGTTTTGGCTTTGCCCCATAAGACACCAATAGTTTATAGGCGGGTTTGTTCTCATTTATCACAGCTAAGCAAACAGCGTTATTGCCATTTTTATCAACACTTTCTATTGAATAGCCGCGATGCTGCAACCTTTCGATTTTTCCCATATTATTTTGTTTGGCAAGTTCATAATACGCCTCAGCAACCGTTATTCTTTCGCCTTGAGCTTGCACAGTAAAGGCTAAAGAGGACAAAACGGCTACTGCCATTACAAATATTTTTCTTTTTATTTTCATAGACTTGCCTGCAAACATAAAGTTATTCATATTCTTTTGGAATTATTTTAGAATAAAATGTTTAAAAATTAAGTTAAGATTCTGATGTTTTTTAAATTGCACTTGATTTTGTGTGAATTTGACTTTATTGTAGCAAAAGTTTGTGAGTTTTAGGAATTTTTAAGATGACTGAAAAGAAAAAATATTACCCTGAATTAAATGCAAAAATAAACTTTCCGGAAATGGAAAAAAATATCCTTAATTTTTGGGAAGAAGACAAAACTTTTGAAAAATCCGTGCATAATCGCGACGGCGCGGCAGAATTTGTGTTTTATGACGGTCCTCCGTTTGCCAACGGCACACCACACTATGGACATATTATGGTGTCATACGTTAAAGATGCGGTTGCCCGTTTTCAGACAATGAACGGCAAAAAGGTTGAGCGTCGTTTGGGCTGGGACTGCCATGGTTTGCCGGCTGAGATGTCGGCGGAAAAACAGCTTGGCGTTTCGGGACGTAAGCAGATTGAGAGCTTCGGTATTGAGAAGTTTAATGACTTTTGCCGGACAGACGTTTTAAAATATTCCAATATTTGGGTTGATATGTTTAAACGTATCGGACGTTGGGTTGACTTTAACCACGACTATAAGACGATGAATTTGTCGTTTATGGAAAGCGTTATCCATAATTTTAAAGAACTTTATGACAAGGGGCTGGTGTATGAAGATTACCGCGTTTTGCCATATTCCTGGGCGGCGGAAACACCGCTTTCCAATTTCGAGGTTAATTTGGGCTATCAGGATAAAACCGATAATGCGATTACGGTTATGTTTAAGCTTGAAAACGGTGCTATTATCTTGGTGTGGACTACAACGCCGTGGACTCTTCCCTCTAACTTAATGCTTGCTGTCGGCAAAGACATTGATTATGTTGTGATGAGCGAAAACGGACAGGAATATATCTTGGCCGAAGCGCGTTTGAGCAGCTATAAAAAACAGTTGCAAAACGCCACGATAGTTAAAAAGATTAAAGGTTCCGAGCTTATCGGAATGAGCTATAAGCCGATGTTCCCTTATTTTAAGCATTTGGCGGAAAAAGGCGCTTTTAGGGTGCTGGCGGGTGATTTTGTGTCAACCGAAGACGGCACGGGCGTTGTTCACATTGCTCCGGGGTTTGGTCAAGATGACTTTGAAGCTTGTCGTGCATACGATGAGAACTTTCCGGTTGTCTGCCCGGTTGATGAAGCGGGTAAATTTACGGCTGAAATTCCTGATTATGAAGGCAAGCAAGTGTTTGAAACTAATGAACCGATTATGCAATGGCTGAAAGAAAACGGTTTGCTTGTCAAAAAAGAACAATACACCCACTCTTATCCGTTCTGCTGGCGTACAGATACACCGTTGATGTATAAGGCGATGTCGAGCTGGTTTGTGAAAGTGACGGATTTTCGTGATGATATGGTTAAAAACAATCAGGAGATTAACTGGATTCCGGGGCATATTAAAGACGGACGTTTCGGCAAATGGCTTGAGGGTGCACGTGACTGGTCAATTTCGCGTAACCGTTTTTGGGGAACACCTATTCCGGTTTGGAAATCAGATAACCCGAAGTTTCCGCGAATCGACGTGTTTGGTTCGGTTGAAGAGATTAAAGAAAAGACCGGCTTTAATGTTGATAATCTGCACAAGCCGTATATTGACGATGTGGTTTATCCGAATCCTGATGACCCAACAGGTAAAACAATGATGAGGCGTGTGCCGGATGTGTTTGACTGCTGGTTTGAAAGCGGGTCTATGCCGTATGCGCAAGTGCACTACCCGTTTGATAATAAGGAATGGTTTGAAAATCACTTTCCGGCAGATTTTATTGTTGAAGCGATTGACCAAACCCGCGGATGGTTTTATACCTTAACCGTACTTTCCACCGCACTTCATAACAAGCCGGCGTTTAAGAATTGTATCTGCACGGGGCTTTTGATGGCAGAAGGCGGACAAAAACTCTCAAAACGTTTGAAGAACTATCCTGACCCGAATGAGATTTTGGAAACGATTGGTTCGGACGCGCTGCGCTGGTTTTTGATTTCTTCTCCGGTGTTAAAAGGCGGCAATGTGGCGGTTGACAAAGAGGGCAAAGAAATTGCCAAAGCTGCGCGCAAAGCGCTTATCCCGTTTTGGAACGCTTATTATTTCTTCACCCTTTATGCGAATGCGGAAGGGATTAAGGCAGAAGAAATCAGCAAATCAGATGATGTTTTGGACAGCTATATCTTAGCAAAACTTAAAGCACTCGGGGCTGAGGTTAAGAAAGATATGGGCGACTATGAAATTGCCAGAGCGTGTGTTGCGGTTGAAGACTTTTTAGAGATTTTGAACAACTGGTATATCCGCCGCTCTCGTGCCCGTTTTTGGGATGGCGAAGATTTGAGCGCGTTTAACACACTTTATACCGTGCTTGTTAATGTGGCTAAAATCGCGGCGCCGTTAATGCCGTTTATGTGTGAGTTTGTCTACAAGGGGTTAACCGGCGGCGAATCGGTACACTTAACCGATGTGCCGAATCTAGACGCCATTGCAGACAATGCGGCGTTAATTGCCCAGATGGATATGGTGCGGGCGATTTCTTCGGTGGCAAAAGCTATCCGCGAAGAACACAAGCTGCGCAACCGTTTGCCGCTTAGAGCAATGACGATTGCCGGTGATAATGCGGAAACGCTTAAAGACTTTGCCGAGGCATTGAAAGATGAGGTTAATGTTAAAGACGTTATCTTAAAATCTGACATTGCTGATGTGGCCGGACGTTTCTTATATCTTAAGACGCCGCTTATCGGCAAACGTTTGGGCGCACACATGAAAGACATTATGGCTAAATCTAAAACCAACGAATGGAGCCAAAATGAAGACGGGACGCTCGCTATTGCCGGACAGACGCTCTTTGCTGAAGAATATGAGTTGCGTTTGGTTATTAAAGACGGTATGAGCGGACAAGCGTTGCCGGACAACACCGCAGTTGTGATTTTGGATACGACTGTTGATGAGGCTTTGGAAAAAGAGGGAATCGCACGTGACTTTGTGCGGATGATTCAAGCTTTGCGCAAAAGCAAAGACTTTGACATTACGGATAGGATTAAGCTTTTCTATTCATCTGATAATGCCAAAGTTAAGGCGGCCGTTTCAGAATATGCCGATTACATTAAAGAGCAGGTTTTGGCGCTTGAGATTAGCGAAAACAACGCTCTTAATGAGCCGACCGTGGACGAACTCGGCGGTTCAGAGATTAAGTTTGACGTCATTAAGGCGGCATAACGCTTTGATGTTAAGCAGAAAGGAGCCTTCGGGCTCCTTTTTAGTTTTACCACTTAGCTCCTATGCGGCAATATTTATCATTTTCACAGGCATTGCACATTTCAAGCACCTCGTTAATGGTTATATTTTTGATACATTTTCTCTTTGCAGAACACGATTTTTCTCCGTAAAAGACGTATTTTGTGGTTGTTGAACCTTGGTTCATAATCAGATATGTCGCATATAAGTTTTGAGCTCTGGGAAACAAAACGTTCATATATAAAGGAAGACAAATCTCTTTTGCTATGTTAACGGTATTGAATACACCATCTTTACCTGCATTCAGATACATTGCAAACTCTATTTTTGGCGGCATTGTCCGAATATAGAACATATTACCAAGAACATCGTATAAATGCGCTGTTGTACCCGGTGTTATCTTCATATTATTTGGCACCACTCCCATCGCTTTTAAAATGTTTGCCAGATAAACTATATTATCCGTCCTTTCACTGGGGATTTTTATAAATTTATCGTGTTCTGCCTCCACAACAGATAAAATGTAGTTATATTCTTCTATGGCCTGATTTAGTTTATGCTTGGTCATAGCTTTGTTAAATCCGGCGATTCCTCCGACAGACAATATGCCGACGATTGCAAGGACGCCAAGCATTTCTATCATTGAGCGCCCGTTTTCATTTGTTTTTAAATTCATTATCAACTCCCTAAATTCGTACAAAAAAAGCCGCTTGATGAAAGCGACCGGAAGTTGAAACCATTTGAACGAAATGTGCAGTGTATTTGGTATACATATACCTTATTAACTGCCTTCCGGTCAGCAGACCAAAAGGCAGTTTTACGCTTTGTTTTAAGCAACGTTCAAGAGGGTTTCAAACCTCATACAAGTTATCATCTTGTACACAAATAGCGTATTTTAGAAAGTTTAAGTTGTCAATATGGGTTATGAAGATTTTATCAAATACTACGTATTTTTTTTCGTTTAGCCAAGATGACAATATCCGGGGTGCGGTGTTCGGGTTTAGGGGCTTGCTTTGTTTTAGCTTCTTGTTTGATTTTCTTTAGTTTAAGCTGACCTCGGGAGTATGTAGTATCTTTTTCATCGCCGCCGATGACGACGGTTTTCTTTTGTTTGTTTTCAAGATTTCTTGTCCACTTATCATATTTGGCTTTAAATTCGGGGTCTGTTTCACGCAGGGTCATAACTTTGTCGGTATATTGCTTCATCTGTTCAGGTGACCAGCTTTTCATTTCCTCAACGTGTTGCCGACTGTAGGCTAAAAATTGTTCAAAATTTTTAAAATCTTTTATTTCTATATCCATGGCTTTTCTCCTTTGTTTTTTCTATTTTATCATAAAATTTTGGTTGGCACAAGATTTTTTTAAGCATATTGCAAAGCGTCCAGTGCGCCTTGGAGGATATAGGCGGCAGCTGTGGCGTCCAGGACTTTGGCACGTTTTTTGCGGGAGAGGTCAACCTCTTTGATTAAAAAGTTTTCCATAGCTGATGAAGACAAGCGCTCATCCCACAAGAGAATCGGGAGAGCAAAATGTTCTTCTAAGATGGTGGCAAACTTACGGACTTCGGCGGCGATTTCCCCTTCCTCGCCGTTCATTTGCAATGGCAAGCCCATAACGATAGCGCCGATTTCTTTTTCTATGATTATATTTTTTAACTCAGCGAGGTCTTTTTCTAACGTAGTGCGGTATAATATTTTGTATGACGAGGCAATCAGCTTTGAGAGGTCGGAAACGGCAAGTCCCATCCGTTTGGAGCCGTAGTCTATGCCTAAAATTGCCTTTTTGAGTGGCAGGGTTTGTTTAAATTCTTTAATATTCATTTTTTCTCCTTTATTTTCCTTTGTTAAAAGGCGTGCTTCGCACCAGTTATGGATTACCACGCCTTTATGCCTTACGGCTGGCTCGTAATGACTATTTGGGGTATTTTCAACAAAATTGCTTAATAGTAGCTTGTTTTTTGTTGTAACATATATTTTTTTTGATGTAAACAACTGATTGTTAGGAGAAAGTAAAGATATTTTCTTTATACTTCTAGTATTGAGTATATTTGTTACGGCGGATAAGATGTTTAGACGAATTTTATTGATTGCTTTTTGTTTGTTATTTTGCTTTGGTGAAGCGTTTGCCAAGGTGAAAAGCGTTGAAGAACAGCGTAAAGAGTGGGATAAATGGCTCGACGGGCTGAAAAAAGAGATGATTGCCAAGGGCATTTCTAAAAAAACGATTAAAAATGCCTATAAAGACGATTATTTCCACGAGGTTAAAGCCGTTGTGCTACAAGACAAGAAACAGGCTGAGTTTGTGCTGACTTCGGACACTTATATTAATAGGCTGGTTAACCAAGGAAAAGTTGACAAAGCAAGAGAGCACTATAAAAAACTTAGCAAAAAATATAAAGAGCTTAGCCTAAAATATGGCGTGCCGGTTCATTATTTGGTGGCTTTTTGGGGCGTTGAGACGCATTTTGGCTACAACAAAGGTAAATATCATCTTATCGACGGGCTGACAAACTTAAGCTACAAGAACAGACGTTCCGCCTTTTTTAAGCGTGAACTTTACCATGTTTTACAGATTATGGACACTTACGACCTAGACGGCGACAAGATGATGGGGTCTTGGGCCGGTGCGATGGGACATTTTCAGTTTATGCCGTCGACTTATAACGCGTATGCGGTTGACTTTGACGGTGACGGCGTGGCGGATATTTGGGATAATTTTGACGACGCGATTGCTTCTGCGGCCAACTATCTTTCCAAACTCGGGTGGAAAGCTAATGAGCCTTGGGGGCAAGAGGTTATTTTGCCGTGGAACTTTGATTATAAACTTGTCGGGCTGAAAAAATATAAATCGGTTAAAGAGTGGAAAAAGCTTGGCGTTGTCGGTGCGGACGGCAAAGCGTTAAAGTTGCCGGAAGATGCCGCGGCGGGGATTATTTTGCCGGATGGGCGCAGAGGAAGAGCTTATATCACGCTTAGCAATTTTAGAAGAATAATGATTTGGAACAGGTCTACCAACTATGCACTGGCGATTGTTAAACTGGCTGATTATGCCAAAGGTAAGCAAAAGTTTGCGCCGCTTAAAGAAAAAGCGAACTATAAGCTGACCGATGAGGATATTTTAAAGGTTCAACATTTTGCCAATCGGGTTATCGGAGCAAAACTTAAAGAAGACGGTCGGTATGGCTCGAAAACAGCCGCCGCGGTCAAGACTTTACAGAAAAAGTGGAAACTGCCGCAAGATGGTATGCCGGATTATTTATTGCTTAATAAAATCAAAAATTATAAATCACGGGCTGATTTTATGGCACCACCACAACCTAAGAAACCTAGACGTTCATAAGCTTTTAACGGTGCATAAGCACCGTTTTTTTATTTTTGACTTGATTATATTTTCTTTCTTTGTATTTTTAAAAGCGGATAAGAGATTATCCGGGGCGTCGAAAACCCTTGAAAAAACACAGATGGTCGCAGCACATACGACCCAAAAGATTGTGCCGACTTTCGCTTAGGCGGATGTCGGTGAATAAGGTTTTGGCCAAATAAGCCGAGCCGTTTATCTGTGTACGGTTTTCGAACATCCGCCCGCCTTGAAAGGTGGGCTTTGTTGTAACTTATACTTATAAAGGCAGGCTATAATGAAATTATATTCTTTAAACCAAAACGGGCGGTCGATGATTGAGATGTTAGGAGTGTTGGCGATTGTCGGGATATTATCTGTTGGCGCGATAGCGGGTTTTCAAAAAGCAATGAGGAAGCATAAGATTAATAAGTTAACGGAGCAATACACTTTATTTATTCAGGAGTATTTGCTTAAATATAAAGGAGAGTGGGCTCGTATGCATCGAAATAATAATGACAAAAGTGTATATATCGCCTCTTTTCTTGAAGCATTAGGACTTCCTGCCGGTTGGAAGAGAGTTGGCTCTAATATTATGGATTCAATGAATAATCGTTTTAGTCCAAATACCGGCTATACAGGATTTTCTCATATTGGATTTGATTTGCTAATTCAAGTGGCAGAAGCAAATACACAAAACGAGCTGTGCCGACAATTTATATCTAATGTTATTTTGCCTTTTAAAGAAGATATTTATCGCATGTGGCTTTATCAACGCTCAAGCAGTAAATTATTTTGGTATGGTACGCCTCAATGCTCCGGAAATAGAAACTGTCTATCTAATATGACATTTCAGGATATTGAAGACTTTTGCTCTTCTTGCTTTGCTAAAGATGAAAACTGTTCTATTGCCGTTTATTTTTAAGCGATAAAATAATCTCCATAAAGGTACGTCTATTTTGCATATTAAATTTTAAAAATCCGTTAAGATTAAATTTTTCTAAGTTATTGAAAACAATTGAGATAACTTTTTTTCAAAAAAATAAAATTCCTTTCTTCATAAACCTAGGTTTATGAAGAAAGGAACTATGTGATATGTTTTTTAAGAAAAGCAGTGAATATGGACGGTCGATGATAGAAATGCTGGGGGTGTTAGCCATTGTCGGGATATTATCTGTTGGCGCGATAGCGGGCTTTCAAAAAGCGATGATGAAGCACAAGATTAATAAGTTAACAGAACAATACACTTTATTTATTCAGGAGTATTTGCTTTTATATAGAAAGGACTGGCGGAGGGTATATCAAGAAAAACAACAAAGAGTCCTCCTTGCACCGTATATGGCGGCAATGGGGCTACCGGCGGGTTGGAAGATAAAAAGTACAGATTCGCAGTTTTTATTGGATAGTCTCGGTTATTCTGTTGTTCCTTTTTCTAGTGTTTTTGGCGTTGCGTTCGATTTTTATATTCGTCAGGCAGGCGAAAACTCAAACTCTGATTATGAGCTTTGCCGTCAGTTTTTCCTTAATGTTATCAAACCTTTTGAAAACGATATTCACCATGTTTTCCTCTACCAAGCAAATAATTCTGCTCCTCAAATCTGGTGGTATGGGATTCCATATTGCAATGAACAACTTCATTGTTTGGCTAACCTCAAACTTGATGACGTCCTCGATTTTTGCCAAAGGTGCTCAACCGCCGATAACACCGACCGCTGTGTTATCGCCGCTTATTTTTAGGCGATTTTGCGCAAGATGACGGGAGATGGTGCGGGCTTGGTGTCAGCAATTGTTATGGCTTGACGGACGAATTCGGCTACCTCTTTGACTTTGTCTTTGTCCTCAGCGTGGATATAACACAGGGGCGTTTTAGCGTCCACCTTGTCGCCGATTTGACAGAAAGAAGTAAAACCGGTGGTGTAATTTATCTTTTGCTCGGGATGCGTGCGACCGCCGCCTAACATAATGACACCTAAGCCTACTTGGCGCGTGTCTATGGCGGTGACATAGCCGGATGTTGTCGGATAAATCGGCTCGACATAAGGAGCTTTAGGCTTAAGAGTTGCAAAATTTTCTAAAATTTTACTATCTGCGCCAAGCAATGTCGCCATTTTCACAAAATGTTCATAAGCAAGACCAGAGGAGATGGTGTGACGGAGCTTCTGCTCGGCTTCTTCTTTGGTTTGGGCAAGATTTGAATTGAGCAATAATTCAGCACACAAAGCCATTGTTACCTCATCCAAACGGGAATCGTCTTTTTCCCCTTTAAGATATGAAAGCGCTTCTTCTAATTCCAACGCATTGCCGACCGTTGTGCCTAAAATACTGTCCATATCGGTTAACAGAGCAGTTGTTTTAGTGCCGGCGCCGTTGGCGGTATTGGCTATGGCGTGCGCAAGTTCGGAGGCTCTGTTTATATTTTCCATAAACGCGCCATTGCCGCATTTGATGTCCATTACCAAATATTGCAGACCGGCAGAAAGCTTTTTAGATAAAATTGAAGCGGTAATCAAAGGGATTGACTCGACGGTAGCGCAAACATCGCGAATCGCATATAATTTTCTGTCTGCCGGAGCCAGAGCCGCGGTTTGCCCGATAATGGCACAACCGGCTTGTTTGACTGTTTGTTTAAATAAATCAATATCGACATTGGTTTGATAACCGGAAAGAGAATCGAGCTTATCGAGCGTTCCGCCGGTATGCCCTAACCCCCTGCCCGCTATCATCGGCACATAAGCACCACACGCTGCTAACATCGGGGCTAACATCAAACTGACTTTATCCCCGACACCTCCGGTTGAGTGCTTATCAACAATCGGACCGTCAGATATATCTTCCCATGTTAATTTTTCACCGGAATCACGCATGGCAAGCGTTAACGCCAACGTTTCGTCTTTGGTCATACCATTAAAAAAAACAGCCATGGTAAAAGAAGCGGCTTGAATGTCTGCCAAGCGGCCTGATGTCATCTCTTTAATAAAAAAAGAGATTTCCTCTGCACTTAACTGTTCTTTATTGCGTTTTTTGCGAATGATTTCCTGGGGTAACATGGTTAATCCTCCTCTTTGATAAATTCGGTTACAAGCCTGATAAGTTTGGTCGACGCCTGATTAGCAATAGCCAGCGTTTCCTCATGTGATAAAGTATTTTTTGCCAAATCCCCCGTATAATTGGTTATAACCGAAATTCCCAAAACCTCCATTGAACTATGCACCGCGGCTATCACCTCCGGCACGGTTGACATTCCGACAGCGTCTGCGCCCAACAAGGCAAACGCCCTCACCTCAGCGGCAGTTTCAAAATTTGGTCCTAAAACCATTAAATACACCCCCTCGCTCAGAGGAATATTTTGCTTAGAGGCAATTTTTAAGCATTTTTGGCGCAAAGCTTCTGTGTATGCTTTATTCATTGCAGGAAAACGCGGACCGAAGCGCTCATCATTAGCACCGATTAACGGATTTTTGGCGCTAAAATTAATATGGTCGGCTATCAGCATAAGACTGCCCGGGGTTAATTCCTTTTTTAACGAGCCGGCGGCATTGGTGACAATTAACCGCTTAATGCCCAGCTCTTTTAAGATATGGATAACATCAGCGATGACTTTGGGTTCATGCCCCTCATATAAATGAAAACGCCCGTTTAAGCAAAGAAGCTCTTTTTGTCCTAAAAAACCTTTTATCAGCTCGCCTTTGTGTCCGGCAACCGTTGTTTGCGGAAAGTTTGGAATATCTTTATAAGCAACAGTTGAGGTATTGCTTAAGGTTTGAGCAAAACCGCTTAAACCCGAGCCTAAAATGACGGCGGTTTGAGGATTTTTTAAATCTAAGGTCTGTTTGATGTATAAAGCGGCTTGTTTAATCATTTGACAGTTCCTTTGCGGTAAAATTATGAGGAAGAAGCTCTTGCAGAGTGTATGTTTTTTTAATTTCTTTTATATCAGCCAGATAAACCAGAGTTTTTGGGGTTGCAAATTCGGCTATGCGTTGCAGACAGGCACCACAGGGATAAACCAACTCTTTTGCGTCAGCTACAATCAAAATCTTTTGTATTTTACCGCCATTATCCGCAACCATAGCGGCTATGGCGCCGGCTTCGGCACACGTTCCACAGGGAAAAGAAAGGTTTTCCACATTACATGACGCATAAATTTTTGCATTTTCGGCATAAATAGCGGCTCCGACTTTATAGTGAGAATATGGCGCATAGGCGTTTGACCTTGCCTTCAAAGCGCTTTTAAACAGCTCTTGAGCTATATCCATAGCAGCCTCCTTAAACAAATTCATAAAAAAAATTGCGATGTTATCGTTTCGTTAATTTTTTATAATATACAATGATAAAAAAATTTAGCAAAGCTTATTTTTAAATTAGGAGAAAATCGTGCTAAAAAAGATTATCATAGGCCTTATCAGTTTTATTGCGCTTGTTGTTATCGGTGCGGGAGTATACATTTACACTCTAGACTGGAACAAGCACAAAGCCATTATTGCGCAACGGTTTTCGCAGATTACCGGGCTTAACGCGGTTATTGAAGGCAACCTGACGGTTGAGCTTATTCCTACACCTAAATTTTCTGCAGGATTAGTCAGATTTTATAAAAACGGCAGCCGCGATTTGCTCATGAATATTAACCAAATCTCTTCAAATATTGAGTTAATGCCTTTATTTGACAATAAATTTATTTTAAAATCGATGATGCTGACCCAACCTACGGTCAATCTTGAAATTTCTGAAAAAGGAGATTTTAACTGGAGCGGCTTTGGGGCTTCGGGCAAAAATAAATCCGGTAATATTGAAGTTTCTTTTAATGATATTCGTATGGCTGGTGCCACTTTCAAATATAATGACTTAAGGTCAAACGAATCTTTTGAACTGACTAATATTTCTGCTAATATCAGTGCTCCAACATTACAAGGACCGTATAAGACCAATGGTATGTTTATCCACAACAACAGCGAGATTAAATTTAGCGGCGACATTGTCAAAAATAATGCTTTAACATTAAAAATGACAGTTGAAAACGCTCCGAGTGCCGCCAAAATATTTATTGACGGAACACTCGGAAATAAAGCCAAGGGTACTTTAACGTTTGAAACCAAAAGCTTAACTGACACTATTGCGATTATATTTGGCAAAGACACCATAAGTGACGTGTATGAAGAGCCACTTTATTTCTCGTTTAAATATGACTATGATAATCATTTGGCAAAACTTGATAATTTTACAGTTAAATACGGTCAAAACACTATCGGCACAGGAAATGCCCTTATTAAAAACGGCAATCCGCGCAATGAAGTGTCTGCCAGCTTTGATATGACAAAATTTGATACAAACATTATTGAAAATATCAGTCATGATTTTATTAATATGGTAAAAAGCGGCAAAAAGTTTGCCGACACGCCGTTCTTTAACTATGACGGTGCCGTTAATATTAAAGCAAGCCAAGCTTTGGTTAAAGAAACGGAAGCACAAAATTTAAACCTCGGTTTAAAACTCAAAGACGGCGTTCTTGATTTCACAAGATTTGGGCTCAACATGGTTGGCGATACAACAATCAAAGCGGTCGGCAGAATCGATTTAAACAATGGGGGCACTTATCAGTTTAACCAAATTCTCGAGAGCAAAGATTTGAGAACATTTGCCTCAGTTTTTGGAATTGATTTAGCCAAATTAGCCAACCCAGAGCAGAAAAAGAGCATTTTCAAGCGTGCACAAGCTGAAATTAAGGCAAGCGGTGATTTGAACACGCTTAAGATTTCCGTTCCCTCGGGCGTGATTGACGCCACATCTTTTAAGGGCAACTTCGGCTTTATTAAAAAAGATGGCGAGCAGTATGTTTTGGCGGATATTGCCGCTTCGCAAATTTTATTTGATAAATATTTGACAGCTCTTCCTAAAGATATGGCGACAGCCAGCTTGGAAGACAAAGCTCTTTATCAGCTTAATCTGATTGATTGGAATAAAGACATTAATTTGGATGTCACGGCGGCAGTCGGCAGTGCGGTTTACAACGAAGTACCTTTAGAAAAAATGCAGGTTCAATTCAACTTGTCTAAAGATAATTTGAATGTTAAGAAATTTAGTGTTGCCAATATGGCAGGAGGCGCGGTTAATATCAGCTTTGATGCGGATAAAATTTACAGCAAGCCGTATTTTAAGGAATTAAGTTTTGATGTTAAGACAAACAATTTCCCCTTATTTTCTTCAACATTAGGCATTAAAGACGTATCTAAGCCTTTGTTTAAGAGAAAACTTTTTGCTACACAAGGGGCTTTAAGCGGTACATTTGACAATTTTAGTTTAAGTTCGGTACAAAAATTCGGCGATACGGAATTTTCTTATACCGGAACGGTTGAAAATGCTAAGAGCGGCATTGCCGTTAACGGCGATTTGGAATTAAAGAGCAATAATTTCTCTAATTTCATTAAAGCGCTTGATATTGATTATACGCCGGATATTCCGCTGACTTCTTTTGTGCTTAACGGCAAAATTAAAGGAACGGATAAGCTTTTCTCACTTGATGACATTAATGCTTATTTAGGCGCTAACAGCATTAAAGGGCGTTTTGATTTTGATTACAGCGAAAACAAGCCAAAACTGGCGGGACAATTTGATTTTGACAAATTTGATGCTGACAGGTTGTTTAACCTTAATAAAAAAGCACCTTCTATTGCAAAATCAACCGGACAAACAGCTTTTATCGCCCCACTTAGCTTTGATGAGAAAAAAATTGATTATTCCGCTTTGAAAAAGGCTGATTTTAATTTGGCGTTAACAGCTAAGCAACTTGTTTACAAAAATAAGAGTTATAATGACGCCAAGGCAAAGGTATTGCTTAAAAACGGCATTTTGAAAGCGGATAATTTTTCGTTTGCAAAAGATGATATGTCTGTTTTGCTTAAGTTTATCTTAGATAGCAATAACATCCCCAAGACTGAGGGCAGCTTTAACATTAAAGGGCTTTCTATCCCTCATCTCGGCGGCTCAGTTTATATGATTGAAGGCGGCGTTTTGCAAGCTGAGGGAACATTTGATTCTTTGGCCGGTTCTAAAAAAGATTTTATTGAGAAGCTCAATGCCAAGGGAAAATTTGAGTTATCACAGACGGCTATAAAAGGCTGGGATTTGGATATTATTAAATTTGAATTTGAACAAAGACAAACCCTTAAAGGTTTTGAAGAAACTATTGCCAATAGCCTTAAAACAGGCAGAAGCATTTTTAACAAAATCAATGGCTCTTATGAAATTACTCAGGGGCTTTTGGTTAGCGATAACACTTTATTTGAATCTCCTGTTGCTAAACTTGATATGAAGTTTGATTTAAACCTCAATAATTGGCTGTTTAACGCCGTCTTTAACGGAATTTACAATGACGCTACGTTCTCTGATGTGCTGAAATTTTCATACGCCGGTAACCTATCTAATCCTCAGCTTAAACTAAATTTAAGCGAAAGCATTAAACGAATCAGCGATACGGAAAAAATGGTCAATGAGGCTAAAAATTCCCAAGAAAAAGTGCACAAAGAACGTTTAGAGGAAAAGAATAAAGCTTTGGGGGAAGAACTTAACCGTGAGTTGCAAAATATTTCACGCTTAACGCTCGATATTATTCGCTTTAAACCGGTCAGTGCCAATGAAAATGTTATTAAAATTTATGATTCCAGTATCAAAACTTTACAAGACAGTGAAACCAAACTTAAATATATGACCGAAACACTCAGGACAAACCCTGATGAAGAAACATTAATTAATTTGGGAGCGGAGCTTGAAATTGAAAAATCCAAAATAAAGTTTGTTCCGAAAACCTTGGAAGACAACTTTATTGTTGACAGCAAATATATCTTTGACGATGCTTTCAACAAAATATCCTGGCTGTACAACGCTGCACAAAACAACGCGTCTTATTACAGCGGATTAACGGATGTCTATATGCAACAAGTCGGCATTATGGCTAACACAGATACTCCCGTTGATGAAGAAAAACAAAAAGCACTTCAGGACGGCATAGACGGGATTAACGACGACATAGAGCGTATTAACGGACTTTATAACAAAATTCGGGATAATTATCTTAATATCATCGATTCGCAAAAAATTTCCGAAATGAAAAAGAACAACGAAGTTGCTCAACAAGCGCTAAATACGATTTTCGTTTACACCGAGCGGATGAATAACAAAATTATCGACAGCATTGAAGCTTTCAGAGCTGCGCTCAATATCAATGCCAGAGATTATGACGAATATATGGTTTATCTGCCCCAAACTGTTGATGGTATTGACGCGTCAAAGCCTACCAACGGGTCAAAAAAAACAGAGCAGAGTGTTCAAGAAAACTTGGTAAGCGAAGAGAAAAATGCCCCCGAAGCTGATGAACCGAAAAATGATGTTCAACCTTCCCCTTCAAGCGACACAATGGAAGATAAAAAAAAAGATGATACTTTAAGTCTTGATTTCAATGGCGTTAAAAGCGGAATTGCAAGCTTAATAAAAAAAATCAAAGCCGCTCCGGTTGAAACAAAAGACGTTAAAGTTGCCGAACTTGCTCCTTTGGTCGATGAACCTAAACCGGTCAGTATAAAAAATGCCAAGCCTGCCAGAGAGGAAAAGCCTGTTAATGATGAGGTAAAAATTCAGGAACTAAAACCGGTTGAACCAATTAAAACAGCCGAAGCAACTCAACCGGTTGCGCAAAAAGCTTTAACAAGCGAATCGGAAACGGCAAAAGAAACCGTTGTGGCGCAGGCTGAAAAATCCCCTCTTCAACAACCGATAGCTGAAAAGAAAACGGAAGAAGTTAAGGTTAAAAAACCGATTTTAGCGCTTAAAGAAAAAGATGAGGTTAAAACTGCCGAGGTGGTTTTGCCGGCGGTCGAACCGAATAATTTGGCGGTTGCTGATGATAACGCAAAGCAAACGCTTTTGCCAAGAGATGCGCAAACTTCCGTTATCACAACGGCAGAAACACAAACTGTTTTGCCGACACCTATTAAAACAGCTTCCGAAACTTTGTTAGAAAACACCAAATCTGCTTTGGATGACATTATGCTCAAAATTAAACAAACAGAATCTAACGTTAAGCCTTTGTTTATTGAGAATGAAGAAAGCCAAAAAGCTAAGGTTTTAGCTTATAAGCAACAGTTTCCATCCTTTAAAAAAGAATTGTCAGGCGACTTTTTTGGTAAAAACGGCGGCGCACAAAACAACTTTTTTAAGACAAATCCGGTTGTCGCCCTTGGTATCGGTAAAGATGAAAATTCTTTAATTGCGGCTGAAATTACTGATAGTTTAAGCCGAAAACAAGGTTTTTCACGCGCAAAAAATATTCCTTCCATTGCTTTGAGCGGCAATAATCTTGCTTTCCATATTGCTTCGCAAGAAAAAGATAAGGAAGAAAATACTCATCACTCTCCTTTGATTAAGCTTCTGTCTGATGAGCGTTTAGATGATGATTTTGCGGTAAAATTAAGCGACCTTACCAATGATGTTCCGGTTTATATTGAGACACCGGAAGTTGAAGCCACGCAAAACACCAATAATAAATATGTTTTCCACGTTACTGATAAAAAAGCTTTATCGTTTAGCGGGAAAAGCGGAAAAAGTGCCTTGAGGGCTGAAAATTCCTCTCCTATTTCATTAAAACCGAAAAATAAATATCTTTTTGCGCAAAATCAAGTTCCGGCAAAGATTTTCAGCGGCGAAATCAGCAAAGCCAAAACATTATATGTGAAATAGCGGTTATTTTATTTGCTTAAAAACTTTTTTTCATTATGCTTGACTTATTGATATGATTTAAGGAGAGTTATGATGTTTTCAAGACCGGACGTTGTTGTATTGCCGGTTGCCGGGCTTTCTACCCGCAATCTTCCCGCGACAAAAGCCATGCACAAGGGGTTTTTGTGTTTAAATAATCTGCCGATTATCCAGTATGCCGTGGATGCCTGTGCCGAAGCCGGGGTTAAAGAGATTATTTTTATTTATAGCGATGAAGCCAATAGAAAAATGTATGAGCATTATTTTTCCCCTAATGCAGAACTTGAGGAAAGATTGCTTAGAAATGATAAGCTTGAACTTTGGGAAGCTTTAAAAAGAACCGTTCCGGACGGGGTTAAATTCTCCTTTGCCTGCCAACCGGAACCCAAAGGAAACGGTCATGCGATTTTGTGTGCCAAAGAGATTATCGGCAAAAGAGATTTTATGGTGATGTGGGTGGATGATGTTTATGTGTGCCGTGGCAAAGGGATTTTATCCCAACTGCTTGACGTGTATGAGAAAAAAGGCGGCATGGTGGAAAATGTTATTAAATTTCCACGAGTTCAGCTCTCTCGCTACGGCGTTTTAAATAACGTGTCGCAACATGGAAATATTATTTCAGCAGAAGGTGTGATTGAAAAACCAAAGCTTGAAGAAATTAATTCGGAATTTGCCAGCATGGGACCTTATGTGTTGCCTAATGAAATTTTGGATTTGCTGCCTTCGGTTAAAAAAGGAACTAACGGGGAAATTAATTTGACTGACGCGATTAACCTTGCGGCGCAAAGGGGAATACCTCTTTATGGCGTTTTAACGGCTTCCGAGCGTTATGATTGCGGAACGAACGAGGAATTTGCTAAATCCAATATCAGGCTCTCTATCCGTGAAAATAAGTTGCTTTATGACGAAGCGGTTAAGACCATCCGTTTGCTTGATTCTGAAATTTAAGATTAGAAAAGCGTTTTTTTATCCAAGCGCAAAATCTTGATAATCGAAAACAAGAGATAAAGCTCATAAAAACTCTTTTCTATGCGTTTTTTATTGATAATTGAAGTAAAGAAACTGCTTATTTCAAAAAGATTTTTTTTGAGTTCGATATTAATAAAAACGTTTTTATCAAAAAAGCTGAATTCTACATTCGGAAATGTTTTTTTGACTTCTAACATATAATTTAACATCACCACCGTTAAGAGATAACGCGCTTCTATTTGGTTATCAGTATAAACTTCAAACTGTTTTTCAAACTCGGAAGATTCCAGACCTGCTTTTTGCAGATTTTTATAGTGTGCAAATTTATTTAACCAACCTTTATCCTTAACGACAATTGTTTGCGAGGAAAAATTTTTGTTCATTTGCGCTATAAAGATTATACCGCGGGCTTTTTTGATGTAAACAGGTCTTTTTACGCCATCTTTCTTTTCGTATTTTAAATCACGCAAAATATATTCGGCAAAATTGACCCCTACCCCATCGTATTGCCCGCTGAAGCTATCATCTGTATCAAGAACATCATATTTTTTCATAATCTTTGATTGTTTCAGCAACGTTTCATTCAGCGGCGCACGGCAAGCGTAGGAAAACTGCCCAAAGTAGCCGGCAAGAACCGGAAGCAGGCTTTCTTTGCTCTTTTTATAGTAACTTAACAGCGGCCAACACAATGCCAAAATGGAAAAACAAAAAACCACACCTGCCACATCGCCTGAAATATTTTCTTTTAATAATGCGCCATCGCTCATCAGGCTTATGCACCAAAAGATGATAAAAAGCCCTATCAAAATAAAACGAAGCAAATATTTTTTGCGGCGTGCTTCTATTTTTTGCAACATGGGGAGGACTGTTGTTTCATAATAAGCGTTAAAACTTTCTTTTTCTTGTAAATACTCGGGATTATTCTGCATCTTTTTTCTCTAAATTTTAATCTTTTAAGGTTATTATGAAGGCAATATCTTAAATATTTGCTAAACGGGGACGGTTATGATTAATATTATTTGGGCGGGAATGTTACTTTTAGCGATTGGCGCAGCTTTTTTTGATTTGATTTTTCATCAAAACAGCGAAACCTTTGACCTCATTGTTAACGCCATTTTTGAAAACGCCAATTCTGCGGTTAATATCTCCATCGGGCTTATCGGCATTTTGAGTTTTTGGCTTGGTATCTTAAAGCTGGTGGAAGCGACGGGACTGGCGCAAAAAATTTCGCTTAAACTATCGCCCTTATTTCAAGTTATTATGAAAGATATTCCAAAGGACAGTCCGGCTATTTCAACAGTTGTGCTTAATATGGCAGCTAATTTTTTGGGGCTTGACAATGCGGCAACACCTATGGGGCTTAAAGCGATGGAAGAGCTGCAACAACATAACCCGAAAAAAGATACGGCAAGCGACGCTGAAATTTTATTTATGATTTTAAATTCGTCTTCGGTGACCCTTATTCCTATTACGATATTTATGTATCGGGCGCAAATGGGAGCGCTGAGACCTACGGAAGTTTTTATTCCGATTTTACTTGCAACATCCGTTTCTACGTTGACAGGATTTTTGTTGGTGGCTTTTAAGCAAAAAATTGAACTTAAAAACAAAATATTGCTTAAATGGCTGGCGGGTTTTATTTTGCTGATTGCCGGCATTGCGGGCGGATTTTATTTGATTTCTCCTAAACTTAGGCTTATGGTTTCTTCTGTTATCGGCAATATCTTGTTGATAACGCTTATTGGCGGAATTGTTCTTTTTGCTCTTAAGAAAAAGATTAAGTGTTACGAATTATTTGTTTTAGGAGCAAAAGAAGGGTTTGACGTAGCGATTAAAATCTTGCCGTTTCTTTTGGCTATGCTTGTCAGTATCGGAGCTTTCAGAGCCTCAGGAATTTTAGATGAGCTTGTTTCTTTGATTAAATTGATTTGTACAAAAACCGGTTTTGACGGTGCTTTTGCCGATGCTTTGCCGACAGCGTTGATGAAACCGCTTTCGGGAAGCGGTGCACGGGCAATGATGATTGAAACAATGCAGACCTTTGGAGCGGATAGTTTTGCGGCTTTTACGGCGTCTGTCATCCAAGGGTCGACCGAAACGACATTTTATGTCTTGACGGTATATTTCGGCGCGGTTAGTATTTCTAAAACACGTTATGCCTTAAAATATGCCCTTTGGGCTGATTTTGCGGGAATAGTCGCCGCTGTTTTGTTATCCCATTTGTTTTATGTTAAATAAGAGGACGAGTGATGAAACTATTAATTCAAAGAGTGCTGTCTGCCAGCGTTGAAGTGGATAAAAATATTGTCGGAAGAATCGGACAAGGACTGCTTGTTTTTTTAGGGGTTGAAAAAGGAGATACTAAAGATAAGGCTGAGTATCTGGCTAACAAGCTGGTTAACTTGAGGATTTTTGAAGATGAAAACGGAAAAATGAACCGCTCGGTGACGGATATTAACGGCGGGATTTTGCTGGTTTCGCAATTTACCTTAACGGCTGATTTGAGCCGAGGCAACAGACCGGGGTTTGAGATGGCGGAGCTTCCGGTGAAAGCAAAAGAAATGTATGAGTATTTCAACACGCTTTTAGAGCAAAAAGGGATTTTGTTGCAAAACGGCATTTTTCAAGCGGATATGAAAGTCAGCCTTGTCAATGACGGACCGGCGACTTTTTGGCTTGGTAGATAATTATTTATTTTTCAGCCTTATCACTAAAGCGGTTGAGGCTTCTTTTATCAGCTTTAACATTAGTTTGCGGGCTATTTCTTGTTTGTCCTGAGCGTTATCTATCAGGATAAAACGCCTTTTTTCTTCTTTATCTATTTTAGCACCGCCGCTTGCCTGCAATTTGACGGTCACAGCCATACTGTAGCGGCTTTTTTCTTGATTTATGGGTTCAATTTTTGAATATTGCAGATAGGGGATTAAAAAATAATCCGCCATTGCTTCATTATCAGCCACAATCACTGAAGGCTCGAGAGATAAAAAAGCTTTGATGTCTTTGGTGTAGGCGGAAGTGGAGGTGTTATTATAAAATTCAATATCTTTGATAAAAATTAAGGGAATAATGTAGTCTTGATTTGCGGTTTCTTTTTGGGCGGCTTCTTCATAAGACTGATAAGAAAAATTTTCTGAGGGCAGCAAAAAACCGTCTGCTTTGGCTTCCAGATTAAGTAATATCCCTAGAGCTAAAACAGACGGTTTTATTATGCTTTTGAGCATTTAAGCTTAGTCCTGAACCTGTCTGATAACTTCGACCCATTCGTTGACTTTTTGGCCGTTTTTATCAAACATAGCAAGCTTATATTGCAATGCCGGAGCCGCATTACCAGCGACATACCAGTCAGCAGACGAATCGATGATAAAATCTGCCGCTGATGCGCTGTTTACAACATCAAAGCTTTTTGCCCCGCTGATAATGTCTTTTACGGTTCCCTTTAAGCGATGGCTACCATACGGAAGGTCAGAGCTTAATAACTTTGTATCTTTGATATATACGGTTTTTGTACGACCGTTGTCATAAATGGCTGAGGTGTCTTGAAGCATACGGTTTGTGGCACGGGTGGCTACAACAACGTATGTTTCAGGCGAATATTTAGCCGCGACATCTGCGCTTACTTTTGAAGAAGACGAACGCATCCCAACAACTTCAGAGTGATACGGATTTCTCTCTACTGTTACTTCGACATAATCATTTTGTGCCGGAGCTTGATTATACCCGCTATATGTTACTTCTGCAGGAACAATCTCTTCATGTGTGGTTACGACCGGCTCGCAAACCGGTTTGCCGCAGGGTTCTTCAACCGTTGTGGTGGTTGTGATAATTTTTTTGGTTGTCGTTATTTTAGGTTGCGGCGCCGGCATTACAACTTGCTGACACGGACAAGGCTGGTAACAGGTTGGCTGATAGCAAGGTGTCGGGCGAACTTCTGCACACGGACAATCATATACAGGTTGCGGCACATTGACATAAACAGGTTCAGGACGAACTACCGGCTGAACGGGCTCAGCGACAACAACCGGTTCTGCTACAACAGGAGCCGGCTCAACATAAGCCGGTTCTTCATAAACAACTGTATCTACTTCTTCCCATTGGTTTTCGCTGCAGGAGCAAGCGGCTAAAACGCTTAAGGAAACAAGACTTAAAACTTTTTTCATAGGGCATCTCCTAATTAAATTTATTCATTGTTGGTTTTATTAATATAGTAAAGCTATTAAAAATTTCTTAAGTTTTTGATTTACTTTTCAGTTTTTTTATGTTATCCGAAAGGCATTCGGAGGTTACTATGATTCTTACTTTTGCGGCAATTTTATTTGCTTTGCTTTTTATTTTTGCGGGTTTAAGAAAAAATGTTTTTTTTCTTTTTTATGCTGTTGCGATGATTTTTTTAGCATACTATATGGAGATACATTTAGGGATACGGGTGCATTATTTCGGCAAAGCGAGTTTAATGCTGTTTGTTTTGTGCCACCTGCCGTTAATTAACTTATTTACATTTATTGCTTACGGCAGAGATAAACATTGTGCAAAAAAAGGAGAATGGCGGGTCCCGGAAATTCAGCTCCATACTTTAGAGCTTATGGGGGGGACGCTTGGCGCGATTGCCGGACAGAAAATTTTTCATCATAAAAATAAGAAAAAAAGTTATATGGCAACTTTTTTTGCCACAATTGTTATTCAAGCGGGGATTATCGTTTTTATCTTGAGGTATCTTAAAATCATTTAAGATTTTACATAACCATAGCACCGGCATAAAGCGCTTGCGTCGGCGAAACATTTTGACGCATAACGGCATTAAAAATCGGATGAACACGCTCACATTCCATAATTGAAAGCTCAATGATTTTACTGATTTTATCACAAAACAGTTCTTCATCATCCTGCAAAATGACGGAATGTTTGAATATCGGCATTTTTTGTTCGCTCCAATAAGAAAAATGCCCTAACCATAGATTTTCATTTAACAAGGCAAGCAACTCAAACATTTTGCTACGGTCAACTGCTGTGGCTTCAATATTTAAAAGACAGGAGATATGCAAACAGCGCATGTGCTCCTCAAAAGCAAAAAAGACGAGCATATTATCCCATTTTCCCAAAACCTCAGCCACAAGCTCATTTTCTTTACGGCGGTCAAATGACACTTTATCGCGCGTTAAGATATACTCTATGGTATCAATCGGATTGTATAAATCTTTTTTTAATGCTGCATCCATTTTTTTGCCTTTGCTCAAATTACAGTTTATTTTTTAACGGGCGAACTAGTGAAAACAATAGGAATCTCCAGTTTTCCACTTTTTTAAGCAAAAAGTAACTTTTAGAAATTTTATAAAATATTTTATTTCAATAGGTTATATTTTTATTTATTTTTTTTAACTTTTTTATGTGGATTATATTTTTTTATTAAGATAAATTTAAGCAGTTTCAACCGTTGGATATGGAGCTTTTTATGTATATCGATTTTCCTGATATTTCGCCGATTGTTTTTTCTATCGGACCTTTTTCTTTACGCTGGTATGCTTTAGCTTATTTAGCGGGGATTATCAGCGCTTGGGTCTTAATTAAAAATAACATTGTAAAATATGATTTACAAATCAGCAATGCGTGTCTGGACGATATGGTCTTTTACACCACGCTCGGAATTATTTTGGGCGGAAGAATCGGCTATGTTTTATGTTACGGGAAAGGATATTTTTTAGAAAATCCGTTTGAAATTTTTGCGGTTTGGCATGGTGGGATGTCTTTTCACGGCGGAATTGTCGGCGTTATTGCCGGATTATTTTATTTTGCAAAAAAAGCGAAGCTTCCTTTTCTTAAAGTTACGGATTTAGTGGCTTTATACACCCCTATCGGGATTTTTTTGGGCAGGATTGCCAACTTTGTCAACGGGGAACTATGGGGACGGGTAACTGATGTTGCTTGGGCGGTTAAATTTCCCGAAGGCGGATATTTGCCGCGCCATCCGTCACAAATTTATGAAGCTTTGAGCGAAGGTGTTTTGTTGTTTATCGTCTTAAACCTTTTATGGCGCAAACAATATGTGCGCGAGCATACGGGGATGATTTCCGGGATATTTTTGATTTTTTATGCCATATCTCGGATGTGCATGGAGTTTTTCCGCGAGCCGGACAGACAAATCGGCTTTATTGCGGGGCATATAACCATGGGACAGATGTTATCTTTACCGTTTTTGTTGTTAGGCGTCTATGTGTTACATTTGAGTTTGAAGAGCAAAGATAATTAAGCTTTAATTGTGATATTACGGGTAAATTTACAAGCTTTTTGAAGGTTCTCTTCAGCTCGCTCCAGAACAGCGAAAGCATCTGCATCGCTTCGTTTCTTTTCGCTGACACATTGCGAAACGGTTAGTTGCAAATGGTTATTTTCATTAAATACAAAAATTGTCTTAGCGATTGAACGGCGGATTTCCTCGGTTTTTTCAAAACATTCAGCGGCGTTTATATTCATATAAGCCAAAATTAAAGCATCATCTTTGTAATTATAAACCAACACGTCGGGATTGACTTCTTCTATACGGCTGATAAACATTTTCTTTAACATCAGAGTTTTATTTTTGCCAAACCTTTTTAGCAAACGCCCGTATTCATCAATATACATTAAGGCAATACTATATTTCAGCGGATATTCCGCTTTGGCTTTTTTTAAATACAAACGGACATTTGCTATTCCTAATTGCTCATCTTTATATAAAGCATTATGGGCGTGATACAACGATGATGCAAGTTCTATTACAACACCTGCGGCAAAAAACAAATTAAATGCAAATAAATTATCCGATAAATACATTCCCATAAAAACGGAAAAAGAAGATAGCAAACCTGCCGCGCTCATCATTGTTCCTTTGGTAATGTAGCGGGAAAACAAAATAAAGATACATAACACGGCTATATAAAGCGCCGGATAATTCAACATACCAATATGTTTGTAAAAATAATAAGAATCGGCTTCTATGTTTTGTGTTTGCAATTTTTCAATCAATGCGGTTTGCGCAAATAAAAAGATGTAATACCAGCTCCATCTTTTATCTGTTTCTTTATTACCAAAAACAAAAAAAGCCAAAACCAAATTCGGAAAAAGAAGCAAGCTCCAGATATTATATCCGGCTGAAAACATATAATCCTCACCGTAGGTATAGCGCAAGACACTTATGACGGTATAGCTTACGGCTATGACCGAAACCAATATCAATGTCTGCACTTGACGAAAAAAAGAAGCTAAAATAAGAGTTAAAACTACAGATACGGCAAAAAGGCGACGAACCGGAGCATACATTTCTTCCGAAAAACCGGAAACCGAAAAAAAGTATATAAAAAACAGCCCCATTATTGATATAGGCAACAACGAATTTTTGCTGAACGCAAAAATTTTTTCAAATTCTATTCCTAATTTCAACACGCTTAGCTCCGCTTTGTATTTCGTTTTGCGGTTACTTTAACGAAGAATAGTTAAATTTTATTTACACATTTTAAAATAGAGCTATCCCCATAGGAATAAAAACGATATTTTTCTTTAATGGCATGGGCATAGGCTTGTTTCATCCGTTCTGTACCGGCAATAGCACAAATAAGCATAAACAGCGTTGACTTCGGCAAATGGAAATTTGTAATGATATAATCTATTATCTTAAATTTATAGCCGGGCGTGATAAAAATTGAGGTTTCCCCGTTAAAGGGATGAAGAATACCTTTTTCATCAGCAGCGCTTTCAAGCAAACGAACAGATGTTGTGCCGACGGCTATTACCCGCCTGCCCTCTTTTTTAGCCTGATTGATAATATCGCAGGCTTCTTTAGTGATTATACCGTATTCAGCGTGCATTTTATGGTCTTTCGTATCATCGGTTTTTACCGGCAAGAATGTTCCGGCGCCGACGTGCAACGTTAAGAAAACTTTTGTTACACCCTTTTCTTCTATTTTTTTCAGCACTTCATCGGTGAAGTGAAGACCAGCAGTCGGCGCGGCAACAGCACCTTCATATTTGGCGTATACGGTTTGATAATTTTCTTTGTCATTATATTTATTCCATAAACCGGCTTGAGGCTTTTCTCTTTTTATATAAGGTGGCAGAGGCATTAAACCATACATTTCAAGTTTTTTAGATAATTCTTCGGGAGAACATAAAAATTCTATCAGCACACCGTCTTCGCCGTTTTTTTCGAGCACTTTAGCTTTAAAATCAGACTGTTCTATGTTTATCTCAGAAGTATAAAATGTGACTATATCTTCAGGATGCAGACGTTTGGCATTTTTGATAAAAGCGTGCCAGGTCAGACCATTTTCAGGATGATAAAGCGTTACTTCAACCTCAGCCTCCCCTCTCCTGCCATATAAACGCGCCGGAATAACTTTGGTGTTATTAAAAACCAACACATCGCCTTTTTGCAATATATCCGGCAAATCATAAAAATGACGGTCTACAATTTCCTTTTCATCAGATAAGTCTAGCAATCGAGATGTATCTCTGGGGTTTGCCGGAACTTTGGCAATTAATTCTTTGTCAAGTTCGAAATCAAATAAATCTACGCGCATTCTTTCCTCTTTTCGTTAATTTCCTGCTGTTATATTTTATTTCGGTAAATTTCGCAACCCTTTTTTATTGCCGAATTTGACATATTTTTAAAAAATATTTAAAATTGACAAAAAAGTTGTTGAAATTATGAAAAACTTGTTATATACTGCCTGCAAATAGAACGTGTTTTTTTAGGAGAAATAACAATGAGCAATGCTTATGACAGCATGGATTTAGATACAGCTTATGAAATTGCAGGCGGCTACATCAATGCCGATGATGAAGTTTTTGCCAAAGCTTTGGAAATGGTGAAAGCTGACGATTCCCGCTTTGCCCAAGAGCTTGAAAAAATCCGCAATGCAGAGCAAGCTTTAGAGAAAAAAATGCAAAAAGAAGAAGAAATTACGGCTGAAGCCGAAGAAGTCTTCGATAATGCTTCTTTTATCAAAAAGGAATTTGATGACCGCCAGTTAGAAGAAAAGTTCTTTGCTGATAAAGAAATTAAAGAAGCTGAAGAAAACACCGAAGTTTATGATGTTAACCCTGACACCAAGGAGCGTTTTGAACTTCAGGGACAAGAAAAGCACGACCACTTTACAATGTTGTTTGAAAAAGCCAAATTAGACGTTTGGCGTGAACAAGTCGGCAACAAAGAATTTGCTGAGAAAACAACAGAAGAAAAGAAAAAGAGTTTATTTGCAGAAATTAAGAGCTCTTTTTTGGGGACTATTGCTCATTTAAGAACATCTGCTCAAGTTGAAAACGAGGTTTCGGGTGCTGCTCAAGCGATTGAAAACGAAGATAAGAATTTCTTTGTTAAGCAATCCGGTTCTATGTTGCAAAAAATGAGGAAGGCTTTTGACTTAAAACAAAAGATTAAAGTTTCCTCAAGCGCTATTATGGCTGCTTGCGCCGAATCTGAAGCAAAAACTTCTCAATTTGCTAAGAAATGCACCGAATTAGCTAAAAAAGCCAATGGCAAAAATAAAGAATATTTCTCAAAAGCGGCTGTTTTAACCCACCAAGCTAAAGAATTTTTCCATAGAAAGGCTAAAGAAGCTTGGGGGCAACGTTATGAATTTATTGCTAATATGAAAGACCGCGCTCCGAAAATTACGACCAATTTGGTCGCGACCGGCGTTTTAGTTGGAGCTACGGCGGCTAATGCGTCTTGGCTTGGCGCTGCCGTTATCGGTTATGGCGCTTACAAAGC
The DNA here is from genome assembly GCA_017939155.1 of Alphaproteobacteria bacterium. Taxonomy (GTDB): domain Bacteria; phylum Pseudomonadota; class Alphaproteobacteria; order RF32; family CAG-239; genus CAG-267. Next base: position 69,083 of record JAGAZZ010000044.1, on the reverse strand, counting down.
GACTTCCGCTTGGGTATGGCCGATTATTACATTCGCCAGAAAAGAAGCTCGTTTGGCAAAACAAGATAAAAACGCGCCTAAGGTTGGCTTCTTTAGTCGGTTAAAAGCGGCACCAAAGACGATTTTTTCCAATAAAGAATTGCGCAAAACCTATTTTAAGGATGCGGCTTGGGCAAGTGCCGCAGGTTTGGTCGGTTTAGGTGCTGCCGGTACGATTGCAAGCGCCGGTGGCGGTGTTTTGGTACAAAAGAGTGTTCAATCTTTATCCAGCACGGCTGTTTATACCGCTAACAGTTTGACAAATGCAATCAAAACCTTAAAAGACAAACAAAAGGATTTGTGGTCAAAGGGATTGGCAGTCGTCAGCACGGTGATTATGGGATATGTTATGGTATCTTGCGGTGAAAACACAAGCCATCGTGTTGCCTCGGACGTCTCAGAAGCTCCGCATGACAGCCTTGAGGGTAAAGCGGATACTGTTCCTTCAAAAGTTGTCGTTCAAAATACTGAAGCAGACGAAGTTGAGCCGGAAGTTCAAGCAACGCCTGTTACTGTTCCGAGTGCTTGGAACGAAAATATGGGTATTTCCTCAACACAATGGGAGAATATGAAAAATTATTTTGGTGAGAAATTTGATGCTAAGTATCAAAAAATCACCGATGATATGTTGCAAGACGGCGGCGTGTTTGCAGGAAAAACGAGAGAACAAGTTTTGTTTGAATATAAGCAATTAGGCTCTTGGAATTTATTTCAACACCGTGAGACTTTAGCTAAGTTAGATTCTTTCTTTGATGGTTGCGGCGGCTCTTTAACGGCTGAAGATGTTAAGAGTATGGATGACGTCTTGCCAAGCGGTGGCATTCGCGATGTTCAAGGGTCGGAGTGCTTACGTGTTACCGCTCGTGATACAGAGTGTGGTGAAGCACCTGTTTTGCATACACAAAAAGTTGATTGCGGGTGTAACAATGTTAATGACGCGGCAAATGAGGCGTCGGTTCCGGAGGGACAACAACCGGCAGAGCCAGTTGCAGAAGCACCAAACAAACCGCAAAATGAGCAAACTGATTTTGTTCAAACCAGCGAATTTCAGACACAAACCACTTATACTCAGGAAACAGTTGTTACAGAACCGCAGGTTAATAAGATTAAAGGCAACGGCTTAACCGACGTTAACGTTGTTGGTCAAGCCACGACCGATGATGTTGCGGCTTTAGACGTCAAAAACAAAACCAATATTTTGGTTGAAAACGGAAATGATACTGAAGGTTTTGTTACAACAGAGAGCTTTGCCACTACGCCTAAGGTTGCGACTGTTGATGTTGCAAACGCAGGCTCAGACCAACAAACTGATTTTGTTACGACAGAGAGCTTTGCCGTTGCGCCAAAGGGTGCGACTGTTGATGTTACAAATGCAGGTTCTGACCAACAGACTGATTTTGTTACGACAGAGAGCTTTGTTAGTGATAGCAACTCAGCGGTTACTGAGGGTGCGCCTGCTCAAGAGCAAGAGGGATTTATTGTTAGCGAAAGTTTCTCTAAAGCTTCCGAAAACGAAGCGTCCGAAGTTGTCCCGACGACAACTGAAACGGCAAATGAGGGCGAAGCAGTTGAAGCTTCTGACTTGAACGCGGCACGCGGCGGTTACAACAATACCGGTTTAACAGAAAAACAATATGAAAAGCTTGAATCTTTCTTTAAAAATAAAGGAGAGAACGCTTTTGAGTTTTATAAAGAAAAGATTACGGATGAGATGTTAGCCAAAGGCGGCATTTTTGAGGGATTAACAAGAGAGCAAGCTCTGTTTTCTTATAAGCAAATTGTTGAATGGTCTAACAATACGGGCGCCGGTGCTTTCAAAAATGAAATTATTGCGCTTGACCATTATTTCAATGGTTGCGATGAAACAATTGAAGCCAGCAGAATAGCCAACATTAAAGGATTAGTTGACAGAGTTAATACGGATGGTTCGATGGACGGCGTTGTCGGAAACAGATGTGTTCAAACTGTTCGTTATACTTTTAACGACTGCGACGAAAAGAATGTTTATTCCAGAGTTAACGCAGATTGCGGCACGACAAGACCAACCGGGAAAAAGTGGGAAAGAATGTTTGTTAAAATTTGGAACAAACCGCCTGAGCCGGAAGACTTTGTGAAGACAGAAGAATATCAGGTTGTTACCGAGGTTCAAACCCCGACGGTTGCTACCGAGCCTGATGTTTTAACCTTTAAGGGCAACAATATTAATGCTGACGAGGTAACGATTACGGGTCAGGCCAGTGTTGATGATGTAGCCGCTTTAGATGTTGAAAATAAAGAAGGCATTTTGGTTGAAAACGGTACTCACAGCGAAACGACCGATGCGGCAACGGAAGAAGCGAAGTCTGAAGTCAGCAACAGAGCTGCTCGGAAGGCGGCTAAAAAAGCAGCGAAAGAGGCTCAAGAATATACAGCTTGGGCTAAAGCCAACGGACTGACTGGCAATCCTCATTTGGATAAATGGATTATAAGTTCTCGTGAACGTTAATCTTCTTTAAGTCATAAAATCCCGCTTTACAGAGGCGGGATTTTCTTTTTTTAAATAAATATGTTGGGGATAACTTGGGGCTATTTGTCCCGTGGTTTTAAAATTTTGCTTGAAAAATGGAGAATTGGTGTTAATTTATGGGTGATTTTTAATAAAAATGCCGTGCGGGGCTGTCCGCACATCAATTTTTGGAAGGATAATAATATGACTATTCGTGTCGGTATTAATGGTTTCGGACGCATCGGCCGCCTGGTATTTCGCGCCGCTCAGGCAAGAAATGATATTGAAATTGTCGGCATCAACGATTTGATTGATGTTGAATATATGGCTTATATGTTAAGATATGACACAATGCACGGTCAGTTTAACGGCACGATTGAAGTTAAAGACGGTAAGCTTGTTGTTAACGGCAAAGCTATCCGCGTTACCGCTGAAAAGAACCCGGCTGACTTGAAATGGAACGAAGTTGGGGCTGAATATGTTGTTGAATCAACTGGTTTATTCTTAACAAAAGAAAAAGCTCAGGGTCACATTGACGCCGGTGCTAAATATGTTGTTATGTCTGCTCCGTCTAAAGACGATACACCGATGTTTGTTTGCGGTGTTAACACAGATTCTTATGTTAAAGGCACACAGTTTGTTTCTAACGCTTCTTGCACAACAAACTGCTTGGCTCCGATTGCCAAAGTTTTGAACGATGCTTTCGGGATTACCGATGGTTTGATGACAACCGTTCACTCGACAACTGCTACTCAAAAGACTGTTGACGGTCCGTCAATGAAAGACTGGAGAGGCGGTCGCGCTGCTTCCGGTAACATCATCCCGTCTTCTACGGGTGCGGCAAAAGCTGTTGGCAAGGTTATTCCTGCTTTGAACGGCAAATTGACAGGTATGTCTTTCCGCGTTCCGACTTTGGATGTTTCTGTTGTTGACTTGACAGCTAACCTCGCAAAGCCTGCTACATACGAAGAAATTTGCGCTGCTATGAAGAAAGCTTCAGAAGGCGAATTAAAAGGTATTCTCGGTTATACAGAAGACCAAGTTGTTTCTTCTGACTTCTTGGGTGATGCCCGCACATCTATTTTTGATGCTAAAGCTGGTATTCAACTTACACCGACTTTCGTTAAAGTTGTTAGCTGGTATGACAATGAATGGGGTTATTCTAACAAAGTATTAGACCTCGTTGCTCACATGGCTAAAGTAAACGGATAAATTGTTTAACTTTCCCCGTCTTTATATCAACACAAGACTTTGTTTTGTGAAGATATTAGTGGCGGGGATTGTTTTTTATTTAAGGAAAAAAGATGACAGAATACAAGACAATTAAAGATTTGGGTGATTTGAGAGGCAAAGTGGTTATGCTTCGCGCTGACTTGAATGTGCCGATGGATGAAAATTTTAATGTTACTAACACAGCCCGTATTGACCGTACGGTTCCTACCATTAAGGCTTTAATGGATAAGGGAGCTAAGGTTGTGGTTATTTCTCACTTCGGCAGACCTGAAGGCAAAGGAGATATGAAGAATTCTCTTTCGCATATTGTTAAAGATTTGGAAAAAGCTTTGGGCAAACACGTTGTGTTTGTTGATGACTGCATTGGCGAAAAAGTTGAAAATGCGGTTAAAAATATGAAAGCTGATGAGGTTTTGTTGTTAGAAAACCTGCGCTTTTATAATGAAGAGAAAAAAGGCGACGAAGGATTTGCCAAAGAGTTGGTTAAACCGGCTGACGTTTATGTTTCCGATGCTTTCTCTACGGCACACCGCGCTCACGCTTCAATGGTTGCGGCAGCTAAATTGCTCCCGTCTGCTATGGGGCTTTTGATGGAAGAAGAAGTTAATGCGTTGTCTACCGGCTTAAACAATCCGGTTCGCCCGTTGATTGCGATTGTCGGCGGTTCTAAAGTTTCTACTAAATTAGATTTGTTGAACAACTTGGTTAAGAAAGTTGACAAGCTGGTTATTTCCGGCGGTATGGCGCATACATTTATGAAAGCAAGCGGCATTGACACCATTAATGAAGCCAACTCTTTAGTACAAATGGATATGCTTGATACAGCTAAAGAAATTATGGCAACAGCTAAAGCTAACGGCTGTGAGATTGTTTTGCCGATTGATGTGGTTGTAGCAAAAGAATTTAAGCCGATGGCTGAGCATAAGACAGTTTCTCTTGCCGAGATTCCGGCAGAAGGCTGGAGCTTGCTTGATGTTGGTGAAAAGACGATTGCCGCGATTAATGCCAAACTTGATGAATGCAAAACGTTGGTTTGGAACGGACCTTTGGGCGTATTTGAAATGAAGCCGTTTGACAACGCGACCAACAAAGTTGCCCAGCACGCGGCAGAACTGACACAGGCTGGTAAATTAACTTCTGTTGCCGGTGGCGGCGATACGGTTTCTGCTTTAGAGAACGCCGGTGTTGCCGACAAATTTACTTATATTTCCACCGCAGGCGGTGCCTTTTTGGAATGGATGGAAGGCAAAGAACTTCCGGGTGTTGCCGTGATGAAAAAGTAATAAACAGATACTGTTTTTCTTTTAAGAGGGTGGGTTTCCGCCCTTTTTTTATGCCCTTTAAAAAATTTGACAAAAAAGCTTGCATTGGGCGAAAAAATGTGATATGTTAAGTTTGTTAAATTTATTATTAATCATTAAAAAATTACGACTATGAAAGAATTATTATTAACAGTAGCATTTCTTATTGTATTGCTATTTTTCGTTTTTAAATGGGGACCTAACTATCTGAACGAATGTGCGAGGAAGAACTTTTTGAAGAAATACGGAAAGTTCATCGGGAAAAAGGGCTTCATCCACCCCCACTCAAGAGAGTTCTTTGATGAAAACAAAAATCTCGTTGAGGAGGTGAGTGGAAAAATCTCCAGGTGTCATGGATTGCAAAATAATGTTTTTATTCCCTGCACACTTGTCAGCGGCGGTCACTATTTGGATATCCGAATAGATGAAATCGTTGAAAAGTTTGAGGTTTTGTTTGTCGGTGAGAACACAGTTCTCAAAAGTCCTGTTTATGGTGAAATTGTCTTTGACACAGAAAAATTGAAGACAATACCAAAGGTTGGCGACACAATCTCGCTTGAGCTTATCGCTACTCGACCTTTCACCTATGTCGGCTGGGATTTAGGTTGGGTTCCTGCTGAAACTTAAGATTTAAACGGCTTTCAATAAGCCGTTTTTTTCATTTAAATTAGAGTTTTTTCCGTTGTTAAAAGTTCTTGCATTTGCCCTGATTTTGTGATATACTAAGTTTGTAAACAAATATTATTAATTTAGAAGGCTACGTATTAAACTATCATTCATTGATAGTCCGTGGCAGTTACAATTATGAAAAATATAACAATAAATGAGATTAAGAATACCCCTCGGGACAAGTTTTTTTCTTTGTATCGCTGGGAGAGTGACAATGAGTGTTACTGCGCATTTTGCGGCAGGAGGCTTATCACTCATAAAGAAGGTATCGGCAGAGATGCTTTCTGGCAGCCAACTTTTTGCGGCTGTGAAGTTTCGCGAGCTGCCGAGAAGCACAACGAGGGCTTTCGCCTTCCGGCTGCACCACGCGTAAAAAAGGAAAAGTCTGCTGAGGCAAACAAGCCCAAAACAGTCGTTTTGACGTTTGAGGAGGCTTGTTCGGTTATCTCGGGGCGGATTATTCCCGGGGTAGAGCCGGTTCCTGCAGAGGACAAGGTCACACTTGTTCTTAAAGGTGAAGGTTCCGCAGAGGAGCGTTTGCTCAAACATCTTGGTGAAAAAGCCGAGAGTGTGCGGAAGGCTTCCGGAGAGCTTGTCGCCTTTATTCGTGACGAGCGCCTCAGGTGGAATGATGACATTTCTCGCAGAGTTGATTTTCTCTGTGAGAAGTACAATCTCCCCAAGGAGTTTACTCTCTGACAAAAAAACACTTAAGCCCTTATGGGTTTAAGTGTTTTTTATTGATTAATTTACTTTTTTGAGATAAGATATAGCTATATTACAACAGAGGAGAAATCGGCATGAGCTATAAACCGACCGTATATGAACAAATTGTTCTAGATTATACCAACAGCGAACTTAAAGACTATAAAGATTATGAAAAAGAGTGGAAAGCCCGTGGACTTATAAAAAAAGATTATCTGCAATATATCAAAGACATTGCATACGCCGAGAGCCTTTTGTCATTGTCTGATGTTAATATCGTTAAAGCGGCGAATATGGCTAAAGAATATGTCAAAAACAGGACAGATATTGTCACCTTTAAGCTCTCTAAGGAAGAAAAAAAGACGGTTTTGGAAGCCGAAGACTTGGGGCGGATTAAAAACGGCGATGTTATTAAATATGACGGCTACGAACGTGAAATTAAGGGTGTTGATTATTTAGACATCCCTAAAGAGGCTGACGCGTTTGTGATATTTTCCGGTCATCCGGGGTCGGGAGCGGCGGCGGTTGAAGCCTGGTATAACGATTTTAAGAAAAACGGCAAACCGAAGAAACTTGTCTTTTTAGGCTTGCATGACAATCAAGGGAATACGAATTTCAGCGATAAAAAGCTTGAATTTAACGTTAAATCCGAAGTTGAAATGTATGTGCGCTTTTTTAAGGCGTGCGGCGTGCATAAAAAATTTGTTAAAGAATGTTTGGTGACGCCAAAAGATATTTCTACGGCAGATAATATTGAAATGCTGGCGGAAATCAGGAACAGATTTTTTGATAAAGACAGAGATGTTAACTTTGTTATGTTCGGGTATCCGGCTTATCAAAAAAGGATTGCTTCTGAGTTTGCGTTCGGCTTTCAACATTTAGAAGATGAGGGCAAGGTTGCCGGGACGAACTTTTATATTCCCGATGTGCCGGTGGCATTAAAGGAAAAAGACAGATATTTGTCATACGATGATTTGAACGGAATTGCACAAGACATTATTATCGGCAACTGCGTGGCGCACCCGTACCGCGTTTCTGCAGGCGGGAGGTTTGATTCAAAACTTGGGGAATATCCTGAAAAATTTAAGCCGCTCCTACCGCTTTCTATGGTTTATTCCTACCCAAATGTTGCTAATGAACTTGCGGGAACAGATACGCACACGGCTTCGATTATGAAGATTTTACGCGCTATGCAACATCAGGTCAATGGCTGGGAAGATGCGAAAAAAGTTGATATGTCGATAAAAAAATGCGCCTGTGAGCTGAGAAAAAAGCTGATTAAAAAAGGGCTTGTGTCAAATGACATCATCTCGCAAAAAGGTAGAGGCCGGCTCAAAAACTTTGTAAAATTCTTTAAGGATTCAAAGACAAGATAGGCTTTTTGGTTTTCATTAACAAGCTTGTTTGAGGCATTGCAAAATATTTAATCATTTGATATATGAATAAGTATTATAAGAATTATTGCGAGAAAAGGAGAAAAAGATGAAGAAGACAGCCATTATCATCGGGGCGGGACCTGCCGGATTAACTGCGGCATACGAGTTGCTTGAGCGCTCGGATATTACCCCTGTTATCTTGGAAGAGGCTGACTTTGTCGGCGGCATCAGCGCCACGCTTGATTATAAAAATAATAAAATTGATATGGGCGGACACAGGTTTTTCTCTAAATCAGAAAGAGTGATGGACTGGTGGCTTAAGGTTTTACCTCTGCAAGGTAAGCCCTCCAAAGATGATATTATCTTGAAGCGCAAAGTTGAATTGTCAAAACTGAAAGGAGCGCCGAATCCGGAAAAGACGGACAAAGTTATGCTTAAAAGAAACCGGCTCTCGCGGATTTATTACCTTAAGACGTTTTTTTCTTATCCGGTCAGCTTGAATATGGAAACAATTAAGGGGCTCGGATTATGGCGGATGTTTAAAATCGGCTGTTCCTATTTAAAGGCTTTGGTTTTTCCGATTAAAAACGAAAAGTCTTTGCAGGACTTTATGATTAACCGGTTTGGAAAAGAATTGTATTTGACCTTTTTTAAGGACTATACCGAGAAGCTTTGGGGAATCGACTGCGATAAAATTTCTGCCGATTGGGGGGCACAACGGATTAAAGGAATTTCTATCTTAAAAGTTTTAAAACAGATGGCGCAGAACATCACCGGCAAGAAAGGCGGCGCGGTTGAAACCAGTTTTATTGAAAGTTTCTTTTATCCTAAATATGGTCCGGGGCATTTGTGGCAAAGTGTTGCCGAGGAAGTGCAGGAAAAAGGCGGCAAGATTATTTTCGGGCAGAAAGTTACGAGGGTTATCAAGAAGAATTATCGCATTGCCGCGGTTGAAACAACGGATAAAAATGGCAATAAAACTGTTTATGAGGGAAATATTTTTATCTCAACCATGCCGGTTAAAGATTTGATTGAGGCGATGAACAACGTTCCGCGTAACGTGCGCAAGGTTGCCAGCGGATTAATGTATCGGGATTTCAGAGTTGTCGGCGTGCTTTTGGACAAGCTTAAGCTTAAAAATACAACGGCGATTAAAACGATTAACAACATTGTGCCGGATACGTGGATTTATGTACAGGAAAGAGAAGTTAAACTCGGGCGAATCCAAGTGTTTAATAACTGGAGCCCGTATTTGGTTAATGATTTTAAGAATACGGTTTGGATTGGCTTAGAATATTTTTGCAATGAGCAGGATAAGATTTGGACTGATGATGACGAAACGTTTATCAAATTTACCGTTAACGAAGCAGATAAAATTGGGATTTTTGATAAAAAAGATGTGTTAGACGCTTATACCCATCGGGTTAAAAAAGCATATCCGGCTTATTTTGGCACATACGATAAATTTGAGGAAGTTAAGAGCTTTGTCAATCGGCTTAATAACCTCTATCTGGTTGGCAGAAACGGTATGCACCGCTATAACAATATGGACCATTCCACTTTGGCGGCGATGAAAGCAGTTGACCACATTTTAGGCGAATGTAAGGATAAAAACGAGATTTGGTCAGTTAACACCGAATCGGATTATCATGAAGAAAAAAAATAGTTTTTTTAAGGAAATGACCGTTTATGCGCCGCTTTATTGAAAAAGAACTGGAAAGTTTTGACGATACGCTTTTTATCCGGTTAATGAAGATATTTACCGGTGCGGCGTTGGTTGGTATTTTGTATGCGGCGGTGTTTTCGGGCTTTCAGATTGTTGATGAATTTGAGCATCTGCACGCTGCTTGGCTTGTGAGTATCGGCAAGGTTCCTTATCTTGACTTTTTCGAACACCATCATCCGCTTTTATGGTATCTGAGCGCGCCGATTGTTCGGCTGTTTTATGATGATGTCACTGTTTTTTATGTTATGCGGGCGATAAGCTTCGGTGTCGGGCTTTTAACAATTTGGGGGCTTTATAAAATTGTTTTGTTTTTCGGTGATAAACGCGCGGCGTGGTGCGCTGTTGCACTGTATTTAGGACACCTGATTACCTTTTATAATTTTTATCAGTTCCGACCGGATAACTTTATGAATCTCTGTTTTGTTTTTGGAGTTTATTATTGGTTTTTGAGCTTAAAATACGACAATTTGCGGTATTTGGTTTACTCGTTTCTTTGGTTTGCGTTTTCGGTTTTATTTTTACAAAAAATTTCTTTATTACTGATTGCGGTTGAGGGGATTATTTTAGGCTTAATTCTTTGCAAGAAGATGAAAGTAAAAACAGTTGTTCTTGCCGCCCTGCCCGCTATTGGGGTGATTTTTATGTTTTTCTTATATCTCTCTTACAAAGGGGCGTTGCTTCAATATGTTGAACTAAATTTTCGGTTTAACCAAGCAATGGTTTATTATTTTGAGAGAGGGGCATTTTGGTATCCTAAAATATTTTTCAGCCTTTACGGGATAGCTTTTTTGAGCGCGATATATTTCTACAACAAAGAAAATTTATATTTTAAGATTATTGCTCTTTTGTATGGCGCAGAGTTTTTGATGAGAGCGTTTTATTTTGCGCCGCATCCGAACTATTATACTTTGCTTACGGTTCTTGCCGCAGGGATTTTATCCGTTTATGTTAAAAGGCTTATGCCAAAGCACAAGCTTATAACGCTCGGTGTGGTCTTTTTGATGTTTTTAAATCTTGGCAATACCTTTAATACGGTAGATGCCAGCGCGCAAAAACATAATAGTTTTACGCACTATAAACTCGCTGATTATGTTCATAAAAATTCAGCGTCTGATGATTTGTTAATGAACGGCTATGATATGAACTTTAATGTTTACCGTTTCGATGTCAGCTACTATTGGTTCGGGCTTGATATGCTCTTACCGGTGATGGAAACCGAATATGATATAAAAGGTGCGGTTGATATTAACGCTTTAATGTTACAACACCGACCGAAATTTATTTATACTAAAGATTATGTTGATTTGATGGCGCTTAGGACATACGGCGAAACAAAATATTCGCAACGATTTATCGGAGAACTTGTTGAGTTGCTGTATAAACCGACACCTTTTGAAAATTTAGCGGTTTTAAAATAATTTATGCTTTTTTAAGCTTTATCTGATATGATTAAGGCAGGTTTTGACAAGGAATGAACGATGTTTAGATTTATTAGATTTTTTGCATTTTCATTATTTTTGAGCTTTTCTGCTAAGGCTGAGGGCGTAGCTGTTCCAAGCTCGGAAGCTCGTTTGTGGGCTAACAGCAAAGGACAAGAGCTTATTCAAACCCTTTCTTTGGTTGACCCGATTGAAAAATATGCTAAACTTGATAAGATGATGACGGAAGATGTCAACCTTGAGTATATCTCAAAATTTGTCATCGGCAAATATGCAAGATTGATGAACGCCGAGCAAAAAGAACGCTACAGCAAGCTATTCCACCGTTATGTTTTGAGTTTGTACCGCCAGACAAACCTTAGTTTTGATGCAAGCAAAATACAATTTTCAATTAACAATGTGACGGAATACGACAAATTTACCACCGTATCTTGTTTGGTTGACGCCGGAAAACTACTTGAAGGGGTGAAAGGAGTTGAGGTACAAAAACTTCCGGTAAAATTTAAGCTTATCCGCGGCAGAAATAACCGGATTCAGGCGGTTGATGTGGAGATTTCCGAGGTCAGCATGGTGATTGAATACCGCAAAAGATTTTATCAGATGATTAAAGAAGACGGGGAGAATATTAATTGGTTTTTAGATAAATTTGATGATAAAATCAGAGCCAACGAAGAAGCTTTTTCTAAAAATGCCGGGATTTAGCCCGGTTTTTTTATAAGTTTTTTTTAAAAATTTTAAAATAGCGTTGTAATTTTTTTTCATTATGGTAATTTAAGGATAATTTTAGGATAAAACAACAATTGCGAGGGTACTGATTATGAACGCAAAAGCCAGATATAACGGGAAAGACTCTTTTGATGACTGGAAAAAGGATTGGGCATTGGAAGAACGTTATAATTTTAAGAAGATTGAAGAAAAATGGCAAAAAATTTGGGACGATGAAAAGGCTTATAAGGTTGAGATTGACCCTGATAAAGAGAAATTTTATGCTTTGGTTGAGTTTCCTTATCCGTCCGGCGCGGGGCTTCATGTCGGTCACCCGAGGTCTTATACGGCGCTTGATGTTATTGCACGCAAAAAGAGAATGCAAGGGTTTAACGTTTTGTATCCGATGGGATTTGATGCGTTTGGATTGCCGGCGGAAAACTACGCGGTTAAAACCGGTATTCATCCTGCTGTATCCACCAAAGCCAACATTGAAAACTTTACCCGCCAACTAAAATCCATCGGGCTTTCTTTTGACTGGGACAGATGTTTTAACACTTGCGACCCGGAATATTACAAATGGACACAATGGATGTTTTTGAAGTTCTTTGAAAAAGGGCTGGCGTATAAATCTAAAATCGCCATCAACTGGTGTCCGTCGTGTAAAGTAGGTTTGGCTAATGAAGAAGTTGTTAACGGCTGTTGCGAACGTTGCGGCGCGGAAGTTGTCAGGAAAGACAAAGAACAATGGATGATTGCCATTACCAAATATGCTGACAGACTGATTGACGATTTGAAAGATGTTGATTTTATTGACAGGGTTAAATCTCAACAGATTAACTGGATTGGCAGGTCTGAAGGGGCTGAGCTTGATTTTGAAATTACGGATGATAACGGCGTTTTGCTTAATAAAAAACTCCGTGTATTTACGACGCGCCCTGATACGGCGTTTGGCGTGACCTATATGGTTATGGCGCCGGAGCATGAGTATGTTGAATACTTTAAGGATAAATTTGCAAATTATGCCGAGATACAAAATTATGTTGCGCAAACTGCTAAAAAATCCGATTTACAGAGAACTGCTGATGATTCTAAAACCGGTGTCGAATTAAAGGGGATTAAAGCGAAAAACCCGTTTAACGGCAAACTTATTCCTATCTTTATTTCCGATTATGTTTTAACCGGTTACGGTACGGGGGCTATTATGGCAGTGCCGGCACACGACCAACGCGACTATGATTTTGCAAAAGTGTTTAACCTGCCGATTATTCAGGTTTTGGAAGGCGGCGACATTTCTGAAAAGGCGTATGAAGAAGACGGCGCTCATATTAACTCCGAATTTTTAAACGGAATGGGTAAAGAAGACGGCATAAAGGCGGCTATTGAGTTTGCTAAAGAGCATAGTTTTGGCGAAGCTAAAATTAACTTCAAACTGAGAGACTGGGTTTTCTCACGGCAAAGGTACTGGGGCGAGCCTATTCCGATGGTTTATTGCGAACATTGCGGCTGGCAACCTATCAATGAGAGCGAATTGCCGCTTAAATTGCCGGAAATTTCCGATTTTTTACCGAACGATGAAGGCGACTCTCCTTTGGCTAAAGCAACAGACTGGGTGAACACAACCTGCCCGAAATGCGGTGGAAAAGCGAGACGCGAAACGGACGTTATGCCGAATTGGGCGGGGTCTTCCTGGTATTTCCTGAGATATTGCGACCCACACAATGATAAAGAATTCGCCTCCAAAGAAGCGCTTGACTACTGGATGAACGTTGACTGGTATAACGGCGGTATGGAACACACGACGCTGCACCTGCTTTATTCACGTTTTTGGCATAAATTCTTATATGACTGTGGTTATGTACCGACATCAGAACCTTATAACAAGCGTACCTCACATGGGATGATTTTGGCGGAGAATGGTGAAAAGATGTCTAAATCTCGCGGCAATGTCATTAACCCTGATGAAGTTATTGATTCATACGGCGCTGACGCTTTCAGGATGTATGAAATGTTTATCGGTCCATTTGACCAAACGGCGATGTGGTCTGATGAAAGCTTGAACGGGGTTTATCGCTTTATTAATAAGATTTTTGCCCTCTTTGGCAAAGTTACTAAAAAAGCTTTATCGGCTAAAGATTTGCAGGTTATGCATAAATGTATTTTAGAGGTAAGTGAGAGAATCGACCAAATGAGATTTAACACGGCGGTTTCATCAATGATGACATACGTTAATTACTTGGCGGGGCTTGAGGAAATTCCTCAAGAAATGTATGAAACATTGTTAAAGCTTCTTGCACCGTTTGCACCGCATCTTGCCGAAGAGATGTGGGCAAGGCTCGGCTATGAAACTTTGATTGTTAAAGAAGGCTGGCCGAAAGGAAACGCTGAGCTTGCCAAAGATAACAGCGTCACGATTGCCGTCCAAATTAACGGTAAAATGCGCGGAACGATTGAAATTGAACGCGATGCTGATAAAGAAAAAGTTATCAGCACCGCAAAAGCTTTGGAAAACGTTGCCAAGCAGCTTGCTGTTTCTGAACCTAAAAAAATAATTGTCGTACCTAACAGGATTGTAAACATTGTTATATAGAAATAGAAATTTTGCCTTATTGGCGGCGCTTGGCTTTTTCATCTCCGGCTGTGGATTTGAACCGCTTTATGTTGAAAAAAAGACAGATAGCGAGTGGTATTATGACAGCGAATTTGACACCGGTATTAAAGAGGAAATGGCCAGCGTTAAAGTCGAGCTTATTCGGGATAGAATCGGTCAACTTATTCGCAATGATTTGCTTGACAAGCTCACGCCTAAAGGCGCGCCCAAATCACCTAAGTATTATCTTAAAGTCACAAAGATTGACAAGCAGGAAATTGACCAAGCTTTAAGAAACGATATTACGGCAACGCGTAAAAAAGTTATTTATAAAGTATCTTATGTTTTACAAGACAAAGGACACCAAAAACTTGTCAGCGGCAACAGTACGGCTTATCTCGGATATGACATATTAAGAGACCCGTATTCGACAACTTTTGCGCAAAAAAAGAACGAGAAAAATGCGGCTAAGATTATCGCTAACGATATATCTTTGAGGCTTGGCGCCTATTTCCACTCGTTGCAAACCAAACGGGGCAATCCTGATGAATATTAAGCCCGAACAAGTTGACGGAATCCTTAAATCTTTGCCGTCAAATATTCGCGGCGTGGTGATTTACGGTAGCAATGAAGGAATGATTGCGACCTTATCGCAACAGTTTATTAGAGCTGTTTCACCGGATATTTATGACGCTTTCCATGTCAGCTATCTTGATATGGCGGTTGTTGGTAGTGATATTGGAGCACTTTATGCGGAGTTTAACGCGCAGTCGTTGATGGGCGGCAGGCGTGTGGTTGTGATTAAAGATGCAACGAACGTTTTGACCAAGCCTTTAAAAGAGCTTTTGAGCTCCAGTTCTTCGGACAGCTTGCTTGTTATCACTTCATCTAGTTTAAAAACAAAAGATTCTCTTGCAGTGATGGCTAAAGATGAAAGTGATTTTTATGGAATCGGCTGTTATGATGACAGAGATGAGGATATTGTGGCTTTTGCCTCTAAATTTATGTCACAGAACGGTTTTAAGATTGATAACACAACTTTTCAGCTATTATGTTCTCGCCTCTCCAATGATAGAAAAATCAGCGCTAACGAGCTTGATAAACTGATTACTTATATGGGCGAAAACAAAACCATCAGTATTGATGATGTTTTGAGAGTTATCAGCGATACATCAGCCTCCTCGCAAGAAGATTTATGCTATTTTGTTGCTTTAGGGCAAACAGAAAAAGCTATTGCCTCGTTTAACAAGCTTATTTTTGAAGGGGAAAACCCTGTCAGCCTCATCAGAACACTAAGCTATCATTTTATGAAGCTTTTGGATTGCGCGGTTAAAATTGAAAGCGGCGAAACGGCGGATAAGGTTGTTTTTGGGCTTAGACCTCCGTTAATGTTCTTTAGAAAAAATGCTTTTTTATCCCAACTTCGTCTGTGGAACAGAAACAGAATTATGAACGCACTATCCCTTTTATACCAAACCGAGAGAGAGTGCAAAACTACTGATTTCCCGGCGGAACAAGCTGCCAGTTTTGCCTTAATGAGGCTGGCTAACGGCGTCAAAAGATTTAGATAAAAAAAGAGGCTTCATCTTTTGATAAAGCCCCTTTTTTTCATCTGATTTCGTTAAATTGTACGACGTTGAAGTGTAGTCCCGGAAACTCCTCTAACAGAACCTCTATCCGCCTGTCAAAAGGACGTATTCCCTTGAGATGATAGACCTTTCCTTTTTGCACTTTATCGGCATTGGGAAAATATGGTCCGACTTCTTCTTCTCTTACGCAGACAACTTCACGCTTCACGTTTTTTAAGATATTAATTTTTTTCATACAAAATAATTTTTAATGGCTTTAAGCCTTATTAGACATAACATTAATTTAGTGCTTTTCTTATACACTTTTTTTGACATTTGGCAAGAAAAAAATGCACCTTTATTTTAAGCGCTTTTTTTATGCCGTTTCCGAACATAAACCGGAGCCTTTCCGTTATTGATTACATCGGCATTAATAACGATTTCGGCTATATCCTTTTTATCCGGAATGTCGTACATTAACTCTAAAAGGTTTTCTTCCATAATTGCACGAAGACCACGGGCGCCAGTTTTGCGTTCTATGGCTTTTTTTGCAATTGCCGTTAAAGCATCGTCTGTTATTGTAAGCGTTACATCTTCCATTTCAAACAAAGTTTTATACTGACGAATAAGCGCATTTTTTGGTTCTGTTAAAACTTTAATCAGAGCTGCTTCGTTTAAGTCATCTAATGTGGCAATGACGGGAAGACGACCAACAAACTCAGGAATCAGACCGTATTTTAACAAATCTTCAGGCTGAACATCTTTGTAAATTTCACCTAATGTTTTTTCTTCGGCATCTTTAATTTCCGCACCGAAACCAATTGACGTTTCTTTACCGCGGCGACCGATTATCTTTTCAATTCCGGCAAATGCGCCACCGCAAATAAAGAGAATATTTGTTGTATCAACGTGTAAAAATTCCTGCTGAGGATGCTTTCTTCCCCCTTGCGGCGGAATATTGGCAACGGTACCTTCTATAATTTTTAATAAAGCTTGTTGCACCCCTTCACCCGATACATCGCGCGTGATTGACGGACCATCGGTTTTACGGGTGATTTTATCAATTTCATCAATATAGACGATACCACGTTCGGCTTTTTCGATGTCATAGTTTGCGGCTTGAACCAGCTTTAAGACAATATTTTCGACATCTTCGCCAACGTAGCCTGCTTCAGTTAACGTTGTAGCATCAGCGATTGCAAACGGCACATCAAGGACTTTTGCCAAAGTCTGCGCTAACAAAGTTTTTCCCGAACCGGTTGAGCCGATAAGAATAACGTTTGATTTTGATATTTCGATATCCGGATTTTGCCGTTTGTTATTTAAACGTTTGTAGTGGTTATAAACCGCAACCGAGAGAACTTTTTTGGCATATTCCTGACCGATAACATATTGGTCAAGAAACTCTTTTATTTTCGAAGGAGTCGGCAGATTTTCGTGAACGGCGTTTTCTTCTGCTTTCCGTTCTTCTTTAACTTCTTGGGATACAATATTGATACAAACATCAATACACTCATCACAGATATATACGCCACGTCCGGCAATTAATTTTTTTACCTCATTCTGACTTTTGCCACAGAAAGAACAATGCAATACTTTATCTTCCGTATCACTCATACTTTTATTCCTATTTTATAATTTCCAAACGATTTTTTACAATATGGTCAATTAAACCGAACGCTTTGGCTTCTTCAGGGTTCATAAAGTTATCCCTATCCATTGCTTTTTCAATAACAGATAGTTTATTTCCGGTATTTTCGGCATAGATTTTATTTAGGCGCTTTTTTAATTCCAGAATTTCGCGTGCTTGAATTTCAATATCTGAAGCCATACCTCGCGCACCGCCTGACGGCTGATGAATCATAATACGGGAGTTAGGCAGACAAAAACGCTTTCCTTTTTCGCCGCCGGCAAGCAAAAATGACCCCATAGAACAAGCTTGCCCGATACACAAAGTTGCAACATCACAAGAAATGTATTTCATGGTATCATACATTGCAAGCCCTGATGTTACGACGCCTCCGGGAGAATTGATATAAAGATAAATATCTTTTTTAGGATTTTCCGACTCCAAAAACAGAAGTTGGGCGCAGATAAGCGAAGACACCTCATCATTTACTTCTCCGGTTAAAAAGATGATTCGTTCTTTTAACAACCTCGAAAAAATATCAAACGACCGTTCACCTCTTGAGGTTTGCTCAATAACCATGGGAACAAGCGTGTTATCATAAACTTCTATTGCACTTTTACTCATACGCGTTAAATCCTTAAATTTAAATTATTTTACTTTGAGGCATCATATAAGGCATTTCTTCAATAAATAGTAAACAAACATAAAAAATTTTATATTTCTATTTACGAATACTCTTAAAATTATTTCCCTGATATGACAAATCGTAACTTTTAATCGTTATACCAAACGGATTAATCAGCCCTAAATCTTTATTGTCATACTTTGCCCCGTTAAAATTCATCCTCAAAGTCGCAATCCATTTAGATATAATAGGCTCTCCCTGTTTAGGTTTATTAACAATTGTATTTATATCAATCCCCATTAGAGTCAAGAACTCTTCGACCGGCATATTCGGAGCAGTATCTATGGTTTTGAAACGAATCTGCCAAAAGTCAAACGAAACCGGATAAATCCGTTCAATTTCAACTTGCCGACGCACGCCTCTTTTTTGCAACATTTCAAAATAGGGAAGCTCATTTTTGGTAAAATCCGTATATGTATAGCGGTCTGAAGCTAAATGTACAAATTCTCTTTCACCTAAACGATGGCTCAGCTCATCAAAATTATCCCCTATCGTGTAGCGTTTAGTGACATATTCTGCCATCAAGCTCTCCGTTACAAGGTCTCCGGCATAAGCCCTGCTTTCTGCTTTGGGCATAAATGTAATTTGATAACGGTCAAAATCTATTTGCAGAGGAACAACTTTTACTGTTTTCATTGGCAACAGAATTATTAAAACTGCCCCAAGTATCATACTAAAGCATAAACTTAAGCAAGAAATTACGACAAAAAACCTTGATGTCCACAAATATCTCCTCTCCGGGAAGGCGCGCACATTAACCTTTTCAGGATAATATCCGAGCTCGTCTTTTAAGTTTTTTTCTTTATATTTGAACAAGGTATAGAATAAATTAAACATCAGAACTCCCGCTTATCTTTATTACCATATTTTATATTTTACATGAAAGTTGTATAAAATCAAATAAAATACTATCAATTAAAAAATAATTAGTGTAAATATTTAGTTGAACAATAATTTTTGAGGGAAAATTAATGAAAAAGGTTATTTGTTTTACGGGGGTTTTTGCCGGACTGTTGGCCGCCTGCTCCTCTACAACATCAGAAACACAGGAAATTGTGGTTACGGAAGCGCCGGTTGTTTCGGCTTATTATTCCGATTGGGACAGAGCCGCCAGGGCTGATATTGATATGCAAAATATGTATATCGGCACGCCCTCTAAAATCACAAAACCGATAGATATGTATATGGCTATGGCTTTAGCGCTTAAATATAATTATACAAGAAGACTTGCCTCTTATCAGGAAAATTTGATTAAGAGCAATTTTTCTGTTGCCGCATTGCCTACTATGGCCGAAAATTTAGGCTATGACAATGCTACTCATTCAGGAAGTATTCCGGCTGATTTGAAAGTATCTTGGAATTTACTTGATTTATCTTCGTTTTACTATCAAAACGGTTTAGGAAATTCAGAAATCACGGCAGAAGAACAGAGCCGCAAAGTAACAAACAATATTATGCTTGAAGCCAGGACTTTATATTGGAAAGCTTTAGCTGCACAACGCCTTATTCCGGTTATTGACGATATGAATGAATATCTTGTCAGAGTTGTGGATGAGATTAACTCTTGCACTAATGATGCGGCAAAAAACGGCAAATCTCCCTCAACAAGCCTGCTTTTGAAAAAGCGTAAGTATTTAGAAAGCATTAAACAACTGGCTGATGTCAGAAAAAAGTTTGATACGGCACAAGCCGAGTTTGCCGGTTTATTAGGTATGCACCCGTCTACCGAAATAAAATTAGCCGGTTCGGAATACGGCAATTTTGCCATTCCATCCATGCGGGCAAAGCTTCCCCAACTTGAGTGGCTTGCTTTGACTAATCGTCCGGAGCTCAGAGTTTTTGATAACAATATGTCTAAAGATGAATTGGAATTGGTTATTAAAGATTTTGATGATGTTGATAATAGTGACTATCGCCAAGACCCGAACTATTACAATCGCAAGTGGACTAAAGAATCGAATGACCTTTCAATGAGTTTATTTGAAGATATACGCCATCAGGGAACCGGGACTTATAATTCTTTAGCACGCCAAAGGTTAACGAACATCGTTCTCAATCAGGTTTATCTTTCTTGGGCTCTTTATCAATCAGCCATTGAGGATTATTACCTGAATATGGGCGTTGCCACAACCTCGGAAGATATTGCCGAAGACATTACCACGCTTGAAGGTAGCCAAAAAGCAGTCAGCCAACTCGAATCGGCCAGAGCCATTATAGATGAAGCTAATGCGTTCCTTTCTTATATTGATGTTCAGGAAGCTGTCGGCAGACTTTATGCCAGTGTTGGTATGGATGCAGTACCGCTTTATATGCTTAATGAGAATCCGTCAAATATTGCAGTTGAAATTAGAGAATCGCTTAACAAGTGGAAAGACGGCATTTTCTCTGATAGTGTTAGCGGAACAGCTACGTTGTCCGGGAAAAAACCTCCAGTTGACCTTTCTTCTCAATCATTAGTACCTAATGTTGTGGTTGGGGCGGGAACAGATGTTAATATCCAAATTCCGGAAGATGCTTTTTCCCGGGTTAACTGGAACGGAGATTACAAGACGGTTGCCGGTTCTTTAGATAATGAAGCTCTCCCTAATTGGCTTAAATATGACGCGCAGACACGTACGTTTACCGGACATCCGACTTTAGAGGATGAAGGTAGTTATCGGATTAAAGTTTATGCTTTAGACGATTATGGCAATACCGGTGTTGTCAGCTTTACTATTACGGTGGACAATGTTTATGTTCAGACTATGGAATATAAAGGTTTGACCGGATACAGACGGGCTAAAGTTTATCATAAATGCAAGCCCGGAACCCGCTGTGTTAAAAATGATATTTAACAAGGAGTTCTTTGGTGCTGTGCTTTGTTAACAAACATTTAGTACCTGTTTTTAGCGGAATATGCTTGCTGTTATTTTTAACAGCAGGCATATTTTTTGAAAACCCTACCCTAAATTTATTTGAAAGTCAGCATTTATTGATTATGGCTTTTTTGATATTATTGGGGCAGGATTACAAGCAACACTTGATTTTATTGGTTATATCTTCAATTTTTCTTATAGCGTATATAACTCTTGTTAACGGAGAATACTTTTTTTTGACCGGCGAGCTTTTAGAAATTGGCTTGCTTGTATGGTGGAATCGGAAAAAAGAAATTTATTTTCCGTTTTTTATCGTTTTGACAGCTTTTATTTTTCATTTGTATTACATCCAAAATATTGACATCAAATACCATCAGCATGATTATGACGGCATTTTGTATTATATGCGGCAAATTCTTGCAAATGAAACAGGACTGCTTAAAATTAACCCGTGGAATATGTATTACTTATTTCACCAGCCGTTGCATTTTATCATTATCGGACAAGTTTATACTATCGGTCTTTACTTATTTGAAGCCCCGGCTTTGGCTCTTAAAGGTTTGCAATATGTTTCTCTTTTTTATGTCACGGTGTCGTCTGTGTTTGCCGTACGGATTTTGAAAGAATTTAAGCTCTCGACTTTGGTGTTTTATGCGGCGGTTTTATTTTTTTGTTTTAACCCGACATTGTTTTTATTTTCAGGCTATCTTTCAGATGACACGCCGGCATTTTTTTGGGGAATTTTGTTTTTATATAATTTTCTTATATGGTATAAAAACGAAGATAATTTACACCTGATTTATGCAGCACTTTGTTTTGCTTTTGGTGTCTTAACCAAACTATCAATTTTAATTATGGTGCCGGCGGTAGGCTGTTTATTTTGTTATAAATTTTTTACTCATAACGATAAGAAAAAAGCCTTATCGCAAATATGTTTGTTTATTATCGTCTGTGTTCCTTTAGCGCTGATTTGGGTTGTTCGCAATCACGTTTTATTTGATATGCCGTTTTATAATATTCCGGATACATCGCCGCTGGGACAGAATTTTAAATATCTTACCTTTTGGGAGCGAATCGGGGATTTTTCACAATTATTTACACCGTTTATCAATATTCCTTATATAACGGAAAACAATATGTGGCTTGCTTTGATTAAAACAGAACTTTATGGCGAATGGGATTTAAGTATAAATCGTTTGCGACTTGCACTACCTGCTTTGTTGCTTTATGGACTTACTTTATTACTTAAAGTTGCGACTTTATATTGTGCATTTGCCCTTTTAAGAAAAAAGAATTTTACGGTGCTTCATTTCTTTTTCGTTTTGATATACTTTTGCATTTTGGGATATAGCTTTAAGTATGCTCTTGATTATCCGTATGCCTGCTCGACAGACTACCGCTTGTTTGCCCTTATTATGCTTCCTGAAATCTTGATTACGACCTTTATGATAAAGGAAAACCGGAAAGTAGCTATCTGCTACTTTGCCGGTTCTATTGCTTATGCTGCGTTAAGCGCTTTTATTTATATTTTAAGCATTTAGTTTTGATTAAGGTCTCTGATTTCTGCCTCTATTGCTTCTGAAAGTTCGTCTGTATTGGGAACTTCTTTAGCGGATGATGTGTTCTGTTCAGACATCTCTTCCTGCATTTTGGTAAACAACAGCAAATTTTCAGGTTCATCCCCTTCTTCTATATCGCTGACATAATCAGCTGAAGGTTCAGAAATATATGCAGGAGCAGTTCTGAGGTCTTTTTCAATATCCCTATCTTCCTCAATAAATTCTTTGATACGAATAACTTTTTGTTCCGGTTCTTCGGTGTTATTTTTTGTATCATCTACTTCTGCTTTTTGACTATTATTTTCTTTTGCAAAGTCGGCTTTAGCGGGTAAAGCATCTCTTTGAGCCAATTCTTCCTTGCTTAAAAGTTTGGAAGTATCAACTTCTGTATCAATGCACTCTAAT
Source organism: Alphaproteobacteria bacterium (assembly GCA_017939155.1). Lineage (GTDB taxonomy): Bacteria > Pseudomonadota > Alphaproteobacteria > RF32 > CAG-239 > CAG-267. The sequence continues at coordinate 46,113 of JAGAZZ010000044.1, read as the reverse complement.
AGCCAAACATCATATATCGGGTGTTCGATGGCGTTTATTCCCGGCGCTGAAGATAATAACCAACCGCGAAAAATATTATATTCCTCGGTTCCAAAACTCTTGTCTGTCACATCAGCAAAGGCAAAATTTTCCGGAGCTTCCTCAGCCGGACGTTTTTTACAGGAGCGCAAGACTAAAGAAAAATCACCAAACGAAACTTTTGAGTTTACAGGAACAGTGATTTTATTCACCCGCCCGGTTACTTTATCCATTGCCTGCATTAAGGCTGCATTTGTCGGAATTTCAGCGGCTTTTGCCGTAAAACTGCACAAACCTGCAGCTAAAGTTGAAAATAAAATAGAATTTATCTTACTTCTCTTCGTCATTGTTCGTCACCATAAAAATGATTTCACCAACCATATCTTCTAAAGATTTGGCATCTTTGGTATTCTCCGCCGTACTGCCCGGCGTTAACTTTTCTTCCGATTTTCCGGGTTCAATTTTAACAAATTTATCCCCCATTAAACCATCACCGGTAATAATAACCGCGCTGTCTTTAGGAAGCGAGATATTTGGCTTTAAGCTTAAGGTTACATCTACCATATAATCTTCGGGATTAATGGTTTGCGAGATTACCGTGCCAACTTTTATGCCGTTAATTCTAACATCAGCGCCGGTATTCAAACCGCCGACTTTTAAGAATCGCGCTTTGATTTCATACCCTTTAACGACCTGCAAATCAGAAACTTTATATGCAAACAACATAAAAAAGGCCGCCACGGCTAAAACCACTAAGCCCATAATTGTTTCGACCGGTTTTTTATTCATCTTCATCTCCCATATTTTGCGTTGTTTTAGAGGCTCTGCGTTTGCTCTGCCCCAAAGTTATAATCCGGTCAAGAAGTTCATCTAAGACCATAGAATCCTGCGTATAGCCGATACTACCGTTCGGCTCTATATATTCCTCGGCTCCGCCGACCTCAATTTCGACATATTTTCCACCGATAAGACCAAAGCTTACGATTGAAGCGCTGCTATCTTCGGGAATTTTATATTGAGAAGCAACTTCCAAAGTTAATCTTGAATTAAAATTTTCATCAAGTTCTGCGGCTATCACACGCCCTATTCCAACACCGGACATTCTGACGGCATCACCGACATCTAGCCCGTCCGTTCGACCGAAGCTGGCATAAACATTATAAGTTTTGCCTAAATTTTTCCCTTTGATTGAGGCATTATGTGAAATGGTAATAAACACGGCAATTAGAATGACAGCCATCGCCGCTATTCCGGTGCGGATTGTCCGTGTTTCATCTTTAGAATATTTTTCTTCCAAGTTTTTGCTCCATTTTTTTGATATTTTACTTTTCTTATATTCCTTAAATATTTTTTTGTCACCTATGTTTTGCGTTATTTCCGCTAAAATTGTGAAAATTTTAAACATTTTCTGCTAGTTATACATTCAGATAAACATTTTAGCAAGGCTTAGAGATGATTGAAGTTCGGCATATCTCAAAAAATTTCGGGAGACATTGTGTTTTAGACGATGTCAATTTCTGTTTAAAAACAGGAGTTACAGCGCTTATCGGAGAAAACGGCGCAGGAAAATCTACTTTAATGCGGATTATTTCCGGCTATTTGAAACCTAACTGCGGTGAAGTTAAAATTTTTGATAAAGACATTGAGAACCAAAGGCTGGAGGCACTTTCTTATATCGGTTACGTTCCGGAAATTTCTGCGCTATATGGAGAAATGCGGGTTTATGATTTTTTAGTTTGGATGGCGGAGCTCAGGTTAGTACCGTTGTTAAAAGAAGCTGTTTTGGCGGCGGCAAAACAAATGAATATCACAGATGTTTTGGATGAAAAAATTGAGAACCTATCAAAGGGATTTAAAAAACGGGTGGAAATTGCCGCGGCGATTTCTTATGAACCGAAATTTTTAATTCTTGACGAACCGACAGACGGCTTAGACCCGATGCAAAAAATCGAAATCAGAGAATTTATGAAACAATACGGAAAAAAGAATACCGTTTTGGTTTCAACGCACGTTTTGGAAGATATAGACAAGGTTGACAGAGTTTTAATGTTATCTTCCGGCAAACTTATTAAAGATACGGACATTAATGATTTTAAGAAAATTTCCAAAAACAAAGATTTAAGCGAGGCTTTTCGTATACTTTGCGCACAGGTAAAGGAGTAGGCATGAAAAAGTTTTTTATACAGCTAAAAAAAGAGCTTAAAGGTTATTTTTGCACCTTTAATGCGTTGATTATTATGGGCGTTTACAGCTTACTGTCTTCTTTTTTAGCCATTTATTTCGGAGATTATTTTGTCAGAGAATACGATATTATGAACTCCTATTTTGTTATGCAGCCGATGATATTAATGCTGGTTATTCCCTCGGTTACAATGCGGTTATGGACTGACGAAGCTAAAAGCGGCACGCTTGAGTTGCTTCTAACGCAACCTATCGGCTATTTGGCTTTAGTTTTGGCAAAATTTTTTGCCGCTTATGTTTTTTTTCTTGCGGCGGTCGGTTTTTCTTTGCCGTTTTTAGCTTTCAGCGCAAACCTTAGTTCTTTAGATGCGGGTATGGTCTATGGAGGTTATTTAGGGCTTTGTTTATGCGGAGCGTTGTTTTGTGCTGCCGGATGTTTGGTTTCTGCGTTGAACAAAAGCGTTATGCTTAGCTATATTATTTCTATCTTTGTGCTTTGTTTAATCACGTTGCTTTATTTTAATCCGACAGGACATCCTTTACTTTTGGGAATAAATTTTAAAGATAATTACAACGCTTTTTTAAGTGGTATTTTCGGATGGCAGAATATTTTTTATTTCATTTTCGGAACTATTTTGTTTTTATGGATTAATACGGCTGTCATAGGCTACCAGCGAGATTACTCCGAAAAAAAACAATTCAGAGTATTCAGCTTTTTGCTTATTGTGTTATTTATCTTTGGCAATGCCGCTGTTGGACTTAATTTTGATACGTTATTTGATTTTTCTTCTGATAAACGTTATACTTTAAGTGTTGAGAGCGAAACATTTTTAGAAAACTTTGATAAAAGAATCGATGTCACCCTTTTTGAAGCAGCAAATCAACGTCAGGAAGTTAATTCACAATATGCCATTTATGCCGAGTTTGTGGAGCGTTTGTTTAAGATAATCGAAAAAAAGTCACAAGGCGGCATTAAAACAAGAACCGTTTTAGTTGAACCATTCAGCGCCATGGAAAGAAAAATTACCAATGAAAACACCCCCTTTGAGGAGGATAAAAACGGCTATAAAATTTTTATGACAGCAGAATTTTCTGACAATGAGGGAAACACGGCAAAAATTAATTCATTTAATCCTCTCCGGCAAAACCTGCTTGAAGCTGATGTTATGCGGTTGATTAGGAATTTTGGAAAACAAAAAAAAGAAATTGCTCTGATTGCTTCTGACGAAGATTTAGAAAATATGCAAAGCTTTTATGCCCTTTTGGAGGAATTTTATACAGTTAAACGGCTTGACTTATCCGTTGGTTTTCTTATGCCCAGCTTTGCGGCGGTTATTGTGATTAACCCACAAATGTATTCGACTGATTTTTTACTTGCGGCGGAGCAATATGTGTTAAATGGCGGTAGTTTGATGATGTTTCATGAACCAAAACTCATCAGATATGGCTTGAGTACCCCACTTATTGACTTTTTAGAGACATTCGGATTGCGCCCTGTCCCTCAAGACAGCCTTTATACGGACATTAATAACACCCAAAGTACATTGGGCGCAAGCAAACCTGAAGAAATCAGCTTTATGCAGGATGTCGGCGGGGTCTTATTTAACGATGCCGGAAAACTTGAGGTAAAAGCTGATAAAAATTATACGGTAACACCGATTTTGAAGGTTGAAAACAACATCATCGGGGCGGTTTCTTTGGGAAAATTTGTATCAAACTATCTTAATTTATCGGTTGAATCGACTGAAATTAAACCGATTTCCCAACGTGACGGCAAAGTCTTTTTTATCTATGACAGCGATATTTTAAAAGACAACCTCTACAATTTGGATGAGGCGGAAAAAAACGGCTTTTATGCGACGAGCTCTTTTGCTGACAACCCGCTTTTTTTCTTAAGACTAATGGATTATGCTACTTCAAGCGGGATGGAACAAGGACTTTCTTATAAACATACCGACAGAAAAACTTTTGGCATTGGCAGAGCCGTTTTATATAATACTAAAAAAGCTTATCAAGACAAACTCAAAGAGCTTGAGAGCAAAATCAGCTCGTATACTCAACAAAAAAATAGGTTTGAAGAATCCACTATTGCCGCTGGTCGGCTTTCGGTAAAAGATTTTGGCGACTACAATAACATTTTGCGCTTGCTTGAGGAAAAACAAGATGAACTCAGTCAAACCATGCTCTTAATTTTTAATGATTATAAGCTGGTTATTACCGGGTTTACGGTTTTGTTGGTATTTATTTTTCCGCTGATTTTGCTTTTAATTTTTGGATTAATTATCTGGTTTTACAAAAAATCTTGTTTGAGGAAAATAAGGAGGCTTATGTCTGATGCTAAAAGATATTAAAATTGCAGTTTTATTGTTATGTTTTGCCTTACCGTTTGCGCTTATCGGCGTTCACAAAAACCATCAACAAGCCTTAACGTTATCCCGCGGCAATTATTTTTTTGAAAGGACTCGGGATACAGCCGATGTCGATAGCATTGTTATTAACTTTGACGATAAAAATTCTATAAGCTTGATAAAAAAGGACGGCTTATGGCGGATTAAAGAAGCTGACGACTATTATGCCTCTTTTGCCAAAACCAACGCCCTTGTTAAACTGATTTATAATACATTTATTCATCGGCTTGATAAGATAACTGATATTGATAATAAGAAATTTGACGACAAAGCCATAAAAATTACAAGCTATAACGAAGCCGGCGATATTCTTGATTTGGCAACTATTGCACCCAAAGATAAGAATAACAAATATCATTATGCCAAGCTTAATCAAACTGGTTTTGTGTATCAGCTTGAAGGGGATTTTTCATTATCTCCGATTTTGGCTGATTGGTTGCAAATGCCTATTTTACACATTGAGTATAATCAGATTAAACGGATTAAAACGGATAATTTTGATGTTTACCGGCGTTTTAAAGCCGAAGAGCTCAAAGATGTTCAGAGTGGTCGCGAGGTTCCACAAATGCAACGTTTTGCAAATTATCTATGGTATTTAGGCGCAAATGAGGTTCGCCACGCTACTCATTTTAAAAAGCAAGATTTTGAGCTTAAAAAGACAATCGAATTGACGACCCTTAACGGCGTTATTTATCATATCAGCCTTTTTCATAATAACGGGGAATATTGGCTTAATATCAAGCTTGAGCGCGAAAAGCTGATTTCCGGCGACGCTCCGTTTATCTTAAAAGAAAACAAAACGCTTTATGAAGGGTGGTTTTTTAAAATTAATCCTGATACCGGAGAGGCTATTTCGTCGTTTGGGCTTTAGAATTTATGTGATTAATGTAGTTATTACTATAGAATCTTAAGTTTACCCACGGGTATCTATTATTTCCGTTCTTTGGTCATTCTTCTCCGAATTTCGCGACCAACTTCCGGCGTAATCACCCGCTTTTCTTTGCCGGAAATTATATCTTGGGCAATTCTATCTGCTGCGGCAACACCAACACCTTCACTTTTTCGGTCAGACTGTGCCTCCATAAGCTTCCAGTAATGTTCACTAAAAAATTTTTCTCTCTTTTTCTCTATTATGCTTTTTTTCTTCTGTTCTTCGATGACACGTATTTCGGCATTACGTAAAAGCTCAGCCTGTTCGGGCGTTTTAGCGAAATCAAGCGCGGTTTTTCCATAATAAATGCTTTTTATATTATAGTATGTAGGCAAAGGATCCGCACCGGCTTTAAGCAAAAGTTCAGTTTGTTCTGCCGTTCGAGCCGTCATTAGTGCTGTCAAACCTGTACCGCTGATGGAATAGTTAACATCAGCGCCAGCGTCAAGCAAAAGTTGGGTTTGCTCCGGTGTTTTGGCCATCATAAGTGCTGTCCAGCCACTAGAATCCGTAACGTTGACATCAATTCCCGCCTTTAGTGCAGCCCTTGTCTCTTCTAATGTTTCAGCTGTTATAAAAGCAATATTCGCAATTTCTTTTTTCAGGTGTTTTATTTGAGCATTAAATAAAAGCTCTGCCTGTTCTGGAAAATGAGCGTAATTAAGCGCCGTCCTGCTACCGTACTCGTCACTGGTTCGCATACAAACATCAGCACCGGCTTCAAGCAAAAGCTTGGTTTGCTCCGGTGTTTGGGCACACATAAGTGGTGTTATAAACGAATAATCATAGTCTTCTACTACATTCACATCAGCACCTGCAGCCAGTGCTGCCTTTGTCTCTTCTACGGTCACAGCATTCAATAAAGCTTCATTTGCGTCTTCTATATTCATTAAATTTCTCCTTTTCAAAATAAACATCTGTTTATTTTAATTGTACGTTTTTTCTCAGCAAAAATCAGAAAGCTTAACCTATTGATTTTGCAATAAAGAAAAAAATTGACAGGTGATGAGAAAAAACGTACCTATTTTTTCAGCAGTTAAAAACTGTTTTTAAATCGGAGTTTTTTTTATTTTCAAGTGATTATAAAAATAGCCTTGATTAAACAAAATCTAGTTTTAAGCAAAAGAAAAACCGGCAGGAGCCGGTTTTATTTTTCTTAGCGTTCAAGTTTTTTATAGCGAATACGGTGGGGATTGCAGGCTTCTTCGCCGAGGCGGCGGATTTTATCTTTTTCATAATCTTCAAAGTTGCCTTCAAACCACTCAACATGACCTTCATCTTCATAAGCCAAGATGTGCGTTGCCAGACGGTCTAAAAACCAACGGTCGTGCGATGTAACGAGGACACAACCTGGATAATTCATAATTCCCTCTTCCAGCGAACGGAGCGTATCCACATCCAAATCATTTGTCGGTTCATCAAGCAAAATAACATTAGCCCCTTTTTTGAGCATTTTTGCCAAGTGAACACGATTGCGCTCACCACCGGAAAGCTGACCGATTTTCTTTTGTTGGTCAGTTCCCTTAAAATTAAATTGACCGACATAAGCGCGCGAGGGCATTTGTTTTTTGCCCAGTTCTATAATATCAAGTCCATCGGAAATTTCTTCCCAAATTGTTTTATCCGCACGAAGCTCATCACGGCTTTGGTCTACATAGCCCAAATCAACGGTATCACCGAGGATTATTTCACCCGAATCGGGCTTTTCCTGACCGGTTATCATCCGAAACAGCGTGGTTTTTCCGGCACCATTGGGACCGATAATACCGACAATCGCCCCCTTCGGGATTTTAAATGACAAATCATCAATTAAAACTTTATCCCCATAGGCTTTAGAGAGATTTTTGGCTTCTATGACCATATCGCCTAATCTGTCTGTCATCGGAATATTGATATAGGCCTGTGTAATTTGTTCTTTTGCGGATTGTGCCAACAATTCCTCGTATGCGTTAATGCGGGCTTTTGATTTGGCCTGACGGGCTTTAGGATTCTTTTTAATCCACTCTAATTCATTGGCTAAGGTTTTTTGACGGGCACTTTCTTCACGCGCTTCCTGCTCTATACGTTTTTGCTTTTGTTCAAGCCATGAGGTGTAATTGCCTTCGTAAGGGATTCCCTGCCCGCGGTCTAATTCCAAAATCCAACCAGTAACGTTATCTAAGAAATAACGGTCGTGCGTTACCATCACCACGGTTCCTTTATAATCGCGCAAGTGATGTTCCAACCAAGCGACCGACTCGGCGTCCAAATGGTTGGTCGGTTCGTCTAGAAGCAACATATCCGGCTTTGAGAGCAACAAACGACAAAGCGCAACACGCCTTTTTTCACCACCGGAAAGTTTGGTAACATCCGCTTCAGCCGGCGGACAACGCAACGCGTCCATTGCAATTTGAACAGTTCGTTCAATATCCCAACCGTTAGCTGCGTCTATTTTTTCCTGCAAAGAAGCTTGTTCTTCTATCAGGGCGTTCATTTCATCATCGGTCATCGGTTCGGCAAATTTCATGGAGACTTCCTCAAAACGCTTTAAGAGTTCGACTGTTTCGCCTAAACCGTCCATAATGTTTTCCATCACATTTTTATTAGGGTCTAACTTCGGCTCTTGTTCCAAATAACCAACTTTAACGCCTTCTGCCGCCCAAGCTTCCCCATTAAACTCTTTATCTACGCCGGCCATAATCTTAAGCAGGGTTGATTTACCGGCACCGTTTACCCCTAACACGCCGATTTTAGCACCGGGGAAAAAGGACAAGCTGATATTTTTGAACAGCTCTTTGCCGCCGGGAAAAACTTTGCTTAAATTTTGCATTACGTAAATATATTGATATGTTGCCATTTGTGTTTCCTTTTCCTTTAGTTATTTGCCGCGTTTAACTGCGCCCGTTTTATTTTTTCATAAATTCCTTCTTTTTGTGCTTGTTGCTTTTTCTTTGCCATCAATTTGTCATAATAGGCATTTAAGCGCTCCCGTTCGTTTGAATTACGGTCATAGACAAGCGTTGCATCATATTTTTGCCGCGGTTTGATGATTTTCCCGTCTGGCATTTTTAAGGTTCCGTTTTTATAGAGTTTTGTATTAAATATTTTTTGCTTATCAAAACGCGCATTGATTTCTGAACAGCCTAACAGACCATCCGCCCTTTTTTTCATATAAGCGCGAGCTTTTGCCGTATTATAGGCATACATTCCTTCGGCCTGCTCTGAATCCGAGCGGGCTGAGCTGACAAGATAGGCTCTGGCTACAAGTTCATAAGATTTGTACCTTGAGGCGCCGCAAGCCAGCCCCTCACCTGAGGCATAGCCTAAATTTTTGACATCTTCTATATAATCAGCCTTGGCAACAGATAATGCTCCCAAGAGCAAAATTATCGCCAATGATATACTCTTTTTCATCTTCATTTCACCTTTATTTTTTCGGTTTTTTGATTATAACGACAAATAAATGTAATTCAAGCCAAAAAATTAATTGACAAATTAAAACATTTATCGTATGTTTCGCTCAAACTTTTGTGTAAGGAAAAGAAAAATGAAAATATATAGCTCTTTAAAATCCAAGAAAGCGCGCGTAAGAGGCTGCAAGCTTGTTCGCCGCAAAGGACGTCTTTATGTAATTAACAAAAGAGAGCCGAAGTACAAAGCTCGTCAAGGTTAATTTTAGGAATCCTATTTAATAATAAAACCGGGCAAGTGTCCGGTTTTTTTTATGTTTTTAAATAGTTTCAAGAACTGCCACGGCATTAACGTATTCGCGTTCGTTTGACAGTGTCAGATGTATTTTGAAAGCGGTGTTGTTTGATACCAAATAAGCTTGGGCTAAAGCATTTTGATAAAGCGTCACTTCCGGACGTCCGAGTTCGTTATGAGTGATTTCAATATTTTGCAGAGTTATCCCATTACGAAAACCACTTCCTAAAGCCTTTGATACCGCTTCTTTGGCGGCAAATCTGGTGGCAACAGCCAACACCAACTCGTTTTCTTTCGAATCGGCTAATTTGGGATGTAGCTCATTTATTTCTTTTAGCGTGAAGTATTTTTTGATAAAACGGGTTAAGAAGGCGTACCCTTTGTCAAAACGCGATACTTGCACAATATCACAACCTAACCCTTGTATCATTTTAACCTCCGTTATTTGAACTTTGAGTAAGCACTTGCTTAATTAAATAAGAAAGCGCCCACCATACCCCTATATAAAACGGGATACACCCGATAAGCATAGGATAATATATAGGCCAAATATCGTTTATAAAAGCATTAAAGTCAAGCTTTATCAAGGCGTGATAAAGTTCTGAAAACAATGTTTTGAAATTAACGGGAAGTTTTGGCGCCTCGCTTCCCAGCATAAAATGCCCGGTATGCAGAGTTAAGTACCAAATAAAAGGAAATGTCCAAGGATTACCGACGATTGTGCCTAAAGCTGCGGCAACACCGTTTTGCTTTGTCAATTTTGCCACCAGAAGCGATAAAACCAAATGAAAACCGACAAACGGCGTAAACGACATAGCCGCTCCGGTTGCAAAACCTTTGGCTATGCTTTGAGGCGTTCCTTTTAGAGCGGAAAGCTTATTTAAGGTTTTATTATAAATATTTTTTAGTCCCAGTCCTATTTTTGACAACAGGGACATTTTTCCTCCTATACCCTGGAAACAAAACTGACGACTTTTGAAGCTTTGAGAGCTGCGATAATATCGTTTAAGTGGTCAGTATTTTTTACATCCACATCAACCAATATCTCAAAATAACTAATTGTTCGGTAAACAATATTCAAGTTTGTAATGTTGGCATTTTGGCGGGCAATCAGATTTGAAAGTTCGCCTAAACTCCCCGGTTCATTGCTAATCATAACCTTGATACGTGCGGTATGATTTTCAGTTTCGGCATCGCTTCCCCAAGAAATATCCAGCCAGCGCTCGGGTTCATCGGTGTACTTTTCAAGTGCTTTACAGGCGAGAGAGTGAACAGCTACGCCTTTTCCGGTGGTGACGATACCAACAATTCTATCACCGGGAACAGGGTGACAACAGCCGGCAAAATGAACAGCCATACCGGTAATTAAACCTTCTATTTTTAGCGGAACATTCTTTTTCTTAGAGGTTCTGGATTGCTTGAAAGAATTAACAACTTGCGTGATTTTGGACTGTTTATAAGCAGGATAAACCGTACGCAGAACATCCCAACCGGTGACCAAACCCTCACCTACTTTAGCATATAAATCATCCAACGTTTCAGATTCAAAATGCGGCAAGACTCCGTAAACAGCCTTCTCGTCAAAATCCAGTTTTTCCTGTTTAAATAATTTTTCTAAAATATCTTTTCCTAAGGTTAAAAACTGCTCTCTTTTACAAGCGCGGACATAACGGCGAATCGCGGCTTTAGCTTTTCCGGTGACAACGAAACGCTCCCATTCCGTTGACGGATGCTGGGCTTTTGAAGTTAAGACCTCCACTTGGTCACCATTTTGCAAGACACTTCTTAACGGCTTTATCTCACCGTTAATTTTAGCACCGACACATTTATCACCAACGCTCGAGTGCACGGCATAGGCAAAATCCACCGGCGTTGAGCCGTAAGGCAAGCCGATTAAATCCCCTTTAGGCGTAAAGCAGAACACTTGGTCATTATACATCTCAAGCTTGGTGTTTTCCAAAAACTCATCAGGATTTTGCGCTTGTTCAAGAATTTCCAAAAGTTCGCGAATCCACCTAAAGCTTCGACCGGCAACTTTTTGCCCTTGTTTATACGCCCAATGCGCGGCAACGCCTTTTTCATTGATTTCGTGCATTTCATGCGTGCGGATTTGAACTTCAATCCGTGTGTTTTCCGGACCGATAATTCCGGTATGGATAGATTGGTAACCGTTTGGTTTCGGAGTGGAGATATAATCCTTAAACCGACGCGGCACCATGTGATATTTGCTGTGTATTATCCCCAAAGCTTGATAGCATGAGGCTATATCATCTACACAAATACGAAAAGCCATAATATCTGAAAGCTGCTCAAACGAGGCATTTTTCAACTGCATTTTACGCCAAATCGAATAAGGCGACTTTTCACGACCGGTGACAGTTGCTTTGACTCCGTTTTCAGCCATATCTTCTTCAAGCTTTTTGATAATCTTCGGGACTAAATTACTGCCTTGTTCACGCAAAAAATTAAGACGGGCAACGATTGAATCATGGGCTTCTTTATGCAATTCCGCAAAAGCAATTTCCTCAAGTTCCGTTTTAATTTCCTGCATACCGATACGTTCGGCCAGCGGCGCGTATATATCAAGTGTTTCTTTGGCGATACGTTTACGTTTTTCTTCAGGACAGAAATGAAGCGTGCGGATATTGTGCAGACGGTCGGCCAGCTTGATGAGCAAAACACGAATATCATCAGACATTGCCAGCAAGAGTTTTCTAAAGTTTTCCGCCTGTTTGCTTGAGCCGGATTTTTGTTCAATAATAGCTAACTTTGTTACCCCATCGACAATAGCCGCAACTTGAGGATTAAACAGATTTTTGATTTCTTCCAAAGTGGTATCGGTATCTTCAACCGTATCGTGCAGAAGACCTGCGATAATAGAATTGCAGTCCAAGCGAAACTTGGTTAAAATACCGGCAACTTCTATCGGGTGGGAATAATACGGGTCGCCGGAGGTTCGCAACTGCGCCCCGTGTTTTTTCATGGCAAAAACGTAAGCCCGGTTTAATGCATCTTCATCTGCATTGGGGTCATAGGATTTAACTATATCAACTAACTCATATTGCCTTAACATATTCCCTCTTTTTTATACTGACGTTATATATTTTATTGCAAAATTAAAAAAAAGCAAGATATGTTTTAATACATCTTGCTTTACGAATCTTTAATTTTATAAAAAAATTATTCGTCTAAACCGTCCATATCATCGGAGAAGTCATCTTTAACGTCTAAAAGCTCGTCATCCAAATCAGCATCATCCAAAGAAATATCATCTGTTTCGACATCAAGCGTTTCGCCGTTACTGTCTTCTATTTGCATACTTTCTGCTAAAGCGGCATCAAGAATCGTTTCCCCGTCAAACTGACTGTCTAAGCCGGAGAGTTCTTTTTCTGCGGCCAAAATTTCCAGCTCTTCTTCCTCAGGTTCTTCAACTTCAACATATTTTTGTAAGCCCATAACGAGAGATTTCTGCAATTCTTCAATATCTGCCAAATCCTCAGCAATTTCTCTTAAAGCGACAACAGAATTTTTATCATTGTCACGTTCTACCTTTATCGGCGAACCGGCGGCAATATCTTTTGCCCTTTGAGCTGCAACCAAAAGGAGTTCGTAGCGGTTAGGAATTTTTTCTACACAGTCTTCAACTGTTACACGAGCCATTTTTTTACCCTTTTCATTAGAATTTTACGCTTTGAGATTGCTTATACAAAATATCTTGCGCAAATGCAACTGTTTTTTTTGAAAAAATTTAATAAATTATCGGCTGGGTTAGCATAACACCCTGAATTTTTATAAATTTCTCTAAAAGAGTTTTTTTGAACGGCTGTACGGTTTTAACATCTTCGGCAAGAACCGCATACATTTTTATAAAAGCTTCCGAGGTTTGATACATCTCATCGCGCCATTTTTTAGGCAATTTTTCAATATAGCCGTCATAATATCCGTTACGATGGAACTTAACGGCATACGCTGTATCTAGATTTGCTGAAGCAACTCGAAACCCTTTTATGGTTTTATCACAAGTATAAGCCCACTCTTCAGGACTAAACCCTTGTTTGGAAACAACTTTTGCAAAATCATAATAAAGTCCGGCAAAACGTGTTTTTAACACCAAACGTTGACAAGGATTCACCGCGTCTTTAAGGTCATTTTGGCTTAACGCCGTTCCCTGCTCTGTCTCCCAAAGGTCTAACAACATTTCTGCTGATATTAATTTAGAAAAATTGCGCATATCATCTTTTAGCCCCCAATCCATAACTTCATCTATCGTATCTACAAAAGCGGACACATCTTTTGTGGTTAAAGGAGAAGTCAGGGTCGGCTTTAAGGTTCTTAAATCAGCTAAAAGAGATGTTTTCTTCTTTTTTAAGGCGGAGGCGTTTTGCTTTTGCGCTGTTGGGACGGGTGCATTTATTTTTTCTTTTAAGAAATCAGGAAGCTCTATTTGCACACGCGGCTTTTTTACCCGAGTAATCTGTGGTTTGTCAGCATCTTCTTGCTTTTTTTTATCCCAAATTTCAGGCATTAAGAGAAAATAGAGCGACGGTGACATAAACTCGAGATTTTCCACACCTTTGAAACGTTCGGCAATATCTTCGGGGAATTTGTTTTTGGTTTCTTTTATCCCGGGTAAATTTAAGATTTTTTCAGACATTCCCGGAACTTCGTGAAGCATAGGACCAATATATTGGTACATTTCTTTAGGGAGCATACCTATCACTTCAAGCAACTCATCTTCATAGTCGCTTTTCAAACGTCCCTCGCTTAAGCCGTAAAATTTAATTGTCCGACTAAATTCTTTATTAAAAGAAGTACCCATTTTGGTTCGAGAAATATAGCCGCGGTCATAAACCTTGTAGGATTGGTCAAGTTTTTTCATATATTCATTTATATCGGGGAGGTCTGCTTTCATATCCACTTTAAAATACGAGGCAAAATCCGCAGCATTCGCCAAGACCTCTGATGAAAACAAAACTATGCTTAAAATGATGCCTATAAACTTGTACATAACACCCCATATCCTTTATTTTAAGATAGAATAAATCTAAAAATTTAAAAAAACGTTATACTTGCATTTTAAAACAAAGTGGGTTATGGTTTTTAAAAATATTTATTAAAGGAGCAAAAAAATGATTTGGACAGATGAGGCGGTTGAAGAACTTAAAAGAATGTGGGACCGCGGGATGACAACCGGACAGATAGCCAAAGCCTTGAACGTTACGAAAAATTCCATTATCGGCAAAGTTCACCGCTTGTGCTTGACGGCGCGTCCTTCACCGATTAAAAAAGTTCCGGCAAAGAAAGCTCCTGCCGCTAAAAAGGAAAACAGCAAGCCGGTTAAGGAATCGCGCAAAACTTCTGTTACTTCTTTAACAAAAAAAGAGGAAAAGAATACAACAGAGCCTGCTTCTTTTGTTGAAGAAACAAATATTCCTTTGGTTAAACTTGACAACCACACCTGCCGTTGGCCTTTGGGCGACCCGAGAGATGATGATTTTTGTTTTTGCGGCAAAAAAGTTAAAACCGGGCAGACCTATTGCGAAGAACACTCTGCCGTTGCTTATGTTAAAGCCGGACGCAAGATTTAGGGCAATGAACTTTAATAGGCGTTTCTTTATTTTATAAAGAGCGCCTTTTTTATATGTGATTATAATGTACAGCGAGAAATTTTTAAAATTTATTGAGATGTGGCAAAAAGAATTTGCCATTGAGCGGACGATTGATGAAAAGGTGTGCTTGGATAAAGACGGGAACCCTATTCCGTGGTATACTTATCCGGCGATTGAGTATTTGTCGCAGTTTGACTACTCAGATAAAGAAGTGTTTGAGTTCGGGTGCGGCAATTCTTCTTTATTTTGGGCGGAACGCGCCAAACAAGTTACCAGTATTGAAGACAATCCGCAATGGTTTGAAAAATGGCAAAAAGAATTTCAAAAAGAAAACTTAGATATTCGTTGGCGCGATGAGGGAGAGGGGTACTTTAACGCTATTTTTGAAGATGAAAAGAAATATGACGTTATCATTGTTGATGGTAAAAGACGAGCCGATTGCGCCAGAACAGCGCTTGAAAAACTTAATGACGGTGGGATGATTATTTTAGACGACAGCGACAGAATCAACACCAGTCAAGAATATGTAGATGCGGTTAACAACCTAAAAAAAGGCGATTTAATTCAGGTTGATTTTTACGGCTTTTGCCCGATGAACAATTACACAAAAACAACGTCGCTTTTTTTAAGCCGAGATTTTAATTTTAAGTCACAATACATCATTCAACCGATTAACGGACTCGGTAACCTGTGGGGAATGGGGCGCAAACATAGGAAAGAATTTTATAAAGCGAATCGGTAATTTTTTTTATTGCTTTTAACTTTGATTTGCTGTATATTCGGTTTTAGGAATTTTATTATTAATCTTAAAAAAAATTATTATTATGAAAAAATTAGATTGTGTGATTGGGTTCGGTCTAACCCTGTGTGAGAAGTTTATTGAGGCTATCGTGCCGGTGTTTTACTTCTTATGCCTATTAGCTTCGGCTATTTTGGCGATGACATTAGTCTTTAATATCGTATCTATCGTTGAGATAGATACAATGGCAGACGCTATTGGACAGCTTAAAATCGGCGCTCTCGCCGCATTAATTTTAGGTGTCGGGTACTGGTTGATTGTCAAAGTTTTCCGTATTCGTAACTGGGACTTTTTATTTTCTGTAAAAGTTGGGTTTTATGGCGGCTATTACTGTTCTTGCATGATTTCTGCTTGCGGTCTGATTGGTCTATTTGCCGCTGATAAGCTTAGCGGCATTGGAACGCTCATTGGTCTTGCCCTTGCAACAACTTTGGCGCTTTGTCCGCAAGTGGTTAAAAAACTAAAAAGAAGATGACACATTTAAAAACTCCCTGTTTGCTATAAACAGGGAATTTTTTTGTTGCTTTTATTCTTTTTTTGTGCTATTTTTGTCTTCGAAGTATTTTATTATTAATCTTTAAAAAAAAAATTATTATGAAACAAGTGTTAAAATTTATGTATGGGATGCTTTTACTTGCGTCCGCTGGCGGAGGTGCCGGTTATTTTATTGGTTGGTTTCTCTCGATGGGACAACATCCTGAATGGTTTTGGGGTGGAGTCTTTTGTGCCGTGGCTTTTGTTGGTTTAATGGCTTTTGGTTATATAACCAACCTTGCAGACACTGATGAGACTGACCCTACAAGCCGTTATTATGAGCCAGTTTGTTTTATACAGCGACTTTTTTTGTTGCTTTTATTCCTTTTGGTAGTGCTTTTGTCTTGGCCTTTGCTTGAATATATATATTCAAACTATACTCAGGCTTGCTAACACAAATGAGCATTATAAGCCTTAATGATGTTGTAAGACTCCCTGTTTTTTTTAAACAGGGAGTTTTTTACTTTAGTTTTTGAGTGATTTTTTGGGCTATATCTCCATAGGCTTTTGCATACGGGCTGTCCGGCGCACTTTGGACGATGGGCGTGCCGGAATCGGCATTTGACCTGATGTCATAATGAAGCGGAATTTCACCTAAAAAGTCTATGTTATACTTTTGCGCTGTTTTTTCTGCGCCGGCATGACCAAAAATCTCTGCCCGATGACCGCATTTTTCACAAATATAATAACTCATATTTTCAACCACGCCCAAAACGGGAACGCCGATTTTGTTAAACAAATTGATTCCCTTTATTGCGTCAATCAAAGCTATATCCTGCGGGGTAGAAACGATAACCGCACCGGAAAAATCTATTTTTTGCGACATTGTGATTTGAATATCGCCTGTTCCGGGGGGCATATCAATCACCATCACGTCAATTTCTCCCCAATTGGTTTGCGTAAGGAGCTGTTCTATGGCGCCACAAGCTTTGGCACCGCGCCAAATTAACGCGGTATCATCGGAAATCATACTGCCGATTGACATAGATTTTATAGAGCATTCCATAAACGGCTCAAAGGTTTTGCCGTCATACGATACCGGCGGAGTTTTGCCATAGCCCAGCATCATCGGGACGGAGGGACCGTATATATCCGCGTCAAACAATGCTACCTTCAAGTTAAGATTTGCCAAGGCCAAAGCCAAATTTACCGAAGTCGTAGACTTGCCGACCCCTCCTTTGCCGGAAGCTACGGCGATAATGTGTTTTACACCTTTAACCTGCCATTTGCTCGGCAAGTTTTCTGCTTCTTTTTTTTCACTGACAAAAACCACACTGACTTTTTTATCCGGATTTATTTGCGCGAGTTCTTGTTTTAAGGCTTCTGCCTGTGTTTCATCTTCCTTAGCGTTTATGGTTACGATTAGACGTGAGCCTAAAACCTTTATGGCGGATATTTCTTGTGGTTTAAAGTATTTTGCTATAACCTTTTGGTTATCTTCCGGTGTTGTCATAACTTTTTCCCTAATGTGGATATAATTTATTCAATATTGTTTTTATACAAGCTTTGTATTATTTTTCCAGTATAAAATGTATTTGATAAAACAAAGAGGTTTCTTTTTATGGTTAAACAAATTAATCCGTGGGATACATCCGATGACGCGGCGGCTGAGAAAACAAAGATTATTGATTTCGGCGCCAAGATTTCTAAAATGCAAAAATCTAAAAACGATTTTGACGGCTTTTATAAAATTATTTTAGCCGCGGTGTTGTTTTTGTGGCTGATTTCCGGCTTTTATCAGGTTCAGCCGAGTGAACAAGGTGTTGTGCTGAGATTAGGAAAATACGCCAAAACAACCGACGCGGGGTTGCATTATCACCTGCCCTACCCGTTTGAAGAAGTATATATTGTTGATGTCAGCAAAGAAAGAAGCCTTAATTTGGGTGTTAGCGAGAATGAATACGGCGGGCGCAATACCATCAACGAGTTTACGGAAAGCCACATGCTGACTGGAGATGAGAATATTGTCGACATCAATTTGACAGTGGTTTGGAACATTAAAGACGCAAAAGACTTTTTGTTTAAGACAAGAACGCCCGAATCGACGGTTAAGGTGGCGGCGCAGTCAGTTTTAAGAGAGATTATCGGTCAGTCTAAAATGGAAGATGTGATTACGGGTGACCGCGATAAAATTGAAAACGATACAAAAAAAGAATTACAAACGTTGCTTGACGGTTTTCAAACCGGCGTTAATATTGTGCGTGTTAAATTGCAAAAGGCAGACCCGCCGAAGCAGGTTGTTGACGCGTTTAACGAAGTTCAAAGAGCAAAAACCGACGCCGAGCGGTTTAAGAACGAAGCGGAAGCATACGCTAATGAGGTTTTGCCGAAAGCTGAAGGTGAGGCTATTAAACGCAAGCAGGAAGCCGAAGCCTATAAACAAGCGGTTATCAGCAAGGCAGAGGGTGAGGCAAAGCGTTTTGCATTAATTCATGAAGCATACAGAAGCGGCAGAATTGTGACAGCCAAGAGGCTTTATTTGGAAACAATGGAAGACGTGCTTAAAAAGACCAAAAAGGTTATTATGGAACCCGGACAAAAGAGTTCTAATATGATGCCGATTTTGCCCCTTAAATAAAAAAAAACGGAGTTTTTATGATGAAAAAAAATATGCAATTTGTGTTAATCGGCGCGCTTGTTTTGATTATTGCCTTAGCGCAGTCGGTTTATATTGTGCAACAGCCTGAGCAAGCGATTGTTTTGCAATTCGGCAATCCGGTTCGCTTGGTGCAAGAACCCGGGCTTAAATTTAAAATTCCGTTTATTCAAAATGTTGTATTTTATGACAAGCGGTTGCTTAATTTGGAACCGCCGGCGCAAGAAGTTGTTTTAAAAGACAAGAAAAGACTCGATGTTGATACCTTTTCTCGTTATCGGATTGTGGAGCCGCTGACATTTTATAAGACAGTACGCAATGAATATCAGGCGCAAAACCGCTTGCAGGAAATTGTTAACTCTTCGGCCAGAAACGTTTTGGCGACGTTTACCTTAAAAGAGTTGCTTTCGGAAAAAAGAACCGAGATTATGAAAAAAATCAGCGACGCGGTGAAAAATGACGCGGCACAGTTAGGGGTTGAGGTTGCAGATGTCAGAATCCGCAGAGCAGATTTGCCGATTCAGGTATCACAAGCGATTAATGACCGGATGAAGACTGAACGTATTAGAGAAGCTAAAGGCTATCGTGCAGACGGCGAAAAGACGGCGCAGGAAATCCGTGCAACAGCGGACAAAACCGCCACGATTACCATTGCAACTGCAGAAAAAGAAGCGCAACAGATTAAAGGTGACGGCGATAAAAAAGCTACTGAAATTTGGACTAACGCTACAAATGCCGACCCTGAATTTTATGCTTTTTACCGCTCTTTAGAAGCTTATCGGAATTCTTTTGATGAAGAAACATCAATGGTTTTAGCTCCCGAAGGCGAATTTTTTAACTATTTCGGACGGTCTTTAAAGTAGGGTAATATGCGCGTTTTTGTTATTGCTTTTATGGCATTGTTTTTATCGGAGCCGGTTTGGGCACAGGTTTCTTCTTATGCTGATTTAGTGGAAGAAGTTATGCCGTCGGTGGTCAATATCTCTACGGAAAAAGAGGTTAATGAAACACAAGACGGCGAGATTGACAACCTGATGCTTGCGCCAGACCTTAAAGGCAGAGAGTCGCTCGGTTCCGGTTTTTTTATCAGCAAAGACGGACATATTTTGACCAATTATCATGTGATTAAAGGGGCAAAAAAGATTTCGGTTATCACAAATGACGGCAAAACTTTCGAGGCAAAGACGGCTGGCGTTGACACAAGGAGCGATTTGGCTGTTTTAAAAATTGATAAAGGCAAAACGCCGTTTAAGGCGGTTGCTTTCGGTAATGCCGACGAGGCGAGAATCGGCGATATTATTTTAGCTTTTGGGAATCCATACGGTTTGGGAATTAGCGTTTCTTCGGGAATTATCTCTGCAAAATCAAGAAATATCGGGTTTTCGGGTTTGTCTTATTTGCAAACGGACGCGGCCATTAACCAAGGAAATTCCGGCGGACCGATGTTTAATTTGGATGGCGAAGTTATTGGGGTTAATTCGGCTGTTTTTGCTTCTCACGGCGCTAATGGCGTGGGATTTTCTTTGCCGTCAAATATTGCGGCGTGGGTTGCCACGCAACTTATTGACAGCGGAAAAGTTAAGCGCGGGTGGCTTGGGATGAGCGTTGCCAACGGCATTGACCAATATACGGAAACACCGGGATTTGTGATTACCGAGATTAACGAAGAATCTAACGCGTACAAAGAGGGATTGCGGGTTGGCGATATCATTACAAAATATAATGATTTGTCGGCAGATGATTTAGACGCTTTTTATCGTTTTACGGAAATGTTGGAACCAGGACAGGCGCTTCGCTTAAAAACGCTTAGTTTCGGTGAGGAAATAAGAAACGTTATACGTATTCAGGAAATGCCTGCGGATGTGCTTAATATTGTATCGCACAAAGCTTTGGTTGAAAGCAGCAAAAACACTTATAAAGATGAGGAAGATGGTGTCTTTTATCTACCGGAGCTTAATTTGGTCGTTAAAGAAGCGACACCGCGCGGGCTGATGATTGTCAAGCTTGAGAAAAAATCTTTACTTTACGGCAAGGGAATTAAAGAAGGTGACATTATTTTAGAAGCAGACAGAAATGATATTTATACCGTTGACAACCTGCAAGACAGCATTCAAGATGCACTTTTGGATGAAGGAAGACCTATTTCTTTATTAATACAGGGGACGCAAAATACTTTTTATACAACCTTTGAACCGGTGATTAATGATGACAAGAATTGACTTTTACCATCTGCAAAAAGCCCCTTTGGAGCAAGTTTTACCTAAACTTGCCGAGAAAGCTTATGCAACAAAAAAAAGAATAAAAATTTTAGTCGGAACGGAAGAGAGAGTTGAGTTTATTAATTCGCTTTTATGGACATATAATGAGGAATCTTTTTTACCGCATGGCAGTAAAAAAGACGGCTTTGTTGAAGACCAGCCGATTTTTATCTCTGCTAGCGAAGAAAATGAAAACGGAGCTGCGCTTTTGATTTTAGTGGACGGAGCAGAACCGGAAGTTTCCAAACTAAACGATTTTGAGCGGGTGTTAAATATTTTTGACGGCAATAATGAAGTAGCACTTAACAATGCGCGCGCTTATTGGAAAGAGATTAAAACACAAGGTTTTGAGCTTCATTATTGGCAGCAAAATATGAACGGCAGTTTTGAGCAAAAAGTTTGATATTGTCTGCAAGATATATTTTTGTAAGGTTAAAGACAAAATAAATTTTTACGTTGAAATTATAAAAAATCGCGGTATTATGGCGGTAATTTAGGTATTTTGAGGTAAAATAACAATGACAAACATTAAAGTCAGATTTGCACCAAGCCCGACAGGGTGGATGCATATCGGCAATACGAGAACAGCTTTATTTAATTATCTTTGGACTAAAAAGATGGGCGGCAAATTATTGTTGCGTATTGATGATACGGACAAAGTGCGCTCTAAAAAAGAATATGAAGACGGAATCCGCGATGCGTTAACGTGGCTTGGTATCAGCTGGGATGAAGAGGCTCGCCAGTCTGCTCGTTTTGAACGCTATGACGCTGTGGTAGCAGAGCTTAAGAAAGCGGGACGCATTTATGCGTGTTATGATACCCCCGAAGAGTTGGAATTTAAGCGTAAACGTTTGCTCGCCAAAGGTTTACCGCCGATTTATGACCGTCAGGCTTTGAACTATACAGCAGAAGACATTGCAAAATTTGAGGCGGAAGGACGCAAACCTCACTATCGTTTTAAGCTCGTTGATGAAGAGATTATGTGGGACGATGTGGTGCGCGGGGTGTGCAGATATGACGCAAATAAACTTTCTGACCCGATTATTATTCGCGAAGACGGAAGTTATTTGTATCATTTGCCGTCGGTGATTGACGATGTGGATTTTCAAATTACGCATATTGTGCGCGGAGAAGACCACGTTACTAACACGGCAGCGCAAATCCAGATGTTTAAGGCGATTGGCGGGAAAGTGCCGACATTTGCACATTTGCCGCTTTTGACCGGTAAAGAAGGAAAACTCTCCAAACGATTGGGTAGCCTTGGCGTACGTGAATTGCGTGAAGACGGAATCGAAGCAATGGCGATTTGTTCGTTTTTAGCTAAACTCGGAACATCAGAAGCGATTGAGCCGTTTTATTCTTTAGAAGCGCTTGCAGAAACTTTGGACTTTGGCAAAATCGGGCGGTCACAGCCGAAGTTTGATGAAGAAGAGTTGAAAAAGTTTAATACAAAATTGGTGCATAATATGCCCTACTCTGCGCTTAAAGATACTTTTGGCGTGAGTGAAATCTTTTGGGATGATGTTAAAGGCAATTTGGAAACAGCCAAAGATGTGGCGTTATGGGATAATATCTGCAACAAAGAGATTACGCCTATTGTGGAAGATGTTGAATTTACATCACTTGCGGCTGATTTATTGCCCAAGGGCAACTTTGGTGATGAAACCTTTAATGCG
Source organism: Alphaproteobacteria bacterium (assembly GCA_017939155.1). Lineage (GTDB taxonomy): Bacteria > Pseudomonadota > Alphaproteobacteria > RF32 > CAG-239 > CAG-267. The sequence continues at coordinate 23,419 of JAGAZZ010000044.1, read as the reverse complement.
TGGTTAAATGAGCTTAAAGCCAAGACCGGACGCAAAGGCAAAGAGCTATTTCATCCTATCCGTATGGCATTGACTGCAGAGGCAAACGGACCGGAGCTTAAAACATTATTGCCACTGATTGGCTATGATAAGGCTTATAAGCGGCTTAAAGGCGAGAGAGCTTAATTATAATTATTAATTAGGGAGTACTTTATGAAAAAATGGCAATTTGTTTTGGCTGGCGCTTTAGTTAGTTTAAATGCTTTTGCCGCACCGATGACGATTGATGTTAAAACATTACCGATGGATTTATCTTTTGAGCGTGTTAAAGGCGATGGCAGACGGAATATGTATATTTTCTGCGATTTGGACTGCCCGCATTGCCAAAGGACGGAAAGTTTTTTGCATTCGCTTGATAATGTCAAAATTCATACATTTGTTATGCCGGTGGCGTCTTATCACCCTGACGCGCCAAGAAAGACTAACGCGATTTGGTGCAGTGAAGATAAGGTTAAAGCTTGGCAGGAGTGGTATGATATGCGCGCTTTGCCGGCGGATGCCAAAGATTGTGAGGCGCCTTTGGAAAAGATTGACGAATATGCACACGGACAAGGAATTTATTTGCCGGCGGTTATTTTTGAGGACGGGACGACTTATACGGCAGAAGATTTTATCTATGCGACAAGAACACCGGAGATGTTACAGAGCCTGCTTGACGAACATTCGGCAAAAAAGAAATAGTATTAAAGCCCGTCAGTGAACTGTCCCTAAAAAGTTGGACAGTTCATTTAAAGGGATTTTTTTAATGGTGATTATTCAGAAGAAACGGGTTTGCAGGGGCAAAGGCAAGTCCGGAGCAGGGGTCGGCGGACAGAAAGGCAGAACAACAGATGCCTTCAGTGTCAATCAGTGACTGAGGGGTAATAACGCAAAAAAATCACTTGCTTTTTTTGTTTATGTGTAGTATAATGGGTAGTGTAATATATATTATTAATTTAATCAGTTATCATTATGAATGCAGAAGAAAAATTGAAAGCAATTGCAGAAAAACTTAAAGAAACAGAAACCGGCTTATCGATAGATGAAGTTATCGCTTATTTACAACGTAACGCTGATACACTCCGAGATAGGAAGTCGAAAGACATTTTCCCCGGTATGTATGTTTATGCCAACGGACAGGTTTCTGCCGAGATTATCGAAGGTCGTCAAATTATGGCGGTTATCGGGTCTGCAGAGGTACATAGAAAGGGGTATTGGACGTGGATTGATGTGGTAGCGGTTTGTCTGCAGGAAAAGAGGATGGAATGGGTTGAGGCAGAGCAATACTGTAAGAAGTATGCTGAAGATGGTGTGAAACGGGGCGAAGCGCATATGCCGTCATATAAAGAGTTGCGGACGTTAGTTGGAAACGTACCCGCTATAAATGAAGCATTAAGAGCGCTAAAAGCTCCCGAGCTTTCTCTCCATCGTCTTTACTGGTCATCCGACGATTATAACCTTGGTCGCAAGACAGTAGTGGGCATCGATGACGGGTTTCCAGGAGCGAAGCTTCCGAAGGGCGAATGGGCTCTCATACGCCCGGTGATTTCTTTCTAGTTTCTCCAAAATTTAAAAAAATTCCCCGCAATTTCAAATTGCGGGGGATTTTTTTGTATCTCGAAAACCACCGGCTAGACCGGCGGGTTCCTTATTTATTGATAGCGCAGGGCGTCTATCGGGTTCAGGCGCATGGCTTTAAGTGCGGGCATTAAGCCTGAAACGATACCGACAACCACCGCAACCGTTACCGATACGATAACCGACCAGATGGAAATCGGTACATCATAATTCATTATATAGCCGCCGATTTGCGAAAAGACAACGCCAAAGACCATACCGATAAAACTGCCGATAAATGAAATTAAAATTGATTCAGCTAAAAATTGCGCCATTATCCAGCTATTTGGGGCGCCCAAGGCTTTGCGCGTGCCGATTTCACGCGTGCGCTCGGTGACTGATACCAACATCATATTCATAATGCCGATACTGCCGACAATCAGCGATATGGAAGCTATGGCGGCAAGAAGAGCGGAAAGGATAAAGCCGACTGAACGCACTTTTTCAACCATTTCGGTCATTAAACGGACGGTAAAATCATTTTTTACGCCGTCTTTTAAGCGGTGACGCGTGCGGAGCATATATTCCACCCGTTTGGCGACACTCTCCATTTTATCTTCCGAGGTTGCTTTAACAAAAGCAATATTCACAAACTCAGGACGGTCTGAACCCTCTAAACGCTGGCGGAGTGTGGTGGAGGGCATTATAACGATATTATCCTGGTCATCACCCATTAAACCATCACCTTTAGCTTTAAGCGTACCGATGACTGTAAAGGGTTTGCCTTTCAGACGCAGAGTTTTACCGATAGGATTTTGCAAACCGAACAGCTCATCAACTATCGTCTGCCCGATAACAACATAGGGTTTGGCGGCTTTAACGTCTTTATCGGTAAACATTATACCGTCATCTATCTCCCAGTTATTAACGTTTAGAAAATCCGGATTAGTACCGCGAACACTGACACCATAGTTGCTTGAACCATAGACGGCTTGCACGGCGGCGCCCATATTATAAGAAGAGGTTTCAACATCTTTTAAGGTTTTTAAGGCTGCAACATCGGCAACGGTCACGCTCGGTTTGCCACGTCCGCCGCGAACACCACCGCTGACTAATTCGGCAGGACCTATCAAGATTAAATTACTGCCCATAGAGGCAAAGGTTTGCGTAATTCGGTTTTGTACCGCTTGTCCAGCGGAAACCATCATCACCACCGCAGCAACACCAATCATTATACCAAGCATTGTCAAAAACGTCCGCAGCTTGTAGGAGGCAATTGAAATCCAGGCTTCTTTTAATATGGCTCTTAACATTTGATTTCCTTTTCTTTGCTGTAAGCTTTCCGCAAGCCGTCATAAACTTTATGTCCATCACTGATTTTTATCATTCGGGTTGCAAAGTCTGCAACATCATCTTCGTGGGTTACCAAGACTATGGTTATGCCCTGTTGGTTCAGCTCAGTAAACAAATCCATAATTTCATCAGAGGTTTTACTATCCAGATTTCCGGTCGGTTCATCGGCAAAAATGATGGCAGGATTATTGATTAAAGCGCGGGCAATCGCGACACGCTGCTGCATACCGCCTGAGATTTGGGACGGGACGCGGTTTTGATAGCCGTTTAAACCGACTTTTTTTAACATTTCCACCGCGCGCTTATAACGCTCTTTTTCACCGATATTTTGATAGATTAGCGGCAAAGAAACATTATCAGCAATGGTACGCTTCATCATCAGGTTAAAATTTTGAAACACAAAGCCTATTGTTTTGCCGCGGATTTTGGCGAGTTCATTATCATCTTTGTCATCAATGTTATAGCCGTCTAAAATATATTTGCCCGAGGTTGGCTTATCAAGACAGCCCAAAATATTCATCATAGTTGATTTGCCTGACCCTGAGGGGCCCATTATGGCAACAAACTCACCGGAGGTAATGGTGAAGTTTATATCCTTTAAGACTTCCTGACTGGTGCCGCCGTCCATAAAATAAGTTTTATAAACGTGTTTGACCTCTATGACTTTTTTATTTTCCGCCATTATCTCTTCCTCGGTTCGTTGGCTTCAATAATCACTTCTTCGTCTAAAGATAATCCTTCTTTGACTTCGATATTAGTCATATCAGATAAACCCTTGGTGATGACACGCGGGACGATTTTTCCTTTCTCAAACAAATAAACGACATCTTGGTTTTCGGCTATGTCTTTTATTTTTTTAACATCCATCAGAGCTTTAACCGCCGCAGAGGGTTTATATTGCAGAGCCATTGCGGAGACCATCAGCACGTCTTTTGCCTCTTCGGCGATAATATTGACTGAAGCGGTCATACCGGGGAGAAGTTTGCGCGATGAATTATCTATTTCAATAATTACCGTATACATTACAACGTTTGATTCTTCGGTCGGCGAGAGGCGAACTTGGCGGATTTTACCAAAAAATTTATCATTTGGGTAAGCGTCTACGGTAAACGTTGCGGGCATATCGGGTTTAATGTAACCGATGTCAGCTTCGGAAACGCTGGCTTCAATTTGCATTTTAGATAAGTCTTCGGCAACTTCAAAAAGTGTCGGTGTAGAAAAACTGGCGGCGACGGTTTGCCCCTGCTCTATTTCTTTGGTGATAACCGTGCCGGACACCGGCGATGTAATTGTTGCATATTCAAAATTCTTTTTGGAGATGTTATAATCTGCTTTGGCGCTTAACACATTGGCCGAAGATTCTTTATATTCTATTTCAGCGTCCTCAAGCGAGGCTGATGATGTCAGCTTATCCTGATAGAGCTTTTTAATTCGCTCATAATTAAGTTTAGCTTTGCTTTCTTTGGCTTTGGCTAGTTCATAGTTTGCCTCTGATTTTTCCATTTGTTCTTTAAGTGTAGAGGAATCGAGCAAAGCTAAGACTTGTCCTTCTTTGACGTCGTCGTTATAATCAGCCAGAACCTTTTCAACAATACCGGAAACCTGTGTTCCGACGGTGACTGTGTTTATCGGGTTGATTGTTCCGGTAGCGGTTACTTCGTATGCAAGGTTTCCTTTGGTGACTTTTCCCATCTCAAAATGCGCTTGGTCTATATGCGATTTATTTGATTTCAATGCCCAATATCCCAAAGCTATGAGTATTATTACAATCAGTGTATAAAAAATTTTTTTGTTCAGCTTTTTCTTTTTTGGCATTTAGAACCTCCCCAGTGTTCGATATAGTGTCGCTTTATTGATTAAAACAGTATAAAAAGCATTAACCAGCGAATCGCGTGCGTCAGCCAACTGTGATTCCGCAGTTAAAAGATTTATAATATCACTTTTTCCGACTTCATAGGATTTGAAGGCAACTTTTTCATTTTCTTCGGCACTTTTTAAGACTTTTTTGCTCACTTCATAAGATTTTAGAGAAGTTTGATAATTGTGATAAGCGCTCCAGACTTCGTTTTTGATTTCATTTTTCAGTTCTTCCAATAAAAACCGTTCTTGCTCGCGTTTGGATTTGGCGGCAGAAATTTTATAACTTGTATCAAAGCCCGTAAACAGCGGCAAACGATAATTAAGAGTTAAAGAATTATCTTTATTATACGAGCGCTCGGCGTTCCACGTGTTATTATATCCGCTTTGCGCCGCAAGTGAAAACGAGCCGAAACGAGTAGAACGCAAATTTTGCAAATTAGCATGTGCCGCGTTTAAACTCATTTCCTGAGCTTTTATTTCATCACGTTCGCGAGAGGCAAGCTCAATCATTTTATCCAGGGTTTCTTTTTTATCAAGTGCCGTTAAATCCCTGTCTTTCGGGGGCTGTTTTAACTTAAACTCGGTTTGCGGCGGCAGGTTTAAGATGATGGCTAAATCGCCTTGATATTGCTTAACGGCATTTTGCATTTCCAGCACACGGAGTTTAGACTGCTCATAGCTTGTCTGCGTTTGCAACTTATCATTTAAGGCGGCAAGCCCTACTTCATATTTGCGGCTGGCTTCATCATAAGATTTTTTATACATAGCAACATTGACTTCGGCACTTTTTAAGTCTTCTTTTGCTCCTAATAGTTTGAAATAGCCTGAGTGTATTGACAAGATTAAATCTTGGAGAGATTTATTATAATTAAAACCGGCATTAGCAAGATAATACTTAAAAACATCTATTCTCGCCGAACGTCCGCCAAAATCATACAAAAGCCAGGAAAGCCCCAAATTTATATTATAAGGGTCATTTTCAAGATGGTTTGAGCCTTGTCTTTTAGAGGTATTTTTACCAAAACCAGATGAGAGGTCTATCTCTGGAAAATATTCAGATTTTGCTGCGCCCAAATTCGCACTTTCAGCTACCAATCCCATATAATCGGCATTAAGCGAGGGATTATTACATATTCCTATTTTGATTAAATCAATTAAGGAAACTGATTGATTTTTCACTATTTCTTTATCAAGGCAACCGATAGGAGCCGTGTAGGTGTAGGCGTTTGAAGCCTCTTTTGCCAAGCTTGGCGTTTGAAACAAGACACAAGATAACAAAACGGATGTCAACAAGCGTTTTTGCATAATATTTTTACCCTTTACATATCAATAACTTTGGGTTAACTTTAGATGAGTTTTTTTAATAAAGGCTTAATGAAGAAACGTTAATCTTTGAAATAGAGGATTTTATGGCTGAGAACAGACTTTTTTATGCTAAAACAATGCAAAAAATACTCTTAAAAGAGAGCTCTTTTAGTGAGCTCAAAGAGGGATTTAATGAGAGTGAAAAAGGATTTGCCAATATGCTGATTATGACAGCTTTACGCAGGCTTTCCTTTATTAAAGAAGATGTGTTGCCTTTATTTGTTAAGAAAAAAATTCCCGCAAAACAAAAAATTTTGGAAATCATTTTATATTTGGGCATAACCGAGCTTTTGTTTATGAATACGCCCGAATATGCGGTTATCAACTCATACGTTGAAGCGGGAAAATCTGCTACGGATAAATTCGGTGCAAACTTTGTTAATGCTATTTTGCGCAATGTTTTAAGACATAAAACAGAGATTTTAGCGCAGAAAAACACAAAATATTTCAGCAAAGACTTTCTTAAAATCTTAAAGCAAGACTATTTGCCTGAAACTATTGCTGAAATGGAAAAATTTATGGGTATTGAACCACCGCTTGATGTGAGCATAAAACAGGGATTTGCTTTTTGTGAGAGGGGAACTATCCTGCCGACGGGAAGTATCCGCTTTTTAGCCAATACCAAAGTTAAAGAACTTGAGGGGTTTGATGACGGAAAATGGTGGGTTCAGGATGCAGCTTCAGCGCTTGCGGTTAACGCACTTTTTGATTTAAAAAACAAAAAAGTTTTAGATATTTGTGCGGCACCCGGCGGAAAGACGGCACAATTGCTTGATAAAGGAGCTTTAGTTACGGCAGTTGACATTTCGCTAAAACGCCTTGATGTGCTGAAAGAAAATATTGAGCGACTCGGACTTTTGGAAAATCTGGAAATCAGATGTTCCGATGCGCTTGAGTTTCAGGAGGATAAAAAATTTGATGTTGTTTTAGTTGACGCCCCCTGTTCGGCAACCGGAACATTTCGCAGACATCCGGAAGTTATCCATTTAAAAACGCTTGATGATGTGAAAAAACAACAGGATTTACAGAAAAAAATTTTAGAAAAAGCAAAAAACTTTATCCTTTCAAGCGGGCTTTTGGTTTATGCAACCTGCTCGCTTGCCAAAGCTGAGGGTGAGGTTGTGATTAGAGAATTTTTAGCAAAAAATAAAGATTTTCAGATACGTCCTATTGTTTTGAACGGGTGTGAAAAAATGCAGACAGAAAAAGGCTTTTTGCGGGTTTTGCCGCAACATTTGGGCGAATATGGCGGGTGCGATGGCTTTTTTATTGCGATTTTGCAAAGGAAAATTTAATAAAGTTGTGTTATGATTTGATTAAATACCATTAAAGGAGGGTTTATGAGCGATATTTTGATGATTGGCATTGGAGCAATGCTCATTTGTTTTACAGTGGCAACGTTTTTTTTGAGCAGATTGCAAACAGATGTTTTTCCTGAAGAGTATGAGTTTGCGCTTGACCCTTTTTGGTATGTCATAGGAATTATGTTTGTCGGGGGGCTCGGAGCTTATTTTTTGTGTCCGACGTTTTCTGATATGATTAAAACATACAGTTGGGTTGATTTTGCGCTACCGTTTATTTTTGCCTTTATCATATATGGCGCGTATCTCTTAGATGTTGAATGGGTCACAAGCCTTGTTACATTTGCGGCGGCTTTGGCTATCAGTTTTATGCAACCGGATGAGTTTTCTTTGTTTGCACCGCATTTAACCCCTTTAGAGGATAAATTTGCAGTTGCTTTGATTATTTTTGTTATTTCCAAGGGTCTCGGATTATTAAACGGTTTAGGCGGTATTGCTTCCATGCAGTTTTTAACGGTTATGGCGGTTGTTATTGCCCTTGTATATTTTAATGCGCTTCCTAACCTTTTGGGGGTTATTGCGGCGGCTTATTTCGGGACGATGTTGGCGTTTGCTTTTTTCAGTTTTCCGCCGGAAAAGATTGTTATGAGCGATGGGGCTTTTTCAAGCCTTGGTTTTGTGATGGGCTGTTTTATGCTAAACGGGGCAAATGAATATGCCGAATCTTCAATGTTTATCGCGGTTGCCTTTTTGATGGTTGAAACGGGAAGAGCTTTTTATGAGCGGTTTATTTTAAGACGAAACATTGATATGGCGTTTATGAATACCGCTTATTATAAAATCTCGAACAACGGAGCTTATGAAAAAGGCGTTGTGTATGGCGTTTTTAAGATATTGTTTATTAATCTGGTGTTGGCGGTTATGCAGATTGCCGCAAGCGAGCGTTTTGCCGTACCGTTTTTTGCCGCGGCACTTGATGTGTGGTTTTTATCAATTTTATCAGGAGATACCAAACCCCAAGAGTTTTTATCGCTGATAAAAACCGTTGCAAGATTTTTATTTAAGAAAAAGAACAAGACTGATAAAAAATAGCATAGTTAAGGATGACGCTGATGGCAAATTTTATAAAAGTCTTATTTGGAAAAAATGGTATGGACAAGCGTTTGTTGCCCAAGGTTGAAACGCTTAAAATTGTTGTGGTAGAATTTGCCGAGTACGGGAACTATGGCTTTGGGCAAAAGATGGCTCAGCTTTTAGGAAAATATCCTTATTTTAACGTTCGCTATTTTGACGAACCTTTTGACAAGAGTTTTTTGAATTTACAGGGAAGAAACTTTTTCGGTTTAATTGATACGGGCAACACTATTCTGCAAAAGCTTAACGCGGATGTGATTGTTTGGGGGTATCAGGAAAATGATAAAATCAGGCTCAACTTTCAGACAGCAAACGCTTATTTTGACTGGGAAAATGTGTCTTCCTCCATTTTGGAGAGCTTGTATATTCCGGCTCAATATTTTGAACATATTAACTTTTTCCCTGAAGTTTTAGAAAATTTGATTATTGGGATGACGGCTGCCGCCATCAGCGAGCAGCGAATCGATTTAAGACATTTAAAACTCAAACTTTTGAAAACGGTCATCGCAAAATTTAATAATGGCGATGCCAAGAACCAAGATGAGCTCATGCTTTCGCCTTTTGTGATGAACGCCACCGGGCTTATCTATTTGAGTTACGTACAAAGAGAGCTTAGCAAAAAGACTTTTAACACGATAAAAGAGTTGTTTAACAACGCGCTTTCGTACAAAAGCCAAATTGCGCAAAATGTTTATTTAGGATTGATTTATAAAAATTTGGGGCAGCTTTATGAGCACGCTCTAAAGCAGGATTTAGACGGATATTGGGTGTTATTTCGTGAGGCTATTACAAACTATCGCTTAGCCCAGAAGCACCTTGACCATTATAATTATCCGTACGATTTTGCTCTCATTTCATTTAAACTGTCACAACTTTATTTTCGGTATTGGAAATTCAGCAATGATATTCAGGCGCTACGTGACGCGGTTTACTTTTTAAGAGAAGCGGAAAAAACTTATACGCAAATTTCTTTTCCGGAATTATGGTCTAAAATTGAGGGATATTTGGGATTTTATTTATCCCTTTTGGGGCTTTTTTCCAAGAGTAATGATATTTCGATGTTAGCGATTAAAAGCTATAAGAATAAGCAACAGGTTTATCGCAAAGAACTATATCCGGTTATGTGGGCGAAGATTCAGGAAAATATCGCCAATGTTTATTATAACATCGGTAAAAACAGCCGTGATAAAATGGCCTTTGCAGAAGCTATCGACTATTATCAATCTGCTTTAAAAATTTATGAAACAAAGAAATTGCACCAGGAGATAACTATTATTAATAATAGTATTGATAAAGTGATGAAAACCTGGCGAGCGTAGTGTGGGGTGTGCTAATTTGTGATACTTGCTCGTGGATGGAAGCCTCTCTTCGGAACGTCACGTACGTCTATGTACGCTCGTGTTCCTAGGAGGACATCCGCGGCTATTTCGCAAATTATCCCACCCCTAGGGGGCTTGATAAAGCACAATCATAGAGGCAAATTCTTCTTGCGCGTAAGTGTTGCTTTGCAACACTAACTTGCTGTGGTCAAGCCAGTTGTAAGGTTTGCTTGGTTGCTGTTTCCGGCAAGTCGCGCACCAACAACTGCTATAGCGCTTGGCAAAAACAGTCCACCGGACTGTTTTTGCGTCTTTGCGCCCTTTATGTACACTGCAGTCGGGAATTTACCTCTAGCATTGCACTTTTCAAGCCCTTGGCGTGCTTCGCACAAGTTATGGATTGCGCCGCTACGAAAGGCGTTGCCTTTCTACTTGCGCGAACAACTAAGTGTTGCTGTGTTCGCTATGCTCGCTTGCAACACTAAGAGAAGTTTGTACCACTACGGAAAGATAAGGCAACGCTAACGCGTTTAGTTATGGATTGCCGCGCCCTCGTGCGACTGACGTCGCGGGGCTCGCAATGACACGGGGAGAGGGGCGTTTGCGTTAAGGGGCAATGACGCGGGGTGGGGGAAGCCTGTCTTTCAGGGAGTCATTGCGAAGTCGGCGCGTGAGCGCAACCTACTGAAGCAATCCATAACTAAACGTGAAACGTTGCTTTGTTGGAATTTGTGTGCTTTGATGAGTTATTTGTTTGGGCTGAATTTTGTTTGACTTTTCGAATCGTTTTTTGTATAAAATTTATGCCGGTGCGCTAACACCGACATTTACTCAACCATCGAAAGGGGTAAAACCTAATCTTTTACTCATTTCTTGAGTTGAGGATAGCATATTATATTTTGTTTGTCAAGATATATATGTAGGTTTTTCCCCTTTCAATATTATTGAAAGGCAAAAATAATGAAAATAAGAATTATTCAATTCCGACTAAATTTCGCTTCGGTCGTTTTCACTTTCCTCGCTCAATAAGTCTCATTGCGTCTCCTTATAAAAAGTGCATTATAGCACTTTTTCTTGCGGCCGTATTCGGAAATTCCGATTGTTCTTATCTATCAAACGATAGATGAACAGGGGGCGGTGTTTTTTACATCGCCCTTTGATTGTTTTAGGGACTGAGGCGGTTAAAGTCAAGTTAAAAATTTGCAGGATACGGAATGCTTCGCATAGGTTATGGATTATATAACCTCGCGGCGGCCGACGTGGTCTGCCGGTGTGATTATGCCTTCGTTTTCCATACGCTCAATTAATGAGGCGGCTTTGTTATAACCAATACCCAAGCGGCGCTGGATATAGCTTGTGGAGGCTTTTTTATCATTACGAACAATACTTACCGCCTGCTCATAAAGGTCATCCTTGCTGTTGGTGGAAGCGCCCATGGCGGTTTTATCAAATAGGGTTCCGGCGTCTTTGTTTTTCATCTCAAGTTCACCTTCGGTCACAGCTTCGACATATTCTGGCTGACGTTGTGATTTGATGAACTCAACAACACCTTCTACTTCTTCATCCTTGACAAAGCCCGCATGGATACGTTGCGGGCGCAACCCTGCCGGCATATAAAGCATATCGCCTTTGCCTAAAAGCTGTTCTGCACCCTGCTCGCCTAAAATGGTGCGGCTGTCAATTTTTGAAGTGACTTGGAAGCTGATACGGGTCGGGAAGTTGGATTTAATCGTACCGGTGATGACATCAACCGACGGACGTTGGGTTGACATAATCAAGTGAATCCCCGCCGCACGCGCCATTTGCGCCAAGCGTTGGATTGCGGCTTCAACCTCTTTGCCGGCAACAAGCATTAAGTCTGCCATTTCATCAACGACGATAACGATGTAAGGAAGCGGGGTTGTGTCTAAAAGCTGTTCTTCGTATTTCGGCTTGCCGGTTTCCGGGTCAAACCCTACTTGTATGGTGCGTTTGGGTGTTTCGCCTTTTTCACGCAGTTCTTTAAGTTTTAAATTATAGCCATTGATATTGCGGACAGACAAGCAAGCCATTGCCCGATAGCGTTCTTCCATCTCGCGGACTGCCCATTTTAACCCGATGACGGCTTTTGCCGGGTCGGTTATGACCGGCGTTAAGAGGTGCGGAATACCATTATACATTGAAAATTCAAGCATCTTCGGGTCAATCAAAATAAACTTACATTCTTCCGGCGTCATTCTGTATAGCAAAGACAAAATCATAGCGTTTACACCAACGGATTTACCGGAACCGGTGGTACCGGCAACCAGCAAGTGCGGCATTTTGGCTAAATCGGCATAGATATTTTTGCCGCCGATGTCTTTACCTAAGACGACATTTAGGGCATTTTTGCTGTCTTGGAAATTAACATCTTCCAAGAGGTCGCGCAACCATACAATCTCCCGCTTGCTGTTCGGGATTTCTATACCGATGGTATTTGACCCCGGCACTACGGCAATACGCACGGAAACAGCAGACATTGAGCGGGCGATGTCATCAGCTAAACTGATGACGCGGGAAGTTTTTGTCCCCGGGGCCGGTTCTAATTCAAACAATGTGACAACCGGTCCGGGGCGTATTTTTACAATTTGCCCGTGTACGCCAAACTCCTCCAACACGCCTTCCAACGCGCGGGCTATTTCCTGTTGTTCCTTTTCACTGATACTAAAGCCGATTTTTTCTTTCGGACGGCTTAAGAGGTTAATATCGGGATATTGATAACCGTTATTGTCTTTAGCTTTTGCTTTCGGCATAGGGATAACTTTGGCGGTCTTTTCCGGTTTAATGTTCTTTTCGGTTACAGGTTCTTTGGCTACAGATTCTGCTTCCGGGGCTTCTTCGGTTGCGGTCAAAGACGGTTCTTTGCGCATTGTTTCTTTTGAAGATACCGACTGGGCAAAATTCTCATCTGTTAATGAACGAGGTTTGCATAACCGACTGATAAAAAAGGCAATATGCTTTAAGGAGACATAAATTCCGAGGCTTAGCGCCTTGAGGGCTTTGCCCCATTGTTTAAAAGTGATGCCCGCGGCAAGATTAAACGACATAACGGCAACAAGAAGCTGTAAACAAAGCGCCGCCATATTTTCATAACCGTTAAAACGCCAGCTTTTAAATAACTTAATCAAGGCTTCGGGCAAAAGGCGGCTGAATTTTCCAGATAAATTTAAGGATTCCAAAGACGCAGACAGAGTTTGATAAAACACTCCCGAGAGCGAAATTATCCCCACAAACACGGCAACAACACGAATAGAAAATTCAAGAATTTTCTGATGTTTGATTAATAGATAGCCCCATATCATAACCGGAATGAGAAAAACAAAAATAGCCAAACCAAAACTGTTAACAATAAAATCCGCACTATATGAGCCGAAACGCCCCATAAAATTACTGATTTTATCCGAATTTGACACGTTAAAGGATTCGTCTGCCGGATTATAGCCGATAAAAGACAAGACAAGGCTTATACAAAAGCCGATTAGGACAAGCCCTGAGGCGATGCCGGGCAATTTTGCGATAAAACTTTTATTTTCTTCGGTTTTGGGTTCTTTTTTTTTCGTTTTTTTAGCCATTGCTGCTCCAATCAGACATTATAGATTTTTAGGTGATTTTAATGGCAATTTTTAAACAAAAGATTAACAAAAACATTTATCGGCATAATACTTTTGCCTATCAAGCTATGCACACGGCAGGCATTTAGTGCTTGACTTTCGGCTGAAGTCATTTAGCCTGCTCTTTAAGATTATTTGTGATTGGAGTTTACTAATAATGAAGTATGCATTTGTTTTTCCGGGGCAAGGTTCTCAATTTGTCGGCATGGGAAAAGAATTGGCGGAGAATTTTAATTCCGCTAAAGAAGTTTTTAATGAAGTTAACGACGCTCTCGGGCAAGATTTATACAAAATCATGACTGAGGGTCCTGACCTTGACTTGACGATGACCGCAAATACCCAGCCGGCGTTGATGGCTGTTTCAATGGCGGTTGTCAGGGTTTTAGAAAAGGAATTTGGAGTTCAACTTAAAGACAAAGCGGCATACGTTGCGGGACACTCTTTGGGTGAATATTCGGCGGCGTGTGCGGCAGGCGTTTTCTCGCTTGCTGATACGGCAAAGCTTTTGCGAATCAGAGGCAACGCTATGCAACAGGCTGTTCCGGTCGGCGTTGGGGGAATGGCCGCTGTTTTAGGGCTTTCTTATAATGATGTCGGCGCTTTGGTTGAAGCTTGTAACGATTCTAAACATTATTGCGTGGCTGCAAATGATAACTCGGAAGGACAAGTTGTTTTATCCGGTCATATTCAGGCAATTGAAAAAGCAGTTGAGATTGCCGCGGAATTTGGCGCTAAAAGATGTTTAAAGCTTCCGGTTTCCGCACCGTTTCACAGCCCGTTAATGCAACCGGCGGCAGAAACGATGGCGCGCGCCTTTATGGAAGTTCAGGCGAATAATGCACTTATTCCGATTGTTGCCAATGTTTTGGCGACACCTGAAACAGAGAAAAAAGAAATCATCAAAAACTTGATTGAGCAAGTTACCGGCACCGTGAGATGGAGAGAAACGATGGCGTTTTTTAAGGAAAACGGCGTGACAGATATTATCGAACTCGGTGCGGGAAAAGTTCTCTCCGGCATAGCCAAAAGGAGTTTGAAAGAGGTTAATTCCGCTTCCGTTTATTCCGTTCAAGATATTGAAGACCTGGCGAAAAATTTATAACTTTTAGAAAAGGATACTAAATATGTTTAATTTAGATGGTAAAATTGCATTAATCACCGGCGCTGCCGGCGGTTTGGGAGACAAAATTGCCCGCACATTGCACGCCCAAGGGGCTACGCTCGCTTTGACTGATATGCGCGCAGAACCGATGGAAAAGCTTAAAGCTGAACTCGGTTCAAGAGTTGAATGCTTTGTTGCTAATTTGACAAACTCTGATGATGTTAACAATCTGGTTAAATCCGTTGAAGAAAAAATGGGACGCATCGACATTTTGGTTAACAATGCCGGTTTGACACGCGACAACTTGTTTATGCGCATGAGCGATGAAGATTGGCAGCTCGTGTTAGACGTTAACCTTTCTGCCGGTTTCAAACTTGCTAAGGCGGCTGTTCGCGGTATGATGAAAAGAAGATATGGTCGTATTATCGGTATTGCTTCGGTTGTTGGCGTTATGGGTAATGCCGGACAAGCTAACTACTCTGCTTCCAAAGCCGGTATGATTGCAATGAACAAATGTTTAGCACAAGAAGTCGGCTCTCGCGGTGTTACGGTTAACTCCATTGCTCCGGGCTTTATCAGAACACCGATGACTGATGTTTTGCCGGATGATGTCAAAGCACAACTTTTGAGCAAAATTCCGGAAGGCAAACTCGGCGAAGCACAAGATATTGCTAATGCCGTTGCTTTCTTGTCTTCTGACGAAGCTCAGTATATTACCGGTCAGACACTGCACGTTAATGGTGGTATGGCTATGATTTAAGGCTTTATTTTAAGCTTTTGGGCGTCAGGCTTTCGGGTCTGGCGCTTTTTTTATTTTATTTTCTACAAAAACAGCTTTACTTTTTACATTAATCTTATAAGCTTGTTGGCATGGGCAGGAGTTCTGCCCTGAGGTGTGGTAACCTCTCAGCAAGCGTCTGTGTAAAGACGATACATTTGCACGCCTGAAGGCTCTGTTTTATTATGGCTGGAAGGCGGCAAAATACGCTTATTTTCAGTCAATATGTCGCACCATCTTGCTGTGGTTACCAACTTCCAGTCGCTTTTTTGAGCGGCTTTTTTATTTGTAACGAAGAGGAAGCCGGATATGAAATTATTTTTAACAACTGAACGCGGGCGTTCGATGATTGAGATGTTAGGCGTGTTAGCCATTGTCGGGATTTTATCTGTTGGGGGAATTGCCGGATATTCCAAGGCGATGAGAAAATATAAATATATGAAGCTTGCCGAGGAATTGAATTTATTTATCATATCTTCTCAGCCTTATTTAAAAGATTTGTTTCGAACTTATAACAACAATACAAATTATAGCGCAGTCCCTTCTTCTATATTTACAGATTTAAACCTTTTTCCCAATACTTGGTCACCCATTGCGTCGACACATACGGTTAATGATAGTACAGGACAACGTTTAGCTTTATTTTTTCGCTCTTCCAAATCTTTTACAATAGATTATGTGTTTAATGATTCAAATCACAAAGGACGATTGCTTAGCAAGGATGAAATAATGCGTTGCCAATATATTTTACAATATGTCGTCATCCCTAATGCAGATATTTTACTTAGAGCGTATATGACATCGCTTTCCAATAAACAGTATTATGGCTCCCACCACTGTACCGGTGAGCGTTTATGCCTCTCTAATTTAACACTAAATGATATTGAACAAATGTGTTCGGCTTGCATTACTGATGAAAAATCTTGCGTTATAGCACTTGATATTATTTATTAGACGCTAACATTTATCACTTATCAACAGGTTTATCCACAACTGCGACTCGAAAAAGCGCGGTTGTTTCGGCGTTGGCATAAAAAAGTAAAAAAATGTTAAATATTTTGCATTTTTCCATTGATTCCCATAAAATACCATGTTATACCATAGTTAATATGTGCACAAGGAAAGAGCGGTAATGAGAAAAACATTTTTGTTTTTAGATACAATCATTAACAAGGTAGACGCCAAAGGGCGTGTTTCCTTACCGTCAGATTACCGCGCAATCGTTAAAGAACTCTCAACAGAAATCGTTTGTTACAGAAGTTTGACTACCCCTTGTATTGAGGGTTGTCTTGAAGATTTGCTTGAGAAACTCGCAACGGATATTGAAAACAGCACAGATTTCTTTTCGGAAACACAAGATGATTTAACCAATCTGATTTTTGGTGATGCCAAGAGATTTACGTTTGATTCCACCGGCAGAATTACGCTCAGCGAAAAGCTTTTACAACACGCCGAGATTACGGATTCGGCGGTGTTTGTCGGCAAAGGACGCAAATTTCAGATTTGGAGCGAGAAAAACTGGATTAAAGAAGAACAGCGGATTCGCGAAAAAATTAAGCTTAACCGTCCGAGTCTTAAAACCGAGGAGGGCAAATAATGACAACCACCGCCCGCCATATTCCGGTTATGCTCAATGAAGTATTGCAGGCTCTTGCACCTAAAGATGGGGAAACATACGTTGACGCCACCTTTGGCAACGGCGGTTACAGCGAAGCGATTTTAGGAGCTGCAAACTGCCGTGTGATTGCAATTGACCGCGACCCGTCAGTTTTGCCGAGAGTCAACGAACTTAAATCCCTTTACGGCGACAGGTTTGATTTTAAGGCCGGAACATTTGGTGAAATTTCTTCGCTGATTGAGGAAAATGTTAATGGCGTTGTGTTTGACATCGGCGTTTCCTCCATGCAACTTGATGACGGGTTCAGAGGGTTTTCGTTTGCCAAAGAAGCTACGCTTGATATGCGGATGTCTATGAATGGCGTGTCCGCCAAAGACATTGTTAACTCTTATGATGAAGAAGAATTGGCTGATTTAATTTATAATTATGGTGAAGAAAAAAAATCCCGCCAAATTGCTAAGAAAATTGTTCAGCACAGAGAAGAAAAAGAGATTGCAACCACAACAGAGTTGGCTCAGATTATTTATGAAGTTATGCCGAAACGCTTTGGACAGATTGACCCGGCGACACGGACTTTTCAGGCACTCAGAATTGCCGTCAATGACGAGCTTAAACAGCTTGAAGACGGGCTTTTGGGCGCGAGCTGCCTTTTAGAGGGGGAAGGTCGCTTGGTTGTGGTTGATTTCCATTCACTTGAAGACAGGATTGTGAAAAACTTTTTTGCCGCTAACGGAGCAAAAAAAGTTCACCGTTCCAAATATAAAACACAACAAGATGAGATGATTGATGACAAAGCTTTTAGCTTTGTTTCCAAGGTTATTTTGCCATCTGATGACGAATGCCATCATAATCCGCGGGCGCGCTCCGCAAAACTCAGATATGCTATTAAAAGAAAGGACGAACAACAATGAGTAATGTTAAAGCAGCTATTACCGTTTTGTGGTGTATGATAACAATTGTTATCGGGTCTTACTATTTTGTTTTAACAAACGATGTGCAGAATCTGGAACGGGAATTGGCGCAGATTAACCGCGATATAGAAAACGATATTCGCGACATACATATTTTAGAAGCTGACTGGAGCGAGTTAAACAATCCGGAACGTTTAAAAACGCTTGCAGGAAAATATATTTCACTTGATTTTATCAAACCTGAACAAATTATTAACTATTCTGCTTTACCATTAGAGGGAGAGCTAATCAAAAATCCGACGATGTTTGCAAAAAACAGCCGCGAATTTAAGAAGCTCGTTAACTCGGAACGGTAATTTTATAATGGCAGAAGTGTGGTGAAAATAAGTTTATCAAGAAGCAATAAAAATCCATATCCTTATACACCGGGGCAAGAGATTTTCTTTTCATCGGGAAGTTTTGGCTGGGAAACCGAAGATGAGGCGGTTAATGTCTGCCGCAACCGGATTTTAGTGATTATCGGCTTATTTTTGTTGATTTACAGTATTATCGTTATCAGGATTTTTAATGTTTGTCTGGTTAACGGTGTGCAAATTAAACGAGAAAGCCTGATGTATTACAGACCGAAAAATGCGGGACTTATTTCTCCGGTTCACCGTGCCAGCATTACGGACAGAAACGGCGTTGTTGTTGCTTCCAACCTGCCGACGGTTAATTTGTTTACGAATCCGCACAAAGTTAGCAATGCGAAAATTATTGCGCAAAAACTTTCAGAGATTTTTCCTGAAATCAGTTATGAAGATTTTTTAATCAGACTGACAAGAAATGCAAAATTTGTTTATCTGAAGCGCAATATTTCCCCTTTACAACAGGCTAAAGTTAACGCGCTGGGCTTTCCTGAGCTGGAATTTCAACCAAGTGAAATCAGAGTTTATCCGCAAAAAGATTTACTTTCTCATGTTTTGGGAAACACCGATATTGACAATGAAGGAATCGCCGGTTTGGAAAAATCTCTTAATACCAGACTTAATTCCTCAACCAAAGATTTACGCTTGACTATTGATTTGGGCGTACAGTATGCCGTTCGCGATGAACTGATTAAGGCCAAAGAAAAATTTTCTGCTGAGCGGGCAACTGCTATTGTTATGGATATTAACACCTCGGAGATTATCGCACTAACGTCCGTTCCTGATTATGATTTGAACAAGCGGGGATTTAAGGATAAAGATATTAAATTTAATTTTGCGACGTTGGGCGTTTATGAGGCCGGGTCTGTTTTTAAGGTTTTCAACACTGCTCTTGGGCTGGACAGCGGCAAGATTAAAATTACAGATAGTTTTGATGCAACAAAACCCTTGAAAATGGGGTGGCATAAAATTACCGACTATCGTGTTCCGGCAAAATGGCTGACTGTCGGCGAAACGCTTATTCATTCCTCTAACATTGCTTCGGCTTTAATGGCCTTAAAGGTCGGGAAAACTTTACAGATTAAATTTTTCAAAAACTTAGGATTTTTTGATAAACTTGAAAACTTAGAAATTTATGAAAAAGGCAGACCTATTCACCGCAGTGAGAAATCTTGGCAAGATGATACGGTGGCAACCACAGCATACGGCTATGGTATTTCTGTTACACCTATGCACATTATCACGGCTTTTTCGGCGGTTTTGAATGGCGGGCTTTATACGCCCCCTACCCTTATTCAGGAAGCAGGAAACAGAAAAACCAGACGCGTTATCTCAACCCAAACCTCTAAAGATATGCGGAAGCTTTTGCGCGATGTGGTTATTTACGGTTCAGGCAAAAACGCCAACATTGACGGTTATGAAGTGGCCGGAAAAACAGGAACAGCCAACAAGCTTGATGAAAACGGCAGATATATTAAGGGTAAAAACATTACTTCTTTTGTTTCGGCTTTCCCAATTTCCGACCCTAAATACGCGCTAATGGTTATCATTGATTCGCCGAAAGCAACCAAAGAGACTTACGGGTTTGTGACTTCGGGATGGAATGCTGTGCCGACGGGAGGCAAAATTATTACAAGGATTGCGCCACAATTAAATGTTCGCCCAAACTTTGATATTGAAACCCAACAGCAAAAAGTTTTAAAAAATTATGGGATTAAACCCTAAAGTTTTATGTTTTTTGGGTATTAAATAAATAGTTTATACACAAATAGTATAGTTTGTTATTGAAAAATTTACTTTTGTTTCCTAATTTATAGCTGTCTAAGTTGATTTTGGGATTTCTCAATAGGCAACTGAAAATTTTTAACCATATGGAGAAAATAAATGAAAAAACTTTTAAGCTTGCTTTGTGCAGTTGTTTTGTTGTCAGGTTGTTCGACAACAAGTAGTTGGTTTGGCGGCAGCGATTGCCAGTCTAAACTTGAACGCGATTTTCAAGAGAACGCAACTAATACAGTATATTTTGCGTTTGACAGCTCTCAATTGTCTGCTGACGCTGTTGCTGCTTTGGATACTCAAGTTGCATGGCTTAAGGACAACCGCAATGTAAACGTTGTTATCCAAGGTTACTGCGATAAGAGAGGTACCGCTGAATACAACATGGCTTTAGGTGAGCGTCGTGCTGAAGCTGTTAAACAGTACCTCATCTCTCAAGGCATTTGCGCTAAGAGAATCACCACTGTTTCTTACGGTAAAGAATATGCTTTCCCTGGCGATACAGAAGAAGCTTATGCTAAGAGCCGTCGTGGTGTAACAGTTGTTGAATTAAGCAGATAATTTGATTTAACATCAGTTTTAAGAAAACGTATCCGCAAGGGTACGTTTTTTTGTTGAGTTCTAAAATATTAGGATTATATTTTAGGAGGTTTTATTGATATTTGAGGGATATAATGAAAAACGCTTATTTATTATTCGGGGGATTTTTACTCACTGTTTCTGCCTTTTCGGCTAAAGCTGATTACTTACAAGATGAAATAAACCAAATTAAGGATGATATTGTGGTTATTCAGCGCCAACTGTACAGAGAGAAAAATGACACAACCGCGGCACCGCAAGAGTCTGTTTCAAATGTTCAGGTCAGATTAGGTGAATATGACCAAATGATTAGGGATATGAACGGCAAGGTTGAAAATATCGAATACCGTCTCAATACGCTTGAAAAGAAAATTGAGATGATTGATAAGGATATTGAGCTTCGTTTTACACAAATGAAAAGACAAGCTGAAAGCTCTGCGCCCAAAACAACAAATACCACAAAACCAACGGTAGCGACTCCGGCTCCGGCTGGCATTAAGCCGAAAGATTTATATGAACAAGGGCTGAACGATTTAAAAAATAATAAGCTTTCTGATGCTGAGAGGAAGTTTTCGCAATTTTTGACATCTTACCCTAAAGATACTTTAGCCGGCAATGCCCAGTATTGGTTAGGTGAGGTTTATTACAAACAGCAGAATTTTGCCAAAGCGGCGGTTGCATTTAAGAACGGGTACAGCAAATATCCCGAAGGAACGAAAGGTCCGGACTGTTTGTTAAAACTGGGGCTTTCAATGAAGTCGCTCGGCAAAAAAGACGAGGCTTGTACTGCGTTTACTAACTTGCCGACAATTTTTGGAAAAGTGAACAAAGATATTTCTGCCAGAGCTTTAAAAGAGGCTGAGGTGCTCGGGTGCAAATAATTGAGGATTTTTTAGAAAAACATCATATTCAAGATGACACTTTTGCCGTTGGAGTGTCCGGCGGGGCTGATTCTTTGGCACTGGTTTTGATGTTTAAACAAGAATTTCCCCAATATAGAATTATTGCTTTAACGGTTGACCATGGTTTGCGCCCCAGCTCAAGAGAGGAAGCGTTATATGTTGCCGATGTTATGCAACGCTTTAATATTGAACATCATATTTTAACTTGGGAAGGAGAGAAACCGGTTACCGGCATTGAAGAACAAGCAAGGCTTATGCGTTACCGACTCCTTTGTCAATGGTGTCACAATAACTATATTAACTATTTAGCGATTGCACACCATTTATTTGACCAAGCCGAAACATTTTTGATGCGATTAGAGCGCGGAAGCGGTCTGAATGGCTTATGTGCCATGAGTGATATTTCCGAGCGTGACGGCATTAAGCTTCTTCGTCCGCTATTAAACACCTCACCTGAGATTTTGAAGACATTTTTAGAACAGCAAAAAATTATGTGGATTGAAGACGAATCTAATCAATGTTTGGATTTTTTGAGAGTAAAAATGCGGCATTTTTTGCCAATTTTAGAACAAAAAACAGGGATTAGCGCTGAATGTTTATCTCAGACGGCTACAACTTTGCAAAAAACAAGAGATTTTATTGAAGATATTGTTAACCAGACAATTGATGACCATATTCACAAATGGGGAAACGCTGGGGTTTCTGTTGATTATGCTCTCTATTTAAGTTGGCATGAGGAGCTGAAATTCAGAGTTTTAAGCAAACTTATTTGCACGCTTGGACAAACTACATATATTCCGAAAGCAGAGAAGCTTTTAGAGCTCATTAAATGCCTTGACGATAAAAATTATGAAGGTGGCACACTCGGAGGCTGTTATCTGCTTATCTGCGACTTGAGGCTTTGGATTATTAAAGAAAGACGGAGCGAGAAAAAGATTTATTCTACTCAAAAGTGGGAAGATTTTATTTTGCATAATCCGGAAGTTAGAGGCGTTCATATTCCGCATAAACTTCGTCTTGCCTTAATTGCGGAAAAATAATTAAAAAAAATAAAAAAAATGCTTGCAATTATATTTTTTGTTGGCTATAAGTGTTTTTGTTCTGATGGGGGCGTAGTTCAGTTGGTTAGAATACATGCCTGTCACGCATGGGGTCGCGGGTTCGAGCCCCGTCGCTCCCGCCATTAGTTCAAATGGTGAAAGTTGTTAAGTGTTTTTATATAGCTTGACTTTTCATCATTTTTTTATGTCTGAAATTTCACTTAAAACAGATATTAAAACACCCTGCAACTTATCATTGCAGGGTGTTTATTTAGTTGATTAATACTTAGAATCTATACTTTGCGTTAATCAGTCCGGTATGGTCTTGGTAGTCCTCGCGGAATTTGCCTTCATAGCCGAGTGAGAGTTCGACTTGGTCGTTCACTTCCGCGGTTACACCAACGCCAAACTCCATTCCGAAGCGGTCAAGAGATTTACCGTTAACTTGATATGCTGAGCCGTTAGCCAGCGTTACAACCGAGTTAACATCATCGTTCATCAAGTCGTATGTTGCGGCAACTCTTGCTTCCGGTTTGAGGTTCATACCGTTGTTCAACTCATAATTTTTGCTGAGCTTAGCCCCGATAACACCGGTCAGGATGTCGCTGTCATTGCCAGAAACGCGTTGGTCAGCAGAGTCTTTATAACTATCCTGTTTGATATGAACATAACGCAACCCGGCTTCCGGCGTTACAGCCAAACCGTTTACGCTCATTTCATAACCGGTCATTGCCTGCAAACCAAACGTTTCAACATCATAGTCTGCTTTA
>JAGAZZ010000043.1 GCA_017939155.1 Alphaproteobacteria bacterium | reverse complement strand
CTCAAATCCAATTACTTGATATATTTTAGTATCGCACCCTTACGAGGTAAACCGTAAAGCAATAACCGCGGCAAACTTCTCTTAGTGTTGCTAGGACAGAACAACCGACGCAACACTTAGTTGTTCGCTTAAAGTAGAAGCGAAGCTTCGTAGCGGCGCAATCCATAACTCGTGCAAAGCACACTAATTATAAAAAAAAAGCAAACTTCCCTCTAAACCTTAAGCCCAGCTCCCAATAAAGGCGGAAACTTCTCTTAGTGTTGCTAGGCTTTAGCCGCGGCAACACTTAGTTGTTACTACAAGTAGAAAGGCAAAGCCTTTCGTAGCGGTAGAAAATTTTGCATCAGTCACCGCAAATGTCCTGCGCCCCACTCCAATAAAGGAGTGGGATAAAGTACGGTGCTATCGTCAAATGTCCTCCCTCAAACCGGAGCGTACTTAGACGTACGTGAGAATTTGAGGGAGGCTTCCATTTGGCGATTTGACCGTGCTTTAGCACGCTCCGCTAACTTTTGATATAATCATCAGAGCCGCCTCCCTCCTCTCCATATTCAGCCGCTCCGTTTCATCAAAAATCTTTAAAATCTCCTCGTATGCAGCATACATCTCCCGAAAAGCCCCGCTTTCAGGCAAAATTTCACGAATAACCCGCGCCACAAGCTCAAAAAATAAAGCCCAGCTCTCCTCACTGGCAATCGCATCATCAGCCAAGTCCAACAGCGCCGCACCGCTGCAACGCTTCCCCTCAATCGCCGCTTTTTTGATTTTTTCATACATCTCAAGCGCCCCGTTATCATAATAAGAAAGCGCGCGACCGATACTCCCGCCGGAAATTTTAGCAAGTTTCCCAACCTCCGCTTCTTTTAATTCCGGACGATAGCGGCGCAACAGCGAAGCCACCGTCTGTTCGTTCAAAGGTTTAAGCGCAAGCGTCGCACATCTCGAGCGAATAGTCGGCAAAAGCCGCCCCGGATTATGCGAAATTAATAACAAAATGCTCTTTGCCGGCGGTTCTTCCAAAATTTTTAATAAAGCATTGGCCGAAGAAACATTTAAATCATCGGCGCTGTCAACAATCACCACGCGCCAGCAGTCGTTAAAAGATTTTTTCATCAAAAAAGCAACCACGTCGCGCACATCTTCAACTTTAATCACGCTCGAGCGTTTCAACCCCTGCTTCAACGCATCGATTCCGTCGTCATTGTCCTTAATCGCTTTAATCAGTTTTTTCTTATCGGTTTCAATAAAATCACGCTCCAAAACCTTAAAATCAGGGTGCGAGCGTTGCGCCACCTGTGCGGCAACCGCACTTTCGGGAGAAATATCAAGCTTGTCATATTTTTTGCCCGCTTCGGCAGAAAGTAAAAAACGCGCGATTTTATAACAAAGTGTTGCTTTGCCAATCCCCTCAATACCGGAAACAATCCACCCGTGGTGCAAGCTCCCCGCATTATAAGCGGATAAAAAAAGCTTTTCCGCGTCTTCATGCCCCGCCAAATAAAAATTTTCATCACACCGAAGCGTTTGCGACATCTTAGTTTTGCCCCTCAACATTAAGTGAAGATATTTTTGCCGCCTCATCAATCAGGCGATAAAGATATTGCTTAAAATCACCAAACTTTTCTTTTTGTGCCGCGACAAGCGCTTTAACCGAGCAATTTTCGCCACAATGTTTAGCATTAAAATCAACGCTGTCCGCCTGCAAATAAAAGCTTTTCGTTTCTTTTTCAAACGCCTGCCACCTTGCCTCATCTCCCCGATAAAGCCCCTCAATAATCGCATGACCGACATCTTGATAGCAAGCCCTGATGTCATCTAAAACAGACGTCACCGCCAAAAGCGAAGAAGCACTCTTAAACGCTTTTAAGCCCTCATCAAGCTCTGCATCGCGCCCATCGCAATCCGCCACCATTTTTTTATAGCTGTCAATCAAAGCATCCGAGCGGCTGACTTGAGGTTCATATTCCACAAACGGGGAAACAAAAACCGGTCTGTCACGTTCTTCCTCTCTCACACGCTCACCTGATAAATGCGACGAACCATACACAACCGCTTTGCCGTTACCCTCTTTAATTTCATAAACATCATCATCCGCATTGCTTCTTTTTAACACGCCGCCGCGCGGTGAAAATTCGATATATTCCACGCCTCCCTTAACTGTCTGGGTTGCCGGCGCCCCGAAAATATCGGCTTCGTCCTCGGCACTCAGCGTTTCAACCGCTTTCACCCCGCCGCTTACCAAACTTAACGTGATTAAACTCACCCAAAATAATCCCCTCATTTTCATCATCCCTTTACTTTTTGCTAATATTTATCGGTTATAATAATAAAAAATTTGTAATTGTCAAAAAAAAATATCATCCGGCAGAATAAAGCTGATAACTAAACATTAGCGCTTTACATCTGCTCTATACAAGGTAAGTTAATAAAAAAAAGAGGACCATATTATGATAAAGCAAAATAAAACAAATTTCATCCTGGCCGCTGTCTTAACTTTAACGCTGGCCTCGTGTGCCACTGAACAAAAAGAATTTGAATATAAAAACCTGCCCCAAGAGGTTGCCGCCATCAAAAAAAACGGCGGTATATATAAGGTCGGCAATCCCTACACCGTGTTAGGGCAAAGCTACACCCCGAGAGAAGATTATTCTTATAGCGAAACCGGTATGGCGTCATGGTACGGCGATGATTTTCATAAAAAACGCACCGCCAACGGTGAAACCTATGATATGCGCGCCGTCACCGCGGCACACCGCACGTTGCCGCTCCCCTCAATTGTTCGAGTAACCAATTTAGAAAACGGCAAATCCATTATCGCCCGTGTTAATGACCGCGGTCCGTATGTCAAAAACCGGATTATTGACCTCTCGGAAAAAGGCGCGGAAATGCTTGGCTATAAAAACAAAGGCACAACCAAGGTAAAAGTTGAGGTTTTGGAAACCGAAAGCAAAGCCTTAAAAGAAGCGATGCTCTCTAAAGATAATTCTTCCAAAATCTACGCTAACGCTTTGCACAAGTCCCCTGCTCCGGCTGCGGTTGCTGTGGCGCAGAACACAATTCAAACACCGAAATATACGGCTGGAAACATTGCTCCTGCCAACACGCTAAAACAAAACACGGCTGACAACGGCTCGTTTTTCGTTCAGGTCGGCGCATTTCAAGATTATACCAAAGCCAAGGAAATGGCAGCTCAGATGAGCCGATTCGGCACAGTGTCGATTCACGAAGCTTATTTAAGCAAAGCGGGCGTTTTCCGTGTTCGTTTAGGCGCATATCACACCCGTTCGGAAGCCCTGAAAATATTAGACCGCCTGCTTGACTACGGTCATTCTGATGTAACCATTGTCGAAGGCTAAGGAGGCCTTATCAAATGACAAATAAAAATTTTCTCTTGCTTACTTTAACCGCATCGCTTATAGCTCTCTCAACCGGCGCAAGCGCTTATGAAACCAAAGCTAAAAACGCTATTTTGCTAGACTATGACACCGGCGCTTATCTCTTTACAAAAAATCATCAGGAAAAAATCGCGCCTGCCTCAATGAGTAAGTTGATGACGGTTTATGTTTTGTTGCAAAAAATCAAAGAAGGGGAAATTTCTTTAGAAGATACCTTTACGGTGAGCGAAAACGCTTGGCGCAAGGGCGGTGCTGCTTCCGGCGGCTCAACCATGTTCTTAAAAATAAATCAGGAAGTCAAAGTTGAAGACTTAATCAAAGGTATCCTTATCCAATCCGGCAATGACGCTTGTATCGTTGTGGCGGAAAATATCGCCGGCTCTGAACCGGAGTTTGCCGCATTGTTAAATGAAACAGCAGAAAAAATGGGCTTAAAGAACGCACATTTTGAAAATGCCACCGGTCTGCCCCACCCTGACCATAAAATCTCGGTGGAAGACTTAAGCTTGCTTGCCCGTCATCTCATTCATGATTTTCCGGAGTTTTACCCGATTTTCAAACAAAAAGAATTCACTTATAACGGTATCAAACAAGGCAACCGTAACCCGTTATTATACAGCTTAAAAGGTGCTGACGGTCTAAAAACCGGACACACTGACGAAGCAGGCTTTTGCTTAACCGGCTCGGTGGAACGGGGTGACCGCCGTTTGATAGAAGTTGTTGCAGGTCTTACCAGTATGAAAGAGCGCGCCGAAGAAACCGAAAGCCTGATTACTTGGGGCTTTGCCAGCTTTGAAAACTACAAATTTTTCAATAAAAACCAAATTATGGCGGAGCTGCCGGTGTGGTATGGTGCCAAATCAACGGTTGAAGCAGTCGTTCCTGACATGGTAATCCGTACCGTCAAAAAGAGCACTAAAAACAAATACGGCGCTAAA
Organism: Alphaproteobacteria bacterium; assembly: GCA_017939155.1. Taxonomy (GTDB): domain Bacteria; phylum Pseudomonadota; class Alphaproteobacteria; order RF32; family CAG-239; genus CAG-267. Next base: position 20,306 of record JAGAZZ010000043.1, on the reverse strand, counting down.
GTGGTTTATGACACGCCGCTTTCAGCTCCGATTTTCAAAGGCGATAAAGTAGGCGAAATCGTCATCACCTACGGCGAGGAAGAAAAAGAGCGTCTGCCGCTTGTTGCCAAAGAAGACATCGCCCGCATGGGAGCGTTTAACCGCTTTTTGGCGAATTTGAAATATTTTGCGTTTGGCAAATAAGATGCAAAAAAAAGGCGTGTTCATAACTTTTGAGGGCGGCGAAGGCTCAGGAAAATCCACCCAAATCAAGCTCTTTGCCCAATATCTTCAAGAAAAAGGTCAAGATGTTATCATCACCCGGGAACCCGGAGCAACCGAAAGCGGCAAACAAATCCGCCGCCTTTTGGTTGAGGGCGATAAGGATAAATTTGATGAGCTGACTGAAACACTGTTGTTTTATGCCGACCGGCGAATAAACTTAACCAAGATTGTCAAACCGGCGTTAGAAAGCGGCAAAATTGTCCTCTCAGACCGACATAATGATTCAACCTTGGCCTATCAATTTTACGGTGCCGGTAAATTTAAAGACACCCAAATTATGGACACGCTGTACGCGCTTGTCACCGAAGACGCGCCCACACCGGAGCTAACCTTTTTATTAGATATAGCCCCCGAAATCGGGCTAAAAAGGAGCTTTGCCAAAGCCGAAACCATGTCAACCAAAGAACTGCGCTTTGAAGACAAAGAATTAAGCTTTCATAACCGCCTGCGCCAAGGCTATCTGACCCTTGCAGCAAAACATAAAAACCGCATAAAAATCATCAACGCCAACCAACCTAAACAAGCGGTCCTAAACGATATTATCAAAGCTTACGAAAACTTTATAAACAAAGCATAATAAAGCATTCCATATCAAAAATTTAACTTGACTTTAACCACCACTCCCCTATACTCCTCTTGTCGGTAGAGATACCGTCAGGGCTGTAGAAGGCTCTCATAGATTTTTTTCCTTGATTAAGTCAGGGAGCTTTTAGCTATATATTGAAGGCTAAAAGAGTCATATCTATGTGATTTTCTACCTCCCTGGCGCTTTTATAGGCGCCAGTTTTGTTTTAACTTAATTAAACAAGGAGTAAAATCATGACACAAACAGAAGAAACCGGCGCAATCCGTTGCAGACCGGGATATACAATGAAAATGAAATTAAAAAACAAATTATACCGGTTAATTGTTCGTGAATATTATCGGCAAGGAATACCTTGGCAAAAGGTCGGCCGAGTTATCGGAATTCCCGCAGAGCGACTGGAAGAAATGGCAACGCAAAACAAACTCTTAAACTGGTACATCCTCGACCGCCTGTTGCATTTTTACCATAAACAAATAGAAATACGACTTGTCGATTTAGACAAGGACTAAAACAGCATTGCCCTGCCCCGCTCCCTTAAAGGCGGTAAATTTTGCGAAGTGACCGCGGATGTCCTTTTCCTAAAATTTTAGTGTACATAATAGTACATGAATTTTAGGAATAAGGCCTCCATCCGCGAGTCAATTCACAAAATTTACCCCTTTAAGACCGTCCACAGCCGCAGACGTAATCCCTCCCGCATACCCAGCGCCCTCGCCAAGCGGATAAATCCCCTTAATATTACTCTGAAAATCCTTTCCGCGCAAAATCCGAACCGGCGAGGAAGACCGGCTCTCAACCGCGGTCAAAACCGCCTCACCGTCATCAAAGCCTTTAAGCTTCTTACCCATCTCTAAAAGCCCTTTTTGTAAAGTCAAATAAAGCTCAGGCGAAAAAAGCTCTCTGAAATCCGCCCCGCGCACACCGGGAAGATAAGAGGGGTTAACCTTGCCAAAACAAACAGTTTTCTTTCCTAATAAAAAATCGCGCACGGTCTGCGCCGGTGCAAAATAATCTCCGCCACCGAGCAAAAACGCCTTTTTCTCTAACGTTTCTTGAAAATACATTCCCGCCAGCGGTGCGTTTGAACCAAAATCGCGCGCATCAACGTTAACTAAAACTGCCGCATTTGCATTTTCTTTATCCCGCTTAAACTCACTCATACCATTGGTCACAACATGACCTGCCAAACTTGTCGCGCCGACAACCACACCACCGGGACACATACAAAACGTATAAACCGAACGGTTGTTGTCAAAATGCGCCGCCAGTTTATAATCCGCCGCGCCCAAATAGGAAGAACGAAAATAGGTGCGCCCGTACTGCGCCAAATTAATGTCTTCCTGCTTATGTTCAATTCTGACACCAACGGCAAAAGGCTTCTGTTCCATCGCCACACCGCGGCGATACAGCATTTCAAACGTATCACGTGCCGAATGTCCCAAAGCCAAAAACAAATTATCGGTTTTAATCTCATAACACGCACCATCGCGTCTTTGCACCGAAATAGTTTCAAGCGCGCCGTTCTCAACCTTGATGTCGACAAGTTTTTCATAAAAGCGATAGTCGCCGCCAAGCCGGATAATTTTTTTTCTGATATTTTCAACCATATTGACCAAATTATCTGTCCCGATATGCGGTTTGGCTAAATATAAAATCTCTTTTGGCGCACCAGCTTCAACAAACTCATGCAAAACTTTAGCTGTAAACTTATCTTTTTTAATACCGGTCATCAATTTGCCGTCAGAAAAAGTCCCCGCGCCCCCTTCGCCAAACTGAACGTTGGAAATTTCTGAAAATTCACCTTTATCCCAAAACGCCCGCACCATTTTTTGACGTTCTAAAACCGGCGCTCCGCGCTCTAAAACGATAGGTTTAGCCCCCATCTCCGCCAAACAAAGTGCCGCCATCATTCCCGCAGGTCCGCTGCCGACAACCACCGGACGAGAAGAAAAAGCGCGTCCGTTTGCCGCAACTTCAAGTTTTTCTTCTTCCTCAACTTCAAAAATATCCGCGCTTGCCTCAATCTTGACCGAGCTTTCAAACTGGGCGGCATACACAAAAAAGAGTTTGTCTTTTTTTCTGGCGTCTAAAGATTTTTTAATCAGCTTTAATGCCGAAATATCACCAATTCCCATCTTTTGCAGCTGAAATCGGATATTTGCCAAAACTTCCGTTTCCGCAACCTCAATCCCCGCCTTAATATTGTTCATCCGATATGTTGTCATCAAACCTCCATACAAACATCTAAAAAGGAGTATAAAAAAATAAACCGAAAATTCAACAAAAAAATCCCCAGCTTAAAAGCCGAACTTTCACCTCTTGACAAATCCCGAAAAAAAAACTAAACCCGTCCTATAACATCACTTTTAACCGGAAAGATAAAACCAATGTTTTCAAAAGATATTCCCTACGAAGTCAACTCATTTTCAATAGATGAAACCAAAACCGGCAAAAAAATGGGACGCTTAACCCTCAAAAACCCGGAAGACAACACCTTGCTTAATTGTGTTTTATGGGAAGAAAAAATCCCGACAATGCCAGAAAGATTCTTTCGCACCGGCAATATCGTTAAGATTCTCTCCGGCACTTATAACGAAACTTATAAAAACTGTAATATAGACCAAATCAAACTCCTCAAAATCGCCAAGTTAGGCTTAGACGAAGAAGAAACAGAAGCCTATTGGCAAAAGCTCGTATCCTACATTAACCGTATACAAAATGAAAAATTAAGAACTTTTGTCGCCGATTTATTTGAAACCCATAAAGAACATTTCAAAATTGCTCCCGCCGCCAAACAAATGCACCATAATTTTATCGGCGGGCTCTTGGTACACACGGTGGAAGTCGCCGAATTTGCCGAAAAAAACCTTGCCCTGTTCCCAAGTCCGCACAATGAAGATGACATCTACGCCGCCTGTTTATTACACGACTTCGGCAAATTGTTTGAATACACGCTAGACCAAGAAACCGGCAAAATCGACTACAACCCTGATTTTCAAAAACAATGGCTCTCACACACGCAATATGGTTTTACAATCTGTATGGCGCAAGGCTTTGTCGGCGTTGCCCGCCAAATCGCCGCTCACCACGGCAGAACCGACTGGGGCGCCATCATCGACTTAGGCGAAAAAAACCTCGAACCGGAACTTTATTTTCTGCATTTAATGGACAATCTCTCCGCTAAATTCGGCAAAATCAGTATTTCCTACTTTGAAACCCCTGCCCCCGAAAACGAAGACATCATCCCGTTTTAACTATTTCCATATTTATTCGCTTAAAGCTCAAAGTAACTAGAATGCGTCGCATTCGTAATGCGGATAAAAAATGGTGCCGTTTGAGTTCCCTTGAACCACCGACCCACGGCTTGCAGGACAAAAACAACTTGGAAAGTTGTTTTTTCCGAAAGCTATAGCAGTTGTTAGCTTGCGACTTGGCGGCAACGCCAACAAAGCAAACTCTACAACTGGCTTGTCTGAACGCAGTTATTGAGCCCAAAGCGAAATTTACGAAGTGAGTAGAATGCGTCGCATTCGTAATGCGGATAAAAAAATGGTGCCGTTTAGTGGACTTGAACCACCGACCCACGCATTACGAATGCGTTGCTCTACCAACTGAGCTAAAACGGCACAACTTTACTCAAACAACCAACAGAAACAATCTATATTTGAAAAACTGGTGGAGCTGAGGGGAATCGAACCCCTGACCTCTTGAATGCCATTCAAGCGCTCTCCCAACTGAGCTACAACCCCGAATGTTTAAGATGAAATGACTTATAAAGGGTTATTTTCTAAATTGCAAGAAAAAATTTTATTATTATCCCAAAAAAATGCTTGTAAATATTTTTTTTGTGATGTAAAACTAATCTCATCTTGATTGGGGGGTATAGCTCAGATGGGAGAGCGATTGGTTCGCAATCAATAGGTCAGGGGTTCGATCCCCCTTACCTCCACCAATTTATAAAAAGGCACCCTTTAGGGTGTCTTTTTTTCCCCGATTTTGCTTGTCATCCTAAAAAAAATATGCTAAAATAAAGAAAAGGAGAAAGCTTATGCCGATAACCAGAATAAATAAAAAAAATATCGAAAATATGACAGATGTTCGCCAAGCCGAAATCATCTCGCTATCTCCTGAACTCAAACAAGAAGATTTTGCCTCAGAAGCCGAATACCGTGAAGCTCTGCTTAAAAACTATCAAGCTCTGCGCCAAAAGGAATATGAGCTCACCGTGCAAAACGAATGTATGAAAGTTTATAACTTAGCCAAAGACGGTCGCGCAGTAGGTATCAATGAAAACAGCGGCGTATGGAACGGCTATGAAAGATATACGCAGTCGCGTCGCGTTTCCTCTGCCGAAAGACAAAGACGAAAACAACAAGTAGAAGATTGCGCCATCTCTCGCGCCCCGAAAATGAGTGCTATCTGTATGTATGACGACCCGCATACCCTCAGTCCCGCAAATAACTCCTGCGCCATCACCGCCGCCGCCATAACCGCTCAAGTTAGTGCTAAAATGGGCTATGACGGCGAAAATAACCTTATGCAGGCAAAATATCGCGGTAAAACACCATACCTGCAAAACAATCTTGTCGCCGCTCAAGGCGTTGCTAACTGTGACTCGATTCCCGACCAATACAAAAAGAAAATCGAACCAATTACCAAAATAAACGCCAAAACAAAAAAAGAAATCCCCCACACCCCTACCCTCAAAGAACTAATCGCTGAGGGAACAATCGGTATCGGAGATGCTTTTGCCGTAAAAACCGGCGCTCGCTCAAACACATCAACCGGCTATCACGCGTTAACTCTGGCCGCCGTTGAAAAAGACGAAAACGGTAAAATCACCGGTTACACCCTCCAAGCCAATAACGGTTGCCGCTTCTCCAGCCATAAAATGAATGAGCTGAATTATTTTAGCAATAAACCGGTCTATAATGTCACCAACACACACGCTTGGGTAGGAGATAAAATCAAAACCGAAACCCAAACGTTAGAAAATCTCCCCACTGCCGACCTTGAAGCCAAGCTTGCCGCTCAAAAACAAAAAACGCTGGCCCTAACCGAAAATTTGAAAAAAACAGAATCTTATGCTGCAACAAAAAACTATTGTATCGATATGGCTCAATGTTATGTCACCAACGTTAACAAAAAATTTCCGCTCATCACGCAAACAGAGTTGCCAACAGAAGAAAACCACCCCCCCATCCCCACTAATGACAATACCTCAGACAAAGAAACTCTAAAGCAAGATTTAAAACATCAAACGGCAACCCCATCACCGGCAGAAAAAAATCAAGCAGCTCAGTTCAAAAGCGACCAATTTGATGCCCGGGTTGATTTGCATAATAATAAAAAACAACTCCCCCCCCAAGATGTTAAACAAACAACAAGCCATAAAAGCGCAATGTTTGAAGAGCGTGTAAACGCCGCTATTCAGTCGTCGGTGCAATCTGCTACCCCCCCCCATACCGATACAAATACAACAACTACAAAGCAGAAAAATACGCCTCAAACAGAAAATCCGCCGCATAAAAATGCGCCTGAAGTTTCCATAAATCAACTTATCACTCTAAAAAAACAACAAGGACGATAAAATGCCAACTCAAAATATTCTCTTGCTCTCCTGCTGCGCCCCCTGTGCTTGCGCGGTCATTAAAAAATTAAAAGAAGAAAAACAAAATTTCACCGTTGCCTTTTATAACCCGAACATTCACCCTAAAGCCGAATATGAAAAACGCCGTGATGAGCAACAACGCCTCTGCGCCTTGTGGAACATCCCGTTTGTCGAACTTCCCTACGAGCCGGACGTATGGCTTGCCGCCGCCTCTTTATATAAAGACGAACCCGAACGCGGCAAACGCTGCTCCGTCTGTTTTGAGCTTCGCCTAAAAAAAGTAATGCAATACGCAAAAGAAAATAACTACACCGCCGTTGCCTCGGTCTTGGGCGTGTCACGCTATAAAGACCTCAGCCAAGTTAACGCCGCGGCAAACCGCGCTTCTGCCCAAACCGATATGCCTTATCTTGAAATCGAGGGTCGTAAACATGGTATGCAACAAGCCCGCCTGGATTTGATAAAAGAGCTAAACCTTTACAGCCAAACCTATTGCGGCTGTATATACTCCAAAGAAGCCGCCCTCCGCCACACCACCGAAAAAACTCAAAAAAGCCAGAGAATGATGGCACTTTAGCACGCCCTATTTAAAACTAAAAATCGCTCCTCTTAAGGAGCGATTTTGCAATGGGCTTGAAGAGTGCCGGTGCTATAAGTGGCGCCGCGAGCGCGGTGTACATAATGAGTACATAAGCGAGCGCCGACGCTTATATGACCGGTGCTATACAAGCCCCTCCCCTAAAACCGCTCTTTTAACATCCTCCCAACCTCTCTCTCCTTAATGCTCTCCCGCTTATCATACAGCTTCTTCCCCTTACCTAATAACAGCTCCAGCTTGGCGCGCCCGCGTGCGTCAAAAAACAGCTTTTTTGCCACTAAAGAACACCCCTTTTTTGCCATAGCGCCGATAATTTTATCAATCTCGCGTCGGGTTAAAAGCAACTTCTTTTTGCGGTTGGCATCGTGATTTTCATACCCTTTGTTGGCGTATTCCTCGATTTTAAGATTTTCAATAAACAGTTCGCCATTATCAAACGAACCGTATGTATCGGTCAAACTCGCACGTCCGAGCCGCAAAGACTTAACCTCGGTGCCCTTAAGCTCAATTCCGGCAACAAAAGTTTCTTCTTCAAAATAGTCAAACGTCGCCCGCCGGTTAACCGCCACCTGCCCGCTTGCAATAAAATCTGATTTTTTAACTTTTTTTGCCATAATATCCTTCCTTTTGCCTCAAGCTAACAAATCGGCATTTTCTTGTCAACAAAAATAAGCGCTCCCCTCACGCATTCAACCTCTTAAAACCTCTTCACAACAAAAAATAAAGGGGAAATAATCCCCCTTATAAAATTCTTTCTCGAATTTAAGAACTCGCCCCATTCAAGAGAAGACAGAAAATGAACATAACAATCAAACACCCGAGGGCTGCCGCCATCTCTCCCGAAAACAGAAAGTAAAGCGTAAACATTCCCCCAAAAATGAAGCCTAACATCAAAATAAATAAAATAAAATCTCTCATAGCTAAAAATTTTTTTTAGTGACATAATAAGATAATATCACTAAAAGAAGTACAGCAGCGGTAATTTTCTGTCAAGCTAAAAACAACAAAAAAGAACCCGCCGCCTCAAGAACAAACTAAAAACAAATCTCTTGACAAAACAATCCGAAAGTTATATACCAAAAAAGTCAGCTGGACAAGAGCTGACTTTTTACAACATAGAAAGAAGTTGAACTTTAACTTACTAACTTCCTCTTATGTTTGTAAGTTAGCACATAAATTTAAAAAAGTCAACACTTTTAAACAAATGTGCAAAACAGCTTCTTTCCTAACTGCCGGCTTTCGGCTGAAAGGTAAAAGATGACTGAACTTATCAAAGTTTTAAGCATCCTTATTTTAGTGCTTAAAATCGTCATTATCGTTTTAAGATAATGCGCGAGGCGGTGTTTTAAACACCGCCCTTTGATTTTCTTCAAGAAACAACAAAAAAACCGAGGGTAGCAAACGCCAAACCTCGGTTACAAAATGCAAAACCTCTTTCGTGTTTCACAACAAAAAAGAGAGGTATTTTTTGTTTTTTAGTAGAGCTGATTGCCTTGTTTCACAACAAAGAAAATCAGCGTATTGATGAAAATATAACAAATCTCTAAAAAAAAGCTCCCCGTGTTTCACAACAAAGAAAGCCCAAACACTATTTTAAACAATGCCAAAATTAACCAATGCTTCACAACATTTTAACGGTCAATTTTTAAACAACATTTTAACGGTCAATCATTTAAACAATGGTTTATTCGCAATCGTAAAAAAAATTTTTGTGTTTGTTAGCTTTGCGCTCATCATGCTCACGCTGATATTGTGCACGAGCACGCGATGCTTTACTCTTGTTATACTTAGCCTTGTTTGAGGCTTTTCTAGTTTCATTCTTTTTCATAATGATAAATTTTTTTTAATAGTTAAAATAATATCTGAACATTACCTACCCTACTCTTTTTTATTTTTTTGTCAAGAAAAAAATCATAAATTTATAAAAAATATTCCAAATACAAAAACACGCCCGCAATCAGCACACTCATCACCGTCACCGGAACAGACCAAATCAAGAACCTGACAAAGCTGATAGCCCGTCCCTCTCTGGCAGCAATGCCCGCCACAATCACATTGGCTGACGCCCCGATAAGTGTTCCGTTACCGCCCAAACAAGCGCCCAAAGACAGCGCCCACCACACCGGCATCATCGCTTCTCTGCCGCCAAGACTCTCCTCCATCGCTTTAAGTGTCGGAATCATCGTCGCCACAAACGGAATATTATCAACCACCGCCGAAAACACCGCCGAAACCGACAAAATCAAAAACACGCTCTTTTGAATGCTGCCATCCGCCGTTTTCGCCAAAAACGCACCCACTTTATGCAAAACGCCACTCGTTTCTAACGCCCCGACAATCACAAACAATCCTGCAAAAAAGAAAATCGTCGTCCAGTCCACTTTATTTAAAATATCTTCAACCTTGTCATCGCCCTCTTTATGCGGCAAATGAAACGTATATAACAAGAGCATAACAGCCGCCCCTAAAAGGGCGATAAATCCGTTTTCAAGCCCGATATGCTCAGCCACACCAAACATTCCGATAACAAAAAACAGCACAAACAACGCCTTGTAAAGCAAAGAAAAATCTGAAATTGCATCTTTTTCATTAATGTTCATCACTAAAGCGCGGTTAGCAAGACTAGCTTTCAAACTATCTCCCCAAAAATACGCAAACATCAGCGCCAAACAAAGCATAATCACCAACACCACCGGCGCTAAATGAAACAAAAAGTCCGTAAAAGACAGCCCTAATGCCGAACCGATGAGAATATTCGGCGGGTCGCCAATCAGAGTTGCCGTTCCTCCGATGTTAGAGGCAAAAATATTCATCAATAAATAAGGATACGGATTAACTTCTAATTTCTGCGTTATCTGTAAAGACACCGGCACAATCAATAAAACCGTCGTTACATTGTCTAAAAACGCCGAAAATACCGCTGTCACCGCCCCCAAGACCATCAAAATACCCAAAGGATTCGCCCGAACCTTTTTTGCTCCCCAAATTGCCACATATTGAAACATCCCAGAGCGTTCCGCCACGTTAATAATAATCATCATTCCCGCCAACAGCGATAATGTGTTAAAATCAATCGCCGCCAGCGCCTCCTTCTGCGACACTACGCCGAGCATAGCCAAAACTGCCCCGAGCATAACCGTTATCACCGCGCGGTTCAGTTTTTCAGAAAAAAGCAACACATAACACAAGCCCATAGCGCCAATCGCCACACTTTGAGAAGAAAGCCCTGAAAAGAAGTCCATAGCCTGCATCCTAAAACCTTTACATAAAATAAATCACATACAAATAAGCGCTGGCAATCACAATCGAAATAAGCATCACCGGCACTGACCAAATCAAAAACTCTAAAAAGTTAATTGCCCGCCCCTCTCTTGCGGCAATGCCCGCCACAATCACGTTAGCTGACGCCGCAATCAATGACCCGTTGCCGCCAAAACACGACCCGACAGACAATGCCCACCACACCGGCATCATCGCCTCTCTGCCGCCCAAACTCGGCTCCATAGTCTTTAAAAGCGGAATCATCGTCGCCACAAACGGAATGTTATCAATCGCAGTCGATAAAAGCGCTGACGACCACAAAATCAAAAACGTCGCTTTCTTAACGCTCCCGTCAACCAAATCAAGCGCTTTATTTCCCAAAACTTCCAGCACGCCGGCACTCTCTAACCCATACACCAGCGCAAACAAGCCCGTAAAGAAAAATATCGTCGTCCAGTCCACCAGCGAAAACGCTTCCTCTACCTTGGCGTCCCGCTCGTTATGCGCCAATCCGGTCGTATAAAGCATCAGCAAAAACGCCGCAAAAAACAGCGCAATCGTCCCGTTTTCAATATGAAATCTCTCACCTAAGATGAACCCTAAAATCGTAAGAACAAGCACACACAAAGATTTTTTCAACAGCGAGAAATCCGTAATGCAATCAACCGCGTTAATGCGCATCACTTCTTTTTTAGCTTCACCCGACGCTTTAAGCTTGCGCCCGAAAAAGAAATCAAAACCAAGCACCAACAGCCCTAAAACAAAAAGCACCAATGGCGAAAGTTTTAACAAGAAATCCGAAAATCCCAAACCAATTGCGCCCCCGATGATAATATTCGGCGGGTCGCCAATCAAAGTCGCCGTTCCTCCGATGTTGGATGCAAAAATTTCCATCAATAAAAACGGATAAGAGTTAATCTTTAATTTGCGCGTAATTTCAATTGTCACCGGCACAATCAATAAAACCGTCGTCACATTATCAAGAAAAGCCGACAGCACCGCCGTCACCACGCCGAGCACCGCCAAAATTCCCCGCGGATTAGCCTTAACCGACTGCGCCGAAAACACCGCTGCAAACTGAAACGCGCCGGATTTTTCCATCACGCCCACCATAATCATCATCCCGATTAAAAGCGCAATCGTGTTAAAATCAACACCGGCAATTGCCTTATCAAAACTCAAAACGCCAAGCAAAATCATCGCCGCTGCCCCGAGCATAACCACAACGGCCCGGTTCAGCTTCTCGGAAAACAGCACCCCGTAACTCAAAACCAAAATCACACTTGCCACAATCGCTTTAGACACGCCAAAAATCATCTTTTCCTCAAAAAAATAAAACCTCGCGTTTAATATAACCTCAATTTCTTAACAAACAAATACTTCTCACCTGATTTTGTATAAAAAAGTATGTATTTTTCCCTCCCAAAGTTCTATTTTTTCCATAACACAAAAAAGAGGCCGCTAAGCGACCTCTTCTCCACTCAAATCTCTAAATTATTTAGAAAAGCTGTTTTTCAGATTCTTCAAGCTGTTTTTCGCATCTTCAACTGCTTTTTCCTGCTCGGCTTTTTTTGCCGCATCAGCCGCTTTCTGCTCTTCAGCTTTAGCTTTCATCTCAGCTTTTTTGTCTTCAATCTTTTGTTTTAATTCAGCTTTTCTAGCCTCGGCCGCAGCTTCGCGGTCAGCCTTGGCTTGAGCATTAGCCGCTTTTTTCGCTTCAATGCTTTGCGCTGTCTTGTCTGCACTCTCGGAAACCTGACGTGCCGCACCCGCCAAATCAAACGCATTGGCATTAAATGCAAACAAAACCGCAAACAGGCCTAAATAAAACTTTTTCATAATTACCTCCAAAAATTAATCTCAACACCAAACATCATAACCACAAAAATAAAATTTTCAACTCCATACCAATCTATCCCCAGACACCCCTCAAATCGGAAAAGCAATAAAAAAAGAACAATCCTCATCCTCTGCACTAAAAACGCTGCAATTAGCCCGCATCTCACTAAGAGTTAAATCTTTCAGACATTTTTTCCCTCCCGCGCAATAAGCATTGCCATAAACCTTAATGTGTTCTTGCCCTTTCCTCCATAACCATATCTCGCTGACACTATCCGCATACAGCTTAAGCATATCATAATACGCCATACACAAATTAATTTTAGTGTTAGTATCACGCTCCAAAAAACGATAACTAAAAGATAATGTTTCAGGATGCGAAGGAACATCACGCCGCCGCTGAACATAAAACCTGTTCCCCATACTGTCATAAATCTGACTTCCTTTTCTCTCCCACTTTGCCGGCAAAATAAAATCAAGCGCTAAAGATATATCGTTATTCACCCCGCCTGTCCCGGGTGATACCCTTTTCCAATCTTTTGAATAACGCAACAGCTCATTAATAAACCCTGATAACTCCTCCGTCACCTGATTGGTTTTATGCTTAATCATCGCCTTCTGAAACGCTGAAATTCCCCCAACCGACAAGATACCGACAATCGCCAAAACGCCCAACATCTCAATCATCGACCGTCCCACTTCCGCTCTGTTTTTCTTGCCCAAACCACACCGTTTTTTCATCACAATTCGTCTCCTATTTATCGTCATAAACCTTCCTTTATGGTGAAACGAATTGTTTTTTCTCACCCCAAAACAACCTCAAGCTTTTTCAACAACTTAGCCAATAGCTGTTTTAACTAATTTTAAACATTTGCTCTATAAAATAAATCAACCTTTATGGATAGCTCTCATCCACCACATCTCCCTCCCCTTTTTTCCTACCCCTCAAACACCCTCCCCTGTCATCCTCCACAAGGAAATCCCCCACAACCTGAAAATACTCCCCCCCACTATCAAGCCCAAAGTCCCTCCCAAAGCACAAAAAAAACGAGCCGAAACCGACTCGCTTATAAAATACCTTTAAGGTGCAAACCTCTCTTAAATTCTTGCTAGGGCAGAACAACCACCCACTTCCACGTCATTGCGAAGTGCGCCGTAAGGCAGCATCTGCGGCAATCCATAACTTGTGCATAGCACACAAATCACAAAAAAACGAGCCGAAACCGACTCGCTTATCTTGCTTATATAGTAGAGTAAAAATGCTAAAATTTTTATAAAAAAAAGCAGGCTGACAGCCTGCGTAGCATTGGGTGCGATAAAGTGCAATGCTTGAGGCGAATTTCCGACCGCGGTGTACAAAAACGTACATAAGGAAGGAAATTCGCCTCAATGATTGTGCTTTTGCGCGCCCCCTATAAAGAGGAAGCGTCAACGCGTACCCCCACACCCATCGTCGAACTAATCGAAATCTTCTTCAAATAAGTTCCTTTCAGGGTTTGCGGTTTAGCTTTCAAAATTGTTTCAATGAAAACTTTGGCGTTGTCATAAATTTTATCTTCATCAAAAGAAGCTTTAGCAATACCGGCATGAACAATACCGTTCTTTTCAACACGGAATTGAACTTCACCGGCCTTAGCCTTTTTAACAGCATTGGCAACATCCATCGTAACCGTACCGAGTTTCGGGTTTGGCATCAAGCCTTTCGGACCCAAAACGCGCGCAACACGACCAGCCAAGCCCATCATATCCGGAGTGGCAATGCAACGATCAAATTCAATCTTGCCTGCCAAGATGGAATCAACCAAATTTTCAGCGCCGACAATGTCTGCACCGGCAGCTTTAGCTTCGTCAGCTTTTTCACCTTGAGCCATAACTGCAACGCGAACTTTTTTGCCGTTACCGTGCGGTAAACCGCAAACACCGCGAACCATTTGGTCAGCATATTTCGGGTCAACACCCAAATTGATAGCCAAATCAATCGTTTCATCAAATTTAGCGCCGGCATTAGCCTTAACCAATGCAACAGCTTCCTTTAAAGAGTAGCTTTTATTCTTGTCTACATTCTTATAAGCATTTACTAATCTTTTTCCGGTCATTGTCTTACTCCGTTACCTGAATACCCATAGAAACAGCTTGACCTTTAACCATGTTCATAGCTGCTTCAACTGTTGCGCAGTTCAAATCCGGAAGCTTAGCTTCGGCAATTTCTTTAACCTGAGCAAGCGTAATTTTACCGGCAATTTCTTTACCCGGAGTTTTTGCCGCAGACTTAACGCCGGCAGCTTTCTTAATGTAATAAGAAACCGGAGGAAGCTTTGTAACAAAAGTAAAGCTCTTGTCTTCGTATGCTGTGATGATAACCGGTGTCGGAATGCCCGGTTCCAAAGACTGTGTAGCTGCGTTAAAAGCTTTGCAAAATTCCATAATGTTCAAGCCTTTTTGACCCAAAGCAGGACCAACCGGAGGAGAAGGGTTAGCCTTACCAGCCGGAATCTGAAGCTTGATTAAACCTAAAATTTTCTTTTTAGACTTAGCCATTTTAATACCTCAATTCTAAAATTGTTATCTCTAAAGGTCCGTGGTAAGAGCATGGCTTGTTCCCCCACGGGATTAAGCGCCTTACATCAAAGACATATCACACAAAAGCGATTCTTCCTCAACATAAAGCTTCGTTTACATACCACAAAAAAATAAAAAGTAAAGCATTTTCTTCACCTCTTCCGCACATTTTTTACTTGCCACCCCCACAAAATTATGCTACACTCTAAGTGTAAATATAAATTTATGTCTATTATTTGAGGTTTGGAGTGTGCCGTTTTTCTTTTAAGTTTTCTTAAGGGTTAAGCAGTGTGTTCTTTATCTGAAAAGTAGACTATTGTTTAACTTTTTTTATTTAAACTTTAAAATTATGGCAACAACAGTAATTCCAAACACAGTGACTGAGAACCTCGTAGCAAACAACAATATGGACGCCATTTTGGCTTTCGACAGAGAGCTGAACACTGCCCGTGGCAGAGGCTTCCTAACCTCCGTTAAAAACAGCACCGCAATGATGCTGGAGGAGGTAAAAAAGTTCAATGACCCTGAGCTCTTAGCTCTAATGGCCGGGACTTTAGCCTGCTATGAATCATAAGTCAAAAAAACGTCGTCCTTTCTCCTTCGGACGGCGTTTTTTTATATCCGTTTTTCACAGCATAAAAAAAGGGCGAAAACCGCCCCTTTTTAACATAAAATCACATCAATCCAAACTCAATCGCTTTTTCTTTCAGCTCTTTACAAGGAAAAGGATGTACTTTCACATAGCGTTTCAAGAGTTCCGTCAACTCCGGCGCTTCAAACTGTTCAAGCAATTTAAGCTGCGCCTTTTGACAAAGATGATATCCTTCAGCCAGATACATCCTGAAAAGCGTCCCCCTTTCAGGCATCTCCAGCATCTTAACCTCTGCATCACCACAAAGACTATGCCCCTCGGAAAGATACATTTCTAAAAGTTTAACTCTTTCAGGCATCTCCAGCATCTTAACCTCTGCCTCATCACAAAGACTATGCTCCGCGGAAAGATACATATCTAAAAGCTTAACTCTTTCAGGCTTCTCCAGCATCTTAACCTCTGCCTCATCGCAAAGACTATACTCCGCAGAAAGATACATTTCTAAAAGCTTAACCCTTTCCGGCATCTCCAGCATCTTAACCTCTGCCTCACAGCAAAGACCTGGCGCCTCGGAAAGATACACTTCTAAAAGCTTAACCTTTTCAGAGGAATCCAACAGCTTAAATTCCTCTTCCTTCGTCAGCTCTGCGCCTCTTTTAATTTTCTCAATAATTTTTTCCATAAATAATAAATTTAAGTGTTAATAATAAAATTTTCATTAGACAAAATACGTCACTTTTTCTTAAAGTCAACAAAAAAAGGGCGAAAACCGCCCCTTTTTACACAAAATCACATCAGCCCAAGCGCTATCGCTTTTTCTTTCAGCTCTTTACAAGGAGAATTATCTACCTTCAGATAGAGTTTCAAGAGTTCCGTCAACTCCGGCGCTTCAAACTGTTCAAGCAATTTAAGCTGCGCCTTTTGACCAAGATACCATCCCTCAGCCAGATACATCCTTAAAAGCTTCCCCCTTTCAGGCATCTCCAGCATCTTAACCTCTGCCTCATCGCAAAGGGCAGACCCTTCGGAAAGATACATTTCTAAAAGCTTAACTCGTTCAGGTATCTCTAGCATCTTAACCTCTGCCTCATCGTAAAGATAATACCTAGGCACCTTTTTAGAGGAATCCAACAGTTTAAGTTCTTCTTCCTTCGTCAGCTCTGCGCCTCTTTTAATTTTCTTAATAATTTCTTTCATAAAATAATAAAATTTAGATATTAATAATAAAATTTTCAATTAGACAAAATACACTTTTCTTTCTTAAAGTCAATAAAAAAAGGGCGAAAACCGCCCTTCTTTAACAAAAATTATATCAGTCCAAGTTTACGTGCCTTTCTTTCCGCTCTTTTAAGTAAGCGATAACCATGTTGCAGATACACACGCAAAAGTATCTGTCTTTCAGGCAAATCAAGCATTTTAAGCACCGTTTCTTCCCACAGAGGAAACTTTGCCATATACAACATCAAAAGTTTACCTCTTTGCGGTAATTCAAGCATTTTTCGCTCAGACTCTTCAAAAAGAAATTGGTCGTTAGCAAGATAAACTCTCAACAAATCCACACAATCAGCAGACTTGAGCATCGCAAGCTCTCCGGTTAAGCTAAGCGAACGACTGCGCGAATAAAACCCTAAGAGCCTCACCCGTTCCGGATGTTCCAACATCTTAACCTCCGCCGCGTCACAAAGCCAATCCCATTTTTGGCTATACTGCTCCAAAAGCTCTACCGCGTTCGGCGCTTCAAACATCTTAATCTGTTCTTCATACGTTAAGCGCCTGTACTCCTTAATCTTCTTAATAATTTCGTCCATAAAATAATTTTTTTAACAATTAATAATAAAATTTTCATTAGACAAAATACATCATTTTTTCTTAAAGTCAACAAAAAAAGCGAAACGCCCCCAAACCCCGCTCCAATTCAGGCGGTAAATTTTGGTAGTGAGCCTCAAATGTCCTGCCAGGGAGGGGAGCGTACAAAATAGTACGTGACCCGACCGCAGACAGGCCTCCATTTGAGAGCTCAATGCCAAAATTTACCCCTGAATTAAAACATACGTTTGCGACGAAAATAAATAATAACCCCCACCGTCGCCGCGGCAGACATCCCAATCACCCACCAAAATCCGTCCGGATTATGCGCAAAAGCCACCGGCACGTTCATTCCCCAAAAAGAGGCAAGCATGGTCGGAATGGATAAAATAATCGTAATTGCTGCCAAAAATTTCATAATCTGGTTAACGTTGTTGTTGATAATGCTGGCAAAACCATCCATCATCCCCTCTAAAATGGAGCGGTGCATATCAACCATTTCTATCGCCTGTTTGTTTTCAATAATCACATCTTCCAAAAGCTCAACGTCATCGCTGTTAAACGCCACGAGTTTTGTCACGGTGGGTGACTTAATCATTCGCAAAAGCTTTAATAAAACCAAATGGTTATCTTTAAGCGCGGTCGTAAAATAAACTAAGGATTTCTGAATTTCCATCAACAAAAACAGTTCTTTGTTAGAGGTCGTCTTGCGCAGCGCGTATTCAATGTCTTCGGTGCGTTTGTTGATGATGTTTAAGTATTTCAAATAAAACTCGGTGCAACGATAGAGAATTTTTAATAAAAAATGCGCCCGCTCACGCGTATCAAACGTATGTGCGGTTGAGCGGTTAAAAGAATTAAGAACGCGATTATCGCGAGAACAAATCGTGATGAAATTTTTTGCGGTCAAAACCAAACCGCAAGGCAAGGTATCAAAATTGCCTTCGTCATCGAGTAACGGTAAGTTAATGATAATCGCCAAAGAATTACGTTCTTGTTCGATTCGGGAACGTTCATCGGCGTCAAGGGCATTGTTTAAAATATCATAATCAACTTTAAGAACGGATGATACCTGCAACAATTCTTCTTCGTTCGGATTAACGAGCGAACACCAGGTCATGGGAACAATTTTATTTTTCTTTAATTTAGCGAGTTTGCCGTTATCTTCTGTTTTATAAATTCTGAGCACGGCCCCTCCCCGATGGCAAAACCATCAAAAAAACTAAAAAATAAGAGAAAAGTGGTGCGGCCAAGAAGACTTGAACTTCCACGGGCTTAGCCCATAACGACCTCAACGTTACGCGTCTACCAATTCCGCCATGGCCGCACAATCGCGTAAAACAAGACATACCTAAACCATCTTTTTTAAATAATCAAGCATTTTTTTCACCCCATGTGCATTTTTTTCATAAAAAGACATTAACGCCCTAACTCCCTCCGCCCCTTAAAGGCGGGAAACACCCCAAGCCCCGCTCCCTTAAAGGCGGAAAATTTTGCGAGTGAACCCTAAATGTCCTGCTAAGGAGGGGAGTGTACATAAAGTTACATGACCCGACCGATGACAGGCCTCCATTTAGGAGTTCAATCACAAAATTTCCCCCTTTAAAAAAAGACTTGCATTTTAGATTTAACCTTGCTATATTCACCCTGCTTCCGAGAAAGAGGGTGGCAAACACCCCGTTTGCACAAAGCAAAACTATCGGGACAATAATTTAATTAATAAATAAGGATATTCTAATGAAAAGTATTGTTAACGCTAAGAAGAAAAACAGCCGTCGTTACGGTCAAAACCTCTGGGGTGACCAAAACAGCCCGCTGTTGAAGAGAAATTATGCTCCGGGTCAACACGGTCAACGCCGTAAAAAAACAACTGACTACGGCGAGCAATTGTATGCAAAGCAACGCCTGAAAGTTTACTATGGCAACATCTCTGAAAAGCAATTCCGTAAATATTACGAAGAAGCAATCAGAAGAAGAGGCGACGCCGCTGAAAACTTAATCGGCTTGCTTGAATCTCGTTTGGATAACTTGGTTTACAAAGCAAAATTTGCTTCAACGGTATTTGCTGCTCGTCAGTTTGTTAACCATGGTCATATTTTGGTTAATGGCAAAAAGGTTAATATTCCTTCTTACACCGTTAAAGCAGGCGACGTCATCGAAGTTCGTGAGAAATCAAAGCAGTTAGCTATCGTCTTGGATGCTGTTCAATCACAAACCCGTGACTTCCCGTCATATCTTGAAGTAGACGCCGGCAAACTTTCCGCCAAATTCACATTTGTTCCGAAGTTTGACGATGTACCTTACGCTTCCTTGATGGAACCGAACCTCGTTATCGAGTTCTACTCCAGATAATAAGCTTAACGCAATCTTTAAAGACGGAGCTTTTACGCTCCGTTTTTTTATGCAAAAAACAAAAATTAAATCCTTTTTAAACAATGCTCCTTTAAAATAAACAAAGTTTAACCAAACAAAGTGAGCTAAAAATGCTAAAAAAAGCCTTAGCAGTTCTTTTTTTCATTACATTTTCCGCAACTGCGGTCAACGCCGAGCTGAGCACAAACCCGTGGGCAACCGCCAATGATGCCGAAGAAGTGGAAAAAATCTATCAAAAAAATCGACGTAAAAACAACAACGGACGCTCCTCCTACACGCCCGAAGCCGCCACGGTGGTAGACCGCACCGCCGCCTATATTGAGATAGAAGAAGAAACAGACGAAGACCAAAGCTTTTTAGGTAAAATAACCTCTCCATTTGCCAAAAAAGAAAAAAAGCTCATCTCTAACACGTCAAGCAATCGCAAAGCCTTAGCCAGACAAAGAGCCGCGGTACAACAAAGCCAAACCGCAGAAACGGTCGAAGACAGCGATTCGGGCTTTTCCCTGCCAAACTTTTCCAACCCGTTAAAAAAATTAAATATGCCTAACGTCAACCCGACATCACTAATTCAAAAATTTGAACGCGCCTCCGGCATAAACCTCAAAGCCATCGGCAAAAGCTTTAAATAAACAACAAAGCAACGCTAAAGCGTTTAGTTATGGATTGCCGCAGTTGCTGCCTTACGGCGCACCTCGCAATGACTCAGGAGAGGAGTGTGTTCCCATTTTTGAGTCATTGCGAGCGGGCGTAAGCCCACATGTGCGAAGCAATCCATAACTAAACGCGCTAGCGTTGCCTTATCTTTCCGTAGCGG
>JAGAZZ010000005.1 GCA_017939155.1 Alphaproteobacteria bacterium | reverse complement strand
CCTCGGGTAAACCCGAGGTTCTATAGTCGCTACAAACCTTACGGTTTGACCACGCTCGTTGGCGTGGAACGGTGTTGTTCCAACACCTTAGCATTCAGCCCCGAGTAAACTCGGGGTTTTCTGTAAGGAATCTAATAAAAACCCGCAGATATTGTTTATCTGCGGGGTAAGACCAGGTTATAGTTTTAAGGCGCTGACATCTATTTTGTGTTGCAAATTCAGCTCGCTAAAACGCAATATTGAGAGTTCTTGAGAGCTTTTTACCTTAAAGGCAAAAAGCGAGCATAGTTCTTTTGATGTTTCATGCGCTACCAAAAACTCTTCATCTGTTTGCGGGGTTCGCAATTGTTTGCCGAAATTATGCGTTATGTTCAGCTCATCACAAAAGCGATGCAAAGAACAAGGGTAAATGATGTACTCTTTGCCGGTGTTTTGGGTCAAGAGCCATACGGGTTCATCATAACTTGTCACTTTTAATTCGATGTTTTTTACCTCTTTGACGATTTGTCTGAACGGGAAACCGTCCAGTATGTCTTGCGGGGTTAAAAAGAGAACCTGACATGGCGCTTGATGTTCATTAAAACAGCGATAAACCCAATGGTTAGGAAGGACAAGCGGTCTTTGTGTTGTTGCAAATACGGTTTTTACGGTTTCATCTTTGATTATCCAATGATGAAAGGGCAAGTTTTGAACCTTTGTTTTTGCCGTTAAAGGTGATTTTTCCGGCTTTTTAGTTTGAACGGTTAGCGAGCATAACTCGTGATTAAATATAAAATATTTAGTCTGATAGTTATTTTTGCTGTTTAAATCGCAAATTTTTACCGGCACAATCCACTCAGGCACTCCCTCTGCCAACAACCTGATTTCTTGTTTGTTACATAATTTATACGTTATATCTGTTTTTTGAGAGCAGATATAATCAACCAAAGCTAAAATATCTTCAGCGGTTGTGATTGTTTCTGTTTTTTTCATATTCATAAAAATTTAAGTGTTAGAATAATTTGGTTTTGCGTTATTGTATAATTTATTTTTTTTTAGTCAATAGCTATTTGGCAGAGATAAAAAAGCCCCCGGCGGCAAAAGCGGTCGGGGGAGTTTTTACTCAGATTGAGCGTAGGAAAGAAACAAGATTACAGTATACACTGCAAGGATAATCAGGCTGATTCCCAGGCTTAGAGTTGTCAAGATAAATGTCAAGATACCTAACAGGGGAATGTTCCAACGCCAAGATTTGACCAGTTTTTCCAGTCCTAAAGTCGGGTAGCCGTCTATTTCATACTCATCAACGCAAATCTCATACTTGCCTTTGTGATAAGAAAAGGCATTGTGCAGAAGCAATAAAACCACAATCAAGCAGTATTTTATCGGCAGACACAAAAGGCTAACCAACGCAATAGCTGCGACAACGAATTGAATCATATTAAAACGTTTCACAGCTTTTTCTTCTTCAGGGGTAAATTTTGTTTTTTTCATAATAGTTTATACTTGCGCCTGTTCGCAAGGGTTTTAGAGAATAATTTAGTAACAGGAATAATGTATGGACGAATTTTATTTATTTGTCAAGTTGTTTTTTGGGGGCTTGCTAAAGCACAATCAAAGAGGTGAATTTCCTCCCTTATGTACGCTCTAGTACACCGCAGTCGCCATTTTGACGATAGCACCATACTTTATCCCACCCATTGCAAAATCACCTTTTGGTGATTTTCGGTTTTAAATATGGGGGCGCGCTAAAGCAAGGTCAAATCGTCAATTTAAAAAACTTGACAAATAAATTTATTGCACTAACTTATAAGTGCTAATTTTATTATTGTCTAACTTAAAAATTTTTTTATTATGGAAGATGTTAGTGGAAAAATCGGCAGGGGTATCTTTACAGCTTTGATGATTGTTGTAACGCCTCTTGTTTGGGGAGCAGACAAAATTGCAAAGGGACTGGAAAAATTGGGCGTGGACAATCCTCCCCATGACCCCGGTGATGATTGGACTGATAACCCTTATCACCCTTAAGTTTAAGCGTGATAAGCTGTTTAACACAAAAGAAGAGCGCCTTTTAAGACGCTCTTTTTTCATTTTCGGATGGGTGTTTGATGGCTGTGGATGGAT
Source organism: Alphaproteobacteria bacterium (assembly GCA_017939155.1). Lineage (GTDB taxonomy): Bacteria > Pseudomonadota > Alphaproteobacteria > RF32 > CAG-239 > CAG-267. The sequence continues at coordinate 24,902 of JAGAZZ010000005.1, read as the reverse complement.
GTGTTTTTGCGGTTGAATGATAAGATGGTTTGGGTATGGTGTGAGGGAATAGGAGTTTTTTATGATGTTTTCTTTTTTTGAACGTATGGTAGCGGCGCGATATGTGCGCGCTAAAAGAAAAGAGGGGTTTATCTCGGTGATTACCGGATTTGCCTTTGTGGGGATTGCTTTGGGCGTGGCAACGCTGATTATCGTGACCTCGGTGATGAACGGCTTTAAGGCTGAGCTTTTGGGGCGCATTTTAGGAATTAACGGTCATATCAGTATCGGGGCGCTCAGCGGACGGGCGTTTGATAACTATGAGGAAGCGGTTAAAAGTTTGGAGAGCAAAGTTCCGGGGGTCGAGATTGCTATCCCGATGATTGAAAAACAATTGTTGGCAACGGCCGGAAACAGCGCCGAGGGTGTTATGGTGCGAGGGATTCGGGCGGAAGATATTGCCAAGAAAAAGGTTTTGCGCGAGGGATTTAAACAATTTGATTTGAATTATTTTAAGGGCGATACCGTGGTTTTGGGGTACAGACTTGCTAATAAACTCGGTGTGACCGACGGTGATGAGATTACGCTGTTGTCCCCAAACGGCAAAATCACGATGTTTGGCACGGTGCCAAGGATGAAGAGCTATCAGGTGGCGGGGACGTTTAATTTTGGTATGTATGAATATGACGCTAATTTTGTTTTTATGCCGCTTGAGGGAGCGCAACGGTTTTTTGCCATCGGTAATGGCGTGACCGGTATTGACGTAACGCTTAAAAATGATGCGGATATTGACCATGAGCGCCAGCTTATCGGTATGGCCATTGAGAGCTCGGGCAACAGGGCGTATATTTATGACTATCGGCAGACAAACGCGGCGTTTTTTAACGCGGTTGATGTGGAACGCAACGTGATGTTTATCGTGCTGACGTTGATTATTCTTGTGGCGGCGTTTAACATTATCACGGGCTTGATTATGCTGGTTAAGGACAAGGGGCGGGATATTGCCGTCTTAAGGACGATGGGCGCAAGCAAGGGCGCTATTATGCGGATTTTCTTTTTAGACGGGGCGTTCATCGGCGTGGTCGGAACGACGCTCGGCGTGGTTTTAGGGCTTCTTTTTTGCGATAATATTGAAAATATCCGCCAGTTTTTACAATCTGTTGCGGGAAGGGATTTGTTTGCCGCGGAAATTTATTTTCTGTCACAATTGCCGGCAAAAGTTGAGGCTGGTGTGGTGATGAGTGTGGCGGCAATTTCGCTTTTGTTATCATTTTTGGCAACGCTGTATCCGGCTTATCGGGCGGCGAAGATGGACCCGGTGGAGGCTTTGAGATATGAATAAAGAAGTTAAAAACGTGTTAGAGCTTAACGGCGTTATGAAATCCTACAAGCAGGGCAAAAACAACCTCGAGGTGTTAAGAGGAGTTGATTTGTGCTTATGTTCGGGTGAGGCGTTGGCGCTTGTCGGGCAGTCCGGTTCGGGCAAGTCTACTTTGTTGCAGATTGCAGGGCTTTTGGACAGACCGAGTGCAGGGAAGATTTTTCTTAACGGCAAAGATATTTCGGCGGTCAAAGATGACGTGCGCACGGAGCTTCGGCGTGATTTTATCGGCTTTGTTTATCAGTATCACAATCTTTTGGGGGATTTTAGCGCGGTTGAGAATGTGATGCTGCCGATGTTGATTAAAGGTGTGGCGAAAAACGAGGCTAAAGAACGGGCGGCGTTTTTGCTTGATAAAGTAAAACTTTCGCACCGTTTAAAACATCGTCCGGCGGAGATGTCGGGCGGGGAACAGCAACGTGTGGCGATTGCACGGGCGCTGGCGAATAGCCCGAAACTTTTGCTTGCTGACGAACCAACGGGAAACTTAGACCCTAAGACCTCGGAAGAAGTGTTTGAAATGTTGCTTGGTGTGATTAGCGAAACCGGACTTTCGGCTTTGATTGCGACGCATAATATGGAGCTTGCCACACGGATGAATCGTCAGGTTCGACTTATGGGCGGTAAAATTGAGGATGTGGCGAGGGGGAGTGTTTTGCTAGAGAGAATGGTGAAGAATTTTTATTGATAAAGGGGAAAATTTTGTGAACTTTTGACTTAGCGGAGCGTGAAATTTAGGCATTGAGTTCGTAAATGGAAGCCTGGTTTCAAAAATTCATGTACCATTATGTACACTAAAATTTTTGAACCAGGACATTTACGGCTCACTACCAAAATTTCGCACTCCTTGGTTGGAGTGCGTTGCTTTATGATTTGAGTGACTAACGTCACGAGTTATGGATTGTACCGCTACGAAGCTTCGCTTTATTGCAATTTGAGTGACTGAGGTCACCGGATTATGGATTGCCGCGGTTGCTTATGGCTGATGCCATGCGCCTCGTAATGACTCGAGGGGGCTGTTAGAAAGGCTGACGTTGCGGGGGACGCAATGACGCGGGGAGGGTGAGCGTTCCTCCCTAGCAAGGGCTTAAGAGAAGTTTGCGCCGCTACGAAAAATAAGGAATGCTGGCGCATAGGTTATGGATTGCTTCGCACATGTGGGCTTACGCCCGCTCGCAATGACTCGGGGAGGGAAAAGCTTTTCTTTTTTAGCTCTAGTTGCGGGCGGCGCGGCGTATTCGGTCGTTTATGGCTAAGCCTAAGCCGGTTTCAGGGATGGGCGCCATGGCTATGCGTTCATATTCCATGGTTTCATCGGCTTGGCGCATATAGGCAAAGAGGTTGGCGGCGGCTTCGCGCAAGTCACCGGTTTTGCTTAAATTCATCTTAGCGTCAGGAAAATCCGGTCCGAAAGCGATAAAGAGCTCGTCTTTTTCGGCGCTTAGGGCGTTGATTCTAAATTTTTTGCTTGGCGCATAGTGTTTTAACATTTGTCCGGGGGAAGTGGGGCGGTTCGGGTTGCCGTCAGATAAATAGATAGGTTCGTTTAATGCCTCTTCCAGTTCTTCTTTGGTTAGCCCGCCGGCGCGCAAAATGGTTGTCTTTGGTGTGGTTAAATCCACTATGGTTGATTCAACGCCGACCGCGCAGGGACCGCCGTCTAATATCATATCGACATTATCTTCTAAGCTTTCCAAAACTGCAAGAGCCGTTGTTGGCGAAATGCTTTGCGAACGGTTGGCAGAGGGAGCAGCTATCGGACAGTTTGAGAGTTTAATCAGTTTGAGGGCAACCGGGTGGTTCGGACATCTGATTGAGATGTTGGGAAGACCGGCGCAAACGAGGTCTAATGACGGGTTTTGCTCTTTTCTTGGCAAGACCATGGTCAAAGGTCCCGGCCAAAATTTTTCTGCCAAAAAGCTGGCACGGCTGTCTGTTTTTGCCAAATCGGGCAATTGGTCTTTATGCCAGATATGTGAAATTAGCGGATTAAAGGTTGGTCTGCCTTTAGCCTTAAATATTCCGGCGACGGCGTGCGGATTATAAACATTTGCGCCCAAGCCATAAACCGTTTCGGTTGGGAAGGCGACTAAGCCGCCGACTTTTATGACCGCGGAAGCGCGGCCTATTCTTTCATCATCTGCAATAAAGATTTTGCCCATTGTGTTTGTCCTTTCGTGGCGAAGATTAGCACGATGAGAGGCTTTGTCAAGGGAAAATCTTTTTTGGGGGCGTGCTAAAGTACAATCATAGAGGCAAATTCCCTCCTTTATGTACGCTCTAGTACACCGCAGTCGGGAATTTACCTCTAGCATTGCACTTTATCCCACCCATTGCATTAATGTTTTTATAGCAATAATTTTTTCGCTCAATCTTAACCTTTTCTTTATCTGTTTTTGGGATTATATCAGAAAATAATTTTTTTAGGAGTGTGTTATGTCTGAGATTGTTTTTAATCAAGATACTGAAGAGGCCGAGGTTAAGCTTTTTGTGGCAACAGAGGGCGAAGAGCTGAATTATGGTGTTGTTGGCGGTTTGATTGAACGGAGCGCGTTTAACAAATTTAAGGCGTATGTTGAAAAAGAAGATGAGCGTTTAGGCAAAAAGTGTCCGTTTGTGTTGTTGGACGGGGCTAATGGTGCGCTAGGTCTTGTTCGGGTTGATGTGTTTGCAACAGCGTTTGATTTACAAAAAGCGGCGGCGAAAGTTTATGCTCGGATTAAGAAATTTAAGACTGCGGCGGTGTTTGTGCGCCGGTTGAGCAAAATGTCGTTTAAGGCGGAAGATGTGGCGGCAAATATGGGGCTTGGCTTTGAGTTAGCCGGATATAGCTTTGATAAATATCACACAACCAAGAAAGCTGAAGAGTATGACAAACTTGAGGTGATTAATTTTGTTGCCAAAGAGCAGCTTGACAAGGCAGATTATGCACCGATGGCAGCACTTGCCAACGCCGTGCGCTATGCCAGAGATTTGACTAACGAACCGGCAAACGAACTGACGCCTGCAATTTATGCGGCTGATATTAAAAGGTTGGAGCATTTAGGGCTTAAGGTTAGCGTGATGAACGAAGCCGAGTTAAAGAAAAAAGGCTTTAATATGCTGTTATCCGTGGCGCAAGGCTCAGCACATGAACCGTATGTTTGCGTGATTGAATATTGGGGCAACAAAGCTTCTAAAAAGGTTGATGTCGCTTTGGTCGGCAAAGGTGTGACGTTTGATTCCGGCGGTATTTCAATTAAACCGGCGGCTGGTATGTGGGATATGAAGCAGGATATGGCAGGTTCTGCCGTGGTGGCGGCTTCGCTTAAAGCGGCGGTGCAACAAAAATTGCCGCTAAATCTTGTCGGCATTGTCGGTTTGGTGGAAAATATGCCTTCCGGCACGGCAACCAGACCGGGGGATATTGTGACTTCCCTTTCGGGCAAGACAGTTGAGATTTTAAACACCGATGCTGAGGGGCGTTTGGTTTTGGGCGATTGTCTGACCTTTGTTGAGCGTGAATATAAGCCTGAGCGCATTATTGACATTGCCACCCTTACCGGTGCGATTGTGGTGGCTTTAGGGTCAGAAATGGCAGGGCTCTTTTCTAATGATGATTGTTTGTCCGAACTTTTGAGTATTGCCGGCGAACAGTCGGGCGAGGAAGTTTGGCGTTTTCCGCTCAATGATAATTATCGCAAGATGATTAAGTCTGACATTGCTGATTTGAAAAACATTTCTGACGGGCGTGCCGCCGGTTCGATTACCGCCGCCTGCTTTTTAGAGAGCTTTTTATTAAACAAAACCGCTTGGGCGCATTTGGACATCGCCGGAATGGATATGTTTTCCAAACCAAAGCCGATGTATGGCAAGGGAGCCAGCGGGTTTGGGGTGTTGTTGATTAACCGCTTTTTACAAAATATGAGCGGAGCGTGCTAAATTGTGAATTAGCTCGTAAATGGAAGCCTCTCATAACTTGCGTCGTAAGGGTGCAGATGTTCTGCACCCTAACTTCGCTTCGGACAAGCCAACTCTAAGTTCACTTCGTTGGCGTTGCCGCCAAGTCGTGGACCAAGAGTTGCTATAGTTCTCGGTAAAAAGCGTCCACCGGACGTTTTTTATCCTGCGAACCCTTGGTTGGAGTGTGTTGCGGGGGCGGAGCGTGCTAAATTTCGTGAATTTATCTACTGAAATTTATTCAGATTTTGCTTAAAAATTATTTTTTATCTCTTTGATTTTATTTTCTAATTTTTGGTAACCGGCTTCGAGTTTGTTGTTTAGGGTTTCGATGGTTTGACAGCCGGATTCAAGTGTGGTGTTAAGTTCTTTTAAGAGGGTGGCTTGATAGATTTCTGCCCAGGCGACCATTGAGTCCAGCACGGGTTTTAAGTTATATCCAAGTGAGGTCAAGGTATAGTCTACCCGCGGGGGAATTTGAGCGTAGACATGGCGGATGATGATGCCGTTTTGCTCTAACATTCTTAAGTTTGAGGTGAGCACCTTTTGGGTGATGTCCCCTAATTCTTTTTTGAGTTCGCCAAAGCGCATAGTGCCGGATAACAGGCACTCGATTATTCTGACTTTCCAGCGGTCTTTTAACATATTCAGCGTGGTTTCGGCCAAAGCCAAGTCCGGCAATTGCATTGGTTACTCCTTTGAGATTGTTTGGTAGTATCTTTGAGGTAAGGTAGGGGGTGATGAGGATATTTTCAAGTCTAAAATGGAATTTATTGACAAGAATTTGAGAAATAAGGCAATTTTATGCTTAAAGTTTAGGATTTTTTTGTTCTTTTTTGTTGATTTTTTTTGAAAAATGGTGTACACTTTTTATTGATTAGGGTATTTTTAACGATAAGTTTTATGGAACGGAGAGTTTTTGTATGTATTTGTTAATGCTTCTTGCGACATTTGTGTCTGCCATATACGGATATAATTTGTCTGCGCGTGCCGATTATGAGAGGGACATCGCGCGCAAGAGGGCTGCGGGCGTGGTTTATAGATTTCTGTTTCATACAAAAACTGTTTCAGAGTTGGTTTCTCGGGTTAGTTCTACTTATAGCCGTATACCTTCTTTAGGGCTTATGGGCGTGCAACCGAATGATTTGATTTATGCCGATTTTAATGCTTCAGGTGTACCGGGGGACAATAAAGGCACATCGCTGGCTTATCAGCAGGGGGAGGGGGAGAATAAAAATATACAATATTTTCTGTTGAGGCGAAAAAATAATAATAATCAAGACAATCCAATGTATTATCCGGCGGCAAGCGGAATTGAGGTGAAAGACTGGCTGACTTTCGGACGAAAGTTGTATGATAAAAGCGAGATGGTGACTAAGGTGGTGTGTATGGATACAAGCAAAGCTATGTTTGAGAGCGGCGCTAAGCAATGTACATCCGAGACAGATAGCGAACATCATCTTATCAGTTCTTGTTGCTCGGGCAATAGCGAACGGTATTTGGTTTCTTATAGAACTTTTGATGTGCGGTTTATTAACCGCATTACGCATAAGATTAATATGGATTTTTGGAACGCCATTAATGAAAGAGCCTTTTTGGACAATATCGGCATTATTTATTGGGAAGGGGGCAAGTGGAAGTTTAACGGGCGTTTGAATTTTCCGCCGGCGTTTGAAGAGGAAAAACGGGCATACGAGGAAGCGCATAAAAATGATGCAAACCCGGATACACGGTATTTTCCCGGGGCTTATAAGAAAAAAACGTATTGGGAACTGCCGACTACCATTTTTAAGGAAGGTTTTTTTCAAATAGATGGTGTTAACGTATGCCATGATTCGGGATGTTTGATGCAGATTAAGTATTTTTAGAGTGGAAATTATTTAGGGAGAATGATAATGACGATGAAGAATAAAAAAAGCATAGGCGAGCAGGGCACGCTCTTAATTGAAGCGATTGCCATGCTGGGGCTGATTGCGTTGGTAACGCCGACCCTTTATAAAAAATCCGCTGAGAGATTGCAGGAAATTCAGGATATTAACGGGGCGACGCAAGCCAGAACGTTTAACCACGTTATTGAAACGTTTATTAAATCTGAATTTGGTGAGCTGTTGTTAGCAACAAACCTCAGTTCAAGCAAGACGGTTCAGCTCAGCCTGGACAGCACTTCGGCTTCCGGATTTTATCCGAAGGGGTATTCTTCATACGTGCCGTACGGATATGTGCCGGGGGATATTAAAAACTATGAAAGTGCTAAAGTTTATGTGCGCAACGATGACGGGCGTTTGACGTCTTATATCATCTTTCCGGCGTCGGTTGACCCGGGTAAAAAACGTGCTTCGCGTATGGCTTCGCTGGTGGGGGCAAACGGTGGTGTTGTTAACAAGCCTTTCGGGGGCGGCAGCAATGATTTGCAGGCGGACGGTACCGGCGGCGCCTGGGCATTAGATAAGAATATGCTTCATGATTTGCTGACGAGTGAGGATTTGTCTTCTTTGACGGAAAACTCTTTGATTGTGACGTCAACCGAGCCGATTTCGATTACCAATGAAGACAGTGACAAGTTTTTATATCGTGTGCCGCCGGAGGCTTCAGGCGATGGTGATAGTAAATATTATCGCAATACGATGGTTGCCAACCTTTATATGGGCGGGCATGATGAGGAATCAGACTTTGGTTCTTTTGCTCAACAGTATTATTCGATTTATAACGTCAGGCGGTTATCACTTAACACAAACTGCAATCATGAGTTTATAAATGATAGTACACACGCTACCGGCGCGGGGATGTATTGTGAGCCGGAAGTGGCTGATTTGTATATCGGCAAGCCGTTTGGAGGCGCTTCAAGCGGTACGTTAGACGGAAACAATTGGGAATTAGGTTATAGAAATTCCGGCAATACCGGTGCGGCGTGGATTTATGGTAACTTGTCAGCGTTGAAAGATAATTTCAGATTGTTCCGTGCGGGGACGACACCGACAGGGTCTCGGCTTGACGGATATACTGCTGATATGGAGCGTGATGCCGGCGCATACGACGTGTTAGAATTTTCGCGGGTAGGGTCTTCGAGCAGCGATGTTGATTTTTCGGTGTTTAGGGCGCAAAACAGCGATACAAGTGCGGAAGTTGCCATGCTTGATAACTTTATGGTTGCCAGAATGGATGGCGGCGTGCCGGAGTTTTCACTCGGTCATGGAAGCAGTTTGACTGAAACTGACGGGTCTTTGATTTATGCCAAAGGGGATGATTTGGTAAAAACTGTTAGTATTAACGGTAATGAAGATGTGTTTAGCGGTGCACGTACGACGAACATTAACCGTCAAGGCGGCACGGTTAATATTAACGGCTCAAGTGCTGCTTTGGGACCCGGTAATACATATATTAACGATGCCGGCGGGTCTTTGACTGCCGGTCAAGGCGGCGATTGGATTTATGCTAACGGTGTGGGAAATAGCGCTCAAGTATATTTGTTGCAAGGTGCCGGGATGACTGGTGAGGATAAGCGTATATTTGCGGTAGGTACTGCTGATGATGGTAAGGATAATAACCATATGGTTTGGGCGGACCGCTCGGTTGTTTCTTTAAGAGGCGGGTTACTTCGGGCGTATGGCGAGGCAAACAATATTGACAGTAGTTTTGCCGGTGGTGATGGAAATACTAATAATTTTGCGACGATTACTTCCTCTGATGTTCAAGGACAGTTGACTGTAGCTTCACGCTATACGGATATTTTAGGTTCGACCTATTTTGGGAAAGGAGCAATGCAAGGTAGTGTCGACAATTTGAATTATACCCGTGGCAAATGGCAAGTAGGCGTGGCGGGCTCGGCTTGGGTGGATGATTTGTTGTTTGCGCGTGATGCGTGGTTCCACCGTTCCGGATTTAAGGAATTGCACGCCGGGTTCTCAAGCTATACGGCTTATAGCTCTACTCCTCAAAAAGGGTGGCTCAATGCTTATGAGGACGGTGTGATGATTCGTAATCCGAATATTGCAGGAAGTCCGAGCGCTAAATGGACCAGTTCGGATACGATGTTTCGGGCAGAGAGTTCGCTTGTCAGCATTTATGATACGGATGGCGCCGGGGCGTTGTTTAAAGAAGGCGTGGCGCAAGTCGGCTATTCGCCGAATGACTTGCAACGGTTTGACAACTTGTTTATGGCAGATTCAAGTGCGGCGAATGTTATCGGCAAAGATAATGTCAACGTTTACACCGGTTCGAGTTTGAGTAGCTCTCCGACGAATACGGGAGAGGTGAACATCCAAAACAACGCTATGCTGTTTACGGGGCAGGCGGGTGATGTGTCTTCTAGCGTGAAAAGGAATACGATTGAGGCCAGAGCCGGACAGTTTGCGATTAAGACAACTCATAAAGGGTTGGACATTGAGGAACATTCGCAGTTTTATTTAGATGATACGGATGCCAAGGTTCGGTATGTTGATTTTGGCGTGTATGATAAAGCGACGAGCGCGACGGTGTTTAAGGTTAGACCGGATGTTGATACGACGGGGACGCTTTTGAACGGCAGTTCGGACACGGCAAATGTTCAGGTTAGAGGGTCTTTCCACGTGACGGGCAATAATGTTATCCACGTGGCGTCAAATAAAAACAATCGTGCCGGAACGGATACGGATGTCGGCAGGGACAAAGACGCGCACGCGATGTTTGAGGTTGACCCTGAGTATGTTCAGATTTGGGCTAAAGATGCTTCCGGCTATGCCAAAGGCGGCGACTATTTTGCGATGGTTAAAGTTAATCCGCAGGATATTGGCGGAGGTTCTGCATCCGTTGATGAACTGAACAGCTCGTCAGTTTATATCCGCAGAGGCGCAATTGAGTTAGAAAGAAGCTCCGGCAGTTCGTATGCGGCTGACGAAGGGTATGGCTATATTAGAGCGAACAGGTTTGTTTCTAATGTTTCGGGGAGTGCTGTGGCGATACCTCAAGCTCCTAATAACGGTTATACAACCGGTACTGAGTATGACCAGTTTATGGTTAATCCGGCGTATACGTCTGTTATGCACGATATTAAGCTCACTACTCGCGGCGGGGCGCGTCTGAGCGATATTTTGCCGGACTATGTGCTCAAAGGAGTGTATAACTTAGTGAATAATAGAAGAGAAGGTGATGATAGTAAAGCCCCGGGAGCTAGTCATGAAGAGGATACCAGAAAGTTTTGGGCTAATCCATTTATCGGGGTGGTGCCGTATGCGGTTTGTCCGCCGGGATACCGCAACTTGGCAACCGTTATGCCAATTTCGTTTAGAATGGGCGAGGCCGGTGATATTATGTTGGCTAACGGTTTATCTATGGATGGACTTAAGAGCGGGGGTACGCGTTATGTTGTTAATCCTAAACCGCGACATGCCAAGACTTTGCAAGCGGCACAAAGTACAGGCGGTAGGATTGTTAATGATTTAACGTTAACAGAAGTCAGCTCGCTTATTTATAACGAAGTGTATAAATCGGTTGATACGTTTGAAGAGTTCCAAAATGTTATGCGGTTTAAGACCGAGGGGTGGTTTTGGGGCTTGCCGGCAAAGTATTCAGATTCAACTTGGTCTACTTTAGATTCTAAGTTGGTCCCAGAGACGGTAGATGGTGTTACTATTTGGAAATATTCTGAAAATGGGGCAGATTATAGTACGGTGCCGACACCGCTTTATTTCCAGCAGAATACATGGCTTAAAACGTCTTTGGTTCCGGGTGATAATGGTTGGGATGCGTATATGGGCTTCTTGTATGATAAGGAGTATTGGACAGCAGACTTAGGTGGTACTGATGCTACAGATACTGCGTTATCAAACTATAACCCTAAAGGCTATAATGATTCAGGGGCAGGAGGTGCTTCGTTGCCCGGTAATTTGGTATGGAATATGTTTCCGGTGCCGACACATACGCTGGAAGGGCATGGCACAGTATATTGCTATTTTGACCGTGAGGCGTTTTATGATAAAGATACTAAGTGGAAAAATTACATAGACAATATTGACCAAATTGGAACCTTACGAGGGGAAAATAGTTCTGGTGCTACATTTAGAGGTGTTGGTTCATCTAAATCTTCTGGTTATACAGAAAGGTTGCATGACCCGACGTTGAAGTATAGCGACCCGTGGTAAGGGGAGAAGAGAAGCGGGCTAAATTGTGAAATAGCTCCACTCCTTTGGGGGGCTCGCATAGCACCGGTCATGATTGCGAATTTAAAGTCTTATGTACTAGCTATGTACACCGCAACTTTAAATTCGCTTCCAGCATTGCACTTTCCGTCTTGCTTCGTAGGCTTCGCACGGAGTGCTCAGCAACTCCGCTACGGTCAAGCCAGCTCTAGGCTTACTTAGTTGGCGTTACCGCCAAGCCGTTCGCTAAGAGCTGCTATAGCGCTCGGCAAAAACAGTCCACCGGACGTTTTTTGCGTCTTTGCGCCCCATTGCAACATCGCTCCTAGAGAGGAGCGATGTTTAGTTTTAAAGAGGGATTATTAAGGCGTGCTTTGCACGAGTTATGGATTGCGGATAAGGTGTGCTTGCGCACAAGTTATGGATTGCTTCGCACATGTGGGCTTACGCCCGCTCGCAATGACTCGGGGAGGGAGGGTGTGTACCTCCCTAGCAAAGCTAAGAGAAGTTTGCCACGGCGATATGTGACTGACGTCACGCTACTCACTCCGTTCGGACAAGCCAGTTGTAAAGATTGTTTTGGTTGCCTTACGGCAAGTCACAATCTAACAACTGCTATAGCTCTCGGTAAAAAGCGTCCACCGGACGTTTTTTACGTCTTTGAGCCGCAATGACTCGGGGAAGGAAAAGCTTTTCTTTTTTGTGGAAAAAAGAGCAAAAAGGCGGTTTGTTGTTGACAGTGGGGGCGGAGCAGGGTAGCTTTTCTTCATAAATTAACTATTAGGAGATGATAAAATGGCAGTATCTGCTGGTGTTCTACGCTTAATGAACGAATATAACCGGTTTAAGAATGTGACCTTAAATGAACTTTTTGACAAGGATGAAAACAGAGCCCTGAAATATGCAATTGAGTTTGACGGGCTTTATTATGACTATTCCAAAAACAGATTTGATGATAAAGTGCTTGAAGCGTTGTTTGAGCTCGCAAAAGAGCATCATTTAAAAGAGCGGATTGAGGCGATGTTTTCGGGCGAAAAAATCAATGTTACCGAGAATAGAGCGGTGTTGCACACGGCGTTGCGCAATTTTTCAGGTAAGCCGGTTATGGTGGACGGTGTGGACGTTATGCCGGAAATCAGACGCGTTCTTGCTAAAATGAAGACGTTTTCTGATGATGTTCGGAACGGGACTTTCAGAGGTGCGACGGGCAAAAAACTTAAAAACATTGTTAATATCGGTATCGGCGGGTCTGACTTGGGACCGTTTATGGCAGTTCAGGCGTTACAGAAATATGCGGACAAAGAGATTAACAGCTATTTTATCTCGAATATTGACGGGACGGCGTGCGCCGAGGTTTTGAATAAAATCAAGCCTGAGGAAACGCTTTTTATCGTGGCGTCTAAGACCTTTACGACGATTGAAACACTGACCAACGCTAAGACCTGCCGGGCGTGGCTGGTTGAAGCTTTAGGGGAATCTGCGGTTAAGAATCATTTTGTTGCTTTATCTACCAACGCTAAGGCGGTGGCTGAGTTTGGCATTGATGTTAACAATATGTTTGAATTTTGGGATTTTGTCGGCGGACGGTATTCGATGTGGTCGGCTATCGGGCTTTCGATTGCTTTGGCGGTTGGTTTTGATAATTTTAGAGCGATGCTCAAAGGTGCTGAGGCGATGGACAAGCATTTTAAGGAAACCGCGTTTGAAAAAAATATTCCGGTGATTATGGCGCTCATCGGGATATGGTATAACGATTATTACAATATTCACCGTTACGGCGTTATTCCTTACGACCAGTATTTGAAGTTTTTGCCATCGTATTTGCAACAGCTTGATATGGAGAGCAACGGCAAGTCGGTTCGTTTGGATAATAAGAAAATTACCGATTATGCGACAGGTCCTGCCTTGTTTGGCGGAGCGGGAACCGATGTTCAGCACTCGTTTTTCCAACTTTTACACCAAGGAACCGAGCCGGTGCCGGTAGACTTTATTATTCCGGCGATTTCTTTGAACGAATCGGGTATTCATCATGAAATTTTGCTGGCGAATGTTTTGGCACAAGCTGAGGCTTTGATGAAAGGCAAGACGGTTGAAGAAGCGGCGGCGGAACTTAAAGCCGCGGGCAAGAGCGACGTTGAGATTGAAAAGTTGAAACTTAACAAGAGTTTTGACGGCAACCGCCCCTCGAATATGTTTGTGATTGACAAATTGACGCCGTATACGCTCGGGATGTTAGTTGCGATGTATGAGCATAAAGTTTTTGTTCAGGGCGTGATTTGGGAGATTGATTCGTTTGACCAATGGGGCGTTGAACTTGGCAAGCAACTGGCGCTCAAGATTTTGCCGGAGTTGCAGGGGAAGGCGGAAGCTAAGCATGATGGGTCGACGCTAGGTTTGATTCGAAGAATAAAGAAAGTAAGGGGATAATTTTGTGAATTAGCTCGCGGATGGAAGCCCCTCTCCTTTGGGGGCTCGTATAGCCCCGGTCATATAAGCGTCGGCGCTCGCTTATGTACTGTTTATGTACACCGCGCTCACGGCGCCACTTATAGCACCGGCACTCTCCAAGCCCGTTGCAAAATCGCTCCTTAAGAGGAGCGATTTTTAGTTTTAAATATAATGCTTACTTGCAAAGTATTGCTTTATAAAGAAAAAACCGGCGCATAAGCGCCAGTTCCGATTAGTGACCGGGGGTTCCGGTCGGGTTAGTAGATAGTATTAAGTTTTGAGGGTTATTAGTCCTCGACCGGCTGTGGTGCCGATTTTTTTTGCCGTTTTCTGGCCTTGAAGCAGTCCTTCTTGGAGACTGCCTTGCCAACGACAATGCTCTTGTCGCCATCAGCAGCGAATTTTCGCTGCTTGTCGGCCCAGTTGATTACCCAACCGGTAGCGCCGTCTTTTGTCACGGCCTTCACAGCGCCAAGAATTTTTTTGTTATCTCCCTTACGAACTTCATAGAAGCCGTATGTTTGGGGAAATATTTTTATCTCACGGGCGTCTGCATAGCGGTAGAACTTCTCAAGGCATACGCTCATCGGGTCTGATGATACGTTTGCTGAAGTGTTATTTACTGCTGTTGCGTTTGCTACGGAGGTCACATTTGCAGAAGCGGTTGAAGCAACTGCGATGTTTTTGTTGTTGTTCATAATTGTAAAATTTTTTTTTATGGTTTGACATAATATCCGAGGCACATGCCGGGGATTTTTTATAATAATTTGTTTTTGTTAAGGGGAGAATAACATAATTTTCAGGGGTTGTCAATACAAAAAATGACAAAATTTTAAAAAATGTCAAAAAAAGTTTAGAAAGGGGAGGTGTGGGGGATAGGTGTGCATAGATTGCGCTTTGGGGTTGCATTTTTGTGCGTTTTTTTTATCTTTTAGGGAAGTTTGATTTGAGATGAGGGAAAAATGCAAAACGTTGAGGATGATAAAAAACAAGAGTCTTTGGGTGAAACTTTGATGACGGTTTTTTACGCTATTTTGATTGCGGTGACGATTCGGACTTTTTTGTTTGAGCCTTATAAAATTCCGTCCGGCTCAATGTATCCGACGCTTGAAGTGGGAGATTTTTTATTTGTTTCCAAATATACCTACGGTTATTCCAGACATTCGTTTCCGTTCAGCTTTCCCAAGTTTTCGGGGCGGGTTTGGGCTGATAAACCCGAGCGCGGCGATATTGTTGTTTTTAAATTTCCCAAAGATAACAAAACCGATTATATTAAAAGAGTGATTGGTTTGCCTGGTGAAACCGTACAAATGAAAAACGGACGGCTCTATATTAATGATAAATTGATGGACAGAAAACCGGTCGGGCGCTATGTGATTAGTGAATATACGCCGTTTCCGCAAGATTTTGCCGAATATATTGAAACCTTGCCCGAAGGGCAGACCCAC
Source organism: Alphaproteobacteria bacterium (assembly GCA_017939155.1). Taxonomy (GTDB): domain Bacteria; phylum Pseudomonadota; class Alphaproteobacteria; order RF32; family CAG-239; genus CAG-267. Next base: position 9,594 of record JAGAZZ010000005.1, on the reverse strand, counting down.
CGTATTATTGAACGTAGCGACAGTGTCAGTACGGTTGATGATACGCCGAAATTTGTTATTCCCGAAGGGCATTATTTTATGATGGGCGATAACCGCGACAACTCTAACGATTCCAGAAAAGATGTCGGGATGGTGCCGTTTGAAAACATTGAAGGCAAGGCACGGTTTTTGTTTTATTCGCATGATGATACCGCGGCGTGGTATAATCCCATTAGCTGGGTGAGGGCGATTAGGTGGGAGAGGTTATTTAACAAAATCAAATAAAGGGAAAATTTTGTGAACTAGCTCGCGGGAGGGGCTACTCTGCAGGACAGTCACGTACCTATTTGTACGCTCCTGCCCTTTGGTAGGCTCCCGCGGCTATTTCGCAAAATTTTCTCCTTTATTTGTGGGGTGAGCGTGAAATTTTGTGAACTTGGGGGCGTGCTAAAGTATGGTCATATAAGCGTCGGCGCTCGCTTATGTACCGATTATGTACACCGCGCTCGCGGCGCCACTTATAGCACCGCCAATTCCAACTAAGGCTTTGTTTCACGGTGGCTATCGCCATGTTCACAAAGCCAAGTTTCATTGCGTCTCGCATAAAAACAATTTCCCAAATTGTTTTTATTGCGCCGTTATCCCACCCGAGGCAAAATCGCTTATAGCGATTTTAGTTTTAAATGGGGCGTGCTAAAGTATGGTCAAATCGCCGGATGGAAGCCCCTCATAAATCCTCACGTACGCTTAAGTACGCTCCGGTTTATGAGGGGACATCCGACGATAGCACCGCGCTTTCTCGACCTCCTTGTTTGGAGTATGTTGCAGGGCGGATGGAAGCCTTTATTCTTTGTTTGAAAGTTCTTGCAGGGCTTTTTTTAAGTTTTCGATTTCGTTTTTGAGGTGATTAATTTGTTTGTCATACGGGTCGGGGGTTTTAGCGTTAATGCCGTAGGGGGTGAAAGCGCAGGTTTTGGCGGTTTCGGCAACGTGTGCCTTAGAGCCGATGACGGTCGTGTTTTGCTCAACATCTTTGACAACCGTGGCATTGGCGCCGATTTTGGCGTTTTTCTTGACGGTTATCGGTCCTAAGATTTGCGCGTGCGAACCGATAACGACATTATCTTCTATGGTCGGGTGGCGTTTGCCGGAAGTGCCGTTGTATGATTTGGTGCCGCCCAAGGTGACGCCGTGATACATCATGACGTTATCACCGATGATAGCGGTTTCGCCGATGACCGTGCCAAAGCCGTGGTCAATAAAAAAGTTTTTGCCGATGGTGGCGCCGGGGTGTATTTCGACACCGGTTAAAAAACGGGCAAATTGGGAGATTAGCCTTGCGGACAGGCGCCAGTTTTTTTGCCAAAGTTTATGCGATAAGCGGTAAAAAAGAATCGCGTGATAGCCCGGAGAGCATAAAAAAGCGTCTAATCTTCCTGAAGTTGCGGGGTCTTTTTTGACAATTGTATCAAGTTCGTGAAGAAAATGCTTGAAATTTGAATTCATCTTTGCTATAACCTTGTTTTTGTTAATAACCTGTTAATCTCAGTTTGTTAATATAAAGCCAAGATTAATGAAATCAAGATAAAATAAAGAGTATACACCATGGTAGAAGTTATCATTAACGGTCATGCCGGAAGGCTTGAGGGACGTTATCATAAGGCAAAACGCCCGGATGCGCCGGTTGCGCTGATTTTACATCCGCACCCGCAGTATGGCGGCACGATGAACAATAAAGTTGCTTACGCGCTGTTTACGTGTTTTAAGGATTTGGGGTTTTCGGTTTTAAGGTTTAATTTTCGCGGTGTCGGGCGCTCGCAGGGCGTTTTTGAAGACGGACCGGGCGAACTTTCGGACGCGACGATGGCGCTTGATTGGTTGCAGGCAAATAATCCTGACGCCAGACAATGCTGGATTGCCGGATATTCTTTCGGGGCGTGGATTGGCTTGCAGTTGTTGATGAGAAGACCGGATATTAATAACTTTATTGCGGTTTCTCCGCCGGCTAATGAAAAAGATTTCAGCTTTTTGGCACCGTGTCCAACGTCCGGTTTGGTTATTCAGGGCGGTCAGGATGATATTGGCGACGCTAAATTGGTGGAAGAATTGGCTTTGAGGCTTAACCAACAGCGGCATATTGATGTTGATTTTGCGATGATTGAAGACGGCGACCATATGTATAACGGACATTTGGCTGACCTTTATAAGATTGTGGGCAATTATGTTATTGCGGCGTTGTCGAAAAAGGCGCCGGCGAAGAAACGCAGAGGACGGCGCAAAAAATCTGAAATTGCCGAGCAGTTATTGCTTGAAAACGGCGGTGTTGTCGAAGACGAGGATGACGATTTGCTCGACGATGAAGATGATGATTTTGATGATGATTTTGAGGACGATGATGATTTTGACGACGATTTTGATGATGATGAAGATGACGAGAAATAGTCATTTGGTTAAAATCCGCCACATCAAGTCTATCAGACGTCTGATTATCGAGAGAGAAAAGACACGTTGTGCCAAGGAGCGTTTGGCAGGAAGACTCTTGCGATTGAACTAACAGATGGAAGCCCCACTTCTTTGGGGGTTCGTATAGCGCTGGTCATATAAGCGTCGGCGCTCGCTTATGTACTGTTTATGTACACCGCGCTCACGGCGCCACTTATAGCACCGGCACTCTCCGAACCCGTTGCAAAACCGCTCCTAGAGAGGAGCGGTTTTCAGTTTTAAAAAGGGGGTGTGCTAAAGTACCAGTCATAATTGCGAATTTAAAGTTTTATGTACTCATTATGTACACTGCAACTTTAAATTCGCTTCCAGCACCGGCACTCTATAAGCCATTGCGTGCTTCGCACGAGTTATGATGGGATAAGGTAACGCTTTGCGTTTGGTTATGGATTGCCACGGCGTTATGCCTTACGGCGCGCCTCGCAATGACGCGGAGGGGGGGCCGCCCAAGCAAGGACTTAAGAGAAGTTTGCCACGGCGATGTGTAGCTTACGCTACGCGCCTCGTAATGACTCGGAGAGGGAGAGGCTTTGTTTAAAAAGGTTAACGTATGGATGCTTGCAATGACTCAGGGAGGATGGTATTAGAAAAAAATGTTGAAAAGTTGAAAAAAAGTTCTTGACGTTTTTAAATTTGTTTATTATTTATGTTTTCGTTGAGCGATTGCTCAGGTATTTTTCTGATGGAGACGTGGCAGAGCTGGTTTAATGCACCTGACTTGAAATCAGACGAGGGCGCAAGTCCTCCCGGGGTTCGAATCCCTGCGTCTCCGCCAATTACAACAAAGCCCACCCTTGAGGTGGGTTTTGTTGTAATTGATGTAAATATTTAGGGTTCGAACCCCGGTCAGACGCAAAGCGGCTGATGAGTGCCTGTGCGGACGAATGAAATGAGGTCAATCCCTGCGTCTGAGCCAATTTTTAAAGAGGCACCCCTTACGGGTGCTTTTTTGTTATTATGCGGTAGCGGGTTCGAACCCCGGGGATAGGGGTTTTAGCGGAAAGAATTTTTTGTTGACATTTTATGAAAGGCGGATATTTTATCCGGTGCAATTTTTTATTATTAATTTTTAAATATTATTTTATGGAAACAATTATTGAGAAAATTCACAACGGCGTTGAACTCAGTGTAGATGAACAGCTTAAGATGTTGGAAGCGCCGAATGCCAAGGAGCTTTTGGAAATTTATCTGTGCCGGTATATCCTTTTTGGGGAGGCGGAGCTTAAACTGGTTGACCGACCTGAAAGAAGGGAGCTTTTGCTCTTGTATATTAATGAGTATTCATTGGATAGGTCGGCTGAACTTAAATTGTTTGAACAGCCTGATAAAGTGAAGTTGTTGAAGTTTTATATGGAAAGACACGAGCTTTGTGAGGAAGGGCAGGAGTTGTTGTTAAAACAACCTGAAGCAACCGAGCTGGTGAGATATTATCTTGAGCAGGGATATATTTTTGCCGGGGCAGACGCGGTTTTTGCCGGATGTATTAATTAAAGTTTAGAGGGGGCAAAGCCTCCTTTTTTTGTTTTATTGCGCTATGAAAAAACCGCCCGAAAAAGGGGCGGTTTTTTCGTTAAGAAACTGAGGAGAGGTAATACATTTGCTCTCGTTCTAGTTTTTGGTTGGCGCATTTGGTTACGGCGTCAAGCAGCGCTTTGGGGACAGGGTGCTCATAAGTGCGGGAATTAATCATCTCCAGATAGAGCTGAACAACGGTAGCGTTGCGCGATTGAATTTCATCCTCCGGATGGCTGTACCACTCGCGCAGACATTTTCTTAAATAAGGGATGATGTCTTGTTTGGTGGGACAATTCAGGAGGACGATGTCAACGTCTTCCTTGGAGTCAAATGAACTCGCCAGCAGGGAGGGCATAACCCGAAATTCTTTGTCTTGACAAAACTCGGGTAAGGCAATCAACAAGATTGAAGATAGAAACAGTTTCTTTTTCATAGTTCATAGTTTTATGTTAATAATATAGTTTACTGGGATGGAGTATAGCGAGATATATTTTTTTGTCAAGTTAAAAAAGATATTTTATACGAATGGTAAGAGGGGGTGATTGGGACATAATATCGTAAAAAAATTGCTTGCAAAGTTTGTTTAATGTGGTATTTATCTTTTGATTTAAAATAAGAATCGAGCAAAAACGCAGCGACTCCGGTTGGAGGATGGTTGCGATTTGCTGTTTGTAACTTAAACTAATTTTAAGGATATTTATAAATGTCAGATGTTAAGATGAAAATGATGGATGCCAATGAAGCGGCCGCTTCGGTTGCGCATCGCATGAACGAAGTCTGCGTTATTTACCCGATTACCCCGTCTTCTCCGATGGGCGAATGGGCAGATGCGTGGTCGGCTGCCAAGCAGAAAAACCTCTGGGGAGTTATTCCGTTTGTGCAAGAAATGCAGTCTGAAGCCGGTGCTGCCGGTGCTTGTCACGGTTCTTTGCAGGCCGGTGCGCTCACAACAACGTTTACCGCTTCGCAAGGCTTGTTGTTGATGATTCCGAATATGTATAAGATTGCCGGTGAACTCTCTCCGTTTGTTATGCACGTTGCGGCACGTTCACTTGCTTATCACGCTTTGTCTATTTACGGCGACCATTCCGACGTTATGGGGTGCCGTCAGACCGGTTTTGCTATGCTTTGCTCCAACTCAGTTCAGGAAGCAGGCGATATGGCAGCGATTGCACAAACTTCTACGCTTCGTTCACGCGTGCCGTTTATGCACTTCTTTGACGGTTTCCGCACGTCGCACGAAATCAAGAAAATCAAATTAATCTCTGACGATGATTTGCGTGCTATGTTAGACGGTGTTGATTATAAATTTAACGCTAAGCACGCTCTTAACCCGCAAAAGCCGGTTATCCGCGGTACAGCGCAGAACCCTGATGTGTTCTTCCAAGGGCGTGAAGCGCAAAACAAATATTATGACGCCGTTGCAGGTATTGTTCAGGAAGAAATGGACAAGTTTGCCAAGATTACGGGACGTCAATATCATATTGTTGACTACACCGGGGCAAAAGATGCCGAAAACGTTATCGTTGTTATGGGGTCAGGTGCCGAAACAGTTGAAGAAGCCATTGAATATTTGAACGCTCATGGGGCTAAACTCGGCGTTTTGAAAGTTCACTTGTATCGTCCGTTCCCAGCTCAAGCTTTGGTTAAAGCAATGCCAGCTACGGTTAAAACAGTTTCTGTTTTGGATAGAACCAAAGAGTCCGGCTCTTTGGGTGAACCGTTGTATTTGGACGTTGTGACAGCTATTTCACAAGCGTTCTCTAACGGGGAAATTGCAAGCTTGCCGAAGATTTACGGCGGTCGTTACGGTTTGTCTTCTAAAGAATTTACCCCGGCGATGGCTAAGGCTGTGTTTGACAATGCGGTATCCGCAAAACCTGTTAACGGCTTTACCGTTGGTATTACCGATGATGTGACCAACAAATCTCTTGCATACGACCCGACGTTTGATGTTGAACCGGATGATGTTGTTCGCGCCGTGTTCTTTGGTTTGGGTGCTGACGGTACGGTTGGTGCTAACAAAAACTCAATTAAAATTATCGCCGAAGACGCCGGCAAATACGGTCAGGGCTATTTCGTTTACGACTCTCGTAAATCCGGTTCGATGACGACTTCTCACTTGAGATTTTCAGACAATCCAATTCGTTCCGCTTACCTCATTAACCAAGCAGACTTTGTGGCTTGCCACCAGTTCCAATTTATGAACAAGGTTGACATTTTGCACATTGCCAAAGAGGGTGGTACATTCTTATTGAATGCTCCGTATCCGCATGAGGAAGTTTGGAACCATTTACCGAAAGAAGTTCAAGAACAGATTATTTCTAAGAAATTGAAGTTCTACACCATTAATGCGGTAGAAGTTGCCCGTGCAACCGGTATGGGCGCTCGCATTAACACGATTATGCAAGCTTGCTTCTTTGCTATTTCTAACATTTTGCCGAAAGATGAGGCTATTGCTCAGATTAAGGCGGCTATTAAGAAAACTTATTCTAAGAAGGGTGACGCGATTGTTCAAAAGAACTATGCCGCAGTTGATGCTTCTTTGGAACATATGTTTGAGGTTAAGTATCCTGACCACGTTACTTCAACGTTTGGTCGTTTGGCACCGGTTCCGGCAGATGCACCTGCCTTTGTTCAAGGCTTGACAGCAAAATTGATTGCTGACAAAGGCGACAGCGTTAAAACTTCTGAACTGCAAGAAGTTATTGACGGTACATGGCCGACAGGAACCACCCAATATGAAAAACGTTGCATTGCAACTGAAATTCCGGTTTGGGACCCTGAAACCTGTATCCAATGCGGTAAGTGCTCCATTGTTTGCCCGCACGGTGTTATCCGTATGAAAGTTGCTGACGAGGCTCAACTTGCTTCTGCTCCTTCAACGTTGAAACGTGCTGATTATAAAGGTAAGGAATTTGCCGGCAAGAAGTTCATCTTGCAAATTTCTGCTGAAGACTGCACGGGGTGTGGTTTGTGCGTATCGGCATGTCCTGCTAAGAACAAGGCAAATCCTGAACTGCACGCCATTAATATGGACCACATTGAGAACCATTTGGATGTTGAAAAGGCTAACTGGAAGTTCTTTGAAACATTGCCATACGTTAAACGTACGGAAGTTCAAAAGAACCTGCCGAAGACAACTCAGATGATTCGTCCGTTGTTTGAATTCTCCGGTGCGTGTGCCGGTTGCGGTGAAACACCGTATATCAAATTGTTAACTCAATTGTTTGGTGACAGAATGGTTGTTGCCAATGCAACGGGCTGCTCTTCCATTTACTCCGGTAACTTGCCGACAACGCCTTACTGCAAGGATGAAAAAGGTCATGGTCCGGCTTGGGCAAACTCTTTGTTTGAAGACAATGCCGAGTTTGGTTTGGGTATGCGCGTTTCAGTTGACCACGGTGAAGAAACCGCTAAGTCTTTGCTTAATGAGTTGAAAGACCAGTTGGGTGATATTGCTGATAAGATTTTGGCTAACCCGCAGTCTACTGACGCTGAAATTGACGCTCAACGCGATAACGTTCAAGAATTGCGCGCTAAGCTCTCCGGTATTTCCGGTGATGTTGCGGCTCACTTGATGGAAGTTGCCGATTACCTCATCAAGAAGTCTGTATGGATTATCGGTGGTGACGGTTGGGCATACGACATCGGCTTTGGTGGTCTTGACCACGCGATTGCTTCGGGTCGTAATGTTAACATCTTGGTTGTTGATACGGGCGTTTACTCTAACACCGGCGGTCAACAGTCTAAGGCTACCCCGATGGGCGCTTCGGCTAAATTTGCAACCGCAGGTAAAGAATTACCGAAGAAAGATTTGGCAATGATTGCTATGTCTTATGGTAATGTTTATGTTGCTCAAGTTGCAATGGGTGCTAATGACGCTCAAGTGATTAAAGCAATGAACGAAGCTGAAGCGTTTGACGGTCCGTCTTTGATTATTGCATACTCTCACTGTATTAACCAAGGGTTGAATATGGCTGAAGGTTTGATGCACCAGAAAGACGCGGTTGAAACCGGTTCATGGCCTTTGTATCGTTACAATCCGGACAACATCAAAGAAGGCAAAGCGCCGTTGATGTTGGATTCTAAGGCTCCTTCGAAGCCTTTGGCTGACTATATGGCAAGCGAAACCCGCTTCCAGGTTGTCAACAAGATGAATCCGGAACGTTACTCTACGCTTTTGAACAGGGCGCAAGAGGGTGTGAATGAGAAGCGTAGTTTGCTTGAGCACATGTCCCAATATAAATAAAGGGTAAAATTATTGTGAATTAACTCGCGGGAGGAAGCCTGTCGTCGGTCGGGTCACGTACCTTAATGTACGCTCCCCTCCCTAGCAGGGCTCCCGCGGTTACTTCGCAAAATTTCCCTCCTTTATTGAAATTGGGAACGTATACGGGCTGGGCTTCGGCTCTGCGTTTTTTTTATGGGGTAAGTTACTTCGCAAAATTTTATCTTGTACTTACACGCAAAACTCTGTTAATGATAGCGAGGTGGTTTGCCTCGCTGTTTTTTTATCCCGCTCCTTTGTTGGAGTGGGTCGCAGAGTGTCTGCGGTTTAGAGGGAGGTTTGCTTTTTTTTTAGTCATTGCGAGGTGCGCCGTAAGGCTGCAACCGTGGCAATCCATAACTAAACGCTTTAGCGTTGCTTTATTAAAATTTGCGTGCCTGAAGTCACAAGTTATGGATTGCGCCGCTACGAAGCTTCGCTTCTACTTTAAGCGAACAACTAAGTGTTGCGTCGGTTGTTCCGTCCTAGCAACACTAAGAGAAGTTTGCCACAGTTGCTGCCTTACGGCGCACTTCGCAATGACTCGGAGAGGAAATTGTTTATTCTGCCCTAGCAATGACTCGAGGTGGAGGGAGCGGGGCAGGGCAATGTTGTTTTAGTCCCTGTCTAAATCGACAAGTTTTATTTCAATTTGTTTGCGATAATAACGCAACAGGCGGTCGAGGATATACCAGTTTAGGTGTTTTTTGTGTTGTTCGATTTCTTTTAGCTTTGTAGCTGGAATTCCTATGGCTTGGCTTACTTCTTCACTTGAAACACCGTGTTGTCGGCGTTCATAAATGATTAATTGGCGTAGTCCGTATTTTATTTTTGCTCTTATTGTATATCCTGGTTTGCAATAAACAACGTTAGTTTCTTCTGTTTGTGTCATGATTTTTTACTCCATGTTTAATTAAGTTAAAACAAAAGGCGCTAGAAAATCCAGCGCCAGGGAGTTCACAAATCACTACAATATGACTCTTTTAGCCTTCAATATATAGCTAAAAGCTCCCTGACATTCATCAAGGATAAAATTATTGTAGAGAGCCTGTGACAGCCCTGACGGTATCTCTACCGACAAAAGTAAATATAAGGGGATGGTGGTTAAAGTCAAGTTAAAAATATTAAAATAAAGAGGGCTATGCCCAAGTTATGGATTACCACGCCTTTATGCGACTGACGTCGCTGGCTCGTAATTGTTAGTGAAAAAATATAAAGAATAAGATAAAAAGGAAAAGGAAGGGCGGAAGAACGTCTCGTAAGAGAACGAAAAAGTTCGTCGTCATCAAGTTCTCCGCCCAATAACACATGATACTTGATGGGTTGCT
>JAGAZZ010000042.1 GCA_017939155.1 Alphaproteobacteria bacterium | reverse complement strand
GTTTGCACCAATTCTTGAGAATATGAATAATATTGATAAAAAGGTCTTAAGAGACAACAAAGAATACTATGAAAAGAGTTTCAAAGATACCAAATATGAATTGGATATGGCTAAAATCCGTATAGAAACATTGGAAAGAGAAAATTCTGAACTCCGTACCAAATTACTATATGCTGAAACAAGACTTATGCAGATGGAACAATCTCTGTTATCACAAGGTGCCACCAAAGAGCAGATTGATTGGATGATTAAACAAACTGTGGGAACGCAAGCGGCTTAATTTGCTATTTTTTATCAATTACATCTGCTTTTAAGTTTTGTGTCTCTATATTTTGTTGAGATAAGCCACTTTGTTTATTATTGCACATTTGTAGCCAAGAAAGTACAATAGTTACAATTATTCCTATTATGACTAATAGATTTGTTGTCGTAAAACGACTTTTTGCTAATAACGCCTCACGTTCTTTTTCGCAACCCTCAAAACTTTTGTTACCTTTTTTATCGTATGAATAAAAGAAAAGACATTTTCTTTTTTGATTTAAACTTGGAAACTCTTTTTCTTTCCCCTGAAAATTCCATAAATCATGCATACAAACAAGAAAATCTTTATATGGAGCTTGAGGATAAGGTGGTAATCCAAATAATTCTGTAATTGGGTCAGGATATGCTACAATAGGAAAATTATCTGGATTATTTGCATGTGTTAGCACTTCCATAACATTTCTACCACCACCTAATTTATCATGATATTGTCCCGTTCTTAAACCGTCATAAATCCGTTTATATTGGTTTTGCCATTCTTTTTGTGCCCTCTGTTCTCTTCCAACAAAATCAAAGTTGCCAGAAAGAGCTTGTTGGTGCTCTTCTTTAGTCAAAAAATTTGCTGAATTATTTATATACCTAGCACAAAAAGCACAGTTTATGCAACATTTCTTCATTTTATTACCTTTTATACATATTTTCTTCTTATTAATACCATATACATAGGGTTGGGTTTCTAAAATCACAAGGATTAATTAGAAAGTAAATTACTATAGATTTGCCTATTTATAATACAGATAGAAGTTGTTCTATTGCTAATTTAAGTTCATCACTGGTGAATTTTATATTTAATGTATTTTCAGGATGATGTATAGAATTTCTTACATAGGAAGGAAGAGTATATGAATATTCCGTTGTTTCATCTCTTTTCCATACTTTTACCACAGGGATGTTCTTAGTTTGTAAAAATTCATCAAACTCAATTATTTTTCTGTCTTTTTGAAAGAAACCATACAATTCATTAAAAAATTCAACTGTAGGTAAATTATAGGTGAAATAATTTATTTCACCCCATGTTTTGCCCCAAGGGAAAATACTCTTATTGTAATTAGCCCCCCTGCTTATTAAGTTACAATGTTCGTCTGAACAACAATCCTTAAACATATATGGAGAATGTGTTGAAAATAGAATTTGTATTCTGCTTTCTGTAGATAGCTTCTTGATATACTCTAACAATTGTTTCTGTAGAGTTGGATGTAAATGTAATTCAGGTTCATCAATAAGTATTATTATATTTTCTTTTGATAAAGATGCGAGAGTTTCTAAAAATACCAATGCCATAACCATTTCAATCCCTGAACCTAGTTTTGATATCGGTAAATCTTGATTATGTTCTTGATTGGTTAGAAACGCTGTATTAAATGGGTTATTTCTATCTAAAAAAGAAATATTAATTGGGGAAAGAGAAAAATATTCAGATAATTTTTTATTAATTGTTCCAATACTTGTTTCTATATTTTTTCCATCTATATGGCTCAAAATACATTGTTCTAATTTATTTTTATCTGCATCATAAGTGTTTTCATTATCTTTAGTTAATTGTAATAAGAATTTCCAGTTAAAATCATCAAATACAGAATTTACAGAGCTATTAAAACCTCTATTTAATTGCTTTTCTCTGTCTTTATTGAAGTAAAAACATCTCATTGGAAGGTTGTTTAATGCTTCTTTTGCCTGCAGAAGTGAAACTGTTTGTTCCTTTCCATCTCCGTCTATTACGTTCCAACCCTTTCCGTCCTTTACACTTTTATATACAGGCATTAAGCAATGACTAAAAACAAATCCATCATTAAATGCTTTTTTAATACCTTTAGAAGAATCTCTACGCTTTATACCTAAATGAATCCTATTAAAAGGAATTTGTTTCATCTGATATCCAAATTGTAAACTAATAAAAAATGTTTCACTGAAATAGACATCAATATCTATTGATGAAGCAGTATTATTATAAAAATCACTGTAACTAATATGGTTTTGTGCATAATTTGGAGAAAATGCATAGTGAAGTGCTTCTAATATCGTTGTTTTTGATGTTCCATTGTTTCCAATAATAATATTTAAGTCCTTAAAATTAAATTCTTCGTCTTCAATCCCTCTAAAATTGTATATATGTATTTTTTCAATTTGCATATTATAGTTTTCTCCTCACCATGCAGTAATTTTCTATGATGATACCATTAAGCTACAATCAAACTATTTTTCCACATATGAATTTGATTTTCTATGTAGGAATGCCATACGGAAGAATCTTCAACTTCTGCTATATTAACACATTTGTCATATAAATCTTTCATTTGCATATGTGAAACATTACTTCCTGATTGCTTTTTAATCTTTATGATATTTAGAATTTCAGCCAATTGTTTGATTGTCATCGGAATAATCTTTTGAAGAGCTCCTTTATAACCATGTTTAACAGACATCCAATATGTTTCTAATGTGTCTTCGTGCAAACTAGGTGCTATAAAAAGACAATAGCACGAATGTGTTGTATTTTTATTTTCAAATTCTCTTAAATGGCGCATAACTGGCTGACCTTCGCTATACCACTGATTTCTACCTTTAAGAGTCGTTACCTCACAAATCATACTAAAGTTTTCATAATTACATTCAATATCAGGAACTCCTGCTGGAGCTGTAAAGGTCGGCTCATTATCATCTCCTACAGGAGAGTTAGGTTTTATACTTATGGCATCATTTATTATATTCAACGCAATATTTGCCCATTTTTCTAACTCCACAGATGGTTTATTGATTAATTTATCCGCTTTATTTTGAGCTATGTCTGACAACATTTCTACAGCTGTATCTATTTTTGTTATATCTTGGTTATAATCAAATTTTAATTCTTTGTTTTGTAATAATGTGCGGTATTCTCTAGCTTTGCTGATAGCTTCTTTTAATGTATTTTTTTGCTCTGAAGCCACAAATTCCTTGTGTTGTAACGAAAGTTTATCCTCTAATCTGTGATTTTCAGAGTTAATTTTATTCAAAATTTCTATTAATTTATTAATCGTTTCAAATGGAAGTTCGTATGCTCCTTGAGTTCCGATATAATTTAACCATTCTTGTTTGGTAAAATTTCTACTTGCCCCCGTATCATTCTCTAATATGGAATTAATTTCTAACATACGCCTAGGCTCTAAATCTATATACTGATTACCATATGCCCCTAAAAATCTTATATATTTTGTTTGTCTCAAGTATCTTTTCATACTATCGCCATATTCTTTTGCATTTTTCACTGGGTTATTAAAGTCAGCGAGATAGGTTTGAATATAATTATTTTTATACATATCTCTTGCTGCTTTATACTCTCTGTAATTTGCAAAATTTTGTTGTTTTATGCTTTCATAATCTGCACGAAACTCTAAAATTCTTTCTGCAGTTTCATCAATTTGGTCATAATCCGTCATAGATAGAACAAAAATACCAAATTCATCAGAAGACACTCCTTTAGCCTTTAATTCTCTCTCATCACATAATTCATTCACTTTTTTTATCAGTTTTAATGTTGATATAAAAGGTTTAGAATTCCAATCTTTACAACCTTCTGTGATTTCATTAGGTAGTTGATATTTTAACAAACTTTCTAATAGAGCCTCATCAAATTGAATTTCGCCATCCAACAATTTTCTTCCTATATCCGTTACTCGTATTGCTTCATTTTTCTCTGCAACTATATATCCTAGTTTTTTAAGCGGATTCATTGATTGTCTTCCTCGCATAGCTCCGCCACCAACATATTGTTTAGCCTCGTATATGCTTTGTGCTTCTTCAAACGTCATTTCGTGCATTTTGTCAGCCAACCAAGATTTTTGCTCTTCAGATAGCTTATTGAGAGACTGTGTATTATCAGAATCTAAATACAAACGATTTTGGATTAACAATATTTGAAACTTTTCCTGTGATTCATCATTCCAAATTTCTCCTTCTAACCTAGCTGCAACTTTAAGAAAATCTGGCAATCTTTCTGGATTACGAACAGATGTTGAAAAATTCCAAAAATCAAACATTTTCTTACTCCTAGTAATTTACGATTAGAACTTCTTGTGGTTTGCTCTTTTTATCTTTGGTCTGATAGTTAGAATTTCCATAAGAATAGTCTAGGTTTATTACCTTATAATTGTTTTCTTTTATCCACGCTTGTAACAATTTGTTTTCTTTTCCTTTACTATATAGAACATTAGAGAGTGCGAATTTGATACCTTTTGCATCAAGATTACTTAAATATTTTAATAAATCTTTCTCATCCTGTTCTGTCCATCCATTCTTTTCATTATATGTTGCACATGTGATAAGATATGGTGGGTCAACATACACAAAGGTATCCTTGTTAATATTTTCCAAAGGATAGTCCCTAAAATCATAGTTTGATAGCATGATTTTCTCTGATTTAATTCTATCAAGGAATAGTGAAAGTTTCATCTTCATTTTAGAATTAAAGTCTCTTTTTCCAACGGGCAAGTTAAATTTTCCCTGATTATTAAATCGCAACTGATTGTTGAAAGAATATATAATAAGTACATACAATAGGAGATAGTATTCGTCATCCTTTATCTTTTTGGAATTAAAATATTCTCTTAATTTTGTATAGCCAACTTTATTATATTCTTGTAATCCCGTGTCACTTTGGCATGAATAATAATCATATCCATACTTGCTACTTTCGGATAAAGAGAACTTTGTAATAATATCTTGTATTGAATCTAAAATTTCTTTTTTATCCTTCTTTTTAAACAGGCTATATATACCATAAAGGCTCTGATTATTATCATTTAGCGCTATTTTATTAGCAGAAATATTGATACCAACATTTCCTCCTCCTGCAAACAAATCCAAAAAATTATGTATCCCTTGAGGAAATTCTGGCAAAATTTGTTTTAATAATTTGAATTTACCACCAAGATAATTCATTGGCGACTGAATCAACAATTGTTTCTCTTCTTTTTTACATTTACACAAAAACAATCTTTCTTCGTTGTCTTGAATATTAGATTTTCCTGTTGTAAAAGACTTATACTTCTTTGAAAAGACCTTAACTTCTCCTTTTTCTTGCAATATTTCCATTATATCCACATCTGATATTTTCGCATTGGAACGGTCATTTCCCTTTGTTTCCATATTGTTATATGAAAGTAGAATATATTTCGCTTTTATATCCTTTATCAGGCTTCTGAATGCTTGCGTTGCCTTGGTTGTGCAATAATCGCTTTTTAGATTATCTCTGTTCATTTTTTTTGCTACGCCAGAGACTGTAGGTTTTTTCCAAGAGGCTACATTTTCCAGTAAGTGATAGGCATCACAATATTGGCGTGAATTGTATGGAGGGTCAATATAGACTAAATCTGCTTCAATATTTTTGACTAATTCATTTGCATCCTCATTGTATATTTGATTGCTTTTTAATGCAGAATTGGGAGTAGGAATTAACAATTCAAGTTTCTTACTTAAGTCACCATTTCTTCTGTATGCGTCATAATGTCCACATGTATTAGCAATTTTATCCATAGAATACAATAGTGATGTGATTAATATAGCTCTTTCTCTTTCATTTATATTATGAGAATTAAATTGTTTTTCTATATCTTCTCTTATGAATCCAATTTTTCTACAGTTTGTTTTGCTAAAAAAGGTATCTGCGAAATTATCGCTCATGTAATTATCTTTTGATACTGATATACTATTATAGTATTTGATTAAATCCTTTATTTTAAGCAATGAATACTTTTGTTTACCAAACCACGCCAAATGACATATATAGTTACTATACAAGATATCGTTTGTTATTAATATTTTATCTTCAAAAGCAGAAGCTACTGCACCAGTACCTGCAAATATATCTGCAACTACTTCAACATCCGAACACTCTTTATCTACAACATTTCGTATAAAGTCTAGCAATTTATACTTGTTTCCTAAATATCTTTTATTGTTAATTTTACATGTTTTTAATTTATTACTTGCAGGAAACTGTATAATATCACATTTATTGTTATTTTGAGATGTATTTTCCCTAATTTGCAGAGCTAACTCCATAAACAATACCCCTTTATATGCAACTTACTTTTTGTTTAACCTTTTGAAAAACGATAAAATTTATTTCATTATATCTAAATGGATGCAAAAAGCATCCTGTTTAATATGTTTTTGCACAAAAAACTTAAATTTTTGCTAATACTATTAAATTTTAAAGTTTTTACTTATTCTTCTCCCAATTCAATCACTTTTACCCCTTTACCTTTGGCTTGTTTGCAGAATTCATAGGCTTTGCCGTGATATTCATTGTAAGCAATAATAAAATCACTATTTTCTATGATGTAGCGGTTGCGATAGACAATGCTTAATCTTTTGTAACCCATTGCACTTTTATCAGGATAGATAAAGTCATCACAATATTTTCCTGTATGAATGTGTTTGGGATTATCTTCTCCAATTGGATGCAGTTCAGTTATTTTGGATATAACAAGCGTAATATGAATATGAGGATACAGTTCCTTTGCTTCTAATACTGCATCATAGGCATCTTCTTCAAATCCACCGATTTCTCCCACAAAAAAGGTTGTAACATCTTCATTTTCTATCAGATAAATAATTTGTTCTTTTACCTTTTCTCTTAACCAAATTCTTGGTCTTCTTTCCCGCTTTCTGCTACGCATGAAATCGTAATCATTTCCTAAAAACGCACAAATTTTCCCCATTATCCAATCCTGTTAAGTTTTCTTTATTTCGGACTTAACAGAAACGAACAATTGTGTTGAATGAGTTTTTCTGACTAAATGAACAGCACAAATTTAACCTTTTAAATCCTTTGAACCCCTTGTGTTTTAAGGAATTATATAGCCCTAAATGAACCGCATTACACCTCAACAAAATACTTAAAAAATTAGTTGATTTTAATGTTCGTTAACATGACAGAACATTTTGCTCTCAATCCTTTGATTCTCCGATAAATATATCAAAAGGAGAATTTTATGATTTATGGATACATCCGCAAAAGCACCGAGAAACAATCCTTTGAGCATATGGAGTATGAAATCAATGAATATGCTGCCAAACACAATATGAAAATTGATGTTTGGGTTGAAGAAACAATATCCTCACGAAAACCTTTGAACAAAAGGAAACTTGGAGCCTTATTGGAAGAAATAAAAGATGGAGACATCTTGATTTGTTCGGAGCTTTCAAGAATTTCTCGCTCGGTTCCTGAAACCTTTTCCATATTACAAACCTGTTTGAACAAAAACTGTCAAGTCATCACCATCAAAGAGAATTATCATTTGGGAAATGATTTGCAATCGCAAGTATTAGCCTTTGCTTTTGGTCTTGCAAGCCAAATAGAACGAGACCTCATCAGCCAAAGAACAAAGTGTTCGCTTGCCTCCAAGAAAGAGCAAGGCATAAAGCTCGGAAGACCAATCGGAGCTGAATCAAAGAGATTGAAACTGGCGAAGAACCTCAAACGCATTCAAGACTTGCTCGCTAAAGGGGTTTCCAAGAACCAAATATCAAAAATAATGAATGTGCAATATATGACCTTATCAAGATTTATAAAACGATATGGATTAAATTGACAGAGAATCGCTTAAATCAGGCTGAATTATGACATTTTCTCCTTGCGATTTCAATTGGAAAGTTATTTTAAGCAGCAAGCAAACCTTTTATCATCTGGACTTGTTCTTTCATTGCTAACACTTCAGAACGATGGTTCAAGAAAAAGTTGATATTGATGACCGATTTTTGTGCGAATTCTTTAGAGTCTGGCTCACCACTAAAATCAAGGGTTTAGGCAGATTGTCTAAACCCTTTGTTTTTACAGGTAAGCAAATAGTAAGCAGTAAGCGGCGCTTTTCTTTGTGGCTTATCTTTCCGCGAATGACTGAAATAAGGTTTTATATTTCTATATTTTAAATAACTTTGTAGAGAATCGCTTTAGAGATTAACTAAATACTAAAACAAACGCCTCGTTCTTCTCTGTTGATATAAAAAGCATCGTCTATGACGCGGCGGATGAACTTGTCGTCTGATTCGTATGGATGTTTGTAGTTATCAAAATCGCCTGAGTTACCGTTTATGTATATCACGGTTTATTAGAGATTAGATGCCCTCGGGATTTTAGTTTTACCCCCTCAACTGTCTGTGTCCAGTATATTTATATATAATATACTGGACAGAGCAGATTGCTTAAAAAGGAATGTCTATGTCGTCGCGTTTAAATAAATCAGAAATCTTTTGTTTAACAGCCTTTAACAACATTGTTATTTTTTGTGATGATGTTGCTTTTTTGAAGTTATCCAGCCAAATCTCTCTTGTGAAAACATCATTAGGAACAATGCTTATGCCATATTTTTGGCGCAACAACCGCATCCAATAAAAAATCTCATCCAAACTTGCTTTGGGATAATTTGCTTGCAAAATTTCACGCATTTGCCTTTTTATCACGTCTTCTGTTAAATCTTCGGCTGTTATTTCAAGCTCTTTATTTTCCTCAGCATAAACGACATCATCAAGAGCTACGTCATCCGCATAATCATCAGGTTCATAGTCATCATACTCGGCGATTTCATTCTCATAGTCTTCTGGATTATCAAATAAAGACATATATTCTCGCTGATTTTTGTTCATTTCACCCAGTCTGTCCTCATCATCCAATATCGGATGAGTTTCTGTTTGATAGACTTCGGATATATCTTCTTTGGGGGATTTAGTCATTGTTTTTTTCCTACCCATACTGATTGATAACATTTAAGTAACTCTCTGTGTACCGCATACGGCAATTTTTCTGATGAAGTATTTTTAAGAAAACATCCGCCTGATTTTAGCATATATTTGTTCACATTTACACTACCAGCATAAAGAATTCCATGTACCCGATTATATTTATCAATCCATATAGGCTTAAATGTTATATTGTTTGGGTGTCGTGCTAACAAGTTTTTCAAACTTTTTGTTGTTTTATCCCAGTATTCCTTTACCTGCTCTGCAGATAGCTCCTGTTCGCCAAGCTCTTGGCAATAATCTTTTATAATACGGTGTCCCGTGCAATCCACTTTATCCAGCTTAATCCTAGTTATTCTGTTATTTAGATTAATGTTCCAGGTTTTAGCGGGCAAGCTATTATGCTTAAGAAGAATATGAAAACTATTATGCGATGTGATTTCCAAAGTATCTCCAGATATTACATCAATCGTGCGTTCTGAATACTTTTCGATTATTTCTCTGGCAATAATACCGCACAGCATTCCTGCAATACAACATAAAATAAACCTTTTCCAATGTTTAGTCATTTAGATTTCCCTTTCTATGGACGACGGGCGGTTGTGTCATCATTACCAAACATAACTACCATAAAAATGAAAATGACTATTCCTAAAGTCCAAGAAACTATTTTTATGATTGTTGAAAGAGGAATTAACGATATTAACCATCCCAAATAAACTATGGCTACAATTGCCCATATAGCTAATTTTGCCCATTTCCATATTTCTTTTATTTTATTCATTAAGTAGTAGCCTACTATCTATCTGCACAAGTAAAAGGGCGGCATTTGCCTTCTTTGAGCATAAACTCGTTGACGTTGATGTCTTTGGCGTAAACTATGCCAACCAATCTGTCGCCATTGCCTGTTTTGCATACTTTTTCTGGTGTTTCTGCAAAGGAAATTTCTGTTTCATAGGTTTTAAGCAAAGCCTCTAATTTTTCTTTGGATTTTTTTCCGAGCTTTATCAATTTTTCTTGCGACATATTCCATTCTTGGACTTGTTTGTCTAATTTTTTCGTTTTTTTGCTTTTTTCAGCACAATCAATATCTGCTAAACGTATCGTTACAAATTCTTGGCAGTTAATGACTCCTCTGATGGTATCGCCGTCTAAAACTTCTGTGACAATCAGTTTAACTTTGGCTTTTGGCGCAGCAGCTTTGTCTGTTGCATACACGTTTGTGAACGCGGCGCTTGCGAATAATAAGGTGATGAGTGGTAAAAATACGATTTTTTTCATGGCGATTGCCCTCCGATAGTTCAAAAATAAGAAAACCACCTTTAAGATAAGGCGGTCGGAGAGTTCGTAAATCATATTGCTCAAAATGATTCTTTTAGCCTTTCAGGTGTTATTTCAGAGATAAAGACACCTTTGGACATACGCTAAAAGCTCCCCGACCTTTTACAGTCGGGGATATGTGTTATCATAAAGATAACTAACGATGTTATCCGACACCGAACCTTATATAGAAGCCTACGACAGCTCCGCACCTTGACTTAAAGTGCAAGGGTAGGATAAGAACAAAAGTGGAATTTGTCAACGAGTTTTTTACAAAATAATGGAGGCAATTTCTTGCCTCCTCATCTTACGACATTTTCAGTCTTATTATATATGTGTTGACTGTCTAATTAATCTCTGAAAAAATTATGTCTTCACAAATATCATTATAATATGACAATATTTTTCTTGAATTGTCAATAGTTTTCCTATAACTTTTGTATATATTTGTTTTAGGAGAAAATTTATGAAGTATCGTTTAGGATTAGATTTAGGTGTAGGTTCTATTGGAAGTGCTGTTATTCAATTAAATGAGCACAATGAAGCAATGGATATTATTGATGCCGGAGTGCGAATTTTTGAAGTTTCGGAAGGGGCTGAGGAGCGGCGTTTAAAAAGAACTGCCAGAAAAAATCTTATTCGTACAAAGAAACGATTAAATTTATTAGCGCAAAAACTTTTTGAGAATGGGTTATGGGTTGATTCTTCTCCAGAAGGGACCGATAGATTGCGTTCTAAATCTCCCTATATAATCCGTCATGATGCTTTATTTGGACAATTAGCCTCTCCGCATTATATCGGTCGAGCGATTTTACATATTGCTAAACACAGAGGAGCGGGTTTTGTTTCTGCAGCCGAAGAATTAGAAGAAGAGATTTTAGAAGAAGGAACAACACCCAAGAAAAAGGGAAAGGTTTCGTCATACGATATGATGTTACAACACCTTAAAGAGACAAACTCTTTAACGGTCGGTGATTATTTTTATAAGCGGATTGAAGAAGGGTATGCTAAAGATGAAAATGGTGAAAAAAAATCTCCCGAAAAGCGACACATTAGACAAAGTAAATATGCCTTAGAGAAGAATATTGTTGATTATGCTATCCCGCGGTATTTAGTAAAAGATGAATTTCATAAAATCTGGGATACACAGGCGCAGTACTTTCCACAAATGAACAAAGATGGCCTAAAACAAGAAATCTACGATATTTTGTTTTACGAAAAGTCCCCTGCTCCGTATGCCGTTGGAAAGTGTATTTATTTTCGTAATGAAGATAGATTGTTGAAAGCGCACCCATTATCTGAAATGCGTCGTATTTATGAAGAGGTTAATAATATTCGCATTGAAACGGATATGGGAAGGCGGCGCTTAACCCTTGAAGAACGCGATAAAATTATCAATGAGCTTTTACTTAAAGGGAAAAACGCAGGTAAGAAATTAATCAAAGAACTGCTTAATTTTAGTGGTCAGATTAAAATTTCTCTTATTGATGATAAAGTTATAAAAGCTTATTTGTATTCGCGTCCAGAGTTTATGAACGTTGAATATATTAAAAATTTATCTGGTGAGAAATTGGCAGAGTTTGTTGAATTTTTGGCTGAACCAAAAGATGAAAACGATATAAATGGCCGGTTGCTCAACGAAGACAAGCTTATTTTACAATTAAAAGAACTTCTTAACATTGAAGACGAAAAGGAGATTGGTAACCTTTTAACAAAACTTCCCAAAGGGCGGGGAATGCTTGGAAAATCCGCTACGGAAATTTTACTTGCAGAGATGAAACAAGAGGTTTTATCCCCTCGTGAAATTACCGATAGATTAGCAAAAGAAGATACGCGTTTTATGGCGGAAGAAGAAATTGCCCGCACCATGCAAGGAAAGTGTTGTTCTTTACCTTATTACGGAGAGATTTTGCAAACGGATACGCAACCTTTGCCGCATCTTGTTATTCAAAACAATACAAACCTTAATCCTGATGAAATACGCTGGGGCAAAATTGCCAACCCTGCTGTACATATGATTCTAAATCAGATACGTTTGGTGGTTAATGACATTATCCGCATTTATGGTAAGCCATACGACATTAATTTAGAGCTAGGACGCGATGTCGGGATGTCAACTAAAAAGAAGAAGCAGGAGGAAATAAAGCAAAAACAAAATGAAAAATTAAACGAAGAAGCAAAAAAATATTTAAATGAGCGAAAATTATTTGTTAATCGTAACAATATTTTGAAATACAAGCTTGCTAAAGAGCAAGGCTGGGTTGATGCGTATGACCCTCGTGTGGAAATACCGCAAAATTTCAGCGGTTTCGAAATTGAGCATATTATTCCACAAGCCAAAGGAGGGACTGATACTTACTCGAATCTGTGTCTGGTTAATCGCAAGGACAATCTGAATAAAGGTGATAGATTTGCATACGAATATTTTGAACAGACCAAAGAGCCAGAGGTTATTCGCAAAATTTTAGAAAATGCACGCAAGCGTATGCCGCAAAAAGCATGGCGTTTTGAAGCTGACGCACGTGAAAAATTTGAAGACAATGGGGATGAAGATGAAACGAATCGCTATTTGACAGATACGCGGTATGTTTCAAAAATGGCACAACGCTATTTGCGGGCTATTATTGACTGCGATGATAGTGACGAAGTGATACACACGCGCATTTTGGCAGTCAAAGGCGGGCAGACAGCAGAGCTTCGCAAACATTGGTACCTTTGGGGAATAGAATATGATTTAGCAGGACTTAATGACAGCGTACCAGAAAAAATTTCGTGTTCCCCTTATTGGGTAAACGAAAAAACAGGAGAGGTCATAGACGGCGAATGTATGCCCGATTATGATAATTGCTGGAAAAGACAAGTAACTAAGTCTAATCCTGATTGGAAGAAAAAACCGCGTATTGACCACCGTCATCATGCAATGGATGCGATTACTGTGGCCTGCGCTAATCGCTCGCTTATTCAAAAGATGGCTAAGGAAATGGATTTGCGACGGCTTGAGTATCCATTGCCTTTAACGAGTGTTCATTCTGTTGGCGATTTTCG
The DNA here is from genome assembly GCA_017939155.1 of Alphaproteobacteria bacterium. Taxonomy (GTDB): domain Bacteria; phylum Pseudomonadota; class Alphaproteobacteria; order RF32; family CAG-239; genus CAG-267. Next base: position 37,967 of record JAGAZZ010000042.1, on the reverse strand, counting down.
CCGTCGGGTTATTGAAGTGTTAAAAAATATCAATGTTTCGCATAAGCCGAATCATAGTAAAGCAGGACAATTTCATAAAGAAACTGGACGTATCGTTTTATGCACTAATCCTGAAGATAATGAGGCTTTAATTACATCATATTCGCGCAAAGTATTACAAGTTGTCAAATCTTTCAAAGATTTAGATAAACTTTTAGTACCTGACACTATCAAAGATGAATGGGCGGAAGAAATTGCCGAAAATAAAGCGAAACAAGCAAAACTCAAAGAAAATTTTGAACTTTACGCAAATACGGCAGAGCAAATTTTAATTGCAGAAAATGAGCAAGCTATCCAAGACGGAAAAAAAGAAATCAAAATCACCGAAGGACGAATCTTAACTAAAGCTTTCCGTATTATTCAAGATAAAAAACTATGGAAAGGTGATAATTTTAAGTGTTACGAAAATAATTCTTCGCTGGTTTATATTCCTAAGCATAAACTTGCTTATGAAGGACGTAACAACCATTGTGTCGATTTCTTTGAAAAAGACGGTAAAGTTGGTTGGGAAGTTATTAAACGTTTTGACATCAACCAAGCTGATTTTGTACCACAATGGAAGAAAGATGGTGGGAAAATTATCTGGTCTATTCAGCAAGGAGATTTATTAGAGTTAAATACGCCAGAAGAATGGAAAGGATATACTGATAAAGACAGATGCTTGGCAAGAGTAAAGAAGTTTAGTGCAGGTTCTATCGCCATTGACTATGTAACGGATGCAAGAGGCACAACAAAAGCAAAAGAAGACCCCGAATATATGTTAGTAGGAAGTTTGGTTAATCGTGGTTTAAGTTATTTTACGAAAAACAAGGCGCGAAAAATTGAACTCACGCCATTTGGTAAGGTTAAGAAAAAGCATAAGGTGCTTTGGAATGGCACGAAGGCAAAGAGCTGAAACATTAACTGGGTGGTCGATGATGTGGATAATCTGTATGTTTGACTGCCCTGTTAGAACTCGTACCGAATCGCGGAAAGCTACACGTTTTCGCAATGCGCTTCTTGATAACGGATTTGTGATGAAACAGTTTTCGGTTTATCTGAAACCTGTCAAGAGTCTTGATGTTGGGCGTAATTTGGTGAAAAAAATATCTCGTTTTGTTCCGGATAATAGTTCTGTTTCCTTTTTGTATATTACAGATAAGCAATATTTGATGACAGAAAATTATCTGGGGAAAAATTATGAAGAAAACGAGGAAGAAATGCGCGAGAAAGAAGGACAGTTGTTACTTTTTTAAAGAAATATATTAAATTTTTTGACTTTTCCGAATCGATTCTCATTAAAAATTCGGCTATTTTCGAGAAATTTTGCTTTTATATATTTTATTTTTAAAATGAAAAGGGCTTGAAAATTTAGTTATTTTCAAACCTTTAGCCTTATTAGGTTATATCAGAGATTAATTAGACAGTCAACTATAACATAGCACGTCGCGCCATCAGGCAAATCATAGTTATATCAGAGATTAATTAGACAGTCAACTATAACGTAAACTTCACCCAATTAGAGCCTTTAGAAGTTATATCAGAGATTAATTAGACAGTCAACTATAACAGGTTCACATACAACCAACGTAAGTGTAGAGTTATATCAGAGATTAATTAGACAGTCAACTATAACCATTTTAGGCGTTTAGGTATGAAAACAATTGTTATATCAGAGATTAATTAGACAGTCAACTATAACAGTTTGTGCGTCAACGCTTTCGCCTTGCTTGTTATATCAGAGATTAATTAGACAGTCAACTATAACCTCATCGAACGCGAGAAGAGCTTTTTAATGTTATATCAGAGATTAATTAGACAGTCAACTATAACTTTATAATTCACCAACATTGTTTAAATTTGGTTATATCAGAGATTAATTAGACAGTCAACTATAACCGAAAGAACCGGTTGTATGTTTTGTATGTATGTTATATCAGAGATTAATTAGACAGTCAACTATAACGCAACCGGCGCAGAGTTTTCTCACAGATGGGTTATATCAGAGATTAATTAGACAGTCAACTATAACATCCGGTTGCGCAAATAAAGTCGAATACGTGTTATATCAGAGATTAATTAGACAGTCAACTATAACATAATCAGATAAAGAATGCTAATGCTTTGTGTTATATCAGAGATTAATTAGACAGTCAACTATAACTTTTAGCGGAGTAATACAGCCTTTACGCCCGTTATATCAGAGATTAATTAGACAGTCAACTATAACTGATTTGTCTAATAATCCTGTGTTGCTTAAGTTATATCAGAGATTAATTAGACAGTCAACTATAACTTCGGGAACTATCAGAACTCCGTGTCTATCTGTTATATCAGAGATTAATTAGACAGTCAACTATAACGCAAACGTGGACAAGAATTTTATAGTGAAAGTTATATCAGAGATTAATTAGACAGTCAACTATAACTAAAACTCATAAAGCGATAACCGAAGGTATGTTATATCAGAGATTAATTAGACAGTCAACTATAACATAAGCGGACGTATCCCTGTTCGATATTTTGTTATATCAGAGATTAATTAGACAGTCAACTATAACATATTGCTAATTCTGGTCTTGAAAATACTGGTTATATCAGAGATTAATTAGACAGTTACTTTAGTTCATTTAGTATTGAGGTTTGTTATTTCCATGGACCTTGAATAATTTTTGTACTTGAGGCGTAGTGAGTATCTTCTAAACCTTCTCCCGGTGTGTACCATATATATTTATTGTCTTTTTGGCGCCAATATCCACACAGGTAACCATCAACCAACACTTTCCCGTTTTCAGTTAATTCTACTTCGTTTGTTTCTTCACTCTCGCTAATGGCCATCTGTAAATCAAAAATACTATTCGCTTGAATGTAAATTAAATCTTTTTGAGCGTCACGTTTCCATTGTTTTAAAATTTCCGGTGTCAATTTTGAACGTTTATAAATTGTCATTTATTTATTCTCCTTTTTATATTTTCAATTTTTGAGATTTGATGTAACTTAATTATTTTCTTTTTAAATCTCGGGATACCTTAATGCTACTGTTTTCATTTCATAGCTTACAACTAAGCTGGCCACAAAATCGTATATGGCATCATTTAGAGAAACACATCCTTTTTCTGTCTGTACGGGATATGTAATTATTTTGGTTATATTTCTCTTGATTTCCGGGGTTAATTCTATATGGTCTATATTTATAAGCTTATTAACTTCATCATAAACAATTTTATCAGCAACCGCACGAAACGGCTCGATTAAATCATCCACTAAAGGCATGGGATTAGTTTTATTGCAATGTTTTATTCCTAAATAGGGCAATAGACCATTTCCTGCAACAGCTCTTGCTACTATTGCTCTAAGAATAGTATAGCTATAATTTAATAAAATATTGAGGTCATCGCTTAATCTATCACGCACAAATTTTTTACCAAATAATGATTTAAAATAAATACTTGCCGCTTGTCCCTCATGATTTCTGGCATCATTGCTCAGAGTTTCTTTAGCCAGCCATCTCAATCGTTCTAAGTTTTGATGTTCGGGAAAAAAATGTTCTAACACATTTGCTTGATTGAGAATTTTATGTTGTACAATATTTTTCCAGAGATTTTTTTGCAGAGGCAGCGAACAATCTATTTGCTGCTTTATGCGTGGAGCTATTAGCCAATGTCCTGTATAGGGAAGTGTTATGGCGCTCGGAAGATAACATTTATCGCAAAAAATTATAACTCCTCCATTTTCACATATCGCATTAACTATATTTTTAGAGATTATTACATTATTTGCGGAAAGAACCAGTGATAAAATATTATCTAGCGGCGCGTTTTGCTTTATGTTTAAGCTATCGTTTTCTATCACTAAAAACCCGCGAAACAATGACAAATAAAAGCCATCGTTACTTATTTCTATAATTTGTTTTTCCATCAGCGTTCTCCCTAGTTTTCTTTTACAGCATTATTGGTTTCTATTTCTTTAATGCCTGCTTTAATAAGGATAAAATCTTCTATTGCCTGCATAGGACTGAATATAGCCTGCGGTGGTGCTTTCACACAGCTCTCTATACTTTGTAACATTCTCTTTTTGTGTTTGTGTGTGAGGCGGAATTTAAGAAAATTGTGATTGACTTATTCTAAGAATTTAATTTATTCTTATGAGATTAATATAATGGAGGCGGTTAATATGAATAAAAAAGTTTTTGCGTTTGTTTTTTTGCTTTTAGTCGGTGCATTATTGCCGTCCTGTGTTTGGGCGATGGAAGAGTATTTGTTGAAACATAATCTGCTTGAGAAATATCAGCAGAAAGTTCAAGAAATTAAAGACGACAAAACTTTTGCCGACAGACTTGATGTATTGGATAATTCTATTGTATTAACGATAAGCAGCCCTTTAAACGAAGCATATAAACTTGCTTATTTATCTGTCCTCTTGGATGAATTTCCTTTTAATAATTTTAAGGATAATACGGTATTTGAACCACAATATGCGGTTCGATATGACCCGTTAGGAAGTATACGGTATTTAGAAAGTCTTGAAAACAAAACGCCTGCGCAAAATTTTCAGTTGATGGTTTTGTTGCAAGCCTATCAGCCCGAAAAAGTTGCGACTATATCATATAAAAAGGCGGCAGAAGAAAGCCATAATGATTTATTGGAATATTTTAAAGCTGAGAAATGGCAGTCCAGTTGGAGAGAGGAAGAATATCTGGATAGAATTGGAGATGATTATCAGGTATGTTATGCAGATTTAAAATGTTTGCTTGATATTATTCCGCATTGGCGACATTGGTCTGAAGATATGGCTGTTTATATACCTTGTGAAACAGCACAAAAATATCATAAGGTGGCGTCTTTTGATGGTGCAGGTGGTGGGCATGGCGCACAAAGTTTTATGATTTCGGATTGCGAGTTATATTCCAAATATAACTATGATGCTGATTTAAGGCATTATACGAATATGTTGTTTCGAGAAGGGATGGAAGAATCCTGTGGAACTATTCGTTTTTATTATCAGGCGAGAGCCGTGTATAATGCACTTATGCGGCAGTATTTTCCTGATTTTGAGGTTGAACAACAGAAAAGATGGGACAATTTTGCTTATACACAATGGGCTGTGCTGTCATACTATAATTTTGCGAAGTATAACGAAGTGTTAAATTATGGTATCGGGTATAAAAAAGCTTTGGAAAAATTAGCTGATTATTATACTAAAACTTTTGGGGTATCTGCAAAAAAGGCATACAATACGGCGTTGTATGTATTGAAAATGCCCTCAATGGAATCTTGGGATTTGATTACTCCTGATAACTTAAATTATATGCTCTTAACCGGTCGTGAGTGGAAAGAAATTGAAGCGAATTACCCGGATTTGAAAAATTATAAAAAACTACTGGATTTAAGTATTGCTTATCCGGATAATTTGAAAGAGATTATCAGGTTAGGTAAAAATGAACAAGATTTTGATATTGATTATCCAAATTGGTTCGGAAAGACGCCGTTAATGGTTGCTGCGCAATACGGGTATTTAGATAGCGTGAAGCTATTACTTGAAAACGGAGCAGATATTAACAAACAGACGTTTGAAGATGAAGATTGCGGGGAATATGATAAACATTTATGTATTAACCATGGTAAACGCAGTGCTTTGATGTATGCGGCACAAGAGGGGCAGTATGAAGTGGTTAAATATTTGCTTGCAAAAGGAGCTGATGTCAATTTGCAGGATACGAAAGGATTACGCGCGTATGATTATATGCTTGGTACAAAGCTGACTTATAACCCGCATCATAAACCAACGATTAACGGTGGCAGTTCGGATTATTGGGACGAAGGGGAAAGAAAGAGTGCTTTTCCTTTAGAACAGGTTTTAGAACTGACTCCGTTGCTCGAGGTTGGAGAATAACTGCTCTTTGAACCTGATATCAAACTTTACAAGTTTTGGTATTTTTGAAAGTCTTTAAGAGGGGAGGATAAAAAATTTTTATTACTAACTTTGCTTATTTACATTTTTATATTTTCGCATATAATGCCTTTTTATAGGATTGTATTTATCTGGAGGATAAAAGATGCGGACGATTAAGACCCATACGGGGAAGATTTATGTTGACGATGAGCGGAAGCTTGAGTTTTTGACCGTGGGGGATTACGGAAAAGAGAATAATATCAAAGCATCGTTTTTAGGGCTTAACAAAGAAATAAACGGGGTCAAACATAAGCCTGTTGATTTGAGAAACAAGTGGGTTGCGACCATCAGCACACAAAAGGGCTGTTTGATGAAGTGTATGTTTTGCGATTGCCCAAAATACGGTTTTCACGGCAACGCCTCGCTTGAAGACTTGGAATATGAGATTGATACGATTTTAAGAAATGAAACAGTTGACCGAACAAAACGCTTTAATGTCCATTTTGCAAGGATGGGAGAGCCGACTTTTAACCCTAATGTTTTGACGTTTACGCGTGAGAAATTGCGGGGGCTTGTCAATAAATATATCAAAGCAGATACCATTCATCCGGTTGTTTCGACGATGTTGCCTAAGGAAAACAAGAATCTGGCAAACTTTATTTTAGAATGGTGCGATATTAAAAACATTGATTATCATGGCGAGGCGGGCTTGCAGTTTAGTATTAACTCGACAGATGAAGAGCAAAGACAGTATCAGTTTAACCATAAGAGTTTAAGTTTGACGGAAATTTCTGTGTTAGCGAAGCGTTTGCCGCAACCTGTCGGGCGCAAATACACGCTTAATTTTGCCGTTACCAAAGACACGATTTTGGACGCCGGCAGACTGACAGAACTCTTTAGTCCTGATATGTTTATTGTCAAAATAACTCCTATTCATGAAACACATTCGGCCGTGCAAAATGGTTTTGATGTGACGACGTGTTATGATGACTATGATGTATACCGCCAATTTGAGCAGCCTTTGCTGGAGGCTGGCTGGGATGTGATTGTGTTTGTGCCCAGCCGTGAAGAAGACAGTGACCGCATTACCTGCGGCAACGCTTTGATTGCCGGGGCATAATTTTTTACTTTTCTTTTTACTCCTCATAAATGTTCTAAAATGTATTTGACTTCATTTTTGTTTGTGGTATCGTTGAAGTGATATTTGATTATTGTTTAATTTTTAAAATATGTTTTTATGGAATTGTTGTCTAATTTTGTAAGTTTTCATCAGTATAATTGGTGGAAACGGATGAGAGTTTGCTGGTTTGAAAAGCATTTTGACTATCCGGTTGTGTATGAAGATGGGTTAGTCAGCCAGCGCAAAGCTGACCTTGTGGGCAGAAAGCCTTTGGGGATTTTGTTTAATAACTTCATCATTTTGCTTCAAGGATATGAAAAGAAAATTAAGCCAGAAGCGGCGCAGGATTATTGCAACGGCATTACTTTAGCCGGTATCGGTTGCGAGATTCCGACTTGGAGGTTGCTTGATGCAATGAAACGTGAATGGTATGACGTTAATTCATTACTTGTCCAACTTGGCGGTAGACCATTTAAGAACGCGTGGTATCTGGCGTTGGGATATAGTCAAAACGATAAGTATTCATGTATCCATTTTCTGTATCCTGACCGGACGCTTTATTACCCGGAAAAAGGGAGCAAACTTTGGGTTCGCCCGGTTTTTTACTTACCGCTTTACACGCTTTATTATCCGTAAAAAGGTAGCGAATTTTGGGTTTGCCCGTTTTTTGCTTACCGCTTTAAAAGCCCTGCCCCGTGACTTATCACGCGGGGCTTTTTTTTATTTCGGTTATGATTGATAAGGAATGCTTCGCATAAGTTATGGATTGCGCCGCTACGAAGCTTCGCTTCTACTTGCGCGAACAACTAAGTGTTGCTGTGTTCGCTATGCTCGCTTGCAACACTAAGAGAAGTTTGTACCGCTACGAAGCTTCGCTTCTACTTGCGCGAACAACTAAGTGTTGCCGCGGCTATGATTAGATAAGGAATGCTTGCGCATAAGTTATGGATTGCCGCGGTTGCGTATGGCTAACGCCATGCACCTCGCAATGACTCAGGAGAGAGGTGGCCTTCCTAGCAAAGCTAAGAGAAGTTTGTACCGCTACGAAAAGCTATGCTTTTCTACTTGTACGAACAACTAACCTTTGCTTCGGTCGTCCCTCCCTAGCAAAGCTAAGAGAAGTTTGCCGCGCGTATGTGTGACTGACGTCACGGACGCTCGCAATGACTCGCAGTGAAACTGTTAGAAAGGCTGGCGTTGCGGGGCTTTTTTTATTTTAAAAACGTTTGCAATTCTTGCAATGCCTCAGAACTAATCGTATGGGACATATTAGGGATTTCGCGAACGACCGGAGTTATTTTTAAGGCGTTTAAGGTTTGTTTGGTTAAATCCAGACTGTCTTTAGGAATAATGTTATCTCTATTGCCTTGGATGAGCAAAATGCTTGGGGCTGTTTTGACTTGCGATTTTGTAAAATCCGATGTAAAGACAAGCGGCACACCGGAAAGTGAGATAACTTTTCCTAAGTTATCATCAAAAGTTAGTGCGCTTAAAAGCGCCATTAATCCGCCTTGGGAGAAGCCTGCTATATCAATATCTTGATAAGAAATATTGAGGTTTTGGCGGATTTCTTTGATTAATTTATGCAGGGGAGCGGTATTGCGCAGCGCGTCTTTCATCATCTCTTGATAAATATCTTCCCTTGACATTCCCTCGCCCAGTTCCGGGATGACAAACCACTGATAACCGCCATAAGGTGCTTTATCCGGCGCGGTCGGAAAATAAAAAGCCGTATCGGGAAAGAGCGGTTTTAGCCGGTCTTTTATCCACGTCATCCGTTCGCCAGAACCGCCGTAGCCGTGAATAAAAATTAACGCGCGGGTTGGATTTTCGGGAATATAAGATTTTGTTTCTAAAGCATTGGCTGAGAAATTTAATAAAAATGTTAACGTTACGACAAGGGTGCAAAACAGTTTTTTCATTTTCAGACTCCTTTTGATTTATTATAGGGGGAAAATGGTTAAAGGAGAGTTTATTTCCGGTGGCTGCCGTAGCCGGTGCCGATGGTGCGACCGATGGAGAGGATTTTTAGTTCTATACAACTGCGACAATGGTTTGGCGTATCATTTATGCAGGCTTTATTGGGATACAGCTCATAGAGTTTACGATACTCTCCTTCATTTACATTTGGCATAACGACGTTGGCGCCGGCTTGGAGCGCCTGCATGCGCCCGTTGGGAGCTAAACTTTCCATTGCCGTGGTGGCGGGAATGTTAATATCAGGCATAAGAAGACGCATTATTGCCATGGTGCGCAAGGAGAGGTTTAGCATACCGCCGGGTTCTTTAGAGAGCGGGGTTTCGGGGTGCGGAATAAACGGACCGATACCTGCCATATCCACACCTATTTCTTTTAAAAACAGCAAATCCTCGGCGATACTTTCAATGCTTTGCTGAGGCAGACCGACCATTATGCCCGAGCCTAATTCATAGCCTAATTCCTTAATTTTAAGCAGGCACTCGTAGCGGTGTTGCCAACTCATCTCGGGGTCTAGCTTATGATATAGAGCTTTGTCGGTGGTTTCGATACGCATTAAATAACGGTCAGCACCGGCGGCGCGGAACGCTTTGTATTCCTCATACGTCCGCTCGCCGATACTCAAGGTTATGGCGACATCAAACTTTTTGATGGCTTCAATAATGCGACACATCCGGCTTGTATCATAATACATATCTTCTCCGGATTGCATAACGATTGTTTTAAAACCAAGGTTTACCGCACGGCGGGCAGTTTCTATCACTTCTTCCTCGCTCATCCGGTAACGGATAGCTTTGGTGTTGCCGCGGCGGATACCGCAATAAAGACAATTATTGCGACAGATATTAGAAAACTCTATCAACCCGCGCAAATGCACCTCATCGCCGACATATTGGCGACGTACTTCGTCTGCTTTGTCGAATAAGTCTTGCTGATGGGCTTCATCTTTAAGCAGAGCGACAATCTCGTCTTTAGTCAGAAGCATTTTGCGTACTTTCAATAATACCGCCACCGAGGACATAGTCGTTTTCATCATAAAAGACGACGGATTGTCCGGCAGCCACGGCTTTTTGCTTTTCAAAAAAGTGTATGGTTACGGTTTCCCTGTCATTTGGCGTATAAATCGCGGGGATTGGCGTTTGCGATGAACGAAGCTTGATTAAGATTTCTTTTTGGGTTTCAAACGGAGGAACGGAAAGCCAAGTCAAATCTTTGGCTGTCAGCGCTGATTTCATCCCCTCTTCGGCATAGCCCAAAACGACCTCGTTGTTTTCTTTATTTAAGCCGATAACATATAGCGGACGGTCGGCACTAATGCCTAGACCTCGGCGCTGACCTATCGTAAAATTCCAGATTCCTTGATGTTTGCCTAGGATTTTGCCGTTTTTATCGACAAAATTGCCGGGTTTGGGGGCAGTTTGGAGAATATCATTAATATCGCCGGTATAAAAATCCTGACTATCGGGTTTATCGCTCACCTCAAGACCGTATTTGCGGGCAGTGTCGCGCACTTGTTCTTTGGTGTATTCGCCGAGCGGAAGAAGAATTTTTGCAAGTTGTTCCTGCTGCAGACGATAAATGAAGTAGGATTGGTCTTTTTTTTCATCAATTGCTCGTTGCAACTGATAACGGTTTAGAGTGTTGTTATAAGACAAGCGGGCGTAGTGTCCGGTGGCGAATTTATCAAACTCTATACCCTGCTCTTTAGCGGAGCGAGGCAACGCCTCAAACTTTATGGTGGCATTACACATCACGCACGGATTTGGCGTGCGCCCGGCAAGATATTCCTGCTTAAAATTATCAAGCACCATTTTTTGATATTGTTTGGTGCAATCTATAACGTGATATTCTATGCCCAGTTTCTCACAAATTGCGCGGGCGGTTTTAATGTCTTGCTCTTCATGAGGGGAAAAGCAGGCGTCTTTTTGCGCGGTGATGTTAAAATGTTTTTCTTTATCCCAAATTGACATGGTGGCGCCGATGACCTCATGCCCCATATCTTTTAAGATACAAGCGGCAACGGAAGAATCCACCCCGCCGCTCATTCCTACGAGTATTTTCATTTTTGTCCTTTTTAGTGAAAATGTGTTATGACCTTCACCAAAGAAACATAAAAATTCAAAGTTTTTACTTTCTTTGATAAACGATACTATAAAAGCGTTTTTCGGCGAGCGCAAGATTTTTTTATATGGCTTAGCGGGTTGGAGCGAGTTTTGACATTAATTTATTAAATAAGGCTCTTCTTAAGGCTTCGCCTGCTTCCAGCTTTTGAAGAACTTGTTTGGTGTATTCATCTTCTTTATTCAGCCTGAGTAATACTTCACGAAGACTTTGGGCGCTATCTTCAATATGCAGACCGGAGGCGACGGCTATTCCTTGACCGTGTTGTTGTATCACCACCGCGGGGAGTTTTTTGCCATTGAGCTCATATTCGGCTAAAACCTGCAAGGGGCTTGCGGACAGCGGCTTAAAGTATGGACCGCCGTGATAACAGGCGATATGCGTTTCTTCATCTGCGAGCCAGCGTACTTTTACGGGAGCTATTGATTGGAAATCTCTGGTATACGGGCTGATGTTTAATTCTTTATACAGCGTTCCGATGGCGTCGGCATCTATTAAATTAAGCCCGCATTCCTGAATAATACAGAGTTCTTTGACATCGGTTTCAAAAAAGACTTTGCGGCTGGCATAATACGCGCCGGCGCAGATTCCAAAATAGATACCGCCGTTTTGAACATAAGAAGCGATTTTTTCGTTACCCAGCTTTTTTAACTTTTCAAGATACGGAGTCGCCCTGCCGCCCGGCATAAAAAATGCTAAGATATTTTCATCTAAAATATTTTTTTTGATAATTTCATCCGCATTGGTGGTTTTTATAGCAATTTCTTGAGGCTGAAAGTATTGCTCAAGGCTTTTTTTTAGATTTCTTATATCATTTGTACCGGTATCTTGGTAAATTAATATTTGTTTTCTCATCATAGCTTCGGATACTAGCGTTTCATTTTTAAATAGCAACACTTTTTTATAAACAAAATGTTGACAAAAACTTTTTAAAGTGTTATATGTGTTGCAATTTTTAATTTATTGGAGATAGATAATGCCGTCAAATAAGAGTCCGGTTCTTATTAATAATGCTACGTTACAGATGTATATGGCTACCCAAAGTGGGATTAACCCTAATTATTCCACAGATAATTATTTTGGTCAGTGCAATGCCGCTGTGGAAGAAGACAGCGCTTCGCTTTTGCAGGATTATGTTTCCGGTGCCGTGATTTTTGATGAAGACGCCGAAGACACTCTGAATAGTTTTCTTATTTTGCTGAAAAAATCGCGTCATCCTGCGGTTAAAGCCATTTTGCCTTTGGCTTACACTCGATTTAAGATTTCAATTATTACCAAACGCAAACAAGAAGAAAAAAGAAAAAACTTTTTGGCTACCAAATTTAAGATTTTAGAAAATAAGAAACAGACTCTTAAATTAAGTTCTGACGATTTGATGATGATAAATGAGTTGATGGCAGGTGTTACCGACTATTCGACCAGCAAATTAAAAAATAAATTGATGAGTTTGATTTCGCTTAAAATTGACAGGACTCTTAATGGCGAGATGTTAGCTGATAAAAATTTCGGAAAACTTGTTTCTTCGTTTGGCTCTTATCAACAGTCGAAACGTTTTAAAGAATTTTCTACACCCAAAAAACGCGACACAAACAAAGACATTAATGCCTTTAGAATGAGGAACAGACGTTTTAAGTTTAACGGCTCCTTGTTAAAAAATGCTTGGCGGACGGTTAAACGCGCGGCTGTTGTGACCGGAATTGCCTTTTTGGGATGTATCGGAATTAAATCTGAACACGGGGTGATGAAGAGTGAAACAAAACAAAATCCGGTTGAGATGAACAGCGCTCTTAAAAAAATATCTGCGGTTCAGCAAAATAACGTCAAAACCTTTGACTTTAGTAAGGCTTTTTTGGCAAACAACATCAAACCTGAAACCAAACAAGAAATAAACAAGCCTGAAACAACAAAGAAAAGCGATGTTTCTAACAAGAAGGTTGCGCAAAAAATCGTATCAGCTCAAGATAAGACTATTTCGATTGAAGAGGCATATAAAGCAAGCCACGAGGCAAGCGTTAAGTTGCACTTGGGCGAGAAAAAATCGCAAAACCTTTACAAGGCTTTGCACCAGTTAGAAAAAGCCGGAAAAATCGAATTTGATAAGGGGACAAATTTAGATTGGTATGCTTATTCTTACACGATGTATAAGGTTATTGCGCCGTATTCTAAAGAAACACGCTTGTTTGAGGATTTTCTTAAGGGCAAGCCGGTTGATAAAAGTGCTATTAATGATTTAGTTATTAAAGCCGGACGCAACGGTTGCGGCGTTAAAGGCAGTGGTTCTTACAGCGCTTATGACAACGCTTCGCACCAAACACAAAAAGATTATATAGCTAAACGCAATGCGGTTAAACAAGCTAAAAAAGCTTTCAAGAATTTAAGTTCGCTTAAAACGGCGGCTAATGGGCGATAATTAAAAAACTCCCGGAAATAAACTGTTTTCCAAAAGTCGGACAGTGCAAAGCGGGAGTTTTTTGATGAGAATTTTTAAGCTTTCAGACCTCGGCTTAAGTCTTTTAATATGGCTTTTCCAAGCGGTGTTTTAATTTCTTTTTCGGCAGATTGGCGAAACTCGCTTAAATCAAGTGTTTGGTCTTTTTTCTCATAATCAATTGACTGGGCATACATATCCAGTTTATCTAAATCGTGCGCTAATTGCGCCTCGGGGGTTTTATTTTCTTCATATTCTCTAAATAAAATAATGATTTCGGGAATATCGGCATCTTCTGCTATAAAATTTATAGCACTTTTTTCAGCCTCTTGTTTTTTAGCGTAGGCCTCTTCTAAAGGCGTAATATCCCCTATCAGGCTTTCGGCTATATCGTGACAAAGGCACATTCGGATAATTTTATCAAAATCATAATTTTCTTTTATCATCGTTCTTGACAGTTGCATTGCCATCATCGCCATCTGCCAACTGTGCGCGGCAACAGTTTCCGGGGTTTGTATTTTTTTTCTCAGCCAGCCGCTTCTTGGCAAGTGTTTTAATTTTTCGGTATAAAATAACAATCGTCTCATTTCTTCTCTCTTCATTTATCATCGTATCAGTCAGTTTATCTGCAATTAATTATTTTATCAACTGCATATCTTTTAATATCGACCACATTTCCTCTTCGGTCGGACAGGCTTTGGCATATACAACGCGATTATTTATCACGATATGCGGTTGAAACATAATGCTACGATATTCCATATCTCGCTCATCGGTTAAACGCCATATTTTATATTCCAATCCGTTTTCCGCCATAACTTTATTAACGATGTTATAGACGTTATCATATTCTCTATGAAGGTTGTTACAGTATATTCTAATATTTATCATAAAATTTCTCCGGTTAAGTTACTTCAGCAGATGAACTTTAACGGGGGAAAGATGAAATTTAAAACAAAATGCGAAAAGATATAAAATATTATATAGTTTGACTATTTTTTTTAAATCAATTTAGGAACTTATTAAAACGAATCGGAAAAATATTATGTTTAAACTCAAACAAGGAGGCTTTCGCCCCCTTGTTTTTAGAGTTCGTATTCGGCGTGGTTGCCCGCTTTGTCATAAAAAGAGATTGTGGCATAACCGCTACCGGTGCTGACATATATCGTCCGACCATCCTTATAGGTATACTTTAAGGTTTGGTTACGGTATAAATCAAGATAGGTGACGGGCTCGTTTGCATTTTTGACCTGCAAACGGTCATCATACCGGGTAAATGTCAAACCCTCTATCCTGATTTTGCTGGGTTGCTCCAGCGAATCATAGAGATAGCACCCCAGAAGCGCGTTGAAATAGCAGTTTTGGTAGTACATATACCGATAGCCGCCGTACACATACCAATCCCAAGTTGAGAAATACGGACGATAGTAGTAACCGTAATATCCGTAAGAAGGATAGTAATGACGATAATATCCTCTTTGCGCGTAACCTTGAACTGCAAAGAGCATCATAACGACTGTTATGATAAAAATTTTTTTCTTCATAATAATTTGTTTTTAATATTTTATCTGAGGTTAAGCCGGCGGCGGCTTTCACCGTGCCTCCGGTTGCCAAGAGGTCATCTATCAACAAAACTTTTTGCCCTGGGGCTATGGCGTCTTCGTGCATCTCAAGCGCGTCTGTTCCATATTCAAGACTGTATTCCTGCCGGACGACTTTGGCAGGTAACTTTCCCGGTTTACGGATAAGCACCAGTCCTTTGTTCATTTTATAAGCTAAGGGAGCGGCAAACAAATAACCACGGCTCTCTATTGCGGCGATATAATCAAACTCCAAGTTTTTGACTTGACCATACATATTTTCGATAATGGCGTTAAATACTTCGGGATTTTTTAAGGCTGTCGTGATGTCTTTAAACATAATGCCGGGTTTGGGAAAATTCGGGATATTACGGATGTGGGTTAAAATTTCTTCGGGTGTCATTTTTTAGCTCCTTTTTATTCTCTTTTATGTATATAAAATTTCAGATAAAAGTCAACGCGTGAAACTTTTTTATTTACGTTAATAAATCTTATTTTTTTTATTGACATTTAAGAATTGTTCTTTTATAAGAGCTTTTGTTCGTTGCCGACATAGCTCAGTTGGTAGAGCTACTGATTTGTAATCAGTGGGTCCGCGGTTCGAGTCCGTGTGTCGGCACCATTATTGAAAAGCCTCCTTAAAGGAGGTTTTTTTATGCAAAATTGAAACCGGCTTAAAAAGTTTTATATTGTCTTTTAGGAGGTTTTGATGTTTAAAAAATGGTTGGCAATAGATGAAAAAATCCGCTTTGCGATTATGGCGTCGCTTAATATGCTCTTGAGGTTTGTCTTATTTTCGGGATTAGTTTATTTTTTTTCGCAAAAGCACTATCAGCTGCTTTTGGCGCTGACGTGGTTTGTTTCTTCTTTTATTGCGTTTGGGAGCTATAAATATTTTGTGTTTTCGGCACAAGGAGAACATCTGCGGCAATACCTTAAATCTTTATTGATTTGGACGGGGAGTTACATTGTTAATGTTTTTTTGCTTAAATTTTTGCTTGAAGAGCTATTTTGGAATATTTATGCGGCGCAAGGCGTGGTGATTTTATTTCTGTTGGTTACAAATTATTTGTTATTCAAGCACTTTGCCTTTAAACAGCACCGAAAAAGCTTACTTGCACGAATTTATGATATTTTTGACTAAAAAGTATTGCAGGTTCATTTTTTTTATGGTAAAATCAGATAAAAGTAAGATTTAGATGGAGAAGTGCCATGAGTGATAAAAGAGAAATGAAGTCCCCTGGAGAACGGATTGAAGGTATAAAAGCTCGTAAAAAAGCGTATGGTCTGACCGGAGAGGGAGGTGTGCAAGATAGACTGGCTAAAATAGCAACACAGACGGTTGAAGCCCCAGTTATTGCCAATGACCAGAAAAAAGATAAGAAAAAGCCTATATCTATGGAGGACTTAGCCAAGCGCATGAAGAAATTTGATGAAAAAATTGCGAAGGCTGAGGAGAAACATGGCATTAAGTTATCTAAGCTATCTAAAGATGGAAAAGAAAACAATAAAGACAAAGAAAAAGATGAACAGAAAAAGGATAAAGCTATACAAAAAGCGGAAGCTAAGATGAAAGAAATGTTTTCGAAAATCAAGCTTCCGAGCGGTATGGAAATCCACCAAGAAGGACCGCAATGGGTTTTGGTTTCGAAAGATGGCAAGCAGCGTACCGATGTTACTGATGTTATGAACACGATTGATAAGTTTAACCGTAATATTGACGCAACAAATGAAGCAAATCGGGTACAAAATGCGGCGCAGGGTAAAGCTGATAACGTAGCAAACAATGTTGCAAACGATGCGAACCGGACAGATATAATGAAAGACAGTGGCTTTAAGGTTAACGCTACCAATGATAAAGCGATGATGGTTGGCGAGGTGTTGCCAAAAGTTAAAGATGTTAACGGCAATCAGGTTTTCAAACCGGAAGATGCTAAAGCCGTGGCTGAAATTGGTCTTGGTTTCTCTGATGAAAAAGCCAAGCTTGAAAAGCTTAAAGACCCGAAAGCTTTGGAAGAAATGCGCAAACGTGAAAAACGCAATGAAAACGAAGCTGACAGACAAGCCATGCTTGCCCGTTCGCAAGAGCAAAGCAGAGGCGGCAGATAATTTACGCTGTAAGATAAAACCTCGGAAATATCCGAGGTTTTTTTATGGTTGTTTTATAAAAAGGCTCGATTAAACAATTTTGTTGAAATAAAATTTAATTTATAATTTGAGTGCTTTGCACAAGTTGTGGATTGCGCCGCTACGGAAGATTTCATCTTCCTACTTGCGCGAACAACTAACCTTTGCTTCGGTCGTCCCTCCCTAGCAAAGCTAAGAGAAGTTTGCCACGCGCTTGTGCCTTACGGCGGCGCTCGCAATGACTCGTGGTGGGAGAAGTGACTGACGTTGCGTACTCACGCTGTTCGGACAAGCCAGTTGTAAAGATTGTATTGGTTGCCTTGCGGCAAGTCACAATCTAACAACTGCTATAGCTCTCGGTAAAAAGCGTCCACCGGACGTTTTTTATCCTGCAAGCCGTAATGACTCGGGCTATGTCTGTTTTTCAACAAATTTTTTAACTAAGCTTATAAAAAAAAGACCGGTATTAACCGGTCTTGTTGTGTTTTTGTTTAAGGTTGTCAGATTGGCGCATCAGATGTATGGAATCTCGTCAACAGCGACAAGAGCCTTTATCTTAACCTCGTTCTGATAGCCGAAGCTCTGAAGCTTGGCAGACGAGTGCGCCAACAGGCAGAACACACTCACCGTGCACCCCATTGCCTTAATCTCATCAATCTGCGCTTGCAGTTCCTTTCCGGTACGGAAAGACTGCTTTATGAGCATAATGTTTTTCGGATGTGACTTGACCCGCTTGAGGTTTGTCACATCGCCGGTCACCAGCGTTTTTACCTGCAGGGTCAGCGCCAACTCATTGATGAGCTTGCTCAAATGAGTGTTGTCGCGCCGAAATGCCGGGATGAGGACACAGACGTCATCTTTCTCCTGAACTTCTTTGATGACCGCCTTGATGGCTTGTTCACGAAAAGCCTTGTCTGATGCCAAACCTTTCAAATCAATCTCGTTTTGACCTTTGTCATTTTTTCCGGCATAAGCGGAAACGATTTTTTTTACGTCCATAAAAATTATTTTTAATTGTTAAACAAAATGATAATTGAACATGAGTAATTTGACAGAAAGATTATGCTTTGTCAAGCCTTATTTAGTAAAAAATTAAAAATCAGTAAA
Source organism: Alphaproteobacteria bacterium (assembly GCA_017939155.1). Taxonomy (GTDB): domain Bacteria; phylum Pseudomonadota; class Alphaproteobacteria; order RF32; family CAG-239; genus CAG-267. The sequence goes on along the minus strand of JAGAZZ010000042.1, from coordinate 19,597 downwards.
ATTTATCTGCATACAAAAACGGGCGAGGATTGGTTTCTATCCCTGCCCGTTTTGGCGGTTAAAAAAAGCTTCCCTGCGGGCTTTTTTCTCCTTCATAAAACATAAAAATTTCTTTTTTCCTCACATACACCCTGACGGCAGCTTTCACTGTTCCGGTGTAAAAATAATATTTTGGTCTGAGGACAACCAAAACGCCATTTAATATGTTATAATTCTATATAAATAATTCTTACAAATTCGTTAATTACGAGAGCATAAATACACTTACTTGACAAGATAAAAAATCACTTCGTGCACGGCATTTTTTTAAATCTTTGATTATAAAAAAAAACACCCTTAAAACGGGTGTTGTGAGAAGTGGTTATTAGTGTTACGGATTGCGCATAAACGGCAGATTTTCACGCATACTATAATAACCGCGTTGGCTTATGATAATATGGTCTTCCAGTTGCATACGAACAGTTTTAAGACCGTCTTTGAGTTCTTTGGTCATTTCGATATCGCCCATTGAAGGCGTGCAATCTCCTGATGGGTGATTATGCGCGATAAGAACAGCGCAAGCTTTAAACCGCATTGCTTTATTGATAATATCGCGCGCATTTAGGATAACTGAACCGATTGTTCCGACTTGTTCTATACTGTCACGAATATAGCGACCATGAATGTCAAGATAAATCACGAGCAGTTGTTCCCTATCGCCATAACCAATACGCGTGCGGCAATATTCGACCACCTTTTGCTTGCTGGTTAAAACCGGCAAATCTTTATTTTCAAGATTTTCCCAACAAATTTTATTACAACTGGCATGGATGATTGAACATAAAACCGCAGCATTTGTGCCGACACCGTGAATATTCATCAATTCTTCGGGTGGGGCTGACAGGACGTTTGCCAGATTGACATATTCACGCAACAAAGATTTTGCCAACGGCTTTACATCGCGTCTGGGAATCGCATACATCAAGATTAGCTCAAGCAACTCATAGTCCGGCATAGAGCGCCCTAAATCTGATAAAAAGCGGGCTTTTAAGCGTTGCCTGTGTCCAGCATAATCGGGTTCCGGGGTTTGTGTTTCTTCTTGTTTATTTGTTTTTATTGCCATAGTCCTTTATCCTTATTATTTTTTATAGGGAGGCTTGTCTAACCCTTTTAGAGAATATGTAAAGACTTCGCAACCGTCTTTTGTTACACCAAGAGAGTGTTCAAACTGGGCGGAAAGCGTGCGGTCTTTGGTTACGGCTGTCCAACCGTTCGGGAGAATCGTGCCAAACTTTTTGCCAATGTTTATCATCGGCTCGATGGTAAAGAACATTCCCTCTTTGATTAACGGTCCGGTGCCTTTGCGACCAAAGTGCAAAACGTTGGGTTCATCATGAAAAACGCGCCCTAAACCATGACCGCAAAACATCTCGACAACCGAGTAGCCGTATTTGTGAGCGTATTCTTCAATCACGGCGCCGATGTCACCGAATCGGGCGCCGGGGCGCACAACATCAATACCGCGCATTAAACACTCATAAGTTACATCACATAAGCGCGTTGCCTTGAGTTTGGGTTTGCCGACATAATACATTCTTGAGGTGTCACCATACCAACCGTCTAAAATAACGGTGACGTCGATATTAACAATGTCGCCGTCTTCAAGCTTTCTATCATCAGGGATACCGTGACAAATAACGTGATTAATTGAAGTGCAGATTGTTTTGGGGTAGCCGTGATAACCAAGACAGGCGGGGATAGCGTTATGCGATTTGATAAATTCCCGACACAAGTCATCCAAACGCTCAGTTGTTACGCCGACATCAACAAAATCAGTGATATAGTCCAAACACATTGCGGCTAATTTTCCTGCTTTGCGCATTCCCTCAAAATCAGCCGGTTCATAAATTTTTATTCCATTATCATCTGTCTGCACCACTTTTTTGCTCCTTATATTTTGTTCTTGTTTTGTTTATAAACTTTTTTTTTTAAAATGCAAACGCTTTATTATTTTTTTTGCGGGCGATGTTTTTTTAGAAATACGGCATATATAAAGGGATATTTGGCATTGGGAGGAAAAAAATGGCTTTAAGACTGACGCAAGCACTTTATACTTTTGTTTTGGTTTTTATTACGGCTATGCTTTGCCGCTATTTCACCAGTTTAGGGATAGATTCTTTTTACGGTACGTTAGAGCTTCCGGCGATGACGCCTGAAAACCATTATTTTTCTTATGCGTGGACGGTGATTTATGTTTTACTTTTTATAAGCTTTTATATCACGCTTGAAAGCCAAAAGAGCGAAGAACAGTTTTATGATGCGAACGCGTTGTTTGTGACGCAACTGTTTTTACAGATTTTATGGACGTTCAGCTTTTTTTATTTGGAACAGCTTTGGGCGTCTGCCGTGGTGATTATTTTGCTTGATATGGTGGTGGCACTTTTAATGCACACGCTTCTTTTTATCAACGGCTGGGCGTTTGTTTTAATGTTGCCGTATTTGCTTTGGCTGTTGTTTGCGACTTATTTGAACGTTATGCTCGTTTTTCTGAACTAAAAACGTCTTCTCCCTAAAATTTAAACTGGACATACAAAAAAAACTGCTTTATTTTAGGCGGGTTAAAAAGTTTAATTTAATTTTTTGGGAAGAAAAAATGACTAGTGTTAATCAAATAAGAAAAACTTTCTTAAATTATTTTGAGAAGAACGGGCATAAGATTGTGCCGGCGTCTTCTCTTGTGCCGGATAATGACCCTACCCTGATGTTTACAAACTCGGGCATGGTGCAATTTAAAAACATTTTAGCAGGAAACGAAACCAGAGATTATACACGAGCCGCAACTTCCCAAAAAAGCGTTCGAGCCGGCGGCAAACATAATGACTTGGACAGTGTTGGCTACGATGTGCGCCATCATACGTTTTTTGAAATGCTCGGCAACTTTTCTTTTGGTGATTATTTTAAGGAAGAAGCGATTTATTATGCGTGGGAATTGCTGACCAAAGAGTTTATGATTCCAAAAGAAAAATTGGCGGTGACGATTTATCATACTGATGATGAGGCTTATAAGATTTGGAAAAAAGTTTCAGGGCTTTCTGATGAACGGATTATCAGAATTGCCACCAAAGACAACTTTTGGCAGATGGGCGACACCGGACCTTGCGGTCCTTGCTCGGAGATTTTTTATGACCACGGACCGGAAGTTTGGGGCGGTCTGCCGGGGACACCGGAAGAAGACGGTGACAGATTTATTGAAATTTGGAACTTGGTATTCGACCAGTTTGAAGATTTGCCGGACGGGTCACGTATTAATTTAAAAAAGCCCTCCATTGATACCGGTATGGGGTTGGAGCGAATCGCCGCTATTTTGCAGGGTGTTCACTCTAACTTTGACACAGACACATTTAAACACCTGATTGAGGCGATTGCCAACATTGCCAATACGAATCCGAAAGGCGAGTTACAGGCTTCGCATAACGTCATTGCCGACCACTTGCGAGCAATGAGCTTTTTGATTGCCGATGGTGTGTTGCCTTCTAACGAAGGGCGCGGCTATGTTTTGCGCCGTATTATGCGTCGGGCTATGCGGCACGCTTACCTTTTAGGGGTTAAAGAGCCGATGATGTATAAGCTTTTGCCAACGTTGCAAAAAGAAATGGGTGAGGCTTATCCGGAGCTTTATCGTTTTGAAAAATTAATATCAGAAACGATTAAAGCCGAAGAAACAAGATTTGGCAGAACACTTGACAAAGGTATGCGTTTGCTTGATGAAGAAACCGCTCATTTGAACAAAGGTGACACACTTAACGGTGAAACAGCATTTAAGCTTTATGACACCTACGGTTTCCCGCTTGATTTGACCCAAGACGCACTCAAGAACAAAGGAATCGAGGTTGATGTGAACGGCTTTGATGCGGCGATGGCTAAGCAAAAAGAAGAAGCGCGCAAAAACTGGGCGGGGTCTGGCGATGCCGGAACGGAAAAGATTTGGTTTGAAGTGAAAGAAAATATCGGCGGGACGGAATTTTTGGGCTATACGACCACCAAGAGCGACGGTATTATCAAGACTTTAGTTCAAGACAACAAGATTGTTGATAATGTTAAAAGTGGTGAGTTTTATTTGGTTGCCAACCAGACGCCGTTTTATGGAGAATGTGGCGGACAAGTCGGCGATGTTGGGGTTATCTCGGGCAATGGTTTTAAAGCGGAAGTGTTTGACACCAAACGCAAGCTTGATACCGTATTCGTGCATTGTTGCCGGATGGTTGAAGGCGAAGTTAAAGTTGAAGACTTTGCCAACTTTGAGGTTAATGTTGAGAATCGTAAACGCATTTGCGCTAACCACTCAGTAACGCACTTAGCGCATAAGGCTTTGCGCACGATTTTGGGCGACCATGTTATGCAAAAAGGCTCTATGGTTGCGGCGGACAGAATGCGTTTTGATATTTCGCACCCGAAACAAATCAGCGCAGAAGAATTGAAACAAGCTGAGGATATGGTTAACGAGGCTATTCGCAAGAACTACACTGTCAACACGGTTTTGATGAACCAAGATGAAGCGGTTAAAACCGGTGCGATGGCGTTGTTTGGCGAAAAATACGGGGAAGAAGTGCGCGTGGTAACGATGGAAAAAGACGGCGAAGTTTATTCGCGTGAGCTATGCGGCGGAACGCACGTTTGCAATACCGGTGAAATCGGCTACTTTAACATCATTGGAGAATCGGCAGTTTCGGCAGGTGTGCGCCGTATTGAGTGCGTGACGGGCAAAGGGGCGGAAGAATATGTGGACGATGTGGAATGCAAGTTACACTCTGCCTGCAATATCTTAAAAACCAATGTCAATGATTTGGAAGCAAGGATTAACAACCTGCTTGCCGAACGCAAAAAGATGGAAGCGGAAATCTTTAACTTAAAGAAATCCCTTGCCGGCGGCGGCGCTCTCAAAAACACGGAAGCGGAAGTTGTCAACGGGGTGAAATTTATCGGCAAGGTTATTCCGGATGTTCACCCGAAAGAGCTTAAAGCCTTTATTGACGAGATGAGCCAGAACATCGGCTCGGGCGTTATGGTTTTGGCAACGGATAAAGACGGCAAAGCTTCGATTGTGGTTGGTGTTACAAAAGACTTGGTCGGCAAATATTCCGCAGTTGATTTGGTGCGTATTGCCTCAAGAGCTGTGGGCGGACAAGGTGGCGGCGGACGTCCTGATATGGCGCAAGCCGGCGGTCCGAACGCAGATAAGCTTGAATATGCGTTTGAAGAAGTTAAAAAAGCGATGTAAAAAGAAAAAGGCTCTCGAATGAGAGCCTTTTTAGTTTGTGGCATTTAATGTTTTGCTATTGTTTTTAGCCCTAGCGTACATTAGATTTTGCTTGCATCATTGCTGCCATTGCTACTTGCGAGTTATCTTTTTCTTTAAAAGAAATGCGTCCGCTTTTTTCCAGCCCTTCCAAATCTTGCAACTCACTTAGGGCTTGCGAAAAACCGCCATTTCCTTCTCTTCCGGCTTTTTGACGATGGTTTTCAACTTCGTTCATTAATCCTTTGGCTTGAGGATTGCGCTCTTTGGCTACTTCAAACGCTTCGTGAGCCAAAAAAGTTGCCATCATGCAAGGCGCAGTTAGACCTCCACCATAAGTATCCACAGAATAGCATCTCCCATCGGGGTAATTATATCTATACTTTTCACCTTCTTTTCTGATTGTTCCCTCTTTCATGCCAACTTCTATAATTTTTTTATTTATATCGTCTGCACGCGGAGGATTAAACAACGCCGAACCATATTCGTTTAAGGCACTTGCTGACACGTTTACCATAAATTCTATATCAGAGGATACTTTTTCCCGCCAATCTTCTGTCACCTTACTATATGTTTCAAGCTCTTCTTCTACCAATCTTTTTTGGAGATGTCCTCCTATCTCTTTATAATCTATTGCCATAGCTTTTCTCCTTATCATATTTTAGCTTTGTTGCTGAATTATATTGTACGTTTTTTTTCATCAAATTTACGGAAATTTATCTTGCTGATTATGCGAAATATATTTTTATTGACAGTTGTTGAAAAAAAACGTACGTTATTTTTCAGCAGGTGTTTTTATTTTTTATAAAATTGTATAAAAAATCTCCCGGTTTGGACTGTCCTAATTTTCAAGGACAATTCAAACCGAGGCGTTTATTACATTTCGCGAGATTTTTTTGCTATTAAATCCCTTATCAGCGCATTCACTTCTTCGCCGGTGTAGGCTTTGTCTTTAGATGTTATTTTAGGTTCGTGCCCTTGCTCTTGGGGTTTGTTGTATTTTTTATCAATCCGGTAGCCTTGCGCCGTGGCTTTCGGATTAGTTATTTCTTCTCCTGTTTGCTCTTTCATCTCAGCTTTTGTGTTTTGGCTTGCAACATATTTTATCAATTCTTCTTTGCGCGGATATGTTGTCCATTTGTCAACATTACGGGAAACTTTTTTGCCTGTTGTTTCTTCCTCGTGTTTTACAGCATTGGCAAACGGCTCTTTACCGTTTAATATATCTTCTGAAACCATAATACTTGTTCCCAAAGGTAAATTTCCACACCCTCTCATAAACGTAGGCTGAGTGCACATACCTTCTGCAAAAGCTTGTTCCCAACTGTTTGCCGTGCCGTTCAAGACTTTATCACAAATATGATTTTGTGCTTGAATCATTATATAATTACATAGAATTTGTGAGTCAAATTCACCGCCCTTGACTTCCGGATGAGCCGCAAAATAATCTTTAGCATCTTTTAATAGTTTCTTATCTTTCTCTTCATTCCAACTGGGAGACTCAAAATTCCAACAGGGAGTGAAATGCAGTGTTATATTATAAGGCTCAGGATAATCTCTGTTGTAGGGACAATTTAACTGGTATGTGAGTTCATTTCCTTTTTCATCTGTAAATATATACTCCGTCTTATCTGCATTTATTTTTTTAGCCATCTTCTTTTTCCTTTTCAAAAGTTTGTACGAAAAAACCCGCTCTAAATACTTAAGGCGGGCAGATGCTAGAAAACCGTATGTAAGCTAAGACGGCTCGGCTTATTGGGGCAGAGCCTTATTCACCGACATCTACCCCTTTTGAGGTATGACATCGGCACTATTTTTAAAGTCGTGTGCGCACGACCAGCTTACATTTTTATAGGGTTTCCTAGGCCCTAAGCCCTACTCTTTTCTAAGGAATATGGCTTGGGTTAATTCTACTTCATTTTTTTCTAATTAGCAAGATTTTTTATAAAAAAAATCAAATCCGCTAAAATTTCAGCGGACTTGAATTTCATACAAACGGCAAATATTTTAAATTATCGTTTTTTAAGTGACTGTTAAAAGAAGTAATATCTAAGACCAACGGTGAATTCCTGAACATTTTTCTTGAAGATATTATCTTCCGGAAAGACGTAGCGATACATGGCGCGGATACCGATATTTGAGGTCGGGTTTATTTGTGCGCCGAAGCCCGCGCGATAGGCTTCTTTTTCAAAATCTTTCATTTTTTTATCCAGTTTACCACCGTCTAAGGTGTATTTGCCATAGCCAACGGTGGTTAACAATTCAACCACGCCTAAATTCAAGGTATCAAAAACAGCGTCTACACCATACGCCGCCGGTTTGGTTTTTGAACCGTGAGCGACTGAGGTAGAAAAATATTTTTGATAATATCCCTCAACGGAAACAAAACCCAATGCTTTCACGCCGACACTCAAAGCCCCGCCGTTTAGGCTGTCTATATCGCCAAAACCATTAGGCGTGGCAGAAACATAATCCAGCCCGACGTGTGGGGAAATGAGAAACGCGTTGGCGTTAAATGATAACATTGTGGCAATAAGCGTTAAATATAGTTTTTTCATAATCTTCTCCTTAAAATTCTTTAATGTTAATCTTACGAGTGTTGGGGTTATACATTAACCCTAATTTTCCATGGCGCAACATATCGGCAGACTGCCAAAAAATTTCATACTGCCAACTTGCTTGAAGCCCTTTTATTATTTTTGGGTTTTTGACATATTCGCGCAATTTTTTCTCAGTGGTTATCAAACGGGGAATCACGCCGTGTTCATTGCTTTTTATTTTTAAGAGCAACTTTAATATCTCATAGAGCGATTGCTGGGTCGGCGATAACGTGACCTCTTTTTCGCGGTCTGTTTTGCTTAAGCTCTTGTCAAAATCGCTTTCATTTAGGTTTGATAAAATCTCTATGACCTCTTTTACTAAGATACTTTTAACAATATCCGAGCGCATTCCGCGGACTTGTTTTATCTCCGCCATATTTTTCGGGAAAGCCGTGGCAATATTTATCAGCATTTCATCTTTCATCACATTTTGACGAGCAGTGTTTTGGCTTATTGCCCGCTTTTCACGCCAACAGGCCAGGGCTTTGAGAGCATTTAAGAAAGCAAGTGAGTGGCTGTTGTGGCGAATCCGTTGCCAAGCGTTTTCGGGGATAATTTGATAATGTGTGATGTCAACCAAATCAGCCATTTCTTCGGCGACCCAGCTTTCGCGTTGATGTTCTTTGAGATAGTCTGAGAGTTTGGCGTAGCAGGTTAACAAATGGGTTACATCGCCCAGGGCATATTGCATTTGCTCTTCGGTTAGCGGACGGAGCTGCCAATTGGTTAAACGGCAGGTTTTATCAAGCTCTAACTCACAACAAGCGCGGACAAGATTTTCATAACTTACATTTTCACCCAAACCGCAAGCTTCGGCGGCTATTTGCGTATCAAACACAGAAACGGGAACTGAACCTGAGAGATTATATAAAATTTCTATATCCTGTCTGCCGGAGTGAAATATTTTTAAGATTTTTTCATCTTGCAGAATAGAAAAGAAAGGGCTTAAGTCCATCTTTTCAGCCAAAGGGTCGAGCAGAAAGGCGTCCTCTTTACAGGCAACTTGGATTAGGCAGGGAATCGGGTAATAAGTTTTTTCACGGATAAACTCGCTGTCTATGGCTATCTCTTTTTGTTGTTTTAAGATGTCGCAGACGCGCTCAAGCTCTTTAGTGGTGTCGATTAAATTCATTTTTCGGGTTTCCTTTATTTTTTTTAAGCTTATCCGGCATTGTTTAATATTTTTTTAATTTTAGCTTGCATTTATGCCAAATTGGGGATTTAATGGCGCTATTGATGTTAACTTCATTACTTAGAGGTATTTATGATTGAATACAGAACGCATACCTGCGGCGAATTAAGAGCCGGTGATGCAGGTAAAAAAGTTAAGCTTTCGGGGTGGATTCACCGCAAACGCAATTTAGGCAATTTATGTTTTATTGATTTGCGCGACCATTACGGTATCACGCAATGCGTGGTGAACAGCTCAAGCGATTTATTTGAAAAGTTTGAAAATATCCGTGTTGAAAGCGTTGTTACGGTGGACGGTAAAGCTGTTATGCGCGAAAGCGTGAATAAGAATATGCCGACGGGCGATATTGAAGTTTTGGTCGAATCGGTTGAATTACATTCTCAGGCTGACGTGTTGCCTATTCAGGTGTTTGGTGAGGATAATTCGCCTGAGGATATGCGTTTGAAATACAGATTTTTGGATTTACGGCGGGAAAAAATCCATAACAACATCATTTTGCGTTGCCAAGTGATTAAGCGTATGCGCGAGCTGATGAACGAGCAGGGATTTTTAGAATATCAGACCCCTATTCTGACAGCGTCTTCTCCTGAAGGCGCGAGGGACTTTTTGGTGCCGTCACGTTTGAACCCGGGGAAATTTTATGCGCTGCCGCAATCACCGCAACAATTTAAACAGCTGTTGATGGTTTCAGGATTTGACAAGTATTTTCAAATTGCGCCGTGTTTTCGTGATGAAGACCCGAGAGCTGACAGAAGCCCGGGGGAATTTTATCAGCTTGATATGGAGATGTCTTTTGCAACGCAAGAAGATGTGTTCGCAGTGATGGAAAAGACTATGGGGAGCATTTTTAACGAATTTGCCAATGGCAAAACAGTTGACCAAGCGCCGTTTCAGAGAATTGCCTTTAGAGAAGCGATGTTAAAGTATGGTTCTGATAAGCCGGATTTAAGAAATCCGCTTTATATTCAAGATGCGACAGCGTTCTTTAACAATTCCGGATTTGGCGTTTATGACAATAAGGCGGCTAACGGCGAAGAATTGCGCGCGATTGTTATTCCTAATGCCGGAGAAAAGCCTCGGTCTTTCTTTGACAAGCTAGACGGCTTTGCCAAAGAGGAAGGATTTGGCGGTATGGCTTACGTTGCGTTATCTGCTAACGGGGTTAAAGGCATTGCCAAGTTCTTTAATAAAGAAAAGATGGCAGAGCTTAAAAACACATTTGGGCTTAAAGACGGCGATGCAATCGTCTTTATGGGTGGCAATAAAAAGCTTATTAATAAATTTGCCGGCAAAGTTCGCACCAAACTTGGCGAAGAATTGGATTTGATTGAGAAAAACGCTTTCAGAATCTGCTGGATTGTTGATTTTCCGTTTTATGAAGAAAATGAAGAAACCGGCGCGGTTGAATTTTCACACAACCCGTTTTCTATGCCGCAAGGCGGAATGGACGCTTTATTAAACAAAGACCCGCTTGAGATTTTGGCTTATCAGTATGATATGGTTTGCAACGGTGTTGAGCTGGCTTCGGGTGCGGTTCGTAACCACAAGCCGGAGATTATGTATAAAGCGTTTGAAATTGCCGGATATGACAACAGCGTGGTTGATAACAAATTCGGCGGAATGATTAATGCGTTTAAGTATGGCGCGCCACCGCACGCGGGGTGTGCTCCGGGGGTTGACAGAACGGTTATGTTGCTTTTAGACGAGCCGATTATCCGCGATGTTATTCTCTTCCCGTTAAACGGCAAAGCGCAAGACTTGCTTATGCAGGCGCCGAACACGGTGAACCAGCAGCAGATTGATGATTTGCATATTAAGATTGTGGAAGAAGATAAAGAGTAAAGAATTTCCCCGCGGAAAGACCTGCGGGGATTTTTTTAATTTGTGTGGCTTGCCACAAGTTATGGATTACCACGCCCTTGTGCCTTACGGCTGGGCTCGTAATGACTCATAGATAGGAGTGACGTTGCAACCCCGCGATAATAAGGGAGGTGTTAATTAAACAAAAGTCACTTAAAAACTAATTTATCTCTTTGCCGTAGAGCAGTTTATTATAGATTGCCGATTGTTTTTCCAACTCGCTGTTTAGAGTATCCAGACCTAATTTTTCCAACAAGGTTTGTTCGCCTGAAAACAATGAAACACCTAAGCCCAGTTTGTGACCGTCAATTTTATAGCCCAGCCCTTCCAAAATGGTTGGCATAGTATCAAGCGCGGTAAAATGACGGTTTTTAGCATACGGGGTTTCTTTGAAGACTGTGTTGATGTAAACATTATATATCGGGCGCTCCATATCTTTTGAAAAGATTGTACTGCTCATGGTCGGGTGGTCACCTACAATGACGATTTCCGTATTTTCATAAAAAGGCTGTTGAGATAGCCAATCAACAAAAGCGGATATTTGCAGGCTTGAACAGGAAACAACATTTTTAAAATATTCCTCATCTTTGATTTTGGCGTCGTGATACTTGATTTGACAATTTTCTTTAGAGAAATGCTCATTGCCAAAATGCGTATCTAATGTCATCAGTGTCATAAAAAACGGTTTATCCTGCTTGCTTAACAGAGCCAGCTCTTCTTTGGCATAGGCAAATAATTTTGCGTCACGCACAGTTCTTTTACGTCGAGGGTCCGTTTTGGGAGACAGGTTATCTCTTTTAGAATAAAAATCCCAATCAAGGATTTTGGCTTTGCCATGTGTTTCGATAAACTTATCGGTTCCGGCAAACTCTCTTGTCATCCCATTTAAGAAGCTTTGGTTATAGCCTTCTTTAGCTAAAATATCGGGTAAGCAGGTTGCGCCGGGAAGGAAACCGTTTGTCGGATGATAACGGCGCGCGTCGAACGGGAGCTTTAACGGAACGGCACATAATTGCGACACCAATGAAGCTTGGGTATAATTAGCGCCGATGATATTGCTAAACCCGCCAAAACCTTCCGTATGGCTGAAGCTGATATTGTTTTGAGCGATTTCTTGTAATTCAGGAATAAGATTTACCCCAAAATAATCCGGATTAGCGTACGAAACATCCATTGATTCGGCAAAAATCATTATCAGATTTCGTTTTTGGGCGGGCGGGGTGATTTTAACAAACTGTGTATCTGTATAATTTTTCTCGTATAAATCGCCCATGACCCCACGGCTATGATATTCGCTTATAATGCGAGAAACGTCCATTTTGTGATAACTTGCTACTAAGGAAAACAAAAAGAAAACAGTGGCAAAGCCCAGACACTTAGCCGGTGAGATTTTGCGAGCGACAAAATATAAGATAACCGTTATGATAGAGCTCATCAGGAGCGTGTTTTGCAAATAGCTGTATACCAGTTTTATTTCCGTATCCAAGGGGACGTTTAGGTGAAAGATAATCTGTTCATAACTTACCTCGCCAAATTTACGCGGAATCCAGTTTGCAGTTGAAAAGAGCATATATCCGAAAAATACTAATAACAGCGATAATATCTTCATAACAGTTCCTTTTTTATTTTACGTCCGGCGGTTAGTTTAGAATGAGCGACCGTAAAAACAATTTTATAGTTCTTTTTATACACAACATACGGAATTGAGATTTTTGTTAATAAACGGATAAAATAAATACATTTCTTTTTAAACTGATTATAAAAAGCTCATAGTAAGATTTTACCGGAGAGAGTGTTTTGGGAAAGAAAATATCAGTTGCGAAAATTAAAGAGTACAGCAAAGAACTTGAGGCACGCGTTCCCAAGGACTATCGTCATGAAGTGTATCGCAAAGGGATACATTTGAGTTCTTTATGGATTCCGGCGCTGATTTATTTCAGCAATACAATTATTGCTTCGTGTGTGTTTTTACTGGCACTTGCGGGGGAGATTTTTTTAGAATACGGCAATTATAAAAAATGGAAATGGGCAAGAATTTTATTTATGCTGCCCTTTATGACCGTTTTGCGAAACAGCGAACGCCAACATAAGCGCTTTAATTTGACGGGAGGTGTTTATATTTTAGCCTCATCGCTGATTTGCACGCTTTTGTTTTCACCGGTGATTGCGGCGATTGCCTTAACGGTTATGCTGATTTCTGATACTTTGGCGGCGTTGGTCGGCAAGGCTATCGGTCAGCGTAAAATATACAGAAACAAGACATTAGAGGGAACAGTTGCCTTTTTTGTCAGTGCGCTTTTGATTATGATGTTATTTAACCCGCTTTTTACTTTTACTTACGTTAGCGTGATTGCTTGCTTTGCCGCGGTGTTTATGGAGCTTTTTGAACATTGGTTTGAACTTGATGATAATTTTTCCATTCCGCTCGTTATCGGGATTATTTTGACGGTAATCGTCTAAGACGCTTGTTAAAAAACTTAATTTTAAATTAAAAAAAAGCTTTACAATTTATTTTTTTTAAGTATAAATGGGTGTCGTAAATGACGGTCAGGGCTAATGGCATGCCTTGCTGTTATGCGTAAATCCAAGTTAAAATTTAATTGAAAGGGATTGAAATGCCTAAATTAAAAACAAAAAGTTCGGCAAAGAAGCGTTTTAGCGCTACCGGAACCGGCAAATTAAAAAGAAATTTTGCGAAAAAGAGACACTGCCTCTTCTGCAAAAGCCAGAAAATGAAAAGACAAGCTCGCGGCACAACCTTGTTGTCTGAGGTTGATGTTCAGATTGTTAAAAAGTTTTTACCTTATTTGTAGTTGGAGGATTTATAGATGTCTCGTGTTAAAAGAGGTGTTACAGCACACGCTCGCCATAAAAAGATTTTAGATATGGCGAAAGGTTACAGAGGACGCAATAAAAACGTTTTCAGAGTAGCTGTTGAAAAAGTTGAAAAAGGTTTGCAGTATGCTTATCGTGACAGAAAGGCTAAGAAGAGGTCTTTCCGCTCATTGTGGATTCAGCGTATTAATGCTGCAACCCGTTTGAATGATATGACTTATTCCCGATTTATCAGCGGGCTTCAAAAAGCTGGTATTGAGCTTGACCGCAAAGTTCTTGCTGATATTGCTTTCAAAGAGCCCCAAGCTTTTGCTAAGTTAGTAGAAACTGCCAAAGCGGCTCTTGCTAAATAAGATTTTAGTATAGTTTATATCAGTTATAAAGAGTCGTCTTGGGAAACCTTGATGACTCTTTTGTGTTTAAAATTTGGGCTGTATAGTCTTTGGAGTGGAGAAGAATATAGGTTTTTAAACCAAGTATATAAGGTGTTATGATGAGTGATATTGAGATTATAAAAACAGAAATTGAGGCACAGATTGCCAGTGCGCAAGAGATAAAAGCGCTTGATGATGTCCGCGTTGGGGCACTCGGCAAAAAAGGACGGATTACCGAGCTTTTAAAAACGCTTGGAGGGATGCCGGTTGAAGAAAGAATCGAGTTTGGCAAAAAAATCAATGTGATTAAGGCTGAACTGGAAGCCAAAATCGCGGCTAAGAAACAAGAACTTGAAACAAAACTTTTAAACGAAAAGCTTAAAAGCGAAGTGATTGATGTGACGTTGCCGTGCAGACCGGAAGTTCAGGGGCGTATTCATCCGGTTTCTAAAGTATATGAAGAGCTGGTGGCGATTTTTGCCGAGATGGGGTTTGAAGTGGCGGAAGGACCGGACATTGAAGACCAGTTTCATAACTTTAACGCGCTCAATACACCGCCAAACCACCCTGCCCGCCAAATGCAAGATACGTTTTACATCAATAATGATGTGAGCAAAGAGTTTGATTTAGACAATGCTTACGTTGTGCGCACACAAACCTCGAGTGTACAAATCCGCACGATGGAAAAGAAACAGCCGCCTATTCGCATTATTGCGCCGGGGCGTACTTATCGCTCGGATTATGACGCCACACATACGCCGATGTTTCATCAAATTGAGGGCTTGGTGGTGGATAAGACGACAACGCTTGCACACCTTAAGGGCTGTTTGTATGATGTGATGAAAGCCTTTTTTGAAGTTGATGAGCTGCCGGTTCGCTTCCGTCCGTCTTACTTTCCGTTTACCGAGCCTTCGGCTGAGATGGATATTGGCTGTTTGAAAACAAAAACTGAGCTTAAAATCGGCGCCGGTACGGACTGGCTGGAGATTTTGGGCTGCGGTATGGTACACCCGAATGTGTTGCGCTCTTGCGGCATTGCCCCGGAAGAGTATCAGGGGTTTGCGTTTGGTATGGGTATGGATAGACTTGCGATGCTTAAATACGGCATACCGGACTTGAGGACGTTTTTTGAATCTGACGTTCGCTGGCTTAAAAACTATGGATTTACGGCGCTTGATTTTTCTTCAATGACAAGCGGGTTGAGCAATAACGGAGGATTAGCACGATGAAATTTACTTTATCTTGGTTAAAAGAACATTTGGACACGACGGCTTCGGTTGATGAGATTGTGGAAACATTAACGCGAATCGGTTTAGAGGTTGAAGAAGTTATCAATCCGGCGGCTGCACTTGAGGGATTTAACACGGCAAAAATCGAAACGGTTGAAATGCACCCTGATTCTGACCATTTGCATATATTACGTGTTAACACCGGCAAAGAAACGTTGCAGGTTGTTTGCGGAGCGCCGAATGTTCATGAGGGATTGATTGGTATTTATGCCCCGACGGGCGCGCTTATCCCTTGTTATGGTGAGCGCTTGAAGGTTGCTAAAATCCGCGGCGTTGAGAGTATGGGTATGATGTGCTCGGAAAAAGAGCTGATGGTTGGCGACGACCACAGCGGGATTATTGAACTGCCGGCGGATACGGCTATCGGTGTGCCTGCGGCAGAAATTTTGAACATTGACCCGGTGATTGAAGTTTCGATTACACCGAACAGAGCAGAATGCTTGGGTGTACGCGGCATTGCGCGGGATTTAGCGGCTGCCGGGCTTGGCACTTTAAAACCGCTCAATATTAAAGAAATTAAGGGAACATTTAAAAGCCCGATTTTGGTTAATGTGATGTGCAAAGACGCCTGCCCGACGTATACGGCACGTTATATTAAAGGTGTTAACAACAAAGCAGAAACGCCAAAATGGATGAAAGACCGCTTAACAGCGATTGGTTTGCGTCCGATTTCCGCTTTGGTTGATATTACCAACTACATCAACTATGATTTGGCGCGCCCGTTGCACGTTTTTGACGCGGACAAACTGGTTGGTAATGTGACGGTGCGCATGGCTGAAAACGGCGAAGAGTTTGTTGCCTTAAATGAAAAAAGCTATGTTTTGGACGATAAATCTTTGGGAATTTGCGATGACGAAGGTGTCCAATGCTTAGGCGGTATTATGGGTGGTTTGAGCAAAGGAAGTTTTGAAGATACGACTAATGTTTTGCTCGAATGTGCTTTGTTTAATCCGGTTTGCATTGCCCGCACGGGACGAAAATTACAGCTTGATTCCGACTCTCGCGCCCGTTACGAACGCTGGGTTGACCCGATGTCTAATATCTCGGGCAATAACTACGCAACGCAGATGATTCTTGATATTTGTGGGGGCGAGGCTTCTGAGATTGAAGTTGCCGGTGAAGAAAAATTTGAGGCTAAACCGGTTCAGCTTCGGATGGCAAAGATGAAGAGTTTTGTCGGGATGGAGATTGAGCAGGAAAAATGCGCGGCGATTTTGCGCAACCTCGGGTTTACGGTTAGCGAAAGCGAGGGCGTGATTACCGCGGTTTCTCCGTCTTGGCGCGGCGATATTGAGTGCGAACAGGATTTGATTGAGGAAGTTGTGCGCATGGTCGGGCTTGATAATATTCCGGCGGTTTCAATGAAAACGGCAGATTTCCCGAAACCGGTTTTAACAACATTACAAAACAACGTGATGATGGTTAAACATGAGCTTGCAATGCGCGGGATGTATGAAACCGTGACATTCAGCTTTACGGATAGTGCTATTGCCAAATATTTCCGCAGAGGTCATCAGCCTGTTGACATTCAAAACCCGATTATCAACGAGCTTGATGAAATGCGCCCGTCTTTGTTGCCGAATCTTTTAATCGGGGCGAAAAACAACATTGCCCGCGGATATACGAATTTGGCAATTTTTGAGGTAGCGCCGGAATTTTTCGGGCGTACGCCTGGCGAACAACAGACAGCGGCTAGCGGTATTTTGGTTGGCAAAACCAGCAAAAAAGATTGGAGCGGGACTTCGCGTTCATACGATGTGTTTGATGCAAAAGCGGCGGCTTTGGCTGCTATTGGGGCGGTTAAGGGACCGATTGAGGCGCCGCAAATTACCACTGACGCACCTCAATATTATCATCCGGGGCGGAGCGGAGCTATCCGTTTAGGAAGAAATGTTTTAGCCTACTTTGGTGAATTACATCCGGCTGTTTTGAAAGCTTTAGACATTAAGACCAACGTGATGGCGTTTGAGGTGTTTTTAGAAAACATCCCTGCCCCGCGCGACGGCAAATCTAAGGCGAAGAAAAAGCTCGAGCTTTCAACCTTGCAGACGGTTGAAAAAGATTTGGCGTTTGTGTGCGACAAAAATGTTCCATCAATTAATATTGTGACGGCGGCTAAAACGGCAGACCGCGAAAATATTACCGATGTGCGGATTTTTGATGTTTATGAGGGCGAAAATTTAGCTCAAGATAAAAAATCTATCGCCATCACGGTCACTTTCCAACCAAAAGAAAAATCTTATACCGACGCGGAACTTGAAACGCTGATGAATAAGGTTATCTTTGAAGTGGGCAAAAAGACCGGCGCGGCGTTGCGCTAAGTTTTAGCCTTGCGTTTTTCACAGCCGCAAAGTTCTGCGGCTGTTTTTTTTACTTGACTTGTCTTTTTTTGTAACCTAGTTTTAAAGTGTATCGGCTGATTACCGATATGAGGTTTAGAAGCCTCTCAAAGGTTGTCCGTTTATGGATATAAAACTACCTTTTTGCATAAAGCAGGAAGGTAGTTAATAAGGTGTATATATATTTATATACGCCCAATACCTACACTATTTCCTTTGAATAGCTTCTAACTTCCTGCTGCCTCTCATCAAGGCGGCATTTGTTTTATGGATAAAATTAGGAGTGTCGGTATGAAATTATTTTATATAGAGCAAAAAGGGCGGTCTATGATTGAGATGCTTGGCGTTTTAGCAATTGTCGGGATTTTATCTGTCGGGGCAATTTCAGGCTATTCGACTGCGATGAGAAAATACAAAATTAACCGGCTTAAAGATGAATATACACAGTTTATCCATGATGTTTTGCTCTATGACAATGAGTGGAAGAAAATGGCCAGACAGAATCCTGATGTAAAACTTTTTTCAATTCAAAATTATGTTACTCAGATGAATTTGCTCCCTAAATTATGGATTCTAGATAAAACCGGTTGGATTATAGACAGCATGGGCGGACGATTTACTCTTTTTGTGAGACAAGGTACGGGAAAAATTGATATTGACTACCAAACCAAAGGAAAGCAAAAAAGCAATGCGGATGCAAAGGATTTGTGTATAGCTATGGTTTATGATGTGTTCAGACAAATGTCTGCTAATACCTATATCCTAACTGCCTACACTGAAAAATATAATGATGATAATGAAAACACCGGCATGGCTTCTCTTAAGTGGTACGGAGATGATTATTGCGGCGGAAATAGAAAATGTTTGAGCGATTTAAGTCTTTCTGACATTATAACGCATTGCACATCTTGTGCCCATAATGACACTTGTCGTTGGATTATTCAATTTGAATAGAACTTATTGCTCAACAAAATTCAACGTGACATCGTTTCCTTTAAGCTCAAGGGTTTTATTGTTTAGTGTATAGGTTTTGATTTTGCCAAGATTTTGAAAATAATCGGTTTCTTTTTTCATCTCGGGCTCGGGGGCGGCCATCATGGTTGAGCCTTGAAGGTTTAAGGTGATATTTTTATTATCAATTTTATATTCGCCAAAATAGTTATTTACAGCCTGACCGTAAAAACGGGGCTCTTTGGCGTCAAAGGTGATGGTGATGGCTTTTTCAGGCAGCAAAGCGTAGGTTTTGCCGACCGGGGTTTGGGCTGTTTCTGAGCAAGCGGTGAGTGCTACTGCGGCGATGAGGGTGGATAACAGTTTTTTCATTTTATTCTCCTATATGACTAATTTGCGTTGCAGGGTTGTTTGGAATTTATATAGCAAAGCAAGAGCAAAAATACAAGATATTTTACACAATTAAAAAAACATATTGACTTTTTAATATGTAGCTATTATGCTATATATTGTTTTTGTCATATATGGAGTTTTGAAATGAAAAAAGCAGAAAACGTAAAAGAATTTGTGGAGCGGATTGACGCAACGAAAAAAGTTAACCCGAAAGATTTGTCGTCTGACCAGGATTTGACGATTGCGATTATGAACTTGATTTCGATTGAAGAGCATTTGGTGTTTTCGGGGGCGAAAACCGGCAAGACTTCGTTTTACGATTTGATTGAAGATGTGCGCGAAACCCGCAAAAAACTTATGCTTAAGATTATCCCGAGTTATGAGGGCGAAGTTTGGTGTATTTCCAAACACTTATTGGCGTCTGCCATGCGCCTGATGGAAGTCGGCACCAAGCAGCAAAGTTTAGGTAACAAGGAGCAGGCGTATGAT
>JAGAZZ010000041.1 GCA_017939155.1 Alphaproteobacteria bacterium | reverse complement strand
GTGTTGTAGGTGTAGACAATAGTATCTTGCCGATGACGCTTCCTGATGCAACTGTTGCTTGCGGTACAGTTGGCGAAGTTGGTATTGCTTGGAAGTATTTGTAATCTTTACAGCGTAAAAAAAGGACGGAAAGGGCGCTCGTAAGAGCGCTCTTTTTTGAGGAGGATTAGTGATAATGAAACGAGGAACTTTTGGGGTTGTTGTGAACGGATTTTTATAAAATTTACCAAGCGGGAAATTTTTTTGTGTTTTGAGAACAAACAGAGGTGAATTTTACCGAGCGGGAAATAATAGGATATTTTAAGGGGAAAAGAAGGGGAATTTTACCGAGCGGGAAATTTTTTGTTGACAATTGAGTTTTTTAGGTTATATTATCACTTAAGGGGAATGTTATGAAAACAAAAGATTTAGCAAACATTATAAAAAAGATACGTAAAGAGCAAAAATTGACTCAACCGCAGTTGGCAGGATTATGCAATGTCGGGGTGCGTTTTATTGTGGACTTGGAGGCAGGCAAGGAAACCTGCCAGATTGGCAAAGTTTTGTATGTTTTGGATATGTTGGGAATTAAATTGAAAATTGACGGGGCTGATTGATGAATTTATTGGATGTTTATTTTCATAATAAAAAAGTCGGGGTGTTAAAAGAGCATAATTCTCGTTTAAGTTTTCAATATTCAGACACTGCGACCGAATCTATCGCGCACTTGTTGCCGCTTCAAAAAGAAGCTTTTGGCGATAAAGAAACGAGAAGTTTTTTTATTAACCTATTGCCGGAGGGCGATGTTGCCAGAAAAATTGCTCAGATAAAACAAGTTTCCCTTAATAATCCTTTTGCTTTATTAAAAGAACTCGGCGGTGAGTGTGCGGGCGCCATTTCACTTTATCCTCAGGATATGGAGCCTGTTTGTAATAACAAATTAGAAGAAATATCTGAAGATGAGGTGGCTTCTCTTTTGATTAAACTTTCACGAACCCCGTTATTAACCGGAGAAGGTATCCGTCTTTCGCTTGCCGGTGCTCAGGACAAGTTGGCTTTAACGATTTTTCCTGATAGAGACAAGTATTATAAGCCATCGGATAAATATATTTCAACGTGGATTTTAAAGCCAGAAAACAAGAACTTTCCGGATTTAATTTATAATGAATATTTTTGTATGAAACTGGCGGGGCTTATGGGGTTACAGGTGGCAGAGTGCAAAATTAAAAAGTTTGGCTCTGTTTTGGCTTATATGACGAAACGATTTGACCGCGAGGATGATACTACACTCCAAAGAATTCAGCAAGAAGATTTTTGTCAGGGATTGGGCTTGTCTAATAAAAAATATCAAAGAACAGAGGGAGGCCCAAGCGTTAAGCAATGTTTCCGGTTTATTCATGATAATTTTGCCAACAAAGCAAAAAATGAGTTAAGTTTTTTGCAAAGTGTTGTTTTTAATTTTTTAATTGGTAATTCGGATGCTCACGGAAAAAATTTTTCTTATTTGCACACAGCACAGGGGTATGTGCTAGCGCCTTTGTATGATTTAGTGTCTACACAAGTTTATCAGGGGCTTGCAAAAGAAATGTCTATGGCTATCGGGCGAGAGTATGAACCTGACAAGGTGAGGAGGAGCCATTTTAGAGAAATGGCGAAAGAATTTGGAATTAAAAATCAGCTTATTGATGATATTTTAGATAAATTATCGGCAGAGATTATTTTACAAGCAGAAAAGCTGAAAGAAATGACGATTGAAGAAAAGACTTATAATGCCGTTTATGATAAGATTATTGAGATTATTCTAGAAAGAGCCGGGCAATTATCGTAGTTCTATTTTAGATTTTTGCCAATATTGGGTGTTTTCTAAAATGGAAGAGGGAAAATTCCGACTAATTTAACATCAAATGTTAAATTAGTCGGGTTTTTTGTGATGAGGAGGGTTGCTTTTTATAATTAGTGTGCTTGCGCACCGGATTATGGATTGTACCGCTACGAAAAGCTACGCTTTTCTACTTGTACGAACAACTAAGTGTTGCTGTGTTCGCTATGCTCGCTAGCAACACTAAGAGAAGTTTGCGCCGCTACGAAAAGCTACGCTTTTCTACTTGCGCGAACAACTAACCTTTGCTTCGGTCGTACCTCCCTAGCAAAGCTAAGAGAAGTTTGCCGCGCGCTTGTGACTTGCGTCACGCGCCTCGTAATGACTCGCGAAGAGGAATGACAGTAAAAGGCGAAGGATGACGGGAGAGGAAAATGCTTGATTTTTTTATTTTTTCCTGATACAAAAAATTAAGAGGCGGGGTATATGTGGGAGCAACCCGCCTCTTAATCCTGAAATTGAAACTATTTCTTTTCGTCAGGGTCTTTCAGGATATAGCCCCTGCCCCAAACAGTTTCAATATAGTTCTTGCCGCCAGAGGCTTTTTCAAGCTTTTTGCGGAGTTTGCAGATAAAGACGTCAATAATCTTTAATTCCGGCTCGTCTATGCCGCCGTAAAGGTGGTTTAAGAATTGCTCTTTGTTAAGTGTTGAGCCTTTGCGCAACGAAAGCAATTCCATAATGCCGTATTCTTTGCCGGTTAAATGCAAATCTTTGCCGGCGACACTAACGGTCTGCGTGTCAAGGTTAACCTCAACAAGACCGGTTTGAATAATAGAATTTGAATGGCCTTTGGAGCGGCGAACGATTGCTTGAATACGGGCTAAAAGCTCGCTCTTGTCAAAAGGTTTGGTTAAATAGTCATCTGCGCCATAGCCGAGACCTTTAACTTTTTTATCCGGCTCGTATAAACCTGATAAAATCAAAACCGGTGTGGTGACTTTGGCGGTGCGTAGGCTCTTTAAGACTTCATAGCCGTTCATACCCGGCAAATTCAAATCCAAGATGATGATGTCATAGTCATAGAGTTTGCCGCAATCTAAACCGTCTTCTCCGTCATCGGTAGTATCAACGACCATGCCTTCTTTTTTTAAGATTGTTTCGACGCTTTGGGCGACAGCATAATCATCCTCAATTAATAAAACTCTCATTTTTCCTCTCCATTTTGTTTATTGTTATTTGTATAATAATACATAAATTTTATTTGTGAATCCTTGATATGCGGGTTGTTAATAATTATTAACAACTGGAAAATATCTTTTTAAAATAGTCTGTTAGGCTTCGTTTTTAAGGGTAATTTTTTTTGTGAGGTGAAAAAATATGATAGAATTTATGGAACTTCCTTTTAAAAAAGACGCGTTGGAGCCGTATATTTCGGCTAAAACAATCGAATTTCATTACGGGAAACACCACAAGGCTTATGTTGACAAGGTTAATGAACTGATTGCCGGTACGGAATTTGACGAGATGGATTTGGAAGAGATTATTGACGCTTTATACGGCAACGCTGATTTGGCGGTGCTGTATAATAACGCGGGGCAGGTGTATAACCATAATGTGTATTGGAAGTCGGTTAACATCTGGCAACGGCTTGAAGAGGACGAAAAAGAAGCTATTATGGCTGATTTGGGCGGGGCGGATAATTTGAAAAAAACACTTCAAGACAAGGCTGTGTCGGTGTTTGGCAGCGGCTGGGTGTGGGTGGTTAAAAACGCCAAAGGGCGCTATGAGGTGATGACGACCAAAAACGGCGATACGCCGCTGGTGCTTGGGTTAGAGCCGGTGTTTAATATTGATGTGTGGGAACACGCGTATTATTTGGATTATCAAAATCTGCGTAAAGATTATGCGGAAAAATTTATTTCCGGCGTGCTTAAAATTTAGGGCTTGAAAAACGCAATTTTATACCCTATAAAAACGGTGTTTGGTACTTTAGGAGTTTTTTGAAATGAAAATATTTAGCGTTTTGATGGGGATTTTGCTGGTTGCGGGATGTGCAGGCAAAGAAGAAGCGGTTTATCCGTACGGTTTGACGGAAAAAGAGTGGAACTCGCTTTCTATCCGTGACCAGACGAGGCTCAGACGCGATTTTTATTTTTATGAAAAAGGCTCGACAGCGTATGTTAACCCGAAATTAGAGATTGAGGGTAAAAGGGAAGATTATCGAGCGTTTGAGTAACGGAAGTCGTATAATAAGTTTGAGAATTTTTAGGAAAAAGAGTGCTCTGCATAAGTTATGGATTGCGCCGCTACGGAAGATTTCATCTTCCTACTTGCGCGAACAACTAACCTTTGCTGTGGTCGTTCCTCCCTTGCAAAGCTAAGAGAAGTTTACCACGCCTTTGTGCTCCTGACGTCGCTACTCACTTAAGTTCGGACAAGCCAGTTGTAGTGGTTGTTTTGGTTGCATTAAAGCAAGTCACAACCCAACAACTGAATCGCTCTCGGTAAAAAGCGTCCACCGGACGTTTTTTATACCTGCGAGCCGTAATGACTCACAAGATAAGTTAGCCCTTGCAGGAATGCAGGGGCTAAAAAATTGTGTTTTTGCGATGAGCGAATCGAAAAGTTAGTGACTTTTTAATAAATTTGTGATATACTTTGGCAAAAGTATACTTATGATAAGAAGAAACGTGATGATTCGCCGTTATTTTTTTAATATTATTGCTATCGGAGCTATGTGGTTATTGCCAGCTTTTTCAGCTATGGGCGGTAATAGGGTTGTTGTTGGCAGTTACGACGGGCAAGGACACGATAAAGATGGTCAAAAAATAGAAGGATATAAAGGCGAAATATATTCTTTTGAGGAGGGAGGCGTTGGCGGTAGCAGCTATGAAGGTGCCGGCGGCGGGGTTTATGTGAATGCTCATGGTACTGTCGCTTCCATTAAAGATGCGACATTTAGTGGCAATACGGTTACCAATGGAATTATCGATGAGGATGATTCTACTTATTATGCTGAGGGCGGAGCTATTTATAATGAAAGTACGATTACCGAGATTATTAATACTATATTTTCATCAAACACGGCTACGGGGGACAAAGCTTCCGGTGGGGCTATTCATAACACCGCTAGGATGGGAGCTATAGAGGCTATTTTTGAAGAAAATAGCGCCACGGGCGGAGAAAGTGCTTATGGCGGGGCGCTTAGCAATTGGGGAGATATTCAAGAAAATCTGCAGGGAAATTTCAGTAAGAATGAAGTAAAGGCAGATGGAAAGGCATACGGCGGGGGAATTTATAACAGTGGATGGATGAACGTTATCAGCGGACTGGAAGAAGATACCCCAAAAGAAGATACTCCGGAAGAAGGTAAAAAGAATCCTCTTGCTATATTTAGTGAAAATACGGCGCTTGTGGGCGAAGAGAATGATGGCGACGGCGCGGGCGGCGGTATTTATAATGAAGGGCACATGCCAGAGGTTGCTGCGAGCTTTGAAAACAATGAGGCGCAGTTCGGCGGTGGTATTTTCAATGTGTTTAAAGATTTTGAAGAATGGCAAAGTGAAAATTCAGAGTGGTATCAAAAGTGGTATAGCAGTATGGTCAATGGAAAAGAATACAGTCCTGAAGATAATGGGTATATGAAAACATTAGAAGGGGTTTTTAGCGGTAATAGAGCGAGAAATCAGGGGGGCGGTCTTTATAACGGAGGGCGGATTGTTGATGTATCGGCTGATTTTAGCGGCAATGAGGCTAGGGGAGAAACAGATGACAACGATGGAACGGTAAAAAACGGTATTATACCCAAAGGGGGTGCGGTTTATAATAATGGCGGAATTGATGAGTTTGAGTCTACTTTTACCGGCAACTCAGCTATGATGGGGGGCGGTATCTATAATACGGTTAAAGATGAGGACGACAAACGTGTTATTCCGTTTGTAAAAGAAGAAACAGAAGACGAAAATGAGGACGGGGAGGAAAAAGAAGAAAAAATTGATAAAAATAACGGATATATCGGGACAATCCATAACGGAAAGTTTGAAGGCAATACTGCAGGAGCACTAAATGGAGATGGATTTAGCCTTGGCGGCGGTGCGATTTATAATACACAACACGCTTTGATTGAAAGTATTAATGCGGGATTTAAAGGCAATGGGATATGTGTGAAGTGCCAAGGTAGCGGTGGTGCTATTTATAATAAAGGGTGGATTAAATCAATTAGCGGCAATGAGAATCAGAAAGATGATGCCTTTCAAGCCAATAGTGCAGTGCTTGGTGAGGGCGGGGCTATTTATAATGCGTATGTTCAGGGGGATTTTAAAAGCGGGTTGATTAATTCCATTGATGCGAATTTTAGTGGTAATGACGCACAAGGTGGTGGGGCTATTCATAATTCGGGCAATATATTGGCACTTAAAGGGGATTTTACAGGTAATAGTAGCGCAAATGGTGGCGCTATTGAAAATTCCGGCGGTATTGCGGATATTAATGCAAAATTTAAAGGAAATGGCGATGGTCTTGGTGGTGGTATAAAGAATGGCGGGTCGCTTGGGTCTGCACAAGATGACAAAGGAGATTTTGTATATGGGGGGGTTAATCTCATATTTGAAGAAAATGGTGCAACTGACGGCGGCGGTATGTATAATGGCGGGGGTATTGATGTAAAATTGCGCAACGAGTCTGAAAACGGGGAAGTTGAAATAAAAGATGGCGGCGTTGCGATGCTTACATTTAAGAAGAATAAGGCGTGGATAGAAGGCGGCGGTCTTCATAATCATGGACGTATTACTAAATTTGAGGGAGAATTCAGCGAAAATATTGCAAGAAATGAGGATGAAGGTATTGTTATTATAGGAGCTCGCAATAGCCCCAGGGGCGGCGGTATGTTTAATGGTGGGAAGATGCTAGGAATAGCAGAAAACGACCGTGACAGAATAGATGAAGTGGTCAAGGAAAGATATTATGTTGGTGAAATGAAAGCGCCGTTTACAGATAATCTTGTAAGGACGATAAATTTTCTGAAGAGGAATTCGGAAAACAAAGAAGTTAAGGATGAAGATATTGCTTCTCTTAAGGAAAATCCCAGCTTTTTTAGCAGCTATGGCGGGGGATTGTTTGTTGACAAGTATTATGGCTTTTTTGTTGACGGTGAAAGCAATCGGGTAGACGATGTCAATTATTCGCTTCTCTCTCTTGATAAAATAAATTCTGATTTTAAGGGGAATAAAGTTCTTGTGTTGTCTGATGGGGGAATCGGCGGCGGCGGAGCGGTTTATAACGCCGGCTGGATTAATGAGCTCAGAGGGGCGTATAAGGACAATAAGGTTTTTGTTAATCAAGACCCAGAAGATTTGTATAATGATTATTGGGAAAAAACATATTGGAACCTTGTTAATCTGGTGGCAGGCAGAGGATATGGCGGGGCGCTTTATAATTCAGTTGATGGTATCATAAATACGATTGCCGCTCCAAAACAAGAAGACCAAGGCTCAGAACAAGAAGAGGAAGATAAGGCAACAAAGTTTGAGGGGAGCTTAGTCAGCGTTGCTAATACGGGAAGCGAGGCTTACGGCGGGGCGATTTATAACGCCGGTGAAATTGATAAACTTATGGCAGATTTTAGTGAGAATACGGCTGAGGTGATTGATGGCGGAGCCGGTGTAAAGGTTTGGGGCGGCGCGCTTGCTAATGTGTATGAGAAAAATTTGTATAAAAGCACGGCGGTGACAGTGCTTAAAGATGTGGATGTGACATTTAAGAAGAATATTGCTCGTGTTTCTGCAGGGGACGGGGCAGAAGTTTTGGGCGGCGCGGTTTATAACTCCGGCGAGATTGTTAATATGCAAGCTACGTTTAGCGGCAATACCGCCGATTCGCTTTATGACCCCGAGGCGGAGAAACAAACAAAAAGCAGCGGCAGCTCAAGCGGCATTGTCAAGAAAGGCAAGGGTGTGAATTACGCCTACGGCGGTGCGCTTTATAATGAAGGAGAACATGGGAAAATTCAGAATTTGCAGGCTGATTTTACTGAAAACAATGTCATTGGCGATTTGGCGGGCGCGGGCGGTGCGATTTATAACAAAGATGGCGTGATTACTAATATTTCAGGCTATGAAGAGGGAAAACGGGCGCAGTTTAGTGATAACACGGCGACGATTGGCGATTTGGAAAGCGGGGCAACGCCGGGTGTTCGTTCGGTTCAGGGCGGTGCTATTTATAACGGCGGGGTTATTAATACTGTTAATGCTGAGTTTTCCGGCAATAAGGCTCTGGGAAAAGCTGATACTAATGTTGAGGGTGGTGCGGTTTATAACTCCGGCGTGATGACTTTTAAAGATTCGGATTTTCTTGATAATATAGCACAAACAGGAAGCGGAAAGGGAAGTGTTCATGCTTACGGTGGTGCGGTTTATAATAGCGGGACGATAACTTTTATTAATTCTAATTTTTCCGGCAACAAAGTGTCGGGGACGGGGGTTCCGGCTCAAGGCGGGGCTATTTATAGCGCAGGTGGCGAAGTTAATATTATTGCACAAGGGAAAAACAGCACTTTTAGCGGCAATTATGTCAGCAAATCATCAAATGCTATTTATATGCAGGATGGCACGTTAAACCTTACGGCTAAAGAAGAGGGAAATGTTATTTTTAATGATAATATCAGCGGATTTGGCTATGAGGCTGGTAAAGGAAATTATGTACGAAATTATGTGCTGAATATTGAAGGCGATGGTTCGTGGCGTGTTGACGGGAAAATTCCAACTAAGAATAGCAATAAGGGCGAGATTTATTTTAATAATAAAACGGTTGATAATATCAAAACGCTTAATTTGAACGGGGATTCCGTTTTGCACTTAGGTAAGACGACGCAAGTCAATACATACGATTTTAATGGCAATGGCGGGTTTTTGAAAATTGATATGGCGGTTAATAAGGCGAGTAATATAGAGAATAGCTTTGTTCAAAACGGTATAATTAACGTTTTAAACGATGTGACGGGCAATACGGATGTGGTACTTAACTCTAATGGTGGCTATTATTCCGGAGCAAATAGTGTCTTTTTGAGGGCTCCTAATGATGATTTAAGCACAGATTCAAGTTTTAACATTGCCGCGGTTTACGGTAGTCCGTATATGTGGATTGCTAAGCTTAATTATGGGGGAGAAACAGTGGGCAGTAATTGGTATATGGTGATTGATATGGAAACGGAAATTCCGAATGGCGGCGGTGGTACCGGTGAAGGTGGTAACGACGGCGATGATGACGATGATGACGATGATG